>NZ_CP059566.1:1432209-2148314 GCF_014054945.1 Neisseria sicca | reverse complement strand
GCGGTAGTAGAGGTTTTCGCCGTTGAGCGTACCGGAAAGCTGGGGATCGCCGACGCGTCCGCCAAGGCTGACGGCGGCATTCAGACGACCTTTGACGGTTTGTCCGACGGGCAGGAAGTTGCGGAAGACTTCGAGGTCGGCGACGTTGAGGTTGAGTTTGCCGCTCAAAGGCGCGGTGTCCATGCTGGCGCCCTGTCCGATGTTGACCGTACCTTCGGCTGTGCCGTAGTTGCTGGTACCGTTCAAGGTGGCGGCGATGGTGGGCGAACCGACGCGCCCGCCTATGGTGGCGGCGGCGTTCAGACGACCTGTAATGCCTTGCGCGGTAGCGGGCAGGAAGGTTTTGATTGCGCCCAAGTCGGGGACGTTGAGGTTGATTTTGCCGCTCACCGGCGCGTTGGCGATTTTGTTGCCGAACTGCTGGCTGATGCCCAAATCGGCGTTGACGCTGCCGAAGCGGGTATTGCCTTCAAGCGTGCTGTCGATGCGGCCGTTTTGGAAACGGGTGCGCAGGGCGAGCGCGCTCAAACCCAAGGGCATCTGTTTTTTCGGGTCTTTGTTCGGCAGGATGATGTCGCCGCTTTGGCGGTTGATGTTGAGGTAGCCGCGGGCATTTTGGCTGTACGCCAAATCCCAATCGCCGCCGAGTACCAAGTTGTGTTCGACGGGGATTTTGACGAAGTTTTGCAACTCGGTGATGTGCAGGCCTTGCGCACTGCCTTTGCTGGTGATGCCGGTTTTTTTGTCCCAAACGAAGTTTTGCAGGTTGAGGCTGCCGCCCATCACGCTCCAGCGCGCCGCGCTCATGGAAACGCGCTCCGCGCCTGCTTCGAGGTTCATGCGGTTTTGCAGTTTGAGGTTGAACGCGCCGCCGATGTCGAGCGTGTCCACGCTGCCTTTCCACTGATTGAAGTCTTTGTTCAGACCGCCCGCCGCGTTGACTTCGAGTTTGTAAGGTTTGCCGTCCAACGCCATGCTGCTGCTGCCGTGTATGCGGTGTTGCGCACCCGTGCCGTTGAGGGACAGGTTGACCGCATCGACGACGGTCGCGCCGCCGGAAAGGGCGATGTGGCTGCCTTTGATGTCGGCGGCAAGCGGACGGTTGATGTCGGGCGTGCCTTTGAGTTTGAAGTCAAGCATACGGATATTGACGGCATCGCCGACACGCAGCGCGCGCGCTTCGCCGGAGAGGTCGGCTTCGTAGGTTTTCAGCCCGCCCTTGAGGTCGCCTGAAATGTAGCCGCGCGTATTGAGCAGCCCGCCCAGTCCGAAACCGAAACGGGAAAGGTCGGGGGCGGTGATGTCGATGTTGAGACGGTCGCCTTTTTTGCCGAAGCTGCCGTTGGTTTTAACGATATTGTTGCCCAAACGCAGGTCGGTCAGCGCGCGCGGGAGGTGTCCGGATTCGTAAACGACGTCGGCTTTGCCGCTGAGGGGGACGTTGTTTAACGTACTCGGCGCAAACTGCATTTTGCCGGCGAATTTTTCTTTCGCCAGTTCGCCTGAAAGATTGATGGTGCCGTTGACGCTGCCGGCGGGCAGTTTTGAGTCGAGGCGGGACGGATTGAACGCCTTGCTGGAAACGTCGAGCTTGAGCAGGCGGTCTTTGAAGAGTTCGAGCGAACCTTGCGCCGTCAGTTCGCCGCCGTTTTGCGGGGCAATGCGGACGCGGTCGAGTTTGAGGGTGCGTTGACCGTGTTGTCTGTCGGTAACGAAGGACAACAGGCCGGAGAGTTGCGCGCTGCCGCTTTCAAGATTCCAGTCGATAGCGGGCGAGGCGGTTTCGCCTTTGACGCCGATAAAACCGTTCCACTGACCGGCAACATTGGTGTGGACGAGGTCGTCTGAAACGAGGTTGTTCACATTAATCTTGAGCGCCAGCGCGTTTTTCACCGTATCGACCGTACCGGCGACATTGAACGAACCTTCCTCCAACAGCCCGATTTCAGACTCTTGGATAGTCACCACGCCGTTGTCGTTAATCGTGAAGTCCGCCAGAATGTTGCGCACCGGAATGGATTTTGCATCGGCAAAACCTGCCGCCTTGTTTTCCAAGTCGAGCGAGCCATCCAGCGCGATACCGTGCGTAAACGAAGGCACGACGGTCGCGTCAAATGTCAGGTTTGCCTTAGGCAGCGACGGCAGGAAAGCAGTCGGATTGATATTGAAACCCTTGACCAGTACCTCGCCGATCATCTTATCCAGCGAAGCTGCAAACGGATGCACCGTCGATTTCGCCGACAAATGCACATCGTCGCCGTCCAGCAGAATTTCGGTCTGCACGTCCTGCAAGCTGCCCCACAGGCGCGCTTTACCCTCTATCGTCTCGCCTTCCAGCTCGCCCTTCGTCTGAATCGTCGTATTGAGCGCAAACGGCTTCTCCAGCCCGACCACCGCCGAACCCGTCGAATTGCTCCACGGCGTATCGAGGGTTTTCAAATCCAAACGGTGTTCTTTCTGATCGTAATGGTATGCCGCATTCAGATGGTCGAGATAGGCCGTCTGCTTGTCAAAATTTTTGCCCACACTGAGCCTGCCCGTCTCAAAACGGTCGATAAACACCAACACAGGCAAATCAATGCTCTCAGGCAGCCCTTTGGACGGCTTTTTCTCTTTCGGTGGCGTCGGCTTCGGCACGACCGCAATATCGCCCGCCACAATTTCAGTAATATGCAGGCTGCGCTGAAACAGCTCGGACGGCTTCCAATCAAAACGGAACGCGCTGATTTTCACATCCGCCCCATCCGTTTCAATCATCCATTTATCGCCGTGAAAACCCTTGACCAGCGTACCTTCCAGCGTTTCCGACGCAATCTTCACGCCAAACCACGACGGAATCTTGTACAAACCGAAACGCAAACCCGATTCCGTCCCCACCAGCCAGCCGATAAAGCCCGCCAGCGCGCACACCAGCACAACCAACGCCAGCAACAGACCCCGCAACCAGCGTCTCTTGCGCTTGGGCGGGGTGGATTGTGTTTCAGACGACGTAGGCACACTGTTTGGCGTTTCTTGGGCTTCTTGGACTGCTGTTTCGGACATCTTGGCTTTCTTGTATGACTTAACGGCTTCTCAGAACTCCGCCGCACCCGACGGAATCGGCTTTTCAGACGACCCCATATCAGGACAAGCCTTCTGAAAAAGGATAATCATATCCCATTGCAGCGAATTGTGCTTGGGAAAGACAGCATTTCAGGTTTCAGACGACCCCATATGCCCGAACGTCATGCCCGAAGCGGTAAAAATGTCAACAAATGCAAAAAGGTCGTCTGAAAAGACTGCGGGAGTTTAGCCCCGCATTTTCAGACGACCTCTGCGTATTTCAATAACCCAACGCAAATCAATGAAAAGAAATACGTCGGGTTTTGCCTCAAGCTGCGGCTTACCTGCCCGACAATACCGCCGCACCTGCTTTCGCGACGCTTTCGTCTTCATCGACCGAGCCGCCGCTCACGCCGACACTGCCGACGATAACGCCGTTTTTATCCACCAGCAGCACACCGCCGGCAAAAATCACCAAGCCGTCGTTGGTCACCTCAATACCGTAAAGCTCGCCGCCCGGCTGCGAAGCCTTGCCCAAATCGCGGGTGGACATATTGAAATAACGCGCCGTTTTCGCCTTTTTCTGCGCAATATCGATACTGCCGATAAACGCATCGTCCATACGCGCAAACGCCTTCAAATTACCGCCTGCGTCCATGACCGCGATATTCATCGGCACCTTGATTTCACGCGCCTTTTTCATCGAAGCCTGCACCACCGCCTGCGCCTGAGCCGTCGTCAAATCGCCCGGCAGCGTTTTGGCCAAACCCGCCGAAAACGCCGGCGCACCCAATGCCAAAGTACACAACAATGCAACTGATTTTATGCCGCGCATAACTGTCTCCTTGTATTGAATCAATGAAAGGTACTGCACTTTTGATTGTATGCCTGTCGGCGGGAACAATAAAGGTCGTCTGAAAACCATAAGACAGGTTTTCAGACGACCTCGGATGGGTTTCGGTTTGGTAGTTTCAGCAGCAACTGTATTTTTGACCCCGTCGGGCAAAAATACCAAAACTCAAATCAAGCCGTTCGGATACCGTTTTCGGCAAAGTAATCATTCAATACTGTCAGTAGTCGGTATACATTGTAGCGTGGGCTTTGCCCACGATAATGTTGGGTAAAAGAGGTCATCTGAAATTTTGAGTTTGATTCGTGGGCAAAGCCCACGCTACGGGTTTCTATTCTCTCTTGCTACGGTTTTGCCGTAGGTAGGATTCTCGAATCCGACGGCTATTTGAGATGACAGCGGCTGTTGTCGGATACAAGCCTCCAACCTGCGGCCGGCTACGGTTTGCCCAGCATTATTTGCAACGCATCATCGTCCGCGTCCGCCAAACTTTTTTGCCTGAGCCATCCGTCGAGTAATCACGGAATCTTTGCGTCAGCACGCCTCGGTTTAAAGAAAACTCAAAATTATCGTTATAAATCTGCGTACCTTGCTCCGGCTCCTCTTCCCGAACGCGTGCCGTACCTGCGATTTTATCGGGCGAATAAATTCGATAATTCAGTTTCGTATATTTCGCGCCCCATTCCCAACCATTTAATTCAATTGATTTTTTACCTATTTCAATATAAAAGCCGCTATCTTCCGACACATAGACATTATCCATAGCAGCGTTTTCATCATAACCCATGGCACATAAAGCCCTTATATGTTTGGGCGATACCTTCCCTTCATAATGCCCGGCCCATTTGCCTTGAAACGCTTGCGGAATATCTTGGGCAGCGGCTTGGAATCCAAGAAGGAGCAAACCGGCGGTCAGAACAGATTTTAAAGTGAGCGACATTATTTATACCTTTCAAGAAAGAGTGTTCAAATCAATATGAATAATACAGGAAACGGAAAGAATATAAAAAGGTCGTCTGAAAACCATAAGACAGGTTTTCAGACGACCTCAGATGGGCTTTGGATTCAAACACCGTATGCCCGCGGTTTCAGCAGGTCGGATTCGTCAATCCGAAACTTACCCTTACCCCTGTTGTTGGATGATATGCACATCGCGCTGCGGGAAAGGAATATTGATATTGGCGGCGCGCAGATTTTCCACCACCTGCTCGTTCAATCCGAAGCGGAACGCACCCAAATCGGCTTCGTTCGTCCACGCCCAAAGCGTGATTTCGATGGCACTGTCGGCCAAGTTGGTAATATATGTTACTGCCTCTTTGCCTTGGGTCTGTACGCACAAAGGATGCTCGGTGGCGGCTTTCAAAACGGCGGCTTTGGCGGCCTTCAAATCACAGGCGTAATCCACGCCGACCACCACCTGCACGCGGCACAGCGGCATGGAAGAACGATTCACGATACTGTTGCTCATGACGACGCTGTTGGGCAGGATGATTTCTTCGTTGTCCGGCGTACTCAGCGCAGTCTGCACCATTTTAATTTCGCTCACCGTGCCTTCAAAGCCGTTAACCTTGATGTAGTCGCCGACTTTAAACGGACGGAACAGAATAATCAGCGCGCCGGCGGCAAAGTTCGACAGTTGGTCTTTCAGCGACAAAGCCACCGCCAAACCCGCGCCGCCGATTAAGGCGGTAACCGACGTGGTCGGAATGCCCAGCTTGCCCAGCGCGGCAATGATGATCAGGATTAACAGGCCGACATTAGCCACATTGCCGAGGAAGCTGACGAGCGTTCTGTCCACTTTGGCGCGGGTCAGCGCAGCTTTCATCAGGATAACGAGGCGGGCGGCAATCCATCTGCCGACAAAGAAAATTGCCAGAGCAGCAACGAGGTTGGTACCGAATGCCATGCCGGTTTCGGCAAGACGTTCCCAGCCTGAGAATGAAGAGAGGTTTTCAAGATCGAAATTCATGATTTTTATTTCTGGTTAAAGGATGGTTGGAAATCTGGATATTATGGGTTTTGCGGCAAGCCTGTCTATCTTTTCAGACGACCTTAAACCGCGTATCTGGACCGTATTGAATCCATAAAGGGGACCGAGCCCGTGATTGTATGCCTGTCGGCGGGAAGAATAAAGGTCGTCTGAAAAACTCTGTAACGGGTTTTTCAGACGACCTTGGATGGGTTTTGGGTTGCAAGCACCGCGTGCGTACCGCACACACCCTACACCCGATGCCCAGTTTCAGTAGGTCAGATTCTCGAATCTGACGGCTTTTGGGATAGCAGGCTTTTGTCGGATACAAGTATCCGACCTACGGCTGGCTGAAAAACTCTGTAACGGGTTTTTCAGACGACCTTGGATGGGTTTTGGGGTTCAACAACCGCATGCGTGCGTACCGCACACATCCTACATCCGATGCCAGGTTTCAGTAGGTCAGATTCTCGAATCTGACGGCTTTTTAGATGGTAGGATTTTGTCGGATACAAGTATCCGACCTACTGCTGGCTAATCCTTTTTAATCGGCGGATTGGCATTAATCGGCAGCGACGAGCGGGACACTTTAACTTTTGGATAATGCTTCCGCATAAAGTGCTGAAATACTTCCGCCTTGCGCTCTTTTCCGCTCTTTTCGTAATTCGTCCCCAAAATCACTTCATCCACAATATCGCGTATATCGGCATAAGGCAGATAGACGGATTTTGTGGTTTTGCAATATTCGATTTTGTCCGAACCGATTTGTTCGATTTTCAGCAGGCGGAATTCTTCCTCGTCACGGAAAGCAAAATCTTTAAACAGATAGCGGATATATTCCAAAGCTTTTTTGTCTTCATCTTTTATCTTAGATAGGTTCATTAACTTCCACAACGCTGCTTTGAGCTCCTTAATACGGAACTTATGCCATTTTAGATTTTTCCCAACAGGCTTTAATCGAATACCGAATTTTGGTCTTCTTGCATCGGGTAGCCATATTGTGCATTTTTCCTTAGCAATATATTCATCGGAATAAGCGATATAAGCTACCTGATAAAGCGGCAGGTTTTCATCTTCCGAACCCGCTACATCTGCCTCTATTGGTTCTTTGAAACCTTCATTCTGTTTATTTGTAAAACTTTTGAACGAAGAAGAAACATCAGGCTCTTTCAACCAATCCCCGCTTTTATTAAATACCAAGCAGCAACCCGATGCTTCCACGCCGTTTTCTTTGCCATACAAACGGAACTGATTCAAATCGTTTACGCGGCTGGAGAAACAGGTAAAGAAAGCATTATAGGCAGGGCAATCTGCCTTGTTTTCCAATTCCAAATCCTGCAGATTCAGCAACTCCAGCAGCCCTTCTCCTTCGGTCGGGTCATTCATATAAGTGGAGCTACCAATTCTCATTGGACTAACCTTACTACTGTCAACAGGATCGTTATCATTGGCTTTATCATCGGTTTTATCACTGATGATGCCAAATAATTTTTCGCATACTAAAGGCGAAGTGTAATGTGCAAGTGGAATTGATCCCAATTCAATAGGTGGGATATTTAAAACCGCCAGAATGGTAGAAATTGCGTTTATTAAATCTCCTTTTTTAGTTTCAAATAAATCTCCCTGTATTTTCCGTTTTTTCCATTCAAAATATCTTTCCCATTTTTTTTGAATTATGGCTTGTTTGAAATAACAACGGCCTAACCAAGATTGTGCATTGTTTTGTTTTTGAAGGCTGTTTTGCTTGTCTTCCAGCTGTTCGGCAAGCCTCAATTGCTGTTGGAAATGCTCAACGGCATGCTCAAATAACTGTTCCGACTCTTTGCCTTTGGCTTTCTTCGCCTGCTCTAAATAGCAACCGCCAAGCCAAGATTGGGCATTGATTTGTTCTTGAAGGCTGTTTTGCTTGTCTTCCAGCTGTTCGGCAAGCCTCAATTGCTGTTGGTGGTGTTTAACTGCCTGTCCAAATAACTGTTCCGACTCTTTGCCTTTGGCTTTCTTCGCCTGCTCGAAATAGCAGCGGGCAAGCCAATTTTGGGCATAGATTTGTTCTTGAATACTGTTTTGCTTGTCTTCCAGCTGTTCGGCAAGCCTCAATTGCTGTTGGAAATGCTCAACGGCATGCTCAAATAACTGTTCCGGCTCTTTGCCTTTGGCTTTCTTCACCTGCTCTAAATAGCAACCGCCAAGCCAAGATTGGGCATTGATTTGTTCTTGAAGGCTGTCTTGCTTGTCTTCCAGCTGTGCGGCAAGACTCAATTGTTGTTGGTGGTGTTTAACTGCCTGTCCAAATAACTGTTCCGACTCTTTGCCTTTGGCTTTCTTCGCCTGCTCGAAATAGCAGCGGGCAAGCCAATTTTGGGCATAGATTTGTTCTTGAATACTGTTTTGCTTGTCTTCCAGCTGTTCGGCAAGCCTCAATTGCTGTTGGAAATGCTCAACTACCCGCTCAAACAACTTAGCCGCTTCCTTGCCTTCGGCTTTCATCGCCTGCTCTAAATAGCAACGGCCAAGCCAATATTGGGCATTGTTTTGTTCTTGAAGACTGTTTTGCTTATCTTCCAGCTGTTTGGCAAGCCTCAATTGCTGTTGGAAATGCTCAACTACCCGCTCAAACAACTTAGCCGCTTCCTTGCCTTCGGCTTTCATCGCCTGCTCTAAATAGCAACGACCAAGCCAAGATTGGGCATAGACTTGTTGTTCAATACTGTTTTGCTTGTCTTCCAGCTGTTCGGCAAGCCTCAATTGCTGTTGGAAATGCTCAACGGCATGCTCAAATAACTGTTCCGGCTCTTTGCCTTTGGCTTTTAGCGCCTGTTCAAAATAGCAACAGCCAAGATAAAACTGAATATAGTTTTGCTCTTGAATTTGGCTATCTTTATCTTTAATTTCATCTAAAGCCTGATTCAGCTTCTCAATCGCTTCGTCAAATTTTTTGTTCTTAAATAACGCTACACCCTCTTTAATTAAATCTAGAACATTCATTACTTTATCCCTTTTTCAAAACAATCTGTTAAATACCATACCATCTCAATGCGCCTCTTCCCAATTCATCCCCACACCAACCTCAGCCACCAGCGGCACGTTCAACATCCCTTCGTCCACTTTCGCCATAATCTGCGGCAGTTTTTCTTTCACTAAATCCAGTTCGGCTTCGGGGACTTCCAACACCAGTTCGTCATGCACCTGCATAATCAGTTTGCTCTTCAGGTCGTCTGAAACCAGCCAGCGGGACACGTCTATCATGGCGCGTTTGATGAGGTCGGACGCGGTGCCTTGCATGGGGGCGTTGATGGCGGCGCGTTCGGCTCCGGCGCGGGCGTTGGCGTTTTTGTTGCGGATGTCGGGCAGGTAGAGGCGGCGGCCGAACAGGGTTTCGACGAAGCCTTGGGCGGCGGCTTGTTCTTTGGTGCGCTGCATGTATTCGGCGACGCCGGGGTAGCGGGCGAAGTAGCGGTCGATGAAGGTTTTGGCGGACAGGTTGTCTATGCCCAGCGATTTGGCGAGGCCGTATTGGCCCATGCCGTAAATGAGGCCGAAGTTGATGGTTTTGGCGTAGCGGCGTTGTTCAGACGAGACGTTTTCAGGGGCGATGCCGAATACTTCGGCGGCGGTGCGGCGGTGTACGTCTTCGCCGTTTTGGAACGCGGCGATGAGGGTTTTGTCGCCGGAGAGGTGCGCCATAATGCGCAGCTCGATTTGGGAATAGTCGGCAGAAACGATGACGCTGCCTTGCGGTGCGGTGAAGGCGCGGCGCACGCGGCGGCCTTCGGCGGTGCGGATGGGGATGTTTTGCAGGTTGGGGTTGTTGCTGGCGAGGCGGCCGGTAATGGCGACGGCTTGGGCGTAGGTGGTATGCACGCGGCCGTCTTTGGGGGAAATCATTTCGGGCAGTTTGTCGGTGTAGGTGGATTTGAGTTTCGCCAGGCTGCGGTTTTGCAGGATGATTTTTGGCAGGGGGTAGTCGGGCGCGAGCTGTTCGAGCACGGCTTCGTTGGTGGAAATGCCGCCTTTTGCGGTTTTTTTCAGGCCTTTGGTGGGGATGCCCATTTTGTCGAACAGGATTTCTTGAAGCTGTTTGGGCGAGTTGAGGTTGAACGGTTGGCCTGCGACGGCGTAGGCTTCTTGTTCGAGCTTCATCAGCTCTGCGCCGAGTTCTGCGCTTTGGCGGGCGAGTTCGGCGCGGTCGATTTGTACGCCGTTGCGTTCCATTTCAAACAATACTTGAGCGACGGGAAGCTCCATTTTTTCATACATTTCAAGCTGTTTGGCGTCCATTTGCGCGCGCAGGTGCGCTTCGAGGCGCAGGGCGAAATCGGCGTCTTGGGCGGCATATTCGGTCGCCTGCTCGATGGCGACGTCGGCAAAACCGATCTGCTTCGCGCCTTTGCCGCACAGTGATTCGTAGGTAATGGTTTCCAAGCCCAGCCAGCGTTCGGACAATTCGTCCAAGCCGTGTCCGAGATGGCTCTCGATGATGTAGGAAGCGAGCATGGCATCGCCGGCGATGCCGTTCAGGGCGATGCCGTAGTTGGCGAAAACATGTTGGTCGTATTTGAGGTTTTGCCCGATTTTTTTCAGGGCGGGGTTTTCCAAATGCGGTTTCAGACGACCTAATACGTCTTGTAAATCAAGCTGTTCGGGCGCAGCAGTCAGGCTGTGTCCTACGGGGATGTAAACCGCTTCGCCTGCTTGGAATGCGATGCTGATGCCGACCAACGCGGCGTTCATCGCGTCTAGGGACGTGGTTTCCGTATCGATGCCGATGGTGTCCGCCCGCGACAGTTTGTCCAACAAAGCGGCAAACTGCGCTTCGGTGGTAACGGCTTGATAATCCAGTTTTTCAGGGGCTGGGGCGAGTTCGGGTTGTTTTTCAGGCTGTGTTTCCATCGCCAATGCGGCTTGTTCGCCGATATGCTCGCTGCCAAATAAATCTGTGTTTTGTGCTTCGTGCATACGGCTTTCCGCCTCTTTCAGCCAAGTGCGGAAGCCCCAGCGTTTGAAATCGACAACCAGCTGCGCCCATTTCGGCGAAGTGCGGCGCAGGCTTTCGAGGCCGTCTGAAAGCTCGGCGTGCAAGTCCACATCGGTTTTAATCGTTACCAAATCATACGAAAGCGGCAGTTGGGGCAGCGCGGCTTGCAGGTTTTCGCCAACCTTGCCTTTGACTTCGCCAGCGTGTTCCATCACACCGGCCAGCGAGCCGTAGGCTTCCAGCCACTTCACCGCCGTTTTCGGACCGCACTTCTCCACGCCCGGCACATTGTCCACCTTGTCGCCCATCAGCGCGAGATAATCTCGGATTTGGTCGGGGCGCACGCCGAATTTTTCCTTCACTCCTTCAATGTCCAGCGTTTCGCCGCTCATCGTGTTTACCAGCGTCACGCGCTCGTTCACCAACTGCGCCATGTCCTTATCGCCAGTGGATACCACCACATTCCAACCCGCTTCACCGGCCATCGCCGCCAGCGTGCCGATAACGTCGTCCGCTTCGACTTGCGGAATCACCAGCACCGGCCAGCCCATCAACCGCACCAAATCCGGCAAGGCTTCTGCCTGCGGGCGCAAATCGTCCGGCATCGGCGGGCGCGTCGCCTTGTAGTCGGGGAACATCTCGTGGCGGAAATTCTTGCCCTTCGCATCAAACACCACCGCGCAATAATCATGAACATAATCCGCCCGCAGCCGGCGCAACATGTTCAACACGCCGTAAAGCGCACCCGTAGGCGCACCGTCAGGCGCGGACAACTGCGCCATCGCGTGATAAGCGCGGTAAAGATAAGAAGAGCCGTCGACGAGGAGAAGGGTGGGTTTGGACATGGTGAACCTGCTTGAAGTAAGTAAAAAATAGATGGATGGATTATAAAGGAAAAGCTCGGTTCTCCCCATGTGTCTGCAAATGTGTTTCAGCGTGTACCAGGGGCTGTCAACATTCAATAGTTTCCGTGTCTTTTTATCCCCAAAGCGGTATCTTCCGCGTTGGAAATCCTCACAAGGTGTCCAACCTTGTTGCGGTTTCCGCCTTGAATCTTCCGCTTTGTGAACAAAAATCCACTTGGAAAATTAAATGTCGACAGCCCCTAGGGTTTACAAAAATAAACCATTTCAAATATTGCGCCTTGTCATTTCATCTTGTATATTTGCATACAAATGAATACAAACCAAATCAAACGAATATGAATGCGACAAACCGTATCCCAGTCAGCGTGCGAATTACTCAGGAAGACGCTGATTTTATTGCCGAATTAAAAATTGAAGGCGCAAATACGCCGTCTGAAAAAATCCGCGAGCTGCTCAAGCAGGCGCGTTTGGCGCATACGCAGACGCGGGATTACGGCTCCGCGCTGACGGCGCAGGAGCAGTTTTTCCAAGCGGCGAAACATGACGTGCTGCACGCGGAAAAGCAGGCGGGGGTGCATTCGCATATCGTGGCGCGATTGTTTGAGCAGCTGCCCGACTTGGGTGCGACGCTCGCCGCCGATTTGCCCGAAGAAGCCGACCTCGACAGTTTGAAAAAATACGAACGCGAATTGATGTGGCGCATCGTCCGCCTGACCGACAGCATCTTGCAGCTCGCCGTAACCGGCAAAGGCGCGGCATACGACGATACCGTTCTGCAACAGCTTGAAAATACTTTGAAACTGGCGAAGATTGTGCAACAGGCGGGCGAGGTTTGAGAAGTAAGTGAAAGGCTGACTGAAAAATGAAAATCCACCATTGGCTTCTGACCTGTATGTTCATCTATCCCTCTTTGGCGGTGAGTGCGAACGGCAGCGCACAACCCGTTACCGAGCAGCAAGTCCTGCGGCTGACTGAAATTTATGTGACGCAGCATTACGGCGAACAAACCGCTCAAGCGCAAAAGCCGTATCGGGTGAAAAAAGACGGGGAGCATTGGGTTATCAGCGGAAAACCACCTAAAGCGCTGGGCGGCAATTTCCGCGCCGTTATCGGAGCAAACGGTCAGCTGGAAGAAATCACGCATAGCAAGTAGTGCAAGGTTTGAGGTCGTCTGAAAGGCTTTCCCCTCAGTCCTGAACACCCATGTCCAATATCAAAGGCAAGGCAACAAGATGGAAAAATGGATAGCAGAAGCATACGAATTATTTGCACCTTACAGCGTGTGCTTCCCGCTGAATATCTGCACTTGCAATAGCTGCTCTCCCGAAGATTTCCAACAGGCGTTGTTGGAATATCCGTTACGCGAGATTCCTGTCGATATGTTGCAGGCGTATTTGGGCAGCGTGCCTTTGGACAAAGGAGCAGCGACGGCTTTAGACATGAAACATTTTCTGCCACGTATTTTGCAGGCTTTGGTCAACGAGGAAGATGTCCGATCGCTTGATGAAACGTTGCTCGATAAGTTGTGTTGCCATTTTCCCGAATGCTGGACAAAAGAAGAAATCGATTGGCTAAAACGTTTCGCCGCCGCTTGGTTTGACTCGCAACTGACTGCGCCCCGCTACGAAGGCTGCTTGGTCGTTTGGCTGAATATGTTTCAATTTGCCGGATTGGATGTTGTCGACGAACTGCTGGCAGTGTGGACGGAGCAGGCGGATAAAACGGCAGCTTTACGCGAATTTGTCGACTTGTATTTAGAGATTCCGTATGGAAGCGATGAGCCGGATTGGTACAAAGTCTGCTATCTGCCCGAGCATTGTCCGAATAGAACGCAATTCGCAGCCCGACTGTCGGCTTGGTTTACCCACCCGGATACCCGCGCCACATTCAGACGAGCTTTAGAACAAGCCCTGCTGGAAGGCAAAGAAGACGAAAACGAAACATTGTCATGGGAGCAATGTTACGACTGGTTGGCACAATCGGATGCCGGCTAAACACAATATTTCTCATGATTTCATAAAGAAAGGAAAATCCAAATGAGCGAAACCCTATCCCGCAGAGTGGGCCGTCTGGTGAGCGGCGGTTTTCATGCCCTGATTGATGCGGCGGAAAACCTTGCGCCTGAGGCAGTCATGAACGAGAGCATCCGCGAAATCGAGCGGGCGGTGGACGAAGTGCGTGCCGAGTTGGGCAAAGTGTTGGCGCAGAAACACCTTGCCGCCAAGAAAATGGCGGACGAGAGCAACCGCCACGAAGCCATCGATGCCAACCTGCAAGCCGCCGTAGCGGCGGGGCGCGACGACCTTGCCGAGGCGGGCATCGCCGAACAAATGGACATCGAAGCGCGTCTGCCTGTTTTGGAAAACACCATCGCCGACTGTGCCGCGCAGGAAAAAGAACTTGAAGGCTTTATCGCCGCCTTGCAGGCGAAAAAACGCGAGATGCAGCAGCAGTTGCAAGACTGGCGCGCCGCGCAGCAAAGCACGGGCGCAGGCAAAGCGGCAAGCAGCAGCGACCTCAACCGCATCGCCCGTGATGCCGAAAAAAGCGGCAACGCTTTTGACCGCGTGATGGGTCGTCAAAACGCGGTACACAGCAGCACCGATGCGGCGCAGTTGGCAAAATTGAAGGAGTTAGAAGACTTGAGCCGCAACAACCGTATTGCCGAACGATTGGCGGCACTGAAGGCGGGGAAATAAGTTTTCAGACGACCTCCTTTGTCAGAAAGGTCGTCTGAAAAGAAAAACGCCGCGCGGAGCTTGTCCTTGCGGCGTGTGGCGGAACGGATCAGTAGTCGATGCGTTCGCTGATAATCCTTAAATCCGGCCATGAGAAGACGATGTCGTATTCGCGTCCGTTTTTGAAGGCTTCGGCTTTCAATACGGGGCGGCCGCGGCGGTCGTCGGCTTCGATTTCGTGAACTTGGTAGCCGCGTCGTTCGAGTATCCGCATGACTTGCGCGCGTTTTTGCTCGAAGGACGGATCGCTGTAAATTTGGTGTTCGATGTAGTCGTCATCGTAATACTTGCCGTCGCGGTAACGGTAGTCGTCATTACGGTCGTAATCGCGCTCATAGCGGTCGTCGTAACGATCATCATAGCGGTCATCGTGACGGTCATAACGCTGCTCGTAGCGGTCGGTACGATAGTCGTCATCGTAATAGTCGTAAGGATAAGGGGCGGCACAAGCGGTCAGTGCGATACTGCCTAAGAGTAATACCGGTAAAAGTTTTTTCATGTCGTATCCTTTCGGGACGTGGGGTAAGTAAAGAATATTCGGAAGCGGATTATAAATCGACGCGTTCTACGAGAATGTTCAAATCGGGATAAGACATCACGATTTTGTATTCCAAACTGCCTTTGTAGGCCTCAAATTCCAAAACGGGTCTTGCCCAATAGAGGTCGGTGTCGGAATCGTGGACTTCGTAGCCTCTGTTATGCAGGATGGACAAAGCGCGGTCGTGGTGTTGCGCGAACGCCGGGTCTGTCTCCATGCGGTATTGGGCGTAGTCTTCGTAAAGGTCGAAACCTTCTGCTGCAAGAAAAATGGCGCAAATGACGGCGGCAGGAAGCAGCAGTTTTTTCAAAAGCGGTTTGAACGGTTCTATATATTGCGACTGCGGATATTTCATTTCGTTCCCTTTGCGTCTGTTGTCGGTATAGACATTTAAACACGCAGGACTTAGGGAAAAGTTAGGAGCGTTTTCAGACGACCTTTCTTGACGGACGGTACGCACAGGCCGTCTGAAAACGGATAGGGATAATCCCATGATTTTTGCTGTTTTGATTGCCTTGATAATCGCCGCAGTGCTTTATGTCCTGCTGTTTGAGGATTGGGACGAATTTGTCGAATGCGTAAAATTCTGTTTCACCCCCGAAATCATCAGCGCGCTGCGGGGGAAATATTGGGAAGACGTATGGGCGGAAACCAAAATCCTGCTGTGGCTGGGCATCAGCGTGATGGCTGGCGTATCTGCCTATTTCTGGCTCGGCTAGAGTCGGCGTTTCAAGGCAGATACCGTCTTTATTGCCGCGAACAGTAAATAATTGAAAGAAATGTCAAAATGAGCAAAAAACACACTTACCGCACCGTAACAACATGGACGGGCAATCTCGGCGAAGGCACATCATCCTACACCGCTTATTTGCGCAACTTTACCGTTTCCGCCGAGGATAAGCCCGACCTGCACGGTTCCGCCGACCCGGCCTTCCGCGGCGATGCGGGCCGCTGGAACCCCGAAGAAATGCTGTTGGCCGCCGTTTCTGCCTGCCACAAACTATGGTACCTGCACCTGTGTGCCGACGCGGGCATCTGCGTTACCGCCTACACCGATCATGCCGAAGCGGTGATGGACGAAGGCGGGAATGGGAGTGCGGGGCGTTTCGTCTCCGCCGTGTTGAAGCCGCGCGTTACCATCGCCGCAGGAAGCGACCGCGCCAAGGCTTTAGAACTGCATCACGAAGCGCACCGCCTGTGTTTCATCGCCAACTCGGTCAACTTTCCAATTGAATGCCGCGCTGAGATTGAGAGCGGAGAGGCCGTCTGAAAACCGAATGTCTGTTTGGGATGCACGGATAGGTCAAATTCAAATAAGGCATACCTAATGCCGTCATTCCCGCGCAGGCGGGAATCCAGACTTCGATTCTTCAGAAGTATTATTTGAAGATTGCCGTAATCTCAAACTTCTGGATTCCCGCCTGCGCGGGAATGACGGCAATCAAACATTCAAATTTTCGCAAGCAGTCTATTTAAGGTCGTCTGAAAGTTGACAGAACAAGGAACGGAATATGTGGAATTTAATCAACGCCCCCGAAACGGAAATCTTCGGCATCGCCATCGCGCTGATGGTTTTGCTCGGTGTATTGGAAGTCATCTCTATGCTGGCGGGCGGCATCAGCGACTGGCTGGACAACCTGCTGCCTGACAGCCTGACCGAAACCGCGCACGCCGAAGTCGGGCTGGACGCAGCGGACACGGGCGTATTTGTGCGGTTTCTGAGCTGGCTGTATGTCGGGCGCGTGCCGGTGTTGATGTTGATGGTGGTGTTCCTTGCCGTGTACGGACTGACGGGCTACCTGTTTCAGACGACCTTTGCCGCCGTGTTCGGCAGCTATCTGAACGGATGGCTGGCGGCAGTAGCCGTGTGGTTCCTTTCGCTGCCGCTGGTGCGCCTGACGGCGGGCGGACTGTACAAAATCATGCCCAAAGACGAAACCACCGCCGTTTCGCAGGAAAGCCTAATCGGACGCATCGGCACGGTAGTACTGGGCGAAGCACGGGCAGGCAGCGCGGCGCAGGTGCGGGTGAAGGATGTGTACGGGCAACAGCATTATGTGATGGCGGAACCGGATTCCGACGAAGTGTTGAAACAGGGCGACGCGGTGTTGCTGGTGTCGCTGGAGGGAAATACGTTTAAAGCGATTTTGAATCCGAGCGGGAGCTTGGTGGATTGAGGCCGTCTGAAAATGAAGTTCCTGTACATACCTTAATTAGTTACATACTTGATCAGTCTGTTTTTCAAATGGCCACTATCAGCATAATTTAAAAAAATTTATCGTTTAACTCACAAAAAGGAAAAATGAAATGCCAAGAAGATTAGACGCAATTTCTGACGGACTTAAGCAGGCTTTGTTGAATACATCTTTTGAAAATCAGGTGGTTGTTTGGTTAATGCAAGATGGGTGGCAGGTTTTTACCCCCGTTTTGGATCATGGGCATAAAACGGATATTTTAATTTCGGACGGAAAACGTTATTTCCGTATCCAAATCAAAACAGTAGATGCCAATAAGGGTAAGAAGCAAGAAGTATCGAATCAATGGGGAGAAATTAAGATTGATTTTGTTATTTATTTTGCACGAAATGGTGAATGGGGTTGCATTGCTCCAGCATTCTCTGAAAATAAAAAGCCTTTGAATGCCCCTGAACATAAGATGTTCTTATTAAAAAGAAATGAGTTTTTGACTGCTTTTCATACGGTTGATAATTAGCTCGGTAGGTCGGATACTTGAATCCGACAAATTGCCCCGCTTCATCAGTATTGTACATAACCGAAATTGTCGGATTCAAGAATCCGACCTACCTTTAAGACCCTCAGATTTTTAACCTTTCAGACGACCCCAAACCCTAAAAAACCGTCTGAACCGACGCCCCTCAAGTAGTCCGTAGCGTGGGCTTCGCCCACGAAGCAAACATCTCGGATTATCGTTTGATTCAAACGACAGTAAGTCGCGGGCAAAGCCCACGCTACGGTTTGCTCACTTAGCAAATTGGAATAAAGTTATCTATCCTGCTACATTGCATAGGCATTTTCATGGATGGCATGGTGGAAACTGGAAGAAAAGCTTGCAAGGGAAACGAATAAACCCTATTGAAGATTTTTGATTTCGAAAGGAAAGAATGATACACAAATTTTTTGTGAAAGTTTCAACTAATAAAAATGAAATTAAGATTTTGAAAGTTATACGAGCTTTTAATCAAGAACCGATTATTGAAATTCAAAGAAGACTTAAAAATAAAGAAAAGATTCTTGAAACCTTATATTTAGATCTGGAAAAGCTAAGAGAATTCAGAAAAGTACTAAGAAGCATTATAAATCTGGGTGGTGAAATTCATTTATTCCTTGATAGCGAGGACGATGAGGTTAGTCTAAATTTTCTGGATAATACAATTGCTTCTCAGGAAGATACAAAGAATTATATAGAGGAAGAAGACGCCTTCTTACATGATGAGGATGAATAAAAGAATCACAACTTTATAAGTCCTGCTGCGAATTTACTCGCTAAAAATTTTATAAAACTAACAAAAAGCAGCCGTTATAGTCGTTATTTTAAGCTTGGTAGGTTGGATTCTTGAACAAATCGCTCCGCTTCAGCCGTATTGCACATAACCGAAATTGTCGGATTCAAGAATCCGGCCTACCTTTAAAACCCAAAATTTTTAACCTTTCAGACGACCCCAAACCCTAAAAAAACGTCTGAACCCACGCCCCTCAAGGGTATATCGACAACAAGAAAGGAAAACCCATGAACTTAGTTTCCATCGGCATCATCGCTGGCGTCATACTCGTCGCGCTGTTCGTACTCGGCCTCATCCTCACCCGCCTGTACCGCCGCGCCAGCAAAGAAGTCTCCTTCGTCCGCACCGGCTTCGGCGGTGAAAAAGTCATCATGAACGGCGGCGCGATGGTGCTGCCCGTACTGCACGAAATCATCCCCGTCAACATGAACACATTGCGTCTCGAAGTGCGCCGCGCGGCGCAGCAGGCGTTGATTACCCGCGACCGGATGCGCGTTGACGTGATGGCGGAATTTTACGTCCGCGTTAAACCCAGCGCCGAGAGCATCGCCACCGCCGCGCAAACGCTGGGTATGAAAACCATGTCGCCTGACGAATTGAAAGACCTCGTCGAAGGTAAATTCGTCGATGCCCTGCGCGCCGTCGCCGCCGAAATGGCGATGGAAGAGTTGCACGAAAAACGTGTTGATTTCGTTCAGAAAGTGCAACAAGTCGTGAGCGAAGACTTGTTTAAAAACGGTCTCGAACTCGAAACCGTTTCCCTAACCGGCCTCGACCAAACCAGCTTTGAGTTTTTCAACCCGCAAAACGCGTTTGACGCGGAAGGTCTGACCAAATTGACCGAAACCATCGAAGGCCGCCGCAAAAAACGCAATGAAATTGAACAAGACACCGATTTGGCGATTAAAACCAAAAACCTCGAAGCCGAGCAGCAACGCCTGAAAATCTCGCGCGAAGAAGAATACGCCAAACTCGAACAAGAACGCGAAATCGCCGTGCGCCGCGCCGAACAGGAAGCCAGCATCGCCGAGCAGGAAGCGCAGAAAAAACGCGAGGCGGAAGAAGCCAAAATCGCTGCCGAACGCGAAGTGGATTTGAAACGCATCGCCGCCGAACGCGACATTAAAAACGAAGACATCCGCAAAGCCCAAGCCGTCGAGCAGGCGGAGGTCGAGCGCCGCAAAGCCATCGAGCTTGCCGAACAAGACCGCGCCATCGCCGTTGCCGAGAAATCGCGTGCCGAATCCGAAGCCAAAGCCGAGGCCGACAAAGCCCGCGCCGCTGCCGTTCGTGAAGAAGAGAGCGTGATTACCGTACGCGAAACCGAACGCGCCGAACGTGCCAAAGCGGTTGAACTGATTGCCGCCGAAGAAGCCGCGCAAAAAGATGCGATTTCGCTTACTGTCGCCGCCGAAGCCGAGAAACAGGCCGCGCAAGACCGCGCCGAAGCCGTGCGCATCGCCGCCGAAGCCGAAGCCGAGAAACAACGCCTGCAAGCCAAAGGTGAAGCCGATGCCAAAGTCCTGTTGGCACAAGCGCAAGAGCAGCAATACAAAGTCGATGCCGAAGGTACCCGTGCCGTGAACGAAGCCGCCAACGTCCTGAGCGTCGAGCAAGTCGAAATGCAAGTGCGCCTCGCCCTGTTGAAACACCTGCCCGACATCATCCGCGAATCCGTGCGTCCGATGGAAAACATTGACGACATCAAGATTCTGCAAGTCAACGGCTTGGGCGGATTCAGTGGTGCTGCCAACGGCTCCGAAGGCGTGTCGGAAGGTCAAACCACACAAGCCAGCCTCGCCGACCAAATGGTCAACAGCGCACTGCGCTACCGCAGCCAAGCCCCGCTGGTTGACGGCCTCTTGAAAGAATTGGGCCTGAACGGCGGCGACATCAACGGTCTGACGCAAGGGCTGGATAAGGGCATCGGCAAAGAATAAGCCGCGCCGTTAGGAAGGTCTGAAAGCAAAGGTCGTCTGAAAACCCGAAACAGGGTTTCAGACGACCTTTTATAGTGGATTAACTTTAAACCAGTACGGCGTTGCCTCGCCTTAGCTCAAAGAGAACGATTCTCTAAGGTGCTGAAGCACCAAGTGAATCGGTTCCGTACTATCTGTACTGTCTGCGGCTTCGTCGCTTTGTCCTGATTCAAATTTAATCCACTATAAAAACACAAAGGTCGTCTGAAAACCTGTTTTCAGACGACCTTATTATCTTTTCCGGCAAACCTAACTTACCCTCTGCGCAATACGGCGTTGTTGACGTATTTTTGGATGCCGGTGGCGATGGCGTCGGCGCATTGGCGTCGGAAGGAATCGCTGCCGAGCAGCCGCTCTTCGGTCGGGTTGGACAGGAAGGCGGTTTCGACGAGGATGGATGGGATGTCGGGCGCGCGCAGGACGGCGAAGTTGGCTTCGTCAACGCGGCCTTTGTGGAGTTGGTTGAGTTTGCCCAATTCGGTCAGGACGGAATGTCCCAGTTTGCGGCTGTCGCGCATGGTGGCGGTTTGGGTCATGTCGAGAATGGCATTATCGACGCTGCGGTTGCCGCTTTTGGCAACGCCGCCGATGGCGTCGGCGTTGTTTTGGGTTTGGGCGAGGAATTTGGCGGCGGAACTGGTCGCACCTTTGGTGTTGAGCATGTAAACGCCGGTACCGCGCGCAGACGGGCTGGTGAAGGCATCGGCGTGGATGGAAACGAACACGTCGGCATTGCGGGCGCGGGCTTTGGCGACGCGCACGCCCAATGGGATGAAGATGTCTTCGTTGCGGGTCATGTAAACGGTGTAGCCTATGCTTTCAAGGCGGTTTTTGGCTTCGCGGGCGATGGAGAGGACGACGTTTTTCTCTTTCAAGCCGCTCGGACCGATCGCACCGGGGTCTTCACCGCCATGACCGGGGTCTATCATGACGACAGGACGGCGTCCGCCGCGGTTGGAGCGGGGAGGTACGTCTTGGGCAATGTCCGTGCGTTCGGCAGGACGTTGCGTTTGCATGCGTTTCGGCGGATTGCCGTTGAGCAGCGCCATCATCGGATCGTTGGCATCGACGCCGTGCGGATAGAGGTCGATGACGAGGCGGTTTTTAAAGCCGCCGACAGGGGCAAGCGAGAAGACTTGCGGATAGGCGTTTTGCTTGAGGTCGATCACGACGCGCACGGTCGTAGGGGTGTTTTGTCCGGCGCGGATGCTGCGGATATAGGGGTCGTCGGGCAGGACTTTGCCGGAAATGCCTTGCAGGACACTGTTGATGTTGGCGTTTTGGATGTCGACGACGAGCCTGCCGGGGTTTTCCAAGGCGAAATGCTGATATTGCAGGGCGCGCGAGCTTTCGATGGTGATACGGGTATAGGCGTGCGAAGGCCAAATACGGGCGGCGACGAATTGGGCGGGCGGCGCGGCTTTGGCGAGGGCGGAGGCGATCGGTGTGAGGGTGAACAACAGTCCGGCGGCTTGGCGGACGACTTGTCTTCGTGTCAGTTTGAATTTAACCATGCTTCTAAACTTTTTTGTCCGTTGGCAGTGTGTACGGTAGCGGTGCAGGTTCTGCCCTGCTCGGCGTGATTCAGAGATACGGTGATGTCTGCGGGCGGCGTGAACGCGCCGCCCTGTTGCGGCCATTCGATGATGCAGACGCTGTCAGGGGAGAACAGGTCGTCCAGACCCGCATCTTCCCACTCTTCGGGCGAGGCAAAGCGGTAAAGGTCGAAATGATGGAGCGTGAACGCTTCCAGCGGGTAGGATTCGACGATGGCGTAGGTCGGGCTTTTGACCGCGCCGGTGTGTCCGAGTCCGCGCAGGATGCCGCGCGTGAACGTGGTTTTCCCCGCGCCCAAATCGCCTTGCAGATGGATGACCAATGGCGCACGCAGCGATTTTGCCCAACTTCCGCCCAACTCGAGTGTGGACTCTTCGTCGGGAAGCCGGCGGGAAAAGGTTGCGCCCTCGCTCATGAAATCAGCCTTGTCGTGTTCTAAAAACCTTAATTATGCTGGATTTACGGGCATTTGCAAACATAAGGGAGGATAAAGTTAGATAAAGATGTTCAATCGGCATCTTTGCCGCCTGCCGTCCAAACGCCGCAGAGGTCGTCTGAAAACACCGTTTCCACACAACTCAACCCCTTTCAGACGACCTCGTCCCTGTTAAGCCTTGCGCCGAACGTGTACAATCCGCCTCATCATACCTAATCCGTACAAACCGCATCATGACTATCAGCAAACAACGCCCCATCGGCGTTTTCGATTCCGGCGTCGGCGGCCTGACCAACGTCCGCGCCCTGATGGAACGCCTGCCGATGGAAAACATCATCTACTTCGGCGACACCGCCCGCGTTCCCTACGGCACCAAATCCCGCGCCACCATCGAAACCTTCGCCATGCAGATTGTCGATTTCCTGCTGGAAAACGATGTCAAGGCGCTCGTCATCGCGTGCAACACCATTGCCGCCGTTGCCGGACAGAAAATCCGCCAAAAAGCAGGCAATATGCCTGTATTGGACGTGATTTCCGCCGGCGCACAGGCCGCTCTGAACACCACGAGCAACAACAAAATCGGCATCATCGCCACCAACACCACCGTCAACAGCAACGCCTACGCCCGCGCCATCCACGCCCAAAACCCCGACACGCTCGTGCGCACGCAGGCGACGCCGCTGCTCGTGCCGCTGGTGGAAGAAGGCTGGCTCGACCACGAAGTAACCCGCCTGACCGTGCGCGAATACCTCAAACCGCTTTTGGTGGACGACATCGACACACTCGTCCTCGGCTGCACCCACTTCCCGCTGCTCAAGCCCCTGATCGGCAAAGAAGCGCAAAACGTCGCCCTGGTCGATTCCGCCATCACCACCGCCGAAGCGACCGCCCAAGCGCTCGCCCAAGCAGGGCTGCTCAACACTGAAAACGACAGCCCCGACTACCGCTTCTACGTCAGCGACATCCCTCTGCGCTTCCGCACCATAGGCGAACGCTTCCTCGGACGCAGCATGGAACAAATCGAAATGGTCTCGCTGGGATAAGGCATATCCCGCATACCAAAACGAGAGGTCGTCTGAAAACCCGTGTTTTGAGTTTTCAGACGACCTTTGTTCCATTTCCTGTCCGAGATTAGAAACTGTAATTCACCCGCGCCGTATAAGTGCGCGGCGCGCCGGGCATGGCGTCGGAACGCCAGTATTTTTGATTGAACAGATTGCCGATGGCGAAAGTGAGGTTCAGATTTTTGCGGTTCCAGCCGAGCATGGCGTCGGTGCGGACGAAGCCGGGAAGCGTGGTGACTTCTTTGTTTCTTGAATCGTAGCCGTAGCGTTTGCCCGTACCGGTTACGCCGATTTCGCCGTAGAGGTTTTCGGTCGGCGTGTAACGGAAGAACAGGTTGCCGGTCACGTTGCTGGTGTTGTCCAAATGGATGCCCACTCGGTCGGGATTTTCTTTGTCTTCAACGACTTTCGCCTGCATCACGCCCAACGAGCCGCGCAGATAGAGTTTTTTGGGGATGATTTGTCCGATGGCGGACAGCTCTACGCCGCGCGAACGGTGTTTGCCGCCAACTGCCCAAGTGTAGGGATCATTTTGCGCGTCGGGACGGTAGCGGATATTGAAGCGTTCGATTTGGTAGGCGGACAATGTGGTGCTGAGGCGGTCATCCAGCCAACTGCTTTTGACACCGGTTTCGTATTGGCGGGTGTATTCGGGATCGGAGTTGAACACGGCGGAAGACGAAGTGTCGATGCTCAAATAGCCGCCGCGTCCGCCATAAGGTGCGAAGCCTTTGTTATATGAGGCGTAGAGCGTGTGGGCGGGTGTTACGTTCCACACTGCGCCGATGTTGGGGCTAAACGAGTGGCCGCTGTATTGGCGGCTGCTGTCGGTGAGTTTGTTTTCGGAATTAAAGGTGTATTTGTCGTAACGGCCGCCGAGGACGAATTTCAAGTCGGGCGTGGCGGAGAAGATGTTTTGCACAAAGATGCCGTAGGAGTCGGCTTTGTGGCGGTTTCGGGTGAGGACGGGTTGCAATCTGCCCGAAGCCGGCCAGCTTGCGCGGTCGTAGGGGTCGATGGAGGCGGAGAAGGCGCGGTTGTAACCCAATGTCGGGTTGCGGTGTTCGCGGCTGTAATCCAAGCCTACGGTCAGGTGGTTTTCAAAACGGCCGATGTTGTAGTCGCCGTTGAGCGTGAAGTTGGACGACAGGGTTTTGTTATCGGTCTGCTGCCAGGCGTAATTGCGCTTGATTAGGCTGCCGTTTTCGCTGCCTGCATAGAAATGGTCGAAATCCTGCGCCGCCGTGCGGTGGGCGAGCTGCCATTGGGCGCGCCATTTGTCATTGAAGGAATATTCAAGGTCGGAACGCCAGACTTGCAGCTTGTCTTTGACAAAATCGTTCGGGTGGGCGAAACCCATGCGGTAAGGCAGTCCGAAACGGTCGTACACGGACTTGGTCGGACTGCGGTCGGGCGTGCGCTCCACATTGTCGTAGGTGTATTGGCCCGTCCATTTCAAACCGTTGTCGAGTTTGATGGTAATGCTGGGCGAAACCATGACGTTTTTGCTGTCTATGCCGCTGCGGAACGAATTAGCGCGCCCGACTTCGCCGGTGAGGCGGATGGCGACGTTTTTGTTCAGCACTTCGTTGATGTCCATATTCAGGCTGCGGTTTGCCCACGAGCCGTAAACCGCACCGATGTTGCGGCTTTGTTTGAAATTGGCGTATTTGCTGACCATATTGATGACGCCGCCGCCGTTGGTGCGTCCGTACAGGACGGAAGACGGGCCTTTCAGGATTTCCACGCGCTCAATGTTGGCGGTGCTGCGGCGGACCTGCCCGCTTTCGCGCACGCCGTCGCGGTAAATATCGGATGCGTCGGCCTGGAAGCCGCGCAGGAAAATACTTTCGCCGCGCATATCGTAGGCAGCGTCAATACCGGCGTTGCCTTCGAGGATGGAACTCAAATCGTTCGTGCCGTAGTTTTTGTTTTTCTGGATGTTGAGCGTATCGACGGTTTGCGGCGTTTCTTTGATGAGCTGGCCGTTGCGGGTAACGGCGGCTTCATCGTAGTTGATGTAGCCTTTGAGTACGCTGGTGTCGGACTGTCCGACCACGGTAACGGTGGGCAGAATATTGCATGTTCAACTCGAAAGGTGAAGGGATGCGGCATTATAGGAAATATTTTTGCTTAATCGAAATAATTGATAATAATTATCTTTATTTATGACAAATCGTGTTTATATTTTGCAACGAAGCAGCCATAAACCGAAAGGTCGTCTGAAAAGCCCTGTTTCGGGTTTTCAGACGACCTTTGCAATATTCAGACTCAACGTTCGGAAGGCTCAAACCTTCTTCAAAACCACCATATGCCGTTCTGCATCCAAGCCTGGGACGTGGAGGGCTTCGACGCGTTCGACGGCGACGGTGTCGGGGAGTTTGGCGATTTCTTCTTCAGGATACACGCCTTTCATGGCGACCCAGCGGCCGCCGTCTTTCAGCAGATGTGCCGTCCAGTTGACGAAGTCGGCGAGTTCGGCGAAGGCGCGGCTGGTGATGATGTCGGCTTGGAGGTCTTGAACGGCTTCGACGCGGCCGCTGACGACGCGGACGTTACTTAGTCCGAGTTCGATGACGGCTTGTTGCAGGAAGGCGGTTTTTTTGGTGTTGGCGTCCAGAAGGGTGATGTTGAGGTCGGGACGGCAGATGGCGGCGGGAATGCCGGGCTGTCCGCCGCCGGAGCCGACATCCAGCATGGTGTGCGCGCCTTGGAGGTAGGGGAGCAGGGTCAGGCTGTCGAGCAGGTGGTGGCTGACCATTTGCGCTTCGTCGCGCAGGGCGGTGAGGTTGTAGGTCTTGTTCCACTTTTTGAGCAGGCCGGTATAGGCGAGCAGCAGGGTTTGCTGTTCTGCGGATAGGTCCAAACCTAATGCCTGTATGCCTGATTGGAGTTGCTGTGTCGGGGTCATGGTGTTTGTCCGTGTTTGTGTTGGGCGTTATGGTAGCGGAAAAAAAGGTCGTCTGAAAGGCGTGGGCGGGCGGGGATAAGGTTGTCGGGACGGCGGGTTGTAGCGTGGGCTATGCCCGCGAAACTTGCCGCCTGACAATTTGAATCCGTTCATTATTTTTGCACTCATGTCGCGGGCAAAGCCCACGCTACGGGTTTCAGACGACCTTTGGGTGTTTTCGAGGAGCGGTTGGTATTTAATTTTCCGAGCGAGTTGTAGCGTAGGCTACGCCCACAAAACTTGCTGCCTGACAATCCGAATCTGTCTGTCGTCTTTACACTCATGTCGCGGGCAAAGCCCACGCTGCGGGTTTCAGACGACCTTCCCTGCGTTTTCCAGCATCAGGACGAATTGTGCCAAATCTTGCGGCAGCGGGGCTTTTAAGATGAGTTTTTCGCCTGTCAGCGGGTGGTCGAGGTGCAGCTCGGCGGCGTGCAGGAACATCCGTTTCAAACCGAGTTTCTGAAGGCGTTTGTTGGCTTGGTAATCGCCGTAGCGTTCGTCACCGGCGATGGGGCAGTGCTGCGATTGGAGGTGGACGCGGATTTGGTGGGTGCGTCCGGTTTTCAGGGTGGCTTGCACGAGGGTGAGGTGCGAGAGGCCGACTTGGTGCAGGAGGTCGTCTGAAAAGCGGTTGAGCACGCGGAAGATGGTGTGCGCGGATTGTCCTTCTTCGCTGACGCGCACCATTTTTTCGCCTTGTGCGCCGGTGTATTTGAACAGGGGCAGTTTGACGTGGAAGCTGTCGTTCGGCAGTTTGCCTACGCCCAGTGCGAGGTAGATTTTTTTGGGGTGGTCGTTGCGGATGGCTTCGTGCAGTTTGACGAGCGCGCTGCGTTTTTTGGCGATCATCAGGAGGCCGCTGGTGTCTTTGTCGAGGCGGTGGACGAGTTCGAGATAGCGGGCTTCGGGGCGGGCGCGGCGGATTTGTTCGATGACGCCGAAGCTCACGCCGCTGCCGCCGTGGACGGCGGTGCCTGCGGGTTTGTCGATGACGAGCAATGCGTCGTCTTCGTAGATGATGGTAAATTCGCGTGCGGGTACGGCTTGGGCGCGGTTTTCAGACGACCTTTGTTTTTCGGCGGTGCGCACGGGCGGGATGCGGAGCAGGTCGCCGGTTTGGATGCGGCTGTCAGGCTTGCAGCGTTTTTTGTTCAGGCGCACTTCGCCGGCGCGGATAATGCGGTGGATATGGCTTTTAGGTACGCCTTTGAGGATTTTTATCAGATAGTTGTCAAGGCGTTGTCCGGCTTCGTGTTCGGCGACGGTAATCAGGCTGACTGAATCTTTGCTTATTGCGTGCGTTTTCATCTATAATCCCGAACATCCGTTTCGGCAGAAACCTGTACAAACAGGCCGTATGGGACGGATGGTATTGTTAAAACGAGATTTTATATTAAAAACGCACTCTGCAAAGCATTTTCCCTGCGTTTATGCCAAAGCCCGTAAACGCAGGAGCGTGATTAAGTTTGATTTGATTTTGCCGATTTGACCGGGCATAAGACGAGGGACGGGTGTTTGACAAACCTGCCGCGCCGCACCGTTCGAAACTTCCGGCATAACGATAATAAGAAGATGTCGGCTACCTGTTTTCCAAGCCGGGCCTGTACCGTCCGGACTTCGGCGGCGGACGGAGTGTTCCGCCGCATTGTTCTTTATTGCCTTCTTTATCCGTATCCTTCCGCACACGGCCGCATTGTTTTGGGCGACGTGCAACCTTGCGGACTTCAATTCAAAAACTGATTGCTCATCCGGGTTTCTGCATTCCGCGCCGAAAAGGGGCGCGGGCTATGCCCAATCCCGCCCGCCTCGCAGAGTGTCTGACAAAGAGCAGGCAGGTCGTCTGAAAAGGCTGCCCGCCTGTGCGAGGTAATGATTATGAAAAGAATGTTGTTCAATGCAACGCAGGCCGAAGAGCTGCGCGTTGCCATTGTCGATGGGCAAAACCTTTTGGATTTGGACATCGAAACGCTGGGTAAAGAGCAGCGCAAAGGTAATATTTATAAGGGTATCATCACCCGCATCGAGCCGTCGCTGGAAGCGTGTTTCGTAGATTACGGAACCGACCGCCACGGCTTTTTGCCGTTTAAGGAAGTATCGCGTTCGTATTTCCAAGATTACGAAGGCGGCAGGGCGCGTATTCAGGACGTGCTCAAAGAAGGCATGGAAGTCATCGTCCAAGTCGAAAAAGACGAACGCGGCAACAAAGGCGCGGCGCTGACCACCTTCATCAGCCTTGCCGGACGCTATCTGGTATTGATGCCCAACAACCCGCGCGGCGGCGGCGTATCCCGCCGTATCGAAGGCGAAGAGCGTCAAGAACTCAAAGCCGCTATGGCCGAACTCGACATTCCGAACGGCATGAGCATCATTGCCCGCACCGCCGGCATCGGCCGCAGCGCGGAAGAGTTGGAATGGGATTTGAACTACCTCAAACAGCTTTGGCAGGCCATCGAAGAAGCCGGTAAGGCGCACCACGAACCCTACCTCCTCTTCATGGAAAGCTCGCTGCTCATCCGCGCCATCCGCGACTATTTCCGTCCCGACATCGGCGAAATTCTGGTGGACAATCAAGAGGTTTATGACCAAGTTGCCGAGTTTATGAGCTACGTCATGCCGAGCAACATAGGTCGTCTGAAACTCTATGAAGACCACACGCCGCTGTTCTCCCGCTTCCAAATCGAACACCAAATCGAAAGCGCGTTTGCCCGCAGCGTCAGCCTGCCTTCCGGCGGCGCGATTGTGATCGACCACACCGAAGCCCTCGTTTCCATCGACGTCAACTCCGCCCGCGCGACACGCGGCGCGGACATCGAAGACACCGCGTTCAAAACCAATATGGAAGCCGCCGAAGAAGTCGCCCGCCAAATGCGTCTGCGCGACTTGGGCGGTTTGGTCGTCATCGACTTCATCGACATGGAAAACCCCAAGCACCAGCGCGATGTTGAAAACGTCCTGCGCGACGCGCTCAAAAAAGACCGCGCCCGCGTGCAAATGGGCAAACTCTCCCGCTTCGGCCTCTTGGAATTGAGCCGCCAACGCCTGAAACCCGCCTTGGGCGAAAGCAGCCACGTCGCCTGCCCGCGCTGCGCCGGCACCGGCGTCATCCGCGGCATCGAATCAACCGCCCTGCACGTTTTGCGCATCATTCAAGAAGAGGCGATGAAAGACAATACCGGCGAAGTGCACGCCCAAGTGCCCGTCGATGTCGCCACCTTCCTGCTGAACGAAAAACGCGCCGAGCTGTTTGCGATGGAAGAGCGTTTGGACGTCAACGTCGTCCTGATTCCGAATATTCACTTGGAAAACCCGCACTACGAAATCAACCGCATCCGCATCGACGACGTAGAAGAAGACGGCGAACCGAGCTACAAACGCGTTGCCGAGCCGGAAGAAGACGAATCCGCCAAACCTTTCGGCAGCGAAAGAGCCAAAGCCGCCCGTCCCGAACCCGCCGTCAAAGGCGTGCGCCATACCCAGCCTGCCCCGACCGTATCCGAGCAGAAAAGCGGTTCATGGTGGGATACCTTCAAAGCATGGCTCAAACGCATTTTCGGCGGCAATACCGCAGCCGAACCCGCGCCTGTTGCCGAAGTGGCAGAAAAACGCACTTCAAACGGCAACAACCGCAACGGCAATTCCGGCAACCGCCGCGCAAACAACCGCCGTCAAAACCCGCGCCGCAACAATAGGCACGACGGCAGCAAGGTAGAAGTGCGCGAAGTGGCGGACTTTAAAGACAAAGCAGCGGACAATCAGGCGGCGGAAAACGAAACCCGCAACGCCAAAGACAACCGCCGCAGCCGCAACCGCCAAAACGAGCGTAACGCCGCCGCGGAAGCCGAAAACCTCGAAGTCCAAGCACTTGCCGCCGCAACGTCGTCTGAAAACGAATCCCGTTCGGGCGAACAGACGCAAGGCAACAAACGCCGCCGCAACAACAACCGCAACGAACGCAACCGCGAACAAGCGGAAATCCGTGCGGAAGAAACCTTGTCCGAAGCAGTGGACAATGCAGCGGAAGAGGGCGTGCAAACCGCCGATAACGATGCACCGAAAGGCAACGACCGCCGCCAACGCGAGCGCAACAACCAACGCGACCGCCGCGAACGCAACAATCAGCGCGACCGCCGTCAAAACGGTAAAAAACGCAATATTCCGTCTGCCGCCAAAATCGAGCAGTACCTGAATATCCACGATACCGCCGACAAAGTCCGCTTCGCCGCCGCGCACGTCATGGGCGAGCCCGTCGAAGAAGAACCGTTTGCCGTAACCATCCCCGCTCCCGAGGATAGTGCCGAGCCTTTGGTTGTCGTCGTTTCCGAACCCGTTGCGGCCACTGAAGAAGCCTTCGTGTTCTCCATCGAAGGCGAAGAAGCGGACAGCGGCATCCTGATCGAAGACAGCACCGACGACGAATGCAGCATCATCGACTCCGCCATCGGCAGCGTTGAAGATACCCCGACCTCCGTGTTCGCCATCGAAACCGAAGACGGCTACCAACCGATGACCGCCGTCCCTGCCGAAGGTGAAGCCGAAGCCGTCGCCGAAATGGAGGAAGAGCTGGTCGTTTGGAAAGCCGAACGTGAAGCCGCCGCCGCCATCGAAGCCCTTGCCGCCGCCGCAGCGGCCGCCGCAGCCGCCCAAGCAGCAGAATCCGAGCCGCAAACTGCGCCGGAAGCAGGCCAAGCGGAAGCGACCGAGCCGGAAGAAACTGTCCCTGCCGTTGCCGCGATGCCCGACTTAGGCGGTTTGGTGTTCGTCGAAACCAATCCCGAAGCCGTCGCCGCCTTTGCCGAACAGGTGCAGCCCGAACCCGAATCCGGCCTGCGCCGCGCGGACGTGCCGAAAGTCGAAGCCGAACCCGTCGCTGCTGCCGAAATGGTTTTGGTGGAAACGCGTAAAGACTGAAGGCTGAAAGAAGAGGGCATCGTTAAGATGCCCGAATCGACAAAAAGGTCGTCTGAAACCGTAAATCCGGTTTCAGACGACCTTTGCCTGTTTAAAAAAGATTATTTGAAGCGGTAGCCGACAGTAGCCATGTAGCTGTTGTTGTGGACTTTCAAATTGTCTTTTTTATAACGGGTTTGCTCCCATTCGGCGCCGACTTCGACATTCGGTGTAACGGCGTATTTCGCGCCCACGCCGTAGCCGAGGCCGTTCATATTGTTGCGTTTCGCGCCCAGATTGTTGAAGCGGCCGTAGTGGTAGCCGACCTTACCGTAAGCCAGCGCATTGTCGGTCAGGCGGTAGCCTTGGACGTAGGAAACGTTGGCATCGACTTTTTGTTTCGCATTGCCCGCGATTTTGCGGTGCAGCGGTTTGACACCGGCTTCAACGCCGCCAATCCAGTTGCTTTGTCCGAATTGTGTGTTGTAGCTGCCGCGTACGGCAACGTCGCCTTTGGTTTTTTCGTTCAGATTGACATTGCGCACATCACTTTTGGTTGCGCCCGCGCCGACTTCCAAGCCTGCGCCGGTAAAAGAACCGTCAGCGAAAGTGATGGCGGAAGCGGTAGCCAATAAAACAGTCAGTAAGGTTTTTTTCATGATAATGCTCCTTCACGGATAAACAGGAAGCGTGTTTCTGCTTCCGACGAATCCAGTATCGGATGCTTGCGGATGAGCCGCAACCGCCTTTGCCGAGGCGTTACCCATCTTCTCAAGTGCTTAACGTTTGTAATTCATTGAAACGGCTGAATTTGTATCGTCCGAAATATCGAGGTGCGCGATTTATAATTTGCGTGAAGTGCGATGAAAAGTATGAAGATTTATGAACCTTGCTGTGTGGAGAGGGGTGCGTTTGGCAGCGGAGGCGGAGTGCGGAGAAAATGATAAAGGCTTAAATGGCGGTTTACATTGGTTGGTGTGGCTTTATTGCCATAAGCGCGACAAAGGTCGTCTGAAAACTGGGTTTTTGGGTTTTCAGACGACCTTTTTTATCGTGTTTGTATGATTTTTTTCTGATTTCTTTATGCGAAGGTTATAATCCCTGCTTCTTCCAATTTCCCGCCAAAGAGAAATATAGTGGATTAAATTTAAATCAGGACAAGGCGACGAAGCCGCAGACAGTACAGATAGTACGGCAAGGCGAGGCAACGCCGTACTGGTTTAAATTTAATCCACTATATTATGAATAAAACTCTGAAATTAAGCATGTTGGCACTTATTGCCACGTTTTCCCTGACAGCTTGCAGCAATAAAACCCCCGATACTTCTTCAACTACGACCACGCCTTCATCCCTTGACGGTACAACTGCAAAAGAGACTGAGGCGTCTGCTGAATCAGATAAATCTTCATCTTTCAAAAGTCAGGTTGAAAAAGATAGCTATGCAGTGGGGATAGTAATGGGCGGCTCTGTGAAGCAGCTAAAGGATCTGGGTTTTGAGGTCGATATGAAAGCCTTCTTTAATGCCGTACAGTCTGTATATGATGGTAAACAGACCAAATTGAGTGAACCAGAAGCCAGCACAGCTCTGATGGGAATCATGGAGGAACTCCACTACAAAGCAAACAAAAAATACGAGGAAGAAGCACGAGCCAATAAAGAAAAAGGTGAGGCTTTTTTGAAAGAAAATGCCACTAAAGAGGGCGTGAAAACAACAGCATCCGGTTTGCAGTACAAAATGATCAAAGAGGGTACAGGCAGACAGCCTCGGAAAAACGATCTCGTACATGTCGAATATGAAGGCCGCCTGATTGACGGTACTGTCTTCGACAGCAGTAAAGAAGGTGTAAGTGATGATGGAGTAGGCGGCATTATCTCTTTTCGGCTTGACCAAACCATACCGGGCTGGATAGAAGGTTTGCAGCTTTTGAAAGCAGGCGGCGAGGCTACCTTTTATATTCCTGCCAAACTCGCTTACGGAGAAGAAAAGCTTGGCAATAAAATCGGTCCGAATTCCGTTTTGATATTCGACGTCAAATTGGTCAAAATCGACAGAAACGGCAAACATCGTATTCGGTAATCTGCTTCTTCCGGCAAAGAGGGCATTAAGATTAGCGCTCATGCAAAACTGGGTGTTGGTTCTGGTTAAAGCCAATCCGATGGTTGCGCTCTCCCTAAAACCTTCTTGATAAGGGGCGGATAATCGCCGTATCAAATATAGTGGATTAACTTTAAACCAGGACGGCGTTACCTCGCCTTAGCTCAAAGAGAACGATTCTCTAAGGTGCTGAAGCACCAAGTGAATCGGTTCCGTACTATCTGTACTGTCTGCGGCTTCGTCGCCTTGTCCTGATTTAAAGTTAATCCACTATATTGAATGAATAAAGGTCGTCTGAAAACCTGGTTCTTGGGTTTTCAGACGACCTTTGTCTTACCTGAAATCGGGTGTTTACGAAATCAGGTTCAAATCGCTGATGCGGTCGTAGAGGCGGTCGGGGTCGTTGCCTTCTTCGTGCATTTGGATGCGCAGGCGCAGGTCGTTGGTGGAAACGGCTTGGCGCAGGGCTTCGTCGTATTCGATTTGACCTTGGATGTAGAGTTCGAACAGGTGTTGGTCGAAGGTCTGCATGCCGTCTGTGCCGGAGCGCATCATGAGTTCGCGGATTTCCATGAGTTCGCCTTTGAAAATCAAATCCTGCATGGCGGGCGTGTTGAGCAGCAGGTCGACGACGGCGGTACGCTGGCTACGGTTTTTCTTGATGGCGAGGCGCTGGCCGATGATGCCGGTCAGGTTGAGCGCCAAATCCATGAGGACTTGTTTGCGTCGGTCTTCTTGGTAGAAGTTGATGATACGCTCGATGGTTTGGGCGGCGGTGTTGGCGTGGATGGTGAAGACGCACAAGTGGCCGGTTTGGGCAAGCTGGAGGGCGTATTCCATACTGGCTTCGCTGCGCACCTCGCCGATACAGACGACGTCGGGCGCTTGACGCATTGCGCTTTGGACGGCGATTTTCCAGTCGTTGGTGTCGATACCGACTTCGCGCTGGGTGAAGATGCTGCGGCGGGGTTTGTAGATGAATTCGATCGGGTCTTCGATGGTGACGATGTGGCCGGGCATTTTGTGGTTGCGGTAGTCGAGCATGGATGCCATGGTGGTCGATTTACCGGAACCGGTCGGGCCGGCAAGGATCAGCAGGCCGCGCGGGGAAAGTGAGAGGTCTTTGAGTTTGGCGGGCAGGCCGAGACTCTCCATTTCGGGGATTTCTTGGTTGATGCGGCGCAAGACCATGCCGACGCGGCCTTGTTCGTGGTAGGCGTTGACACGGTAACGGGTGTTGCTGCGGGATTGGACGGAGTAGTTGAGTTCCCATTCGCGGTTGAAGGTCTCAAGCTGCTCGGGGTTCATGGTGGATTCGACGATGGCGGCTGTGTCTTCGCCGGTCAGGGCTTTGTGCGGGACGGGGGTCAGGGTGCCGCTGACTTTGACGGCAGGCGGGAAGCCTGCGCTGATGAAGATGTCGGATGCGCCGCGTTTTTCTGCTTCGACGCACATGCGGTCGAGCAGGGGATGGAGGTGTGTGCCGATTTCGGCAGGGGTGGGGATGTGCGGCGGTTGGTTTTTTTGCGAGTAGGCTTGCACCATTTCGCTGAGTAAGTCGTGTAAAGGGGTTGTTTCGCTCATTTTGTGTACTCTTTATCAGTAAGTGAATATTGAGACCGGCGGGCGGTTTGTTTGTTATTGGGTGTTGCCTGCCTTGCGGAGGTCGTCTGAAAACGGGAAACGGGTTTCCTCGTTGTGTAAACTGCGTTTTCAGACGACCTGGTTTGTTCCCGATAATGGAATGTATTTATCAGACGATGGTCATGCTGTCGCTGTTTTGCGCTTTGCTACGGGCTACGTCGGGGCTGATGGTGCCTTGGCGGACGAGGGTTTGCAGCGCTTGGTCGAGGGTTTGCATGCCGTGTGATTGACCGGTTTGCAGCGCGGAGTTGATTTGGGCGATTTTGTTTTCGCGGATCAGGTTGCGCACTGCGGGGGTGGAAATGAGGATTTCGTGTGCGGCGACACGGCCGTTGCCGTCGCGGGTTTTCAGCAGGGTTTGCGAAATAACTGCGCGCAGGGATTCGGACAACATCGAACGCACCATTTCTTTTTCGCCGGCCGGGAATACGTCAACGATACGGTCCACGGTTTTGGCGGCGCCGGTGGTGTGCAGCGTACCGAATACCAAGTGGCCGGTTTCGGCGGCAGTCAGCGCGAGGCCGATGGTTTCGGGGTCGCGCATCTCGCCTACGAGGATTACGTCGGGGTCTTCACGCAATGCGGAACGCAGGGCGTTGGCGAAGCTGTGGGTGTGTTGGTGCAGCTCGCGCTGGTTGACGAGGGCTTTTTTACTTTGGTGGACGAACTCGATCGGGTCTTCGATGGTGAGTATGTGTGCGGGTTGGGTTTCGTTGATGTAGTTGATCATCGCCGCCAGCGTGGTGGATTTACCGGAACCGGTCGGGCCGGTTACCAATACCAAGCCGCGCGGGTTGTCGGCGATTTTTTGGAAAATACGCGGGGCGCGCAGGTCTTCCAGCGTCAATACGGCGCTCGGAATGGTACGGAAGACGGCGGCAGGGCCGCGGTTGGAGGTAAATGCGTTGACACGGAAGCGGGCGACGTTGGGCAGCTCGAAGGAGAAGTCCACTTCCAAATCTTGTTGGAACAGTTTGCGCTGGTGGTCGTTCATGACCGAAGTAACCATGTTGCCGACTTCTTCGGCGGACATTTCGGGCAGGTTGATGCGGCGGATATCGCCGTGAACGCGGATCATGGGGGACATTCCGGCGCTTAAGTGAAGGTCGGAAGCTTTGTTTTTGACGCCGAAAGCGAGTAAGTCGGTAATCTGCATAATGTGGCCTTGTTTTAGTTTAGAATAATGAGGCGGAACCCGATTTAAAATGCGGATGCGGAATGCCGGGCATTTCCCTGTTCAGGTTCCGATAAATTGTATTATTTTAAATACATAAACCGTTCAGACCAAGTAAAATTTTCAAAATCGCTGTAATTGATGTAATAAAGGAAGAAATCATGTCGGTATTGCAACAAAATTATGCGGAGGTGTGCCGCCGCATTGCCGAAGCCGAGCAAAAGGCGGGCAGGCAGGCGGGCGAAGTGGGTCTGATTGCCGTCAGCAAAACCTTCCCTTCAGACGACATCCGCGAGGTATATGCCGCAGGGCAGCGCGATTTTGGTGAAAACTATATTCAGGAGTGGTACGAAAAAACGGAAACGCTCGCGGATTTGCCCGACATTGTTTGGCACGTCATCGGCGATGTGCAGTCAAACAAGACCAAATTTGTCGCCGAACGCGCGCATTGGGTGCATACGATAGGTCGTCTGAAAACCGCCCGCCGCCTGAGCGAACAGCGTCCGTCCGAAATGCCGCCTTTGCAGGTGTGCATCGAAGTCAATATCGCGGGCGAGGAGGCGAAACACGGCGTTGCGCCCGATGAGGCGGTCGCGCTGGCGGTGGAAGTGGCGAAGTTGCCGAATGTGGTCGTACGCGGGTTGATGTGTGTCGCCAAAGCCGACAGCGATGATGAAGAATTGCGTGTTCAGTTCCAAACCATGCAGAAACTGCTTGCCGACCTGAATGCGGCGGGTGTACACGCGGATGTGTTGTCTATGGGAATGTCTGACGATATGCCTGTGGCGGTCGCGTGCGGCGCAACGCATGTGCGCATCGGCAGCGCGATCTTCGGCAGACGGGAACCAAAAGGGAAAGACAGCCAATAAAACAGATTATCTCGGTCATTTTACTTTGTTTGACGATAACGGGTTGTCGGTTGATGGACTGGTATCTATGTTCGTCCTTGTCAGACTGGTGCAAGCTCAAAAAGCCGGAGGCAATAGATTTTTGAAAAAACAAGGTTTATACCGAACATCGCTGCCTGAAAGCGTCCGTTGGTAAAAAGGTCGTCTGAAATTTTCCGCTTTGGTGGGAACGGCATTTCAGACGACTCCAAGTAAAATGTATTTCATTTAAAAATTTAAGGAAATTTATGAACATCTACTTTTTAGGCGGTGGCAATATGGCAGCCGCCATCGCGGGCGGATTGGTCAAACAGGGCAGATACCGCATCCACATCGCCAACCGCGGCGCGGAAAAACGCGAGCGTTTGGCAAAAGAATTGAATGTTGAAGTTTCTGAATCCCTGCCCGAACTGCATTCAGACGACGTTTTGATTCTTGCCGTCAAGCCGCAGGATATGGAAGCCGCGTGCCGCAACGTTCGTGTCAACGGCGCATTGGTGCTATCCGTCGCTGCCGGTTTGTCTATTGATACCCTCAGCCGCTACCTTGGCGGAATACGCCGCATTGTCCGCACCATGCCCAATACGCCGGGAAAAATCGGTTTGGGCGTATCTGGCATGTTTGCCGAAGCCGAAGTATCCGAAGCCGACCGCGCCACCGCCGACCGGATTATGCGTTCCGTCGGTTTGACCGTTTGGCTGGACGAAGAAGACAAGTTGCACAATATCACCGGCATTAGCGGCAGCGGTCCTGCCTACGTCTTTTACCTGCTTAGCGCGCTGCAAGCCGCCGCTCAGGCGCAAGGGTTCAGCGAAGAAGATGCCCGCGCCCTCAGTCTCGCCACGTTTAAAGGTGCAGTCGCCTTGGCAGAGCAAAGCGGCGAAGACTTCGCGCAATTGCAGCAAAACGTTACTTCCAAAGGCGGAACCACCCACGAAGCCATCGAAACGTTCAAATCATGCCGCGTCGCCGAAGCCATTGCCCAAGGCGTGGAAGCCTGCGTCAAGCGTTCGCAGGAAATGGCACAACAATATAAGGTCGTCTGAAAATGCGCGGAGATTTATTGATATTGCTTGCCGACGGCATCGTTATCCTGTGTTTGGCACGTCTCTTCCTGCAAGCGGCGGGATTGAGTGAAAATCATGCGCTCTTGGCGTTCAGCAAGCGATCAACCGATTGGCTGGTCAACCCGCTGCATAAAATTCTGCCGGTTAAAAAATACGACCCAGCCTGCCTGTTGTCAGGACTGTTGTTATATTACATCGCATTCACCTTCATTACTTTAGTGGCGCAGCCTACCGCATTCAGCGCAAAAATCATCATCGCCAATTTTATACTGGCAGTATTGAATACAATTAAATCAGCGGCTTATGTGTTGTTGATAGGGTTGTTTATCCGCATGGCGCTCAGTATTAAAGATCCCTATTCCCAACTTTCCGTCGCGTTGGAACGGATATATCGCCCCATACTTTCTCCTGTGCAGTTTTTAAAGTACGGACGCTACGATTTTTCAGGTAGTATATTGGCATTATTACTGTGGATCTGGTTAAGCAGTCTATCGCCCCAAATTACCCGCCAAATCAACTTGTGGCTACTGCAATAGACAGCGAGTTCATTAAGAATTTGCAGTATGACGTAAGCAAAATGCAAAAAAGTGAAAATCAAAAACACGACTGTGAAAACATGGTATCATGCCGCCATTTCCAAACGGGCTTGAGAAAAGAAGTCCTAAGAAATCAATAAAATAAACCACTTGAGTAGTATTTTGTTTCCTGCAATAGATTGAAAGAAAAATTATGGCAAAGCTGACAGAACAAGACATTTTGAATTGGGACGGCCCGGAAGAAGACTACATGAATAGCGATCAGTTGGCATTCTTCCGCGAACTGCTGGTAAAAATGCAAGACGAACTGATTGAAAACGCATCTGCCACCACCGGCCACCTGCAAGAACACGAATCGGCTCCCGATCCTGCCGACCGCGCTACTCAAGAAGAAGAGTACGCGCTGGAATTGCGTACCCGCGACCGCGAGCGCAAACTTCTAGGCAAAGTACAAGCAACCATCCGCAGCATTGACGAAGGCGAATATGGCTTCTGCGCAGATACCGGCGAGCCCATCGGCCTCAAACGCCTCCTTGCCCGCCCGACTGCTACACTTTCCGTAGAAGCACAAGAACGCCGCGAACGCATGAAAAAACAGTTTGCCGACTAAGTATAACGAAATCGGCTAATTGAATTAGACAGTAAGAAAATGAAAAGGTCGTCTGAAAGAGGTTTCAGACGACCTTTGCTGTTGATTGAGTTTGGTTTGAGAATATTTTGAAATAAAAGTCTTTGTATTTCAGGTTGTTGTTTAGTTTTGTGGGATTTTTTGTTGTTTGGGAGTTGACGGTTTTTGAGGAGGGGGGTATAGTTCGGTTCTTCGCTGCTTCGGCGGTGATTGAACGAACAGGTAAGTATATCACAGTTGGTCTGATTTTTCGAGGTTTTAAGAAAAGTTTTGATTGACAATGAGATGAAATGCTTTATAATTCGTTTTCGCTCTTTAACAAAACAGATTACCGATAAGTGTGAGTGCGACAGCCTCACACTGTTTGAAAGACAGACAAGATGATGTTTTAGACATTGTCCTGTTGGTTTCTTTGAAGCAGACCAGAAGTTAAAAAGTTAGAGATTGAACATAAGAGTTTGATCCTGGCTCAGATTGAACGCTGGCGGCATGCTTTACACATGCAAGTCGGACGGCAGCACAGAGAAGCTTGCTTCTTGGGTGGCGAGTGGCGAACGGGTGAGTAACATATCGGAACGTACCGAGCAGTGGGGGATAACTAATCGAAAGATTAGCTAATACCGCATATCTTCTGAGGAAGAAAGCAGGGGACCATTTGGCCTTGCGCTGTTTGAGCGGCCGATATCTGATTAGCTAGTTGGTGGGGTAAAGGCCTACCAAGGCGACGATCAGTAGCGGGTCTGAGAGGATGATCCGCCACACTGGGACTGAGACACGGCCCAGACTCCTACGGGAGGCAGCAGTGGGGAATTTTGGACAATGGGCGCAAGCCTGATCCAGCCATGCCGCGTGTCTGAAGAAGGCCTTCGGGTTGTAAAGGACTTTTGTCAGGGAAGAAAAGGGCGGGGTTAATACCCCTGTCTGATGACGGTACCTGAAGAATAAGCACCGGCTAACTACGTGCCAGCAGCCGCGGTAATACGTAGGGTGCGAGCGTTAATCGGAATTACTGGGCGTAAAGCGGGCGCAGACGGTTACTTAAGCAGGATGTGAAATCCCCGGGCTCAACTTGGGAACTGCGTTCTGAACTGGGTGACTAGAGTGTGTCAGAGGGAGGTAGAATTCCACGTGTAGCAGTGAAATGCGTAGAGATGTGGAGGAATACCGATGGCGAAGGCAGCCTCCTGGGATAACACTGACGTTCATGCCCGAAAGCGTGGGTAGCAAACAGGATTAGATACCCTGGTAGTCCACGCCCTAAACGATGTCGATTAGCTGTTGGGCAGCATGACTGCTTAGTAGCGAAGCTAACGCGTGAAATCGACCGCCTGGGGAGTACGGTCGCAAGATTAAAACTCAAAGGAATTGACGGGGACCCGCACAAGCGGTGGATGATGTGGATTAATTCGATGCAACGCGAAGAACCTTACCTGGTCTTGACATGTACGGAACCCTCCAGAGACGGAGGGGTGCCTTCGGGAGCCGTAACACAGGTGCTGCATGGCTGTCGTCAGCTCGTGTCGTGAGATGTTGGGTTAAGTCCCGCAACGAGCGCAACCCTTGTCATTAGTTGCCATCATTAAGTTGGGCACTCTAATGAGACTGCCGGTGACAAGCCGGAGGAAGGTGGGGATGACGTCAAGTCCTCATGGCCCTTATGACCAGGGCTTCACACGTCATACAATGGTCGGTACAGAGGGTAGCCAAGCCGCGAGGTGGAGCCAATCTCACAAAACCGATCGTAGTCCGGATTGCACTCTGCAACTCGAGTGCATGAAGTCGGAATCGCTAGTAATCGCAGGTCAGCATACTGCGGTGAATACGTTCCCGGGTCTTGTACACACCGCCCGTCACACCATGGGAGTGGGGGATACCAGAAGTAGGTAGGGTAACCGCAAGGAGCCCGCTTACCACGGTATGCTTCATGACTGGGGTGAAGTCGTAACAAGGTAGCCGTAGGGGAACCTGCGGCTGGATCACCTCCTTTCTAGAGAAAGAAGAGGTTGTTGCATTCACACTTATCGGTAAACTGTAGAAGATGCGGAAAAATGCTTGAGTGAAGACAAGGTTCGCTTAAGAAGAGAATCCGGGTTTGTAGCTCAGCTGGTTAGAGCACACGCTTGATAAGCGTGGGGTCGGAGGTTCAAGTCCTCCCAGACCCACCAAGAACGGGGGGCATAGCTCAGTTGGTAGAGCACCTGCTTTGCAAGCAGGGGGTCATCGGTTCGATCCCGTTTGCCTCCACCAATACTTTCCAAATCAAAGCGAGTTAAAAAGGCAGTGTAACTGCTTTCTTTTTTTCCAAAGAGAAGTCTGCTGACGAATCAGTTTGACGGAAAAAGAAAGGCTGCTATAATAATCAGCTCATTTTGATTTGCGAAGTAAATAGCAATATTGAACGCATCGATCTTTAACAAATTGGAAAGCCGAAATCAACAAACAAAGACAATGTGTCTGTTTTTGATGATTGACCGATTGCAAACGGTCAGTTGTCTCCTGGATAGGAAAAGAAAAACAGGTGCAGTATTTGGGTGATGATTGTATCGACTTAATCCCGAAAGACAAAAGGCGGGATTAAGACACAACAAGCAGTAAGCTTTATCAGAGTAGGAAATTCAAGTTTGATGTTCTAGTCAACGGAATGTCAGGCAAAGTCAGAGAAGTTCTTGAAATGATAGAGTCAAGTGAATAAGTGCATCAGGTGGATGCCTTGGCGATGATAGGCGACGAAGGACGTGTAAGCCTGCGAAAAGCGTGGGGGAGCTGGCAATAAAGCTATGATCCCGCGATGTCCGAATGGGGAAACCCACTGCATTCTGTGCAGTATCCTAAGTTGAATACATAGACTTAGAGAAGCGAACCCGGAGAACTGAACCATCTAAGTACCCGGAGGAAAAGAAATCAACCGAGATTCCGCAAGTAGTGGCGAGCGAACGCGGAGGAGCCTGTACGTGATAACTGTCGAGATAGAAGAACAAGCTGGGAAGCTTGACCATAGTGGGTGATAGTCCCGTATTCGAAATCTCAACGGTGGTACTAAGCGTACGAAAAGTAGGGCGGGACACGTGAAATCCTGTCTGAATATGGGGGGACCATCCTCCAAGGCTAAATACTCATCATCGACCGATAGTGAACCAGTACCGTGAGGGAAAGGCGAAAAGAACCCCGGGAGGGGAGTGAAATAGAACCTGAAACCTGATGCATACAAACAGTGGAAGCACCCTTGTGGTGTGACTGCGTACCTTTTGTATAATGGGTCAACGACTTACATTCAGTAGCGAGCTTAACCGAGTAGGGGAGGCGTAGGGAAACCGAGTCTTAATAGGGCGAACAGTTGCTGGGTGTAGACCCGAAACCGAGTGATCTATCCATGGCCAGGTTGAAGGTGCCGTAACAGGTACTGGAGGACCGAACCCACGCATGTTGCAAAATGCGGGGATGAGCTGTGGATAGGGGTGAAAGGCTAAACAAACTCGGAGATAGCTGGTTCTCCCCGAAAACTATTTAGGTAGTGCCTCGAGCAAGACACTGATGGGGGTAAAGCACTGTTATGGCTAGGGGGTTATTGCAACTTACCAACCCATGGCAAACTAAGAATACCATCAAGTGGTTCCTCGGGAGACAGACAGCGGGTGCTAACGTCCGTTGTCAAGAGGGAAACAACCCAGACCGCCAGCTAAGGTCCCAAATGATAGATTAAGTGGTAAACGAAGTGGGAAGGCCCAGACAGCCAGGATGTTGGCTTAGAAGCAGCCATCATTTAAAGAAAGCGTAATAGCTCACTGGTCGAGTCGTCCTGCGCGGAAGATGTAACGGGGCTCAAATCTATAACCGAAGCTGCGGATGCTAGTTTACTAGCATGGTAGGGGAGCGTTCTGTAGGCCGATGAAGGTGCATTGTAAAGTGTGCTGGAGGTATCAGAAGTGCGAATGTTGACATGAGTAGCGATAAAGCGGGTGAAAAGCCCGCTCGCCGAAAGCCCAAGGTTTCCTACGCAACGTTCATCGGCGTAGGGTGAGTCGGCCCCTAAGGCGAGGCAGAAATGCGTAGTCGATGGGAAACAGGTTAATATTCCTGTACTTGATTCAAATGCGATGTGGGGACGGAGAAGGTTAGGTTAGCAAGCTGTTGGAATAGCTTGTTTAAGCCGGTAGGTGGAAGACTTAGGCAAATCCGGGTCTTCTTAACACCGAGAAGTGACGACGAGTGTCTACGGACATGAAGTAACCGATACCACGCTTCCAGGAAAAGCCACTAAGCTTCAGTTTGAATCGAACCGTACCGCAAACCGACACAGGTGGGCAGGATGAGAATTCTAAGGCGCTTGAGAGAACTCGGGAGAAGGAACTCGGCAAATTGATACCGTAACTTCGGGAGAAGGTATGCCCTCTAAGGTTAAGGACTTGCTCCGTAAGCCTCGGAGGGTCGCAGAGAATAGGTGGCTGCGACTGTTTATTAAAAACACAGCACTCTGCTAACACGAAAGTGGACGTATAGGGTGTGACGCCTGCCCGGTGCTGGAAGGTTAATTGAAGATGTGAGAGCATCGGATCGAAGCCCCAGTAAACGGCGGCCGTAACTATAACGGTCCTAAGGTAGCGAAATTCCTTGTCGGGTAAGTTCCGACCCGCACGAATGGCGTAACGATGGCCACACTGTCTCCTCCCGAGACTCAGCGAAGTTGAAGTGGTTGTGAAGATGCAATCTACCCGCTGCTAGACGGAAAGACCCCGTGAACCTTTACTGTAGCTTTGCATTGGACTTTGAAGTCACTTGTGTAGGATAGGTGGGAGGCTTTGAAGCAGAGACGCCAGTCTCTGTGGAGCCGTCCTTGAAATACCACCCTGGTGTCTTTGAGGTTCTAACCCAGACCCGTAATCCGGGTCGGAGACCGTGCATGGTAGGCAGTTTGACTGGGGCGGTCTCCTCCCAAAGAGTAACGGAGGAGTTCGAAGGTTACCTAGGTCCGGTCGGAAATCGGACTGATAGTGCAATGGCAAAAGGTAGCTTAACTGCGAGACCGACAAGTCGAGCAGGTGCGAAAGCAGGACATAGTGATCCGGTGGTTCTGTATGGAAGGGCCATCGCTCAACGGATAAAAGGTACTCCGGGGATAACAGGCTGATTCCGCCCAAGAGTTCATATCGACGGCGGAGTTTGGCACCTCGATGTCGGCTCATCACATCCTGGGGCTGTAGTCGGTCCCAAGGGTATGGCTGTTCGCCATTTAAAGTGGTACGTGAGCTGGGTTTAAAACGTCGTGAGACAGTTTGGTCCCTATCTGCAGTGGGCGTTGGAAGTTTGACGGGGGCTGCTCCTAGTACGAGAGGACCGGAGTGGACGAACCTCTGGTGTACCGGTTGTAACGCCAGTTGCATAGCCGGGTAGCTAAGTTCGGAAGAGATAAGCGCTGAAAGCATCTAAGCGCGAAACTCGCCTGAAGATGAGACTTCCCTTGCGGTTTAACCGCACTAAAGAGTCGTTCGAGACCAGGACGTTGATAGGTGGGGTGTGGAAGCGCGGTAACGCGTGAAGCTAACCCATACTAATTGCTCGTGAGGCTTGACTCTATCATTTGAAGAACTTCAAATAAAAAGCTTACTGACTGATTCAGTCATCACCAAATATATTGATTAAGGCTTTGCCGATTTGTACAGTTTAAGTTTGGCGGCCATAGCGAGTTGGTCCCACGCCTTCCCATCCCGAACAGGACCGTGAAACGACTCAGCGCCGATGATAGTGTGGTTCTTCCATGCGAAAGTAGGTCACTGCCAAACACCTATTCTAAGCCCCTGACAGATGTCGGGGGCTTTTACTTTTACCCCATATTTTATTCATACCTTTACTTGAAACTCGTCATTGCCGTTCCTTGCCTTCTTGCTATGGCTGACTGCTCACGAGTGGAGATAGGCGGGTGCGACGATAGCGCAGCAGGTAAATGTGACGGATAGGGAGGGTGCGGGTAGAATAGGGATGTTGCAGAATCAATACATAAAGAGATAGTAAACCAAGAAATCTTCAGGTATCGTTTGAACGGAAACGGTAAGACGGATATGATAGCCAACTATTTTACGGTGCCGCACACACAGGCATCATCCGCATTCACAAACTATGGAGTATCTTCTTATGAAAAAATTCCTCTTTGCCGCCCTCTCCCTGCTGACCGCTTCGCTGTCGCTGGCCGCCGTCAACATCAATACCGCTTCCCCGTCCGAGTTGGAAGCCCTGCCCGGTATCGGCCCTGCCAAAGCCAAAGCCATCGTGGACTACCGTCAACAACATGGTGCCTTCAAATCGGTCGAGGAGTTGAAAAACGTCAAAGGTATCGGTGAGGGTATCTTCTCCAAACTGAAGGCGGAGGCAACCGTCACCCCCGCACCTGCCAACCCAAAAGCTAAAAACGCCGTCCCATCACCTAAAAAATAGCCTTATTTGCGTATTCATGGAATTGAAGGTGAATACGATGGCCAAACTAAAAAACGTCCAATCCCGGAAGGGAGTGGGCGTTTTTGTTTGTTGAACCGATCTTGTTACCGTGGCAAAGGGCAGGGAAAGAAAATGTAACGTTTCGGCGATTCCTACAATATTGTTACTTACCCCTTTCAGCCTTCTTTAAGTGCGCTGTAGATGGTGATACGGCTGACTTGGTAGCGGCGTACCGGGGAGGTAACGCTTTCCCTTGTGTGTAGGCCTGCTAAATGTCTTGGTGGTATAGAGTGAGGCGGGTGTTTTTGTGCGTTCATGTTTCAGTATTCGGCGGATTCGCATTTGAAATGCAACTTTCCATAACAGAAAAAGGCCAGTATGCGGTAGCATACGGCCTTTCCTGCAAGAAAGATTGCCATGAGCTACACACAACTGACCCAAGACGAACGATACCACATCCAATAACTGTCCCGCCACTGCACCGTCACCGAAATCGCCAAACAGCTTAACCGCCACAAAAGCACCATCAGCCGCAAACTCAGTCCCGAACAGGTATGCGCCTACCTGCGCAAACACCACGGGATCACACTCCATCACAGCACCGTTTACCGCTACCTCCGCCAAGACAAAAGCAACAGCGGCACTTTGTGGCAACATCTCAGAATATGCAGCAAACCCGCCTGCGTGGGGATGACGGTTCATAATGCTGATTAAAAAACCAAGCTGCCCGTAGCGTGGGTTCTATCCACGAATAAACAGAGATGATTGGATTCGGATGTTTGGGGAGAAGGTCGTGGGCGAAGCCCACGCTACGGGTTCGGTTTGTCCCAAGTCTGAGCCTATTTGACAGAAAGGTCGTCTGAAAACCGGAATACTTGGTTTTCAGACGACCTTTTTCAGGGAGCGTTTGACGCATAAAACCTATGCACCGTCAGGTTTCAGACGACCTGTGTTCACGCGCTGAGCAGGCTTTGGGCGAGGAAGCCGCCTTTTTCGACGCCGGGCAGGATGAAGAAATAGCCGCCGCCGAAGGGGCTGATGTATTCTTCCAGCGGTTCGCCGTTGAGCAGGTTTTGGACGAAGATGAAGCCGTCGGCGAGGTTGGCTTGGTAGCAGATGAACACCAAGCCGACGTCGAGCTGGCCGTTGGCGGCGAGGCCGCGGGAGTAGTTGAAGGCGCGGCGGTAGAGCAGGTGTTTTTTCATGAACTCGGGGTCGCGCGGGTTGGCGAGCCTCATGTGGCTGTCTTTGGGGGTGGTTTTGCCGTCGGGGTCTTTGGCGAAGTCGGCGGTGTCGCTCTCTTTTTTGCCGTCCATGGGGGCGCCGCTGTATTTGCGGCGGCCGAAGATTTCGGTTTGTTCCTGCAAGGGGGTTCTGTCCCAGAATTCGACGAAGTGGCGGATGAGGCGGACGGCTTGGTAGCTGCCGTTTTTCGCCCAGGCGGGTTCGTCTTGGCTGTTGGCGGCGATGCCTGTCCAGAGAACTTGGTCGGCAATTTTGGGATCGGATACGTCGGGATTGCCGGAGCCGTCGCGGAAGCCTAAGAGGTTGCGGGCGGCGATGGCGCCGGGTTCGGCTTTGGGCAGCCAGCCGTCTATGCTCCAGCGGATGACAGCGGTTTGGGCGGTGTTTTTGATGATGTCGCGCAGGGCGGCTTGGCAGGTTTCGGGGGTGAAGGCGCAGATTTGGAGGCTGAGGTCGCCGTCGCACCATGATTTTTGGAGGCGGTCGTTGGGGAAGTCGCGCATTTCTTGGAGATGACGGGGTTTTTTGTCTTTGAGTCCGAAGCGGTCGTCAAAGAGGCTGCTGCCGACGCCGACGGTGATGGTGAGGCCGTCGGGGCGGAATGTTTTGCCGAGCAGGCCGCTGCCTGCGGGGGGGAGTTTTTCGTCGCCGTCTTGGTATTCGCCGCCTTGGGTGAGGAATTCGATGCGGGCGGTGAGGGTGCGGAAGAGGTTTTCGAGTTGTTTGGGGTCTTTGGCGGTTACGTCGAAGGCGCACATGATGCCGAAGAGTTGGTGCGGGGTGGTGATGCCGGCTTGGTGCGTGCCGTAGCAGGGGTAGGCTTGCGGGGAGTGTTCGTTGAGACGGGTCTCGGCGGCGGTTTCGCCTTGTTGTTTGCCGGCGAACCAGCCTGCCGCGCCGGCTGCGCCTGCGGCAAGGACGGTTTTGAACAGGGTGCGTTTGGTCGGTTGGGTGGGTTGTGAGTTGTCTTGGCTCATGGCGGAGTCCTTTGCGGGGATTCGGGCTGCGGTATGTACGCGGTTGTTTTGTTTAAGTTTGCTATTTTGAATTTTCAGACGACGTTTAAGGTCGTCTGAAAACTTTGAATCATCGATCAATCCAATAAATGGTAAGGGATGCGCGATTTCCACGTGCGTGGCTGCGCCACACACCCTACCTGTTCTTCTACCGGAGGATTAGCGGACCTCCGAAATGCTTGCATTTGGGGCAAACCAAGCTTCGCAGGAAGCTGAATCTTGGAACGGCGATACAGCTAACCCGTTTAATTTTTGATACGGCTGTCAGCAGGGGCAGGTTGGGTTGGCAAACCCGATCCAGCCTACGATTTCTGTATTCGGGTTTTTCGCGGGCAAAGCCCACGCTACGGCCTTTCCCTTTTCGTGGGAGAGGGCATCAGCGATAAGTTTTCAGACGACCCCTTGTATCTCAAAAGGTCGTCTGAAACGGGCGGGTAAAAAGTTTATTTGAGACCCAGTGTGCCGCGCAGTTGGCTCAGGTCTTCGGCAAGGGCGTTAATCGGTGCCTGAAGGGTTTTGCGGTCTTCGTCGCTGAGTTTGTCGTAGGTTTCAAAGCCGTCTTTGGTTTTGTATTTGGCGAGGATGTCGGTTACTTGTTTGAAGTTGGCATCGACTTTCTCGAGCAGGGCTTTGTTTTTCTCGGCAATCATCGGACGGAAGAGTTCGACGATTTTTTGCGCGCCTTCGATGTTGGCTTGGAAGTCGCTCAAGTCGGTGTGGCTGTAACGGTCTTCTTCGCCGCTGATTTTGCTGCCGGCAACTTCTTCAATCAACACTGCCGCGCCGCCGACGACTTTGTTTGGCGGGAAGGAGAGGGCGTCGATTTCTTTTTGCAGGGATTCAACGTCTTTCATGAGTTTGTCGGCAATGTCTTTCACGCCGGATACGTCTTTTTTGACCCACAGGGCGTGTTCGATGCGGTGGAAGCCGGTGAAGGCCGCGTCTTCGGTTTTGTCTTTGAAGTCGTCTTCACGCGCGTCGATGGCGGGGTCGAGTTCGTTGAAGAGTTCGGCAATCGGCTCGATGCGTTCGTAGTGGGTGCGGGCGGCGGCAAACAGGGATTTGGCTTTTTCAATGTCGCCCGCTTTGACGGCGTCGGTGAAGGCTTTGGTTTTGGCAACCAGCTCTTTGGCTTCGCCTTGGACGTAAACTTTATAGTCGGCAAGCGGTTTGGCGAGTTTTTCCAAATCGGCTTCGTTGCCGGTGTCTTTAAAGCCGCTGTCGGTTACTACCAATTTGCCGCGCGGGTTGGTCAAGAGGCCGCAAGTCATTTCGTATTCGCCCGGCAGCAGGGTAACGGTCATTTTGTCGGAAAGTCCGGGGGCGATGTTTTCGCGTTCGTCAACCACCATCACGCCTTTGAGGATTTCCCATTCGAGCTTGCGGCCGCTGTTGTTTTTGATGTTGAACACGACTTGTCCGCTCGGTACGGTCAGTTCCATCGGTTCGCAAGCGGTGTCGTTCACGCCGACGTTGACGGTGCCGTCGGCATTCGCGCTTGATGCACCTGACGCGGCAGGCGCGGATTTTTCCGCTTCGGGCGGTTGACACGCGGTCAGACCCAAAGCCAGCATCACGGATAAAGCAGTTATATTGAGTTTTTTCATTTCAAACCTCTTTGGCATGTTGATAAGAATGAGATACGGAATTTTTGAGCGCCACTAATGGCTTTCAGACGACTTCTGCACCGCGGCGGGCCTGCTGCCGTGCAGAAACCAAATCATTACCGGAACCAAATACAGCAGCCAAGCCAGCACCTCGCCCTGCGTCGGGTGGTCGGTATAGCCGAAGAAGCCGCCGAGCAGCACGCCCAGCGGGCTGTCTTCATGCAGGTATTTGGAAGAATCAAACACCACCTCTTGCAGGTGGTTCCACACGCCCGCCTCATGCAGCGCACGCAGCGAACCGGCCACCAAACCGGCGGCCACCACAATCAAAAACGCGCCCGTCCAGCGGAAAAACTTCGCCAGATTCAGACGCATACCGCCCTGATAAATCAGCGCGCCGATGACCACTGCGGCCAGCAGCCCCAATACCGCGCCGACGGGCATAGACCAAGTCGGACTCTGCTGAAACACCGCCAAGAGGAAAAACACACTCTCCAGCCCCTCGCGTGCCACAGCCAGAAACGCCATACCGACCAAAGCCCAGCCTTGACCGTTGCCGCGGTTTAAGGCCGTCTGAACCGAATCCTGAAGCTGCTGCTTCATCGAACGGGCGGCTTTTTTCATCCATAAAATCATATAAGTCAGCATCGCCACCGCCACCAAACCGATAACGCCGACCACAAATTCCTGCTCCTTCTGCGGAATCTCGCCCGTTGCCGAATGGATGCCGTATCCGATGCCCAAACACATCAGCGCAGCCAAAGCCACGCCCAGCCACACCTTAGGCATCAGCCGCGAATGTCCCGACTGTTTCAAAAAACCCGCGACGATACCGACGATTAAAGCCGCCTCGATGCCCTCGCGCAACATAATCAAAAAAGCAATCAACATATATAAAACAAACCTTAAAACTTAATATCCATATAAGGACCAAAACCAGTCCATTTTGCCTTCACCGCATTCGGATTCACACGCAGCAAATATTCATGAAGCCTATCGAAACCTTCATGGCCGAACCACAGGCTTCCCTTCGGACAACTGTTCCGCAATACAAAAGCTCGCGGCTGAAAAACTTGTTACGGCTAAAACAAATGAGCGTGTCACCGTCCAACGCCCTAAAGAAGAAAGAGAAGAAAAGGGCTATCGGTATCAGCATGACGGACATGACAAACCTCTCTAAAAAATTCAGACGATCCCAGTTAGACAGGGCAGTAGAAATTTTGTTTGAAAATATCGGGTTTGAAATACTGTCTGATACGCCAAAAATATCTATCGGATATCTGATTCCGCCGTCTCTTTATCTCAAGTCTGACAAAGTACCGCCATCTGTCTGTCTTAAAAGTAAGAGTTTATAAACGGAGTCGCACAAATGCAAATAATTTTTATTATTTCATCAGTAAACCATTATTTAAACAAGCCAAAAGGCAGCGTCAGAATTTACCGCAAAACAAAGCGAATCAACGTCATACGTTTTCCCGGAAACGCTGTTTGTCCGTATGTCTGGGAATATTGGAACACCAATAAGCTAAATAAAAAGGTCGTCTGAAAATCCGAATATCGAGGTTTCAGACGACCTTCCCTTCATGTCGATTACCATTCCATCCACCTGATTAAAGAAATGATGCCGAGCATGATGACGACCGTTATCGAAATCCAGAAAATCGGAGGACGGCTGTCGGATTCGGCGGGTTTGACGGGTTTTACCCAGCCTTTTTTGTAGAGAAGGATGGGGAGAAGCATCATCAAGATGCCTAGAAGCAAAAGTATTTGGAAATTATTCATTCACTTTGAAGCCCTTTATCGTTTATGGCGGACAGTTCGCATAATTGGACTGCTTTACTTCTTAAGGTAGGGGCCGGGGTAAAAAGTTCGTCATAATTATTAATTTGATAAATTAAGCACCTATCCCTGGTCTTCCAAACAGGGAGGTTTTTTATTGATTCTTTCTGCGTTCGGCTGAGACGGCGTCCTTATTCTGTGTACCCGTCCGATGGGAGGCGGAAGGAAGCATTCCTGATGCCAATTTATGGCAAAAGGTCGTCTGAAAACCTTGATTGATATTGGTTTTCAGACGACCTTTTGATGTCGGCGCAAAACAGTTTACTTGAATTTGTAAGTGTATTGCAGGCCGATGATGTCGGCGTGGTTTTTGAAGTGCGCGCTGGATGCGCCTTTGCTGTCTACATCGCTGCCGGTGGCTCGGGCGGTGTGGTAGCGGGTGTCGTTGATGTGGATGTGGCTGTAAGCGGCATCGAGGACGTGGTTTTTACCGATATGGTATTTCGCGCCGAGCGAGAACCAGATGCGGTTGCCGTCGGGCAGGCTGTTCATGCGGTAGCCGGCGTTTTTGACGGGCGAGCGGTCAAAGGCGATACCTGCGCGCAGTTGCAGCGGGTCGGTCACTTGGTAAGAACCGCCGAGCGCGACTTTGTAAGTGTTGCGCCAGTTGGGGGTGATAACGGTGCGGTCGGATTTGCCGTTGACGACGTTTTTGGTGTTTTCAAAAACCAGTTCCGCTTTGTTGAAGCGGCTGTGGCGCGTCCAAGTTACATCGCTGAACAGGTTGAATTTGTCGGTGGCTTTGTACATGCCGTGAACGGACAGTGATTCGGGGGTTACAATTTTGACACTTGCTTTTTCATGCGGAACGTAACCGCGGGCGGCAAGTGCGCCCAAATCCCAAGCGCGGCGGGCGTATGCGCCGTCGGCTTCCCATTCTGCCGAGCCTTTTAGGGTGTGGGTTACTTTGGAGCGGTAGTTCACGCCAACCCGTGCGCGGTCGTTGATGTCCCACATCCAAGCAAGTTGATAGCCGAAGCCCCAGTCGTGACCTTTTACTTCGGCGTGTCCGTCAGATTTGCCTTGCGCGCTGACGGAGACAGGGCGGCCGGCGGCGCGTGAGGCAAGACCGCTGGCAAGTTGGCTGATGGAGCCGGAGGCGTCCCAGTCGGAATATTTGCGCAATTCGGCTTTGGAATATTGGGCAATCAGGCCTGCGCCGAAAGCGTGGTTTTCATTGGCTTTCCAAGCGACGACCGGTTCGATGTCGACGCTGGTGAGGCTCAGTTTGTTGATGTTGTGGCGCAGTACGGAATCTTTTTCGTATTCGGTGGCAGAGCCGAAGGGGACGTACACGCCCAAGCCTAAAGTTACATCGTCATTGACTTTGTATGCGCCGTAGAAGTGCGGGGCGACGGTGGTTTTGGTGATTTTGCCGCTTTTCGAGCCGGAAACATCGCCGCCTTGATAGTATTGTGCGGAATCGGCTTCGTAGTGGATGCTGGGGATGACGATGTTAGCGTTGACGGAAACTTGGCTGCTGTCGAGTTTGGACAGGCCGGCAGGGTTGTAGAAGATGGTCGATGCGTCGGCGGCTTCTGCGCCGGAAGAGTTGGCAGTACCTTGCGCGTTGACCGACTGCGTACCGAAATGGTAGCCCGAAGCGTGGACTGCGCCGGAGAAGAAGACTGCGCTGAGTAAGATTACGGTTTGTTTGATGGGTGAGTGTGTCATTTTCTTGTACCTGCGTGTAAATAATAAAGAGGTCGTCTGAAACAAACGCCTCCGTATCAGGAGAGGGCTGACGGTTTGGAATCGGCATGTTGAATTGAAACGATGGTCCTTGAAGCGAAAATCCTGCAAGCTGCTTTTGCGCGAATTTTGAGGCTGAAGGACGGCGGTTTTCAATCAAAATACGGTTGTTTCCTAACGGTCATTCCGTTTGATTAGTGTAGGTACTCGATTCTATACCACGTTATCGCGTTTGCCTAATATTTTTGGACGCTTTCGGAAAAACTTGTGTGTTGCGTAGATAGGAGAGGGCGGGACTGTGGTAAAGATGTCATTGCGGGGTTTATTGATGACTTGGTTCCCTCTATATAGAGCTTTATGCACGAATACCCTGATAAACAAAAATAAATTTGCCATCTTTTTTATGAAAACGACCTTCTAGAGTTAGGTCAGTTTCCTTGTTATCTGCATATAAACAGCATTCGATTCCTATAACTTCTTCTGTACCATTCATTTCATATGTTTCAAATATTGCCCTATTATCATTTCGTGCGGTCAATGCTATTGCTTTGGGAGGTAATGATAATTTTTTAGCTAAAAGATTTTCATCATCCAGTTCTTCCAAAATTTCCTCATACACACCTTTGTTAATCTGAAATTTGATTTCGAGTTGTTTAAAATCTCTCTGATTAAATAAATTTAGAAATTCTTCTATAAGGTCAAAAAAATTATCTTTCATTTGATCTTTGGGCATATTCATCTCTTTCTTATTGAAAGTTGATTGGTTGAAGCTCTTACATTAGCCCTCAAGCCTGTTAGATATTCTCCAGCTTTCAAAGCAGCACACTTTTCTGTCTTTGCGTCTAGACTTGGGGTTCTTAAAAATTATAGACTCCTAGTGTTTCAGTGCTCAAAAATCTTGCTTCAAAAGAAAACGAAAGGTCGTCTGAAAACCCGTTTCCAAGTTTTCAGACGACCTCTTATTTATCTGCCGTTTGTGTATCGATTATTTAACGCGCAATACTTCCAGCGTATTGGTCGAACCGGATTCGCGCATTTGCGAACCGCTGGTGATGATGTATTGGTCGCCGGAGCTTAAGATTTTATGTTCGACCAACATGGCTTCCACTTCGTTCAGCGCGGTATCGTGGTCGGTGCTGGTCGCCAAAATCAGCGGGCGCACGCCGCGGTACATCGCCATACGGCGTTGGGCGGAAATGCTCGGGGTCAGCGCGAAAATCGGCAAAGTGATGTTGTGGCGGCTGACTTCGAAGGCGGTCGAACCGCTTTCAGTCAGGGCGACGATGGCTTTGGCGTGAACCGCGCGCGCCACGCTGACCGCGCCGCCGGCAATCGCCAAGTTGGTGCTGACGGCTTCGGGATACTCGACCTGTTCGGCAACGCCGTTGAGCGAATCTTGTTCTTTTTCCGCAGCGGCGCAAATAATCGCCATTTGGCTGACGGTTTCAAACGGATACGCGCCGACGGCGGTTTCGGCGGAACACATCACCGCATCGGTGCCGTCCAATACCGCGTTTGCCACATCGCTGACTTCCGCGCGGGTCGGGACGGGGTTGGTGATCATGGATTCCATCATTTGGGTTGCCGTAATGCTGAAGCGGCGCAATTCGCGTGCGCGGCGGATCATGCGTTTTTGCAGGGCGGGGACGGCTGCGTGTCCGACTTCGACCGCCAAGTCGCCGCGCGCTACCATGATACCGTCGCTGGCGAGGATGATTTCGTCCAAGTTTTCAATCGCTTCCACACGTTCGATTTTGGAAACCAAACCGGGGCGAACGGCAGTACTGCCTTTCATTTCTTCTTCGACTTTGGCGCGGGCAGTGTGTAAATCTTCGGCGGATTTCACAAAGCTGATGGCGAGGTAGTCGCAACCGATGGCAATCGCGGTTTTCAGGTCGCGGAAGTCTTTCTCGGTCAACGCGCCTGCGGACAAACCGCCGCCGCGCTTATTGATACCTTTGTTGCTTTTCAACACATGGCTGTTTTCAACTTTAGTAACAATCTTACTGCCTTCAACGGATTCCACGGTCAAAGTCAGCAAACCGTCGTCCAACCACAAAACATCGCCTGCAACGACATCATTAGGCAGGTCGCGGTAATCCAAACCGACCGCGTCGCGCGTGCCTTCGCCTTCGAGCGCGGCATCAAGTACCAGCGTTTCGCCTTTGTTCAATTCAATGCTGCCGCCGGCGATTTTGCCGACGCGGATTTTCGGACCTTGCAAGTCGGCGAGGATGGCGATTTCCTGTCCGGCGCGTTTTGCCGCTTCACGCACGATGCGGGCGTTTTCCTGATGGAATTCAGGCGTGCCGTGGCTGAAGTTGAAACGGACGACATTCAGACCGCCTACACGGATCATGTCTTCCAACAACTGGACATTGTTGCTGCCCGGCCCCAACGTAGCGACGATTTTGGTGTTGTGGCTGATGCGGGTTACATCGCGTTTTGCATTACTCATGTGAAGCGTCCTTTCGGTCAATCCGTTGATAAATGGCATACGGCTTTGTTGGAAAATTACAAAATAGCATCCCAACGTCGTCTGAAATTGTAAATCTAAAACTTACGTCGAGACATCCAAGCCGTAAATCATGATGCAAATTAATATTTTGGGATTTTACTCCCAAAGTTAAATGATTGGTGGAAAATTACAGGATTTTATGACTTAGGCTAAATTTAATTTTACATACGTTTGAGGCGGCAATCCGCTACAATACCGTCTGCCACTTTTCAGACGACCCTTCTTAAATGGATGTATATAGTGTGAATAGGTCGTCTGAAACCACATTAGTTTCCATCCGTATCTTCTTCATCATTATTAGACACAACCATGCTAAGACGAATGCTCACTTCTTTGCCTATAGGTATTATGCTTGCCGATATGGTTTATGGTTTCGTTTTAAATATCGTTCAAGGGCTTAACCTTCAGCAGCAAGCGGCTCCTGCTTCAGACGGCGGACTGGCGGTAACGCCCGACATCGCGTTCAACAGCCTGCAAATCGTTGCAAACGGCGGCATGGTCATCATCATCGGGTTCGGATTGATTGTCTTGTTACAGCTAAACCGTACAGTGCTAAAACGTCAGATTTTGCCCATCGGTATTTTCCGGACGCTCGGACTGATTGCCGTGTTGGCTTTCAGCGTGCCTTCGTTGTGGGAGTGGTTTAATGCCGCATTGACCCTGTCGGCAGGAGGAAACATCCTCAATACCGGCAATCCGCGTTATTTGGTTTCCGCTTTATGTATGCCCTTAATTGCCTTATTATGTTTGGTACGGTTGTTTGGTTGGTATAAATTGCACACGCGCCAGCCCGAGCAAAACCCACCGACGGAGTTGCAGAAATAGCATTCTCGGTATGAAACGTATCCGAGTAGCGTAAAATAACCATGTATTGAGAAGAGGTCGTCTGAAATTTTGTTGTAGATGAAATTTCAGACGACCTTTTATATCGTTGAACAACAATTAAGACTGTCAAAATTCAGAACAGAATATCGATGGATTGGATAAAACCCAAATCGCTCGGATGACAGTAAATAATCTGCGGCAAGCCTAAGATTTTTCTTGAAAACTTCTTTATTGTCGTGGTATAGTGCAGGGCTTGGTACAAATGTGCCAAGTTTTATCATTGTCCAAAGGCAGGCCAATCGTAGCCCGCCCCTTTACTTTAAAAGGAAAATAATCATGACTTTAGGTCTGGTTGGACGCAAAGTTGGTATGACCCGTGTGTTCGACGAACAGGGTGTTTCTGTTCCGGTAACCGTTTTGGATATGTCTGCCAACCGCGTTACACAAGTAAAATCCAAAGATACTGACGGCTATACTGCCGTTCAAGTTACCTTTGGTCAGAAAAAAGCTAACCGTGTCAACAAAGCCGAAGCCGGACACTTTGCAAAAGCAGGTGTTGAAGCCGGTCGCGGTTTGATCGAGTTTGCTTTGGCTGAAGAAAAACTGGCTGAATTGAAAGCCGGTGACGAAATCACCGTTTCTATGTTTGAAGTCGGTCAACTGGTCGATGTAACCGGTACCTCTAAAGGTAAAGGTTTCTCCGGTACGATCAAACGTCATAACTTCGGTGCCCAGCGTACTTCCCACGGTAACTCCCGTTCTCACCGTGTTCCAGGTTCTATCGGTATGGCGCAAGACCCAGGTCGCGTGTTCCCCGGTAAACGCATGGCTGGTCAATACGGCAACACCAAAGCAACTGTTCAAAAACTGGAAGTTGTCCGTGTTGATGCAGAACGCCAACTGCTGTTGGTTAAGGGTGCTGTTCCGGGTGCGGTCAACAGCGATGTTGTAGTTCGTCCTAGCGTGAAAGTAGGTGCGTAATGGAATTGAAAGTAATTGACGCTAAAGGACAAGTTTCAGGCAGTCTGTCTGTTTCTGATGCTTTGTTCGCTCGCGAATACAATGAAGCGTTGGTTCATCAGCTGGTAAATGCCTACTTGGCAAACGCCCGCTCTGGCAACCGTGCTCAAAAAACCCGTGCCGAAGTAAAACACTCAACCAAAAAACCATGGCGCCAAAAAGGTACCGGCCGTGCCCGTTCCGGTATGACTTCTTCTCCGCTGTGGCGTAAAGGTGGTCGTGCGTTCCCGAACAAACCCGACGAAAACTTCACTCAAAAAGTAAACCGTAAAATGTACCGTGCCGGTATGGCGACTATCCTGTCCCAATTGGCCCGTGACGAGCGTTTGTTTGCTATCGAAGCTTTGACTGCTGAAACTCCTAAAACCAAAGTTTTTGCTGAACAAGTGAAAAATCTGGGTCTGGAGCAAGTGCTGTTTGTAACCAAACAGCTCGATGAGAATGTTTACTTGGCTTCACGCAACTTGCCAAACGTGTTGGTTTTGGAAGCTCAACAAGTTGATCCTTACAGCTTGCTGCGTTACAAAAAAGTAATCATCACTAAAGATGCAGTTGCACAATTAGAGGAGCAATGGGTATGAATCAACAACGTTTGACTCAAGTGATTTTGGCACCTATCGTTTCTGAAAAAAGCAACGTATTGGCTGAAAAACGCAACCAAATGACGTTTAAAGTTTTGGCAAATGCAACCAAACCTGAAATCAAAGCGGCTGTTGAGCTGCTGTTCGGTGTTCAAGTTGCTTCTGTAACTACCGTTACCATTAAAGGTAAAACTAAGCGTTTTGGTCGTACTTTGGGCCGCCGCAGCGATGTTAAAAAAGCTTATGTAAGCTTGGCTGCCGGTCAAGAGTTGGATTTGGAAGCCGCTGCTGCAGCTGCAGATAAGGAATAAACAAAATGGCAATTGTTAAAATGAAGCCAACTTCTGCAGGCCGTCGCGGCATGGTTCGCGTGGTAACAGAAGGTTTGCACAAAGGTGCGCCTTATGCACCTTTGCTCGAAAAGAAAAATTCTACTGCCGGTCGTAACAATAATGGTCATATCACCACTCGTCACAAAGGCGGCGGTCATAAACACCATTACCGTGTTGTAGACTTTAAACGTAACAAAGACGGTATCCCTGCAAAAGTAGAGCGTATTGAATACGATCCTAACCGTACTGCCTTCATTGCACTGTTGTGCTATGCAGACGGTGAGCGTCGCTACATCATCGCTCCTCGCGGTATTCAAGCCGGTGCTGTATTGGTTTCCGGTGCTGAAGCTGCCATCAAAGTAGGTAACACCCTGCCGATCCGCAACATCCCCGTTGGTACAACTATCCACTGTATCGAAATGAAACCTGGCAAAGGTGCTCAAATTGCACGTTCTGCCGGTGCTTCTGCGGTATTGCTGGCTAAAGAAGGCGCATACGCTCAAGTCCGTCTGCGCTCTGGCGAAGTTCGTAAAATCAACGTAGATTGCCGTGCAACCATCGGTGAAGTCGGTAACGAAGAGCAAAGCCTGAAAAAAATCGGTAAAGCCGGTGCCAATCGTTGGCGCGGTATTCGTCCGACCGTTCGTGGTGTTGTCATGAACCCTGTCGATCACCCGCATGGTGGTGGTGAAGGTCGTACCGGTGAAGCTCGCGAACCAGTTAGCCCATGGGGTACTCCTGCTAAAGGCTACCGCACTCGTAATAACAAACGCACGGATAACATGATTGTTCGTCGTCGTTACTCAAATAAAGGTTAATTAGTATGGCTCGTTCATTGAAAAAAGGCCCATATGTAGACCTGCATTTGCTGAAAAAAGTAGATGCTGCTCGTGCAAGCAACGACAAGCGCCCGATTAAAACTTGGTCTCGTCGTTCTACCATTCTGCCTGATTTTATCGGTCTGACCATTGCTGTACACAACGGCCGCACCCATGTGCCCGTGTTTATCAGCGATAACATGGTTGGTCATAAATTAGGTGAATTCTCATTGACCCGTACCTTTAAAGGCCACTTGGCTGATAAAAAGGCTAAAAAGAAATAAGGTGAATCATGAGAGTAAATGCACAACATAAAAATGCCCGTATTTCAGCTCAAAAAGCTCGTTTGGTAGCTGATTTGATCCGTGGTAAAGACGTTGCCCAAGCTTTGAATATTTTGACTTTCAGCCCTAAAAAAGGTGCTGAGTTGATTAAAAAAGTATTGGAATCAGCTATTGCTAATGCCGAGCACAATAACGGTGCCGACATTGATGAGTTGAAAGTGGTCACTATCTTTGTTGACAAAGGTCCAAGCTTGAAACGTTTCCAAGCTCGTGCCAAAGGTCGCGGTAACCGCATTGAAAAACAAACTTGTCATATCAATGTGACAGTGGGCAACTAAGGAAAAGCTATGGGACAAAAGATTAACCCTACAGGCTTTCGCCTGGCGGTAACTAAAGACTGGGCTTCAAAATGGTTTGCTAAAAGCACCGACTTTTCTGCTGTTTTGAAGCAAGATATTGATGTTCGTAACTACCTGCGTAAAAAATTGGCGAATGCTTCTGTTGGTCGCGTAGTTATTGAGCGTCCTGCGAAATCTGCACGTATTACTATTCACTCTGCTCGTCCAGGCGTAGTAATTGGTAAAAAAGGTGAGGATATCGAAGTTCTGAAGCGTGATCTGCAAGCCCTGATGGGTGTGCCTGTTCATGTGAATATCGAAGAAATCCGTAAACCTGAATTGGATGCGCAAATTATTGCTGATGGTATTGCACAGCAATTGGAAAAACGCGTTCAATTCCGCCGTGCTATGAAACGCGCTATGCAAAATGCTATGCGTTCAGGAGCAAAAGGTATCAAGATCATGACCTCAGGTCGTCTGAATGGTGCAGATATTGCTCGTAGCGAATGGTATCGTGAAGGTCGAGTACCTCTGCATACTTTGCGCGCAAACGTAGATTATGCAACTAGCGAAGCTCATACTACTTATGGCGTGCTGGGTCTGAAAGTTTGGGTCTATACTGAAGGTAATGTAAAGACTTCAGCTAAACCTGAGCATGAAAAGAAACAAAGAAAGGCAGGTGGACGTAATGCTGCAGCCAACTAGACTGAAATACCGCAAGCAACAAAAAGGTCGCAATACTGGTATTGCTACCCGCGGTAACAAAGTAAGTTTCGGTGAGTTCGGTTTGAAAGCCGTTGGTCGCGGTCGTTTGACTGCCCGCCAAATCGAAGCTGCTCGTCGTACAATGACTCGCCACATTAAACGTGGTGGTCGTATTTGGATTCGTGTATTCCCTGATAAACCAATTACTGAAAAACCTATTCAAGTTCGTATGGGTGGCGGTAAAGGTAACGTGGAATATTACATTGCCGAAATCAAACCAGGCAAAGTGTTGTATGAGATGGACGGTGTTCCAGAGGCTTTGGCTCGTGAAGCATTTGAATTAGCTGCTGCCAAATTGCCTATTCCTACGACCTTTGTAGTAAGACAGGTAGGTCAATAATGAAAGCAAATGAATTGAAAGACAAATCTATTGAGCAATTAAATGCAGATTTGTTGGACTTGTTGAAAGCTCAGTTTGGCTTACGTATGCAAAACGCAACTGGTCAATTGGGTAAACCAAGCGAATTAAAACGTGTACGTCGCGATATTGCTCGTATTAAAACCATTTTAACTGAAAAAGGTGCTAAGTAATGAGCGAAAATAAAAATGTTCGTACTTTGCAAGGCAAAGTGGTAAGCGACAAAATGGACAAAACTGTGACAGTATTGGTTGAACGTAAAGTAAAACATCCTCTGTACGGTAAAATTATCCGTTTATCAACTAAAATCCATGCCCATGATGAAAATAATCAATATGGAATTGGTGATGTTGTAGTAATTGCGGAATCTCGTCCACTGTCAAAAACCAAATCTTGGGTTGTTAAAGAACTGGTTGAGAAAGCACGTACTGTTTAAAATTTAAGACAGTTAGCTTTAATAAGAAACGAAGTGTTGCGCCAAAGTGAATTTGCGTGTAAACTTCGTTTCTTATCTTTCAGTTTCTTCTGGAAGTTTCTTCCCTTCGGGATCCAAGACTGGTTTACTAGAACCGTAATGGTTTCATTTAGTTAGCTCAATTGAAATAAGTGGGCGAGTTATATGAAAATGGTAAATTAAGTTGGTTAATTTAAAGGTACTAATATGATTCAAATGCAGACCATCTTAGATGTGGCTGATAACTCTGGTGCGCGTCGTGTGATGTGCATCAAAGTGTTGGGCGGATCTAAGCGTCGCTACGCTTCTGTTGGCGATATTATTAAAGTCGCAGTTAAAGATGCGGCCCCGCGTGGTCGTGTTAAAAAAGGTGATGTGTACAATGCAGTTGTTGTTCGTACTGCTAAAGGTGTGCGTCGTCCTGATGGTGCGTTGATTAAATTTGATAACAACGCCGCCGTGTTGTTAAACAATAAACTTGAACCTCTGGGTACCCGTATTTTTGGTCCGGTAACCCGTGAGTTGCGTACTGAGCGATTTATGAAAATCGTTTCATTAGCGCCTGAAGTATTATAAGGAATAGCGCGATGAATAAAATCATTAAAGGTGACCAAGTTGTTGTGATCACTGGTAAGGATAAAGGTAAGCAAGGTCAAGTAGTTCGCGTATTAGGTGGCAAGGTTGTTATTGAAGGTATTAACGTCGTAAAACGTCACCAAAAACCTAATCCGATGCGTGGTATTGAGGGTGGTATTGTTGCTAAAGAAATGCCGTTGGATATTTCTAATGTTGCAATCCTGAATCCGGAAACTAATAAAGCAGACCGTGTTGGTATTAAACTGATTGAGAATGAAGGCAAAGTTAAGCGCGTTCGTTTCTTCAAATCAAATGGCTCTGTTATTGGAGCATAAGGAGATAACATGGCTCGTTTGAGAGAGTTTTATAAAGATACAGTTGTTCCTGAACTGATTAAACAATTTGGTTACAAGTCAGTAATGGAAGTTCCCCGTATTGAAAAAATTACTTTAAATATGGGTGTCGGAGAAGCTGTTGCAGATAAAAAAGTTATGGAACACGCGGTATCTGACTTAGAGAAAATTGCTGGTCAAAAACCAGTCGTTACTGTTGCTCGTAAATCTATCGCAGGTTTTAAGATTCGCGATAATTATCCTGTCGGTTGCAAAGTAACATTGCGCCGTGATCAAATGTTTGAATTCTTGGATCGTTTGATTACTATTGCATTACCTCGTGTACGTGACTTCCGTGGTGTAAGTGGCAAATCATTTGATGGTCGTGGTAATTACAACATGGGTGTTCGCGAGCAAATCATTTTCCCGGAAATTGAATACGATAAAATTGATGCTTTGCGTGGTTTGAATATTACTATTACAACTACTGCAAAAACTGATGAGGAAGCTAAAGCTTTATTGTCACTGTTCAAGTTTCCGTTTAAAGGATAATCATGGCTAAGAAAGCACTTATTAATCGTGAACTGAAACGTCAAGCCCTGGCGAAAAAGTTTGCAGCCAAACGTGAGGCAATTTTTGCTGTTATTAATGATGCGAATGCAACTGAAGAGGAGCGTTTTGAAGCTCGTCTGAAATTCCAATCCATTCCGCGTAATGCAGCTCCTGTACGTCAACGCCGTCGTTGTGCTTTGACAGGTCGTCCTCGTGGTACTTTCCGTAAATTCGGTTTGGGTCGTATTAAAATCCGCGAAATCGCTATGCGTGGCGAGATTCCTGGTGTTGTTAAAGCTAGCTGGTAATAGGAGTATTAATAATGAGTATGCATGATCCTATTTCCGATATGTTGACTCGTATTCGTAATGCGCAACGTGCCAATAAGGTAGCAGTTGCCATGCCTTCCTCTAAATTAAAGTGTGCAATTGCAAAAGTCTTGAAAGAGGAAGGTTATATCGAGGATTTTTCGGTTTCTGCTGATGCGAAGCCGGTATTGGAAATTCAATTGAAATATTATGCAGGCCGTCCTGTGATTGAGCAAATTAAACGTGTTTCACGTCCGGGTTTGCGTATTTACAAAGCTTCTAGCGAAATTCCCAATGTTATGAATGGATTGGGTATCGCTATTGTTAGTACTTCTAAAGGTGTGATGACTGACCGCAAGGCTCGTTCTGAGGGCGTCGGTGGTGAGTTGTTGTGCATCGTAGCCTAGTGGAGAAAAGTAAATGTCACGTGTCGCAAAAAACCCAGTGACTGTTCCTGCTGGTGTAGAAGTAAAATTTGGAACAGAAGCATTGGTTATCAAGGGTAAGAATGGCGAGTTGGCCTTTCCTTTGCCTTCTAATGTCGTCATTGAATTAAACGATGGTAAATTAACTTTTGCTGCAAAAAATGACAGTAAGCAGGCAAATGCTATGTCAGGTACTGCTCGTGCATTAGTTAATAATATGGTCAAAGGTGTTTCAGAAGGTTTTGAGAAAAAACTACAATTGATTGGTGTGGGTTACCGTGCTCAAGCTCAAGGCAAAGTTTTGAATTTGTCTTTGGGTTTTTCTCATCCAATCGTATATGAAATGCCTGAAGGTGTTTCTGTTCAAACTCCTAGCCAAACAGAGATCATTTTGACTGGTGCAGATAAACAAGTGGTTGGTCAAGTCGCTGCTGAAATTCGTGCATTCCGTTCTCCTGAGCCTTATAAAGGTAAGGGTGTTCGTTATGTAGGTGAAGTGGTAGTGATGAAAGAAGCCAAGAAAAAATAATTGAGGTTCACTAATGGATAAACATACAACCCGACTCCGTCGTGCACGCAAAACCCGTGCACGTATTGCGGACTTGAAAATGGTAAGATTATGTGTGTTCCGTAGCAATAATCATATTTATGCTCAAGTAATTAGTGCTGAAGGTGATAAAGTATTGGCTCAAGCCTCTACATTGGAAGCTGAAGTGCGTGGTAGTCTGAAATCTGGTGGCAACGTCGAGGCAGCTGCAGTAGTAGGAAAGCGCATTGCTGAGAAAGCTAAAGCAGTAGGCGTAGAAAAAGTTGCTTTTGATCGTTCAGGTTTCCAATATCACGGTCGTGTGAGAGCTTTGGCTGAAGCCGCACGTGAAAATGGTTTAAGCTTCTAATAATTGGAGACTTTCAGATGGCAAAACATGAAATTGAAGAACGTGGTGACGGCCTGATTGAAAAAATGGTCGCAGTTAATCGCGTAACTAAAGTAGTTAAAGGTGGTCGTATCATGGCTTTCTCTGCGCTAACTGTTGTTGGTGATGGGGATGGTCGTATTGGTATGGGTAAAGGTAAGTCAAAAGAAGTGCCGGTAGCTGTTCAAAAAGCAATGGATCAGGCTCGTCGCTCTATGATTAAAGTACCTCTAAAAAATGGTACGATTCATCATGAGGTTATTGGACGTCATGGCGCTACTAAAGTCTTTATGCAACCCGCTAAAGAAGGTAGTGGTGTAAAGGCAGGTGGTCCTATGCGCTTAGTTTTTGATGCTATGGGTATTCATAACATTTCTGCTAAAGTGCATGGTTCTACAAACCCTTATAACATTGTACGAGCTACATTAGACGGCTTGTCTAAGTTATATACACCTGCTGATATCGCTGCTAAACGTGGCCTAACAGTGGAAGACATTTTGGGAGCAAACCATGACTGAGCAAAAAAAGATTAAAGTTACATTGGTGAAGAGCCTGATTGGTACAATTGAATCTCATCGTGCATGTGCTCGTGGTTTAGGTTTGCGCCATCGTGAGCATACAGTAGAGGTTTTAGATACCCCTGAAAACCGTGGTATGATTAACAAAATCAGCTACTTGTTGAAAGTGGAGTCTTGATATGTTTCTAAATTCTATTCAACCTGCTGAGGGGGCTACTCACGCTCGTCGTCGTGTAGGTCGTGGTATTGGTAGTGGTTTAGGTAAAACTGGTGGCTGTGGTCATAAAGGTCAAAAAAGCCGTTCTGGTGGTTTTCATAAAGTAGGTTTCGAAGGCGGTCAAATGCCTTTGCAACGTCGCCTGCCAAAACGTGGTTTCAAATCTTTGACTGCTGCTGCTAATGCTGAGATTCGTTTGAGTGAATTGAACTTGCTCGCTGTGAATGAGATTGATGTATTAGTTCTCAAGCAAGCCGGGTTGGTTCCTACAACTGTTTCCAATGTGAAAGTTATTGCCTCTGGTGTGCTTTCAAAAGCTGTTGTCCTGAGGGGCATTAAAGCCACTAAAGGGGCTAAAGCAGCAATTGAAGCTGCTGGTGGTAAAGTGGAAGAATAAGGCTTGCATTATAGTGGCTAATCAACAATCTTTATCAGGCTTGTCCAAATTTGGAGATCTGAAAAAACGTCTAACGTTTCTTTTAGGGGCGTTAATTGTTTTTCGTATTGGTGCCCATATCCCTGTACCTGGCGTAGATGCTGTTGCTTTAGCTAAATTATACGAAAGCGCTGGGAACGGCATACTAGGCATGTTGAACATGTTTTCTGGTGGTTCGTTAGAGCGCTTTAGTATATTCGCAATTGGCATAATGCCATATATTTCAGCATCAATAATTGTTCAGTTGGCCTCTGAAATTATTCCTTCTTTAAAGGCATTAAAAAAGGAAGGGGAGGCAGGTCGAAAAGTTATTACAAAATATACAAGATACGGTACAGTGCTATTAGCCATCTTACAGAGTTTTGGTGTAGCTACCTTTGTATTCCAGCAAGGTGTGGTTGTCACTAATTCTTTGGAGTTCCATATTTCTACGGTAGTGAGCTTAGTCACAGGTACAATGTTCCTGATGTGGTTAGGTGAGCAGATTACGGAGCGTGGGATTGGGAATGGCATTTCCTTGATTATTACTGCTGGTATCGCTGCCGGTATTCCTTCCGGTATAGCAAGATTATTAGCTTTAACGAGTCAAGGATCAATTGGTATGCCTACGGCTGTGTCAATTGTTATTGGTGCATTGCTATTAATTTATATTGTTGTATATTTTGAAAGTGCGCAGCGTAAAGTTCCCGTGCATTATGCGAAACGTCAAATTGGTAGTGGTGTAATGCAAGGTTCTAATACACATATGCCCTTTAAGTTGAATATGGCAGGCGTCATTCCTCCTATTTTTGCGTCAAGTATTATTTTGTTTCCATCCACTTTGTTAAGCTGGTTTGGTTCTAATGATACCGGTAGTTTGTTGCATAAAATTGCTGGTTTGCTTCAGCATGGGCAAGCTTTATATATTTTGTTATTTACAGTGACAATTATTTTCTTCTGCTATTTTTATACAGCCTTGGTTTTTAGTCCAAAAGAAATGGCAGAGAATTTGAAGAAAAGCGGTGCTTTTGTGCCGGGAATTCGACCTGGTAAGCAAACTTCTCAGTATCTGGAGCAGGTTGTATTGCGCCTCACTTTGTTTGGTGCATTATATATTACAACTATTTGTTTAATTCCAGAATTTTTGACAACAGCTTTGAATGTTCCTTTTTATTTGGGTGGTACATCTTTACTGATTTTAGTCGTGGTGACAATGGACTTTAGTACCCAAATTAACTCTTACCGCATGACTCAGCAATATGAGAGTTTAATGAGCGGTCTTGATATGAAATCTTTATCACGTAAGTAGAATTATGGCTAAAGAAGATACCATACAAATGCAGGGGGAGATTCTTGAAACTCTACCTAACGCAACTTTTAAAGTAAAGCTTGAGAATGACCATATTGTATTAGGTCATATTTCCGGGAAAATGCGTATGCACTATATCCGGATCTCTCCTGGGGATAAGGTGACGGTAGAACTGACACCTTATGATTTAACTCGAGCTCGGATTGTCTTCCGAGCTAGATAAAACGATATAAGGAAAGATAATGCGTGTACAACCGTCTGTAAAGAAAATTTGCCGCAACTGTAAGATTATCCGTCGTAATCGAGTGGTTCGTGTAATTTGTACTGATCCTCGTCACAAACAGCGTCAAGGTTAAGGGAACTTTTCTTTTAGCAAGACTTTGTGGTATAGTGACGAACTTTGCCGTTTAAAGGAAAAAATATGGCTCGTATTGCAGGGGTAAATATCCCTAATAATGCACATATCGTAATTGGCTTGCAGGCTATTTATGGTATCGGTGCTACTCGTGCTAAATTAATTTGCGAGGCAGCAAATATTGCTCCCACTACAAAAGCAAAAGATTTGGACGAGGCTCAATTAGACGCTTTGCGTGAACAAGTTGCCAAGTATGAAGTGGAAGGCGATTTGCGCCGTGAGGTAACGATGAGCATCAAACGATTGATGGACATGGGTTGTTACCGTGGTTTCCGTCATCGTCGAGGTTTGCCTTGTCGTGGTCAACGCACTCGCACAAACGCTCGTACCCGCAAAGGTCCGCGTAAAGCGATTGCTGGTAAAAAATAATTTTTAAGGAATTTTATTAATGGCTAAAGCAAACACAGCTTCGCGTGTACGTAAAAAAGTACGTAAAACCGTAAGCGAAGGTATTGTGCATGTACATGCTTCTTTCAACAATACCATCATTACAATCACTGACCGTCAAGGCAATGCATTGTCTTGGGCTACCTCTGGCGGCGCTGGTTTTAAAGGTTCTCGTAAAAGTACACCGTTTGCAGCTCAAGTGGCTGCAGAAGCAGCTGGTAAAGTTGCCCAAGAATATGGCGTTAAAAATTTAGAAGTTCGTATAAAAGGCCCTGGTCCTGGTCGAGAGTCTTCTGTACGTGCACTCAACGCTCTTGGTTTTAAAATTACCAGTATTACCGACGTTACTCCGTTGCCTCATAACGGTTGCCGTCCGCCTAAAAAACGTCGTATTTAAAGGAGTGATTGAAACATGGCACGTTATATTGGCCCTAAATGTAAATTAGCACGCCGTGAAGGTACTGATTTATTTTTGAAGAGCGCTCGTCGTTCTTTAGATTCTAAATGTAAACTGGACTCCGCTCCTGGTCAGCATGGCGCAAAAAAACCGCGTTTGTCCGACTATGGTTTGCAATTACGTGAGAAGCAAAAGATTCGTCGTATTTATGGCGTATTGGAACGTCAATTCCGTCGCTATTTTGCAGAAGCAGATCGACGTAAAGGCTCTACTGGTGAATTGCTGCTGCAATTGTTAGAGTCTCGTTTGGATAATGTAGTATATCGCATGGGATTTGGCTCGACTCGTGCTGAGGCGCGTCAGCTGGTTTCTCATAAAGCAATTACCGTTAACGGTCAGGTTGTAAATATTCCTTCTTTCCAAGTTAAAGCTGGTGATGTTGTAGCTGTTCGTGAGAAAGCTAAAAAACAGGTTCGTATCCAGGAAGCTTTAAGTCTGGCAACTCAAATCGGTTTACCAAGCTGGGTTTCTGTTGATGCAGATAAATTGGAAGGCGTATTTAAAAATATGCCAGATCGTTCAGAATTAACTGGCGATATTAATGAACAGCTGGTGGTAGAATTCTACTCTAAATAACGCTAGCTCAGTGAGGGACAGTTAAATGCAAAATAGCACAACCGAATTTTTGAAACCTCGTCAAATTGATGTCGATACTTTATCTACAACTCGTGCAAAAGTATCCATGCAGCCGTTTGAGCGCGGTTTTGGTCATACTTTAGGTAATGCTTTGCGTCGTATCTTACTGTCATCCATGAATGGTTTTGCTCCTACTGAAGTGGCCATTTCCGGTGTGTTGCACGAATACTCTACTGTTGATGGCGTTCAAGAAGATGTTGTCGATATTTTGTTGAATGTCAAAGGTATTGTATTTAAGCTGCATGGGCGTGGCCAAGTTCAGTTAACTTTGAGAAAGTCAGGGGCCGGTGTAGTAGTTGCCGGTGATATCGAATTGCCACATGATGTGGAAATTTTAAATCCTGAGCATATTATTTGTCATTTGGCCGAGAATGGTCAAATTGAGATGGAAATCAAAGTTGAGCAGGGGCGTGGTTATCAATCTGTTTCTGGTCGTCGTGTTGTGCGCGATGAAAACCGCCAGATTGGTGCAATTCAGTTGGATGCGAGCTTTTCGCCCATCAGTCGTGTTAGCTTTGAAGTTGAACCTGCACGCGTAGAGCAGCGTACGGATTTAGATAAATTGGTTTTGGATATTGAAACTGATGGTTCTATTGATCCTGAAGAAGCTGTACGTAGTGCCGCTCGTATTTTAATTGATCAAATGTCTATCTTTGCTGATTTGCAAGGTACTCCAGTAGAAGAAGTTGAAGAAAAAGCTCCTCCTATTGACCCTATCCTGCTGCGTCCGGTAGATGATTTGGAATTAACTGTACGTTCAGCTAATTGTCTGAAAGCTGAAGATATTTATTATATCGGCGATTTGATTCAACGTACTGAAACAGAGCTTCTTAAAACTCCGAATTTGGGTCGTAAATCTTTGAATGAAATCAAAGAAGTGTTGGCATCTAAAGGCTTGACACTAGGTTCCAAATTGGAAGCTTGGCCGCCTGTAGGCTTAGAAAAGCCGTAAGTTTGAAGATTAAAGGATAATGACATGCGTCATCGTAATGGTAACCGCAAATTAAACCGTACAAGCAGCCATCGCGCTGCAATGCTGCGTAATATGGCGAACTCATTGTTGACTCACGAGACTATTGTGACAACTTTGCCTAAAGCTAAAGAATTACGCCGCGTAGTTGAGCCCTTAATTACATTGGGTAAAAAACCTTCCTTGGCAAACCGTCGTTTGGCATTTGACCGCACTCGTGATCGTGATGTTGTAGTTAAATTGTTTGATGAGTTAGGTCCACGTTTTGCTGCCCGTAATGGCGGTTATGTTCGTGTACTGAAATATGGTTTCCGCAAAGGCGACAATGCACCTTTGGCATTGATTGAATTAGTAGACAAAGCAGCAGAAGCTGCTGAGTAATCTAATACACCATAATAAAACACCATTTGTTTTCTCAAATGGTGTTTTATTATATGCAAGCTACCTTTTGAGTATTTTAAATACTCTATTTATAGTCAATTAAAAACAAAATAGTACAATACTCAACTTTGAAGGTCTAACCATGGCATACTCTGCGGACTTAAGGAACAAAGCTTTAAACTATTACGAACAATGCAAAAACATCAGCCAAACCGCAGCAACGTTTAACCTGTCAAGAAACACGCTTTACCTGTGGATTCGCCTTAAAAAACAAACAGGCAGCCTAAAACATCAAGTTACCGGTCTAAATGCCGTCAAATTGGATAGGCAAAAACTGGCTCAATATGTTGGGCAACACCCGGATGCCTATCTGCATGAAATCGCCAAACATTTTGATTGTACGCCAGCCGCCGTTTGCTATGCACTCAAACAGATGGGGATGACGCGCAAAAAAAGACCACCACTTACAAAGAACAAGATCCGGCCAAAGTAACGCATTATTTGACACAGCTGGCCGAATTTTCCGACTACCAACGTGTTTATTTGGATGAAACAGGATTTGACCGCTACCTGTTCCGCCCCTATGCCCGCAGCCCGAAAGGGCAAATAGTGAAAGCGCAGATAAGTGGAAAAAGATACCGACGCTTATCTCTGGTGTCCGCACAAGTCGGCAACCGGCTGATTGCTCCGATGGTTTATCAAAATACGATGACCGGAGTCTTTTTTGAAGCGTGGTTTCAGCAATGCCTACTGCCCGCATTGACTCAAAAATCGGTGATTATTTTAGATAATGCGCGATTTGACCGTATGGGTGTCTTACGGGAAATGGCGGAAAAATGGGGACATAAGGTATTGCCTCTTGCACCTTATTCACCTGAGCTCAACCCGATTGAGAAGGTGTGGGCGAATATTAAGCGGTATCTGCGAACCGTATTGTCTGATTACGCCCGATTTGACGATGCGTTACTGTCCTATTTTGATTTTAATTGACTATAAAATACTCTCGGTATATTGAAGTTATTCTTTTTGTTTGTATAGTGGATTAAATTTAAATCAGGACAAGGTGACGAAGCCGCAGACAGTACAGATAGTACGGCAAGGCGAGGCAACGCGAGGCAACGCCGTACTGGTTTAAAGTTAATCCACTATAATGATGGGTAAGTGGGTTTGCTATAGATAGAGTATTTCTTTTCAGTATCATATTATAAGAGATATTTTAAATAACATAAGTTACTAAAATTTTCTGTTCAATACTATTTTCAAAATGAAAAACCTTTCTGATTTTTCCTAGCTTTTACTCAAAATCATAAAGGTTTTGGTCAATTGAAAATTTTAGCGTATTTTTATGAGTTAAATTTCGTTAACAGACTATTTTTGCAAAGGTCTCTATAACTGAAATTTAACTAAGAACTTCTTTGCCGCTAGGTATTACACTTACCAAATTCTTTTTTGTATCCCATAATTTTATATGACTACTTCTCTCACGATTGCAATGAGTGTTGCTGAGGCATCGGGTGATCTGCTTGGTGCACATCTTATTAGTGCGATTAAAAAACGTTGTCCTGATGCAAGATTTATTGGTATCGGTGGCGAGCGTATGAAGGCGGAAGGATTTGAAAGTCTTTATGACCAAGAAAAATTGGCAGTACGAGGCTTTGTTGAGGTAGTTAAACGTTTGCCCGAAATATTGAAAATCCGAAAAGGTCTGGTTAATGACCTTATTCGTATAAAACCGGATGTTTTTGTTGGGATTGATGCACCTGATTTTAATCTTTGGGTGGAAGAGAAACTTAAGAAAACGGGTATTCCAACGGTTCACTATGTCAGTCCTTCTGTTTGGGCGTGGAGACGTGAACGGGTGAACAAAATTGTTCATCAAGTTAACCGGGTGTTGTGCCTTTTCCCAATGGAACCACAGCTCTATTTAGATGCCGGTGGTAAGGCTGAGTTTGTCGGTCATCCGATGGCACAAACCATGCCTGTAGATGTTGATCAATCTTCTGCGCGTCTCCAGTTGGGAGTTGCACCGTCTATCCCAGTATTTGCCTTGATGCCCGGCAGTCGTGTTAGCGAAATTGATTACATGGCTCCTGTATTTTTTCAAACCGCATTACTTCTGTTGAAGCGTTACCCACAGGCGCAGTTTCTGATGCCGGTTGCTACGCAGGCAACCCGCCGTCGTATATCAAAAATTCTTGCATCTGCGCAATTTTCGGACCTTCCCATTACATTAGTCGATAAACAAGCAGATACTGTTTGTACTGCGGCAGATGTGGTTTTGGTGACTAGCGGGACGGCAACGCTGGAAGTGGCTTTGTGCAAACGTCCTATGGTGATTAGCTATAAGATATCTCCTCTGACTTATGCTTATGTGAAGCGTAAAGTTAAAGTGCCACATGTCGGTTTACCCAATATTTTGCTGAACAAATGCGCTGTTCCAGAGCTTTTGCAACATGATGCGACGCCTGAAAAACTGGCAGAAGCCATGATTTATTGGTATGAACATCCGGAAGCAGTTGCCCGTTTGAAACAAGATTTTCATGAGCTGCATTTATTATTGAGAAAAGATACCGATACACTGGTGGCAAATGCTGTGTTGGAAGAAGCAGGTTTTTTCAACTCTTAGCTTGACCTGCGATTTGACAAGAGGAAAGAGCGGTAATCAAATCTGCAAAAAGTAATGAAGCAGGAAAATGGGTTGCAATCCAAACATCGCTTTGTCCCAGCCTATCCACTCTTTGGCAGGCAAAGATAGCGTTTGCACGGCCTTTGCTATATCATTCCCTTATCTGAAATCAAGGAAAACATCATGTACGAAGTCAACCGCAGCGTCTTCCTGCTCATCCCGCTCGATCCTTTTTGGAACTGGCTGCAAACCCTGCCCGGCAATCATCTTGACGGTTTGACGCTTGAAGATATTCAAGCTGATGCCAATTCTTATCTCGTCCGTCCGTGTGAAACCGCCGACGAAGTATGGGACGAAATCGAAGCGCGGTTTGAAGACATTTTTGCTGCCGAACTTGCTGATTGGTGCGAAGATGAAAGCGAATGGCCTGATTTGAATGCGGATATTTTCAACGAATGGTTCGACATCCAGCTTTCTACCGTTATCACCGACCTCGAGCAAGAACCGCTCGCCCGTGAAGCCTTTCAATCCTTCAATCTGAACTGATGAATATCCGCGTCCGCAATTACCATCTTGACGGCTACGGTCATGTCAACAACGCGCGCTATCTCGAATTTCTCGAAGAAGCGCGCTGGGCGTTTTTTGAGGAACACGGTTTATTGTCCGAAATCGACGGCTTGATGCTGGTGGTTGTCCGCACCGACATCCGTTATCGCCGTGCCGCCGTCGATGGCGACATATTACGCTTTGAAGGTCGTCTGAAAGAGCTGACCTCGCGCCATATTATCCTCACTCAAAACATCGTTTTGCCCAGCGGTAAAAATGCTGTTGAAGCCGAAAGCACTTTGATGGTCGTTAGCGCAGAAAGCGGGCGAAGCATCAGCATTCCCGAACCTCTCTTTACCCTTTTAAAACAATACGCCGAAGCATGAAAAAGCTCATTACCATTGCCGCAGTCGCCATTATCGGCGCGCTGCTCGCCTTCGTCCTCGTCCCGGAAAACAAACCTGCTCCCGCATTCTCTTTGTCTGACCTGCAAGGTAAACCGGTGTCCAACGCCGATTTGCAAGGCAAAGTCAGCTTCATCAATTTCTGGTTCCCCTCCTGCCCGGGCTGTGTCAGCGAAATGCCCAAAGTCATCAAAATGTCCAAAGACTATCAAGGCAAAGACTTCCAAGTCCTCGGCATTGCCCAGCCGATAGACCCGTTGGAAAGCGTAAACCAATACGTCAAAGAATACGGCTTGCCTTTTACCGTCATGTTTGATGCCGATAAAGCTGCCGCCCAAGCGTTCGGTACACAGGTTTACCCGACTTCTTTCCTGATCAATAAAAAAGGCGAAATCCTGAAAACCTTTGTCGGCGAGCCAGACTTCGCCGCGCTTTATCAGGAAATCGACAAAGAATTGGCGAAGTAATACAGGCTTGAGAGGTTCGTGACTGTTTTCAGACGACCTCTGTTATGAATATATTAAACAATCAGCGATATTGTCTGCTGTCGGACTGAGTGAAGGGCAATTTCGGTAAGTAGATTCTGAGCATCATTGAAAATGGCTTTGAAAAATAAACAATTTCTTTATTTTATTTTTGTCGGCTTTATTTTGAGCGTATTTCAGCTGACATTTGCACAAGGCGTTCCTCAAAAAGGCATGCTGTGGGTTTATTGGGGTAAAAGTTTAGATGGTAATACTCGGAGTCAAAGGGTTTTATATTTTGACTTTATCCCTGAAGACACCAAAATATCGAATCAAAACCGAATCTCCCTTAATTTGAGCAAATCGCAGCAAGCTGTTGTTTTGAAAGAATTGGTGCTTCCGCCGAATTTTTACGTTTATCAGGAAGATTCTGTCAAACAGCCGGCCCAAATTACTATGGGCAAAGTGGATACGGAAGTCATTTGTGACGGTAAATATTATTCTGCCAAACTTATAAAATTTGAAAAAATCCCAAAAACAACAGCGAAACAAATCCCTGATTCGGGCTGTATTTACTCGTTGATTATGAATAATGATTTCATCGTTAAATCCACAGATAGCCATAAGGTTAATCTCAGGAGCCAACCGGATGCCCATGCCGACATAATCAAACGCTTGGACGACAACGCCATAGTAGAAAAATTGAAAACCGTTCGTAAGGATTGGTACCTCGTTCAATTAAAAGATACGGCTACCCAAGGATATGTTCATAAAAGTCAGTTGGAGCGGGTGGATTAATCAAAAGCTGTCGAGATATAGGCGTAATCAAAAAGGTCGTCTGAAAACTTTGATTCGGTTTTTCAGACGACCTTGCACTTAATATAGTGGATTAACTTTAAACCATTACGGCGTTGCCTCGCCTTAGCTCAAAGAGAACGATTCTCTAAGGTGCTGAAGCACCAAGTGAATCGGTTCCGTACTATCTGTACTGTCTGCGGCTTCGTCGCCTTGTCCTAATTTAAATTTAATCCACTATAATCCTCTATTGCAAGGAATGTTCATGACACCCCAAACCGTCTTAGACTTCTGGTTTGCCGAAGAAAACCGTCCTTTTCTGTTTGCCAAAAACGATGAATTCGATGCCAAGATTCGCGCGCGATTTTTTGATGTCTGGCAACAGGCGGCCCGTGGCGAGCTTGCACACTGGCGCGACACCCTGCAAGGCAAGCTCGCCGAAATCATCCTGCTCGACCAATTCTCGCGCAACCTGTTTCGCAACAGTCCTCAAGCATTTGCCCAAGATTTGGCCGCTCTCATCCTTGCCCAAGAAGCCGTCCGTCAGCCCGGTTTCGCCGACCTCCTGCCGCACGAACGCCATTTCATGCTCATGCCGTTGATGCACAGCGAAAGCCAAGTTGTCCACGAACAAGCCGTTCCGCTGTTTGAACGCTATACCGACGGACACGCATTGGATTTTGAAATCAAACACAAAGTCATCATCGACCGCTTCGGACGCTATCCGCACCGCAATGCCGTATTGGGGCGTGAAAGCACGGAGGAAGAGGCGGAGTTTTTGAAACAGGAAGGTTCGTCATTTTAATTTGGGTTTTAAAATTTGAAGGTCGTCTGAAAACCATTTTTCAGACGACCTTCTTTCATTTAGTGGATTAAATTTAAATCAGGACAAGGCGACGAAGCCGCAGACAGTACAGATAGTACGGCAAGGCGAGGCAACGCCGTACTGGTTTAAAGTTAATCCACTATATTTCCGCTTCAATAATGCGGCGGAATTTCATCACGCAGGCTGTAAGGTTCACGCTCTCCGTTTGCGCCTTTGTCCTGCATTTTCTGATAAAGCAGCCTTAACTGCGCCTGCTGTAAATCCAGCGTCTGCTGCATTTTCGCCACCGTATCGTTCAGGCTGCCGATTAAGTCTTCCTGAAGCGCGGTTTGGATTTCCAGCTCGGTGATGCGGTGTTCCAATTCGTCCATTTCGCTCATTTACAGCACCATCGCGGCAATCCAGCCCGCAATCATCAGCGGGATATTGTAGTGGATAAAGGTTGGGATGACAGAGTCGCGGATGTGGTCGTGTTGCCCATCGGCGTTCAAACCCATGGTCGGGCCGAGCGTCGAGTCGGACGCGGGCGAACCGGCGTCGCCCAATGCACCTGCCGTACCGACGATGGCGACGGTTGCCAGCGGCGAGAAGCCGAGGCTGATACACAGTGGCACATAAATCGCGGTAATAATCGGCAAGGTGGAGAAAGAAGAGCCGATACCCATGGTGACCAACAATCCGACAAACAACATGGCAAATGCCGCCATGCCTTTATTGCCGCCGAAAAGCTGCATACTGTGTTCGACCAGCGGTTTGATTTCGCCTGTCGCGGTCATGACTGCCGCAAAACCTTGCGCCGCAATCATGATGAAACCGACCATCGCCATCATTTTGATGCCTTCGCCGAACACATCACTGGCAGCATTGCGGTTCATCACACCGAGCATCATGAAGACGGCAAAACCCAACATCGCGCCCAACACCAGCGAATCTTTATACATCAACTGAATCGCAAAACACACACCGATCGCGATTGCCGCCACCAGACTGCGGTAAGCCGAAGGCTGGGGCTGTTCGGATGCTTCGCGGTTGTCTTCCGTATCGACAGTATTGGTTTGATAAATGCGTGATTTGCGGTAGTGGACAAACGCCGCCAGCAGCCCCGCCACCATACCCAGCGCAGGAATCGCCATCGCGTGCATGACACTGATGTCTTTTACATCCATGCCCGCAGATTTGATGTTGCCCAAGAGGATGTCGTTCAAGAAAATCGCACCGAAGCCGTAAGGCAGGAACATATAAGTCGTCACCAAACCGAACGTAATCACACACGCCACCAGGCGGCGGTCGACTTTCAAACGGTTAAACACCAGCAAAAGCGGCGGAATAATCATCGGAATAAACGCGATATGGATAGGCACGACGTTTTGACTCATGATGCCCATCGCCAAAATAATCAGCAACAGCGTCCATTTCACCGAACTCTCGCCTTTTACTGCATCCTGACTGTTGTTGAGTTTGCGGATAATGCCACCCGCAAGCTGTTGCGGCAGCCCGGAATAAGTAATCGCCATCGCAAACGCACCGAGCATCGCATAAGACAAAGAAATCCGCGCGCCGCCCTTCAAGCCTTCGTTAAACACGGGAATAATCCCCGACTGCGTTACATTGCCCGCCGTATCCACGATGTTTTCCAGCGGCATTCCCGCCACCAGTCCGCCGACGAACGCACCGACAGTCAGGCTCAATACGACGTGTACCCGCGATAGCGACAACACGAGCATAACGATTACTGCAACCACTACGGCATTCATGCCTTTTCTCCGTTTCAGACGACCCTCAGACCATCTGTTCACATATTAAAAAGAAACATCATAACCTAACATGATTTAACGGGCTAGGGCAAGCCGATTATTCATGCAAATGAATAGGATGGAATGTGCAGGCAGCCGATTCAGACGACCTCAAGCATATTTGATTTTATCTAAAGCCATAGAACCACCCCCATCCTAACCTTCCCCCGCCGGACGGGGGCGGGATAAGTTGACGTTGCAGTAAACCGTAGCGTGGGCTTTGCCCACGATATGAGTGAAAACGTGATCATCCAATTCAGATTGTCAGAAGATAGATTTCGTGGGCAAAGCCCACGCTACAAACTGGCGTGGATTAAATAAAAGGTCGTCTGAAAACTCGACTTTTAAGTTTTCAGACGACCTCGTTTTTATCTGTAACTTGCTCCCCTCTCCCGTCCGGCGGGAGAGGGTCGGGGAGAGGGTGGTTCTACGGGGCAAACGAATTTGATTTTATTTAAACTCACAAAGCCACCCCATCCTAACCTTCCCCCGCCAGACGGGGGAAGGGATAAGTTACCGTTGAAGCAATCCGTAGCGTGGACTTTGCCCGCGAAATCTGCCATAAGCGGTCCAAGCGTTCCGGTTCAATCTCAAGAAAACCGTAAGACATGATGCAGCTTAGTCCGCCGCCTGTCAGGTCAGTACGGAAACTTGATTGCGCTTTTTATCTATTCGACTAGAACGAGAATAAATGCCGTATAATCAAGCCCCAAGTTTCCCCAGCCTTGAAGGTCGTCTGAAAACCATGCACTCAACTTACGCTACCGTACAGCGCGATTTGCTCGAAGCCAATCACCTTTCCCCTGAGCTGCTCGCCAAAAGCCTGAGCATCATCGGCGAGCATCACGTCGATTACGCCGACATCTATTGCCAGCGCACTGCTTTTGAAAGCTGGCATTTGGAAGAGGGCATCGTCAAATCGGGCAGTTTCCAAATCGATCAGGGGGTGGGCGTGCGTGCTGTTTCGGGCGAAAAAACCGCTTTTGCCTATGCGGACAGTTTGTGTATCGATTCGATCAACCGTTCCGCCCAAGCCGTCCGCGTCATCGGCGCGGCAGGCGGCGAAGCTTCTGTCAAAGTGCCGTCCGCCGCATACGGCAAATCCGTCCATGCGGTGCTGAATCCCATTATCGGTCTTGATTCCGCCGCCAAAGTTGCTTTATTGAACAAAGTGGAAACGCTTGCCAAAGCCGCCGATCCGCGCATTGTGCAAGTGATGGCGGGGCTGACCTGCGAATACGACATGATTTATATCGCCCGCCTCGACGGCAGGCACGCCGCCGACATCCGTCCGATGGTGCGCCTGAATGTTACCGTCATCGCCAAACAGGGCGACCGGCGCGAACAGGGCAGCGCGGGCGGCGGCGGTCGCTACGACTTGGCTTATTTTGATGAAACTTTGGTGCGGCAGTTTGTCGATTCCGCGGTCAAACAAGCCTTGATTAATCTCGAATCCCGCCCTGCGCCCGCAGGGGAAATGACCGTTGTCTTGGGCAACGGCTGGCCGGGCGTGTTGCTGCATGAAGCCGTCGGACACGGCTTGGAAGGCGATTTCAACCGCAAAGAAACCAGCGTCTTTTCAGGCAGAATCGGCGAGCGCGTTGCCGCCAAAGGCGTTACCGTCGTAGACCAAGGAGACATTGTCGACAGGCGCGGTTCGCTCAATATCGACGACGAAGGCAACGAAACACGCCGCACCGTATTGATTGAAGACGGCATCTTGGTCGGCTATATGCAGGACGAAACCAACGCCCGCCTGATGGGTACGCAATCCACCGGCAACGGCCGCCGCGAAAGCTATGCCTCCGCCCCTATGCCGCGCATGACCAATACCTTCATGGAAAACGGCGGCTACGAACCCGACGAAATCATCGCGTCCATCGATAAAGGCATTTACGCCGTCAATTTCGGCGGCGGACAGGTGGACATCACCAGCGGCAAATTCGTCTTCAGCGCATCCGAAGCGTGGTGGGTCGAAGGCGGCAAACTGCAATATCCTGTCAAAGGCGCGACCATCATCGGCAACGGGCCGGAAGTGTTGAAACATGTTTCCATGATAGGCAACGATACCGCGTTGGACAGCGGTGTCGGTGTGTGCGGCAAAGATGGGCAAAGCGTTCCTGTCGGCGTCGGACAACCGACCTTGCGGATTGATGCTGGGTTGACCGTTGGCGGTAGCGAGATTTAAGGCAGGTAGCAAAGTCAAACGTCGTCTGAAAACTGTATTTAGGGTTTTCAGACGACGTTTCGTATTAGATGGCTGGCTTATTGATTGGAAACTGTTGAGTCCTTACCCTGCTCAAGTTCGCAGGAAACCATGTTTTAAGGCATTAAAGCACAAGTTTATCTGCTCGAACGTTCTACACGATTTTTGGCTTATCCATCTGCTGAGACACAAAAAACAAGCCGCCGAAAAAATCGGCGGCTTGTTGAATATCATCACGATTGAAAGCCCTGTGCGTGATTTCATCGATGCCCGGTATTCAATGCGCTTTACTCTTGGACAAAAGTAACGCCGTGAAGATGGGAATTGAGGATGGCGGTCCGTAAGGCAGTCAATGCTTTGGGGCGGACGAAGTTCCGACGGTATGCCAAAACGACGCGGCGGTGCGGAACGGAGCCTGAAAACGGGATGATGCTGAACAGCAAATGGTCGTTCTCGGTCAGTGCGGTAGCGGGCATGACGCTGATGGCGAGACCGCTGGCAACCATGTGGCGGATGGTGTTGATGGAGCTGCCTTGCAGGGTGTTGGTCAGACCTTGGATTTTCTGCTTGGCGGCCAGCTCGGAGCAGCTTGATAAGACCTGATCGCGCATACAGTTGCCTTCAGTCAGCAACAAGACCTGCTCTTCGCTCAACATCTGCGGCGTAACGGCATCGAGTTCTTCGAAATGGTGTCCTTTGGGGACGATGACGAAGAAAGGCTCGTCATACAGCGGCTCGGTGACGATGCCAGGCTCTTGGAAGGGTTCTGCGACTACGATGGCATCGACGTCGCCGCGCTTGAGCGATTCGGTCAGGATGTGCGTGTAGTTCTCTTCAAGCATCAGGGGCATTTTCGGCGCGGTTTCGCGCAGGGAAATGATGAGCTTGGGCAGAAGGTAGGGGGCGACGGTAAAAATCAGACCGAGTTTGAATGCGCCTTCCAATTCGTTTTGCTCTTCGCTGGCAAGGTGCTTGATCAGCTCGGCTTCTTCCAACACGCGGCGGGCTTGGGCAACGATGCGCTCGCCCGCTTCGGTGGTGATGATGTCGTTGCTGCTGCGGTCAAACAGGGATACCGACAGCTCTTCTTCCAGCTTTTTGATGGCGATGGAAAGGGTGGGCTGGCTGACAAAGCAGCGGCGCGCGGCACGTCCGAAATGACGTTCCTGCGCGACGGCTACGATGTAACGCAATTCGGTCAAGGTCATGTGTTAAGCCTTTTTCTGTTCCGTTTTTTGTTCAGGCAAGGTGATGTTCAATTCGAGAACGTCCATACCGTCCTGCTTTTCTTGGGAAATGCGGATGTCGTCCAAGGAAACGTTGACGTATTTGGACAATACTTCAAGCAATTCTTTGCGCAGGGTCGGCAGGTAGTCGGGCGCTTGACCTTCTTGCGCGCGCTCTTGGGCAATGATGATTTGCAGGCGGTCGCGTGCAACGGCGGCGGTTTTCGGTTTTCTGCCGAACAACATATCCATTAATGACATGACTTAGCCTCCGAACAGCCGTTTGAAGAAGCCTTTTTTCTCGGCTTCGAGGAAACGCATTTCACGGTTTTCACCCAAGAGGCGCGCGATAACGTCTTTGTAGGCTTCTGCGGCAGTTGCGCTGTCTTGGTGGATGACGGGTTCGCCGGCATTGGACGCTTGCAGGACGTTTTGCGATTCGGGAATGACTCCGATGAGCGGGATGCGCAAGATGTCGCAAATATCTTGTACGGACAGCATTTCGCCTTTGTTGACGCGCTCGGGCGAGTAGCGGGTAATCAGCAGGTGTTCTTTGACCGTGCCACCTTGTTCGGCTTTGCGGGATTTGCTTTGCAGGATGCCCAAGATACGGTCGGAGTCGCGGACGCTGGATACTTCGGGGTTGGTGGTGACGATGGCTTCGTCGGCGAAGTAGAGCGCCATCAATGCGCCTTGTTCGATACCGGCGGGGGAGTCGCAGATGATGTATTCGAATCCCATTTTGTCACTGCTCAATTCCTGCATGACTTTCTCAACGCCTTCACGGGTCAGCGCGTCTTTGTCGCGGGTTTGCGATGCGGGCAGGATAAAGAGGTTTTCGCAGTTTTTGTCTTTAATCAGGGCCTGGGTGAGCGTGGCTTCGCCTTGGATAACGTTAACCAGGTCGTAAACGACGCGTCGTTCGCAACCCATAATCAAGTCAAGGTTGCGCAAGCCGACGTCAAAGTCGATGACGGCTGTTTTGTGGCCGCGCAGAGCCAGTCCGGTTGCGATACTGGCGCTGGTCGTGGTTTTGCCTACGCCGCCTTTGCCTGAAGTTACTACGATGATTTTTGTCACGATGTTTCCTTTATCAAATGCTTGGAATGGTTAATCTGTGTCGATTGCGCTGATAACCAGGCGGTTGTCTTGCAATGAAACCTGTACGGCTTTTTTGTGCAGGTGGTCGGGCAGGTCTTGTTCGAAATTGCGGTAGATGCCCGCTACGGAGACCAGTTCCGCCTGCATGGAGTGGATGAAGATGCGCGCGTTGGTGTTGCCTTTCGCGCCTGCCAGAGCCCTGCCGCGCATGGGCGCATAAATATGAATGTTTCCGTCGGCAATGAGTTCCGCACCTTGGCTGACGATGCCGGTCACGATAAGGTCGCCGTTTTCCGCGTAAACCTGTTGTCCGGTGCGGACGGGAGTACTGATGAGGACGGTCGGATTGCTGATGACCGTTGCCTGAACGGGTGCAGGCTCTTGGTTGATTTTGGGCTGTTGCGGCTCGGATTTGTCGCTACGGCTGAAAACCAAATGGTAACGTGCTGCAAAGGATGCCCAATATTCGCTTTCGTGGCGCAGCCCCAGAATCTGCATGCCGTAACGGGCGAAAAGGGAAATCATGGAACCGATGTCCAATGACTCGGGATGGTCAAAATCCTGCACATCCAAAACGAAGGGGACGACATCCAATTCTTGGTATTGACCGGCGCGTTGGCGCAAAAATTCTTCCAGCTCGGTCAAGTCTGCGGTATGCAGGTGAATAGCCAGCACGTCAAGCCGGGCTGACTTTATGTCGAAGGCGGGTTTCATAATAGTGAGTAAATCATAAAATTTTTTAATTGTATAAGTTTACCGTGTAAATCTTGGCTATTCAATCCGTTTGGGCCGTCTGAAGTGAAATTTCCTGTATCTATCGGGTTGAAATCACGGCTGGAACGCGATTGCAAGCTGATTGCAAGGTTTTGTCATGAAATGACGTTATCTTTAAAGTTGTTTGAAGTGGCGTAAAAGCGACAACAGGTCGTCTGAAATCCGGAGCAGGCTCTGAATCTGAACGATCCGTCAACGGGATGAACAGATTTTTTTTATATAAGGATGGTCGGTCATTGAAGGAATATAGTGGATTAACTTTAAACCGGTACGGCGTTGCCCCACCTTAGCTCAAAGAGAACGATTCTCTAAGGTGCTGAAGCACCAAGTGAATCGGTTCCGTACTATCTGTACTGTCTGCGGCTTCGTCGCCTTGTCCTGATTTAAATTTAATCCACTATAAATGTTGGGATTCGGAGGTTTTTCAGGGTTGGGTGAGACGATTTGAGCCGCTAAGGTCGTCTGAAAATGCGGACACCGGTTTCAGACGACCTTTTATAGTGGATTAAAATAAAAATGAGACAAGGCGGCAACGCCCGCCGTGTACGGGTAGTACATAAGGAGACCTTTGCAAAAAAGCCCTTCCTCCGACAACCGAAACCCCAACACAGGTTTTCGGCTGTTTTCGTTTCAAATATCCACTGATTCTACCCAAACACCCCCTTAATCCTCCCCGGACGCCCCATAATCAGGCATCCGGGCCGCCTTTTAGGCGGCAACAGGCACACTTAGCCTGTTAGCCGCTTTCAACAGGTTCAAACACATCGCCTTCAGATGGCTTTGCGCACTCACTTTGAGCAGACCAAAATAGGCTGCCCGGGCATAGCGGAATTTACGGTGCAGCGTACCGAAGCTTTGTTCCACCACATAACGGGTCTTCGACAAATATCGGTTGCGTTTGGTTTGCACTTCTGTCAGCGGACGGTTGCGGTGGGCTTTGCGCATAATGCCGTCCAACAACCGATGCTCTTCCAGATGTTGCCGGTTTTCCTTACTGTCGTAGCCTTTATCGGCATAGACGGTCGTACCTTCGGCAATGCCTTCCAGCAAAGGCAACAGGTGGTTGCACTCATGGGTATTGGCGGGGGTAATCTGCAGTTTCTCGATATAGCCTTCCTCATCGGTGCGGGTATGTTGTTTGTAACCGAGTCTGTATAAACCGTTTTTCTTTGTCCAACGGGCATCTTTGTCCTTACTCGGTGTGGTTTGGCCGCTGACTTGTCCTTCGTCATCGACTTCTATGGCCTGACGCTGTTTGCTGCCGGAAGTCTGAATAATGGTGGCGTCAATGACGGCGGCGGATGCCTTCTCTAATTTTAGGTTTTTTTCAGTCAGTTGGCGGTTAATCAGTTTTAGCAATTCGGACAGGGTGTCGTCTTGCGCCAGCCAGTTGCGGTAGCGGCATAAGGTGCTGTAATCGGGGATGCTCAGTTCGTCAAAACGGCAAAACAGGTTGAAATCGATGCGGGTGATGAGGCTGTGTTCGAGTTCGGGATCGGAGAGGCTGTGCCATTGTCCGAGCAGGACGGCTTTGAACATGGACAGCAGGGGATAGGCGGGACGGCCGCGGTGGTCTCTAAGGTAACGGGTTCTTTGACGATTCAGGTATTGTTCGATCGGCTGCCAATCAATCACCTGATCCAACTTCAATAGCGGGAAGCGGTCGATGTGTTTGGCAATCATGGCTTGTGCGGTTTGCTGGAAGAAGGTGCTCATGGAAAATCCCCTAAATGTCTTGGTGGGAATTTAGGGGATTTTGGGGAATTTTGCAAAGGTCTCATAAGGGCGTTGCCAACGCCGTATCATTGCAATTTTAATCCACTATACTTTTCCGCTTTCTTTGCACATTCTTTGTCTAACTTGACATTTCCTTGCCGCCGCAACAACATAAAGGCAGATTCGGCAGCCGGTTCGAGCCTGCCGTCGTGTTTTTTATCAACCGAAAGGCTATCCACGATGACACAATCCACCCACGATCCTTACGCGGATTACCGCGAGCTGACGCTTCGGGGCATGATACTCGGTGCGCTGATTACCGTGATCTTTACCGCGTCGAACGTTTACCTCGGCTTGAAGGTCGGTCTGACCTTTGCTTCGTCGATTCCGGCGGCGGTGATTTCGATGGCGGTTTTGAAGTTTTGCAAAGGCAGCAATATTTTGGAAAACAATATGGTGCAGACGCAGGCTTCGGCGGCGGGTACGCTTTCGACCATCATCTTCGTCCTGCCCGGTTTGCTGATGGCGGGCTACTGGAGCGGTTTCCCGTTTTGGCAGACGACGCTTTTATGTATTGCCGGCGGAATTTTGGGAGTGATTTTCACCATTCCGCTGCGTTACGCGATGGTGGTGAAAAGCGAGTTGCCTTATCCCGAAGGCGTGGCGGCGGCAGAGATTTTGAAAGTCGGCAGCCACGAGGAAGAGGAAGGCCGTCAGGGCGGCAGCGGCATTAAAGAGCTGGCGGCAGGCGGCGCGTTGGCGGGCTTTATGAGCTTTTGTTCCAACGGTTTGCGCGTGATTGCCGACAGTGCGAGTTATTGGTTTAAAAGCGGCACGGCGATTTTCCAACTGCCGATGGGCTTTTCGCTGGCATTGTTGGGCGCGGGCTACTTGGTCGGACTGACGGGTGGTATCGCCATCCTGTTGGGCATTTCGATTGCTTGGGGTATTGCCGTGCCGTATTTTTCATCGCACATTCCGCAGCCTTCCGATATGGAAATGGCGGCGTTTGCGATGAAGCTGTGGAAGGAAAAAGTACGCTTTATCGGCGCGGGTACCATCGGTATTGCGGCGGTTTGGACGCTTTTGATGCTGCTCAAGCCGATGCTGGAAGGCCTGAAAATGTCGTTCAAGAGTTTCGGCGGCGGTGCGCCCGCTGCGGAACGCGCCGAACAGGATTTGTCACCTAAGGCCATGATTTTTTGGGTATTGTCCATGATGCTGATTTTGGGCGTATCGTTTTATCACTTTATCGGCGATTCGCACATTACGGGCGGCATGGCTTGGCTTTTGGTGGTCGTTTGTACGCTTTTGGCTTCCGTCATCGGCTTTTTGGTCGCCGCTGCCTGCGGTTATATGGCAGGTTTGGTCGGCTCGTCTTCCAGCCCGATTTCCGGCGTGGGCATCGTTTCCATCGTTATCATTTCGCTGGTGTTGTTGGTCGTGGGCGAATCCGGCGGCTTGATGGCGGATGAAGCCAACCGCAAATTCCTGCTGGCGCTGACCTTGTTCTGCGGCTCGGCGGTGATTTGCGTGGCTTCGATTTCCAACGACAACCTGCAAGACTTGAAAACCGGCTACTTGCTCAAAGCAACGCCTTGGAGACAACAGATTGCGTTGATTATCGGCTGTATCGTCGGCGCATTCGTCATCTCGCCCGTGTTGGAACTGCTCTACGAAGCCTACGGCTTTACCGGCGCAATGCCGCGCGAAGGCATGGACGCGGCGCAGGCTTTGGCGGCTCCGCAAGCGACTTTGATGACGACCATCGCCTCGGGTATCTTCGCCCACAACCTCGAATGGGCGTACATCTTCACCGGCATCGCGATCGGCGCGGTATTGATCGTCGTCGATTTGGTGTTGAAAAAATCGTCGGGCGGCAAACGCGCACTGCCCGTCCTCGCCGTCGGCATGGGCATCTACCTGCCACCGTCCGTCAATATGCCCATCGTGATCGGCGCAGTGTTGGCGGCGGTGTTGAAACACATCATCGGCAAGAAAGCGGAAAACCGTGAAGGCCGTCTGAAAAACGCCGAACGCATCGGAACCTTGTTCTCCGCCGGTTTGATTGTCGGCGAAAGCCTGGTCGGCGTAGTGATGGCATTCATCATTGCCTTCTCCGTGACCAACGGCGGCTCCGACGCCCCGCTTGCGCTGGGTCTGGAAAACTGGGAAACCACCGCATCCTGGCTGGGACTGGCGTTCTTCATCACAGGCATGGTGTTCTTCGCCCAACGCGTGTTGAAAGCAGGGCGCATTAAGTAAGCTGGTTTTGAAAATAAAGAGGTCGTCTGAAAACTTGGGATTCAGGTTTTCAGACGACCTTGTTTTTATCTGTAACTTCTTGCTCTTTTATCCGGCGGGAGAGGGGGCTCTACGGGTCAAATGAATTTGATTTTACCCAAAGCCATAGAACCACCCCCATCCTAACCTTCCCCCGCCGGACGGGGGAAGGGACAGGTTGCCGTTGCAGTAAACCGTAGCGTGGGCTTTGCCCGCGATATGAATGCCAAAATGAAAGCACATTCGGCTATTGTCTGATTTTGATTACTTAAATGATGGATTTCGTGGGCAAAGCCCACGCTACTTGAGTTATCCAAAATCTGTATTGATTGAATAACGGGTCATCTGAAAACGGGTATGAACGAGTTTCTCTAAAACCCTAATCTTAAAGTTTTCAGACGACCTCTTTTTAACCTGTAACCTACCCCCTCTCCCGTCTGGCGGGAGAGGGCTGGGGAGAGGGTGGCTCTGCTGGCTACACGAATTTGATTTTACCTAAATCCACAAAGCCACCCCCATCCTAACCTTCCCCCGCCGGACGGGGGAAGGAACAGATTGCCGTTGAAGCAATCCGTAGCGTGGGCTTTGCCCACGAAATCTGCTATTTAACCATCTAAATTGGGCGGTATCCGTACATTCATATCGCGGACAAAGCCCACGCTACGGGTTCGGTTGCTCCGAGCATGTATCGATTCAATAAAAGGTCGTCTGAAAACCCAAACTTCAAGTTTTCAGACGACCTTTCGCACCATAACAAGATAGTCGGCTTATGCTGCTGAATTTTGATGAATCAGGCAGCCCATATACAGATTACCGTCTTTCTGCCAGCCGAACAATTGGTTTTGCTGATCGCTGTTTTCAGCCATCAAGCCCAAAGTCAGCCAGTGGCTTTCTCGCGGAAGTTGACCTGTATAGGGTTCGGGCGTGTGTATCAGGGGCAGGTCGAAATTATCGTTCCAGCTGACGCCTGCTTGGCGAAGTTTGCCGACGTATTGTTGCGTATCTTTAGGTGGCGCGGTAAACCAGGCGGCATGGACGGTGCGGTTTTTCAAAGCATAATCGGCGTAGTGTCCGAAAGATTTGTTTTGCGCCGTTTCGTCGGACAAGGAGATGGCAATCGGACGCTGCAAAACCGCTTTGACGGGCAATTTGTTCTGTTTGGCGGCATAAGGCGAGGCGAACACCAACCAAGTTGCGTTTTCTGTAAATTCGGCATCTGAAGCGTCCTCGTTCAGCCATGCCGAAAAAATCACATGGATGCCTTCAAACTGGCGGTTTTCCACCCAATCGCCCATCAAACTTTCGCCATCGGACAAAGGCTTGATAGTCGCGCGGATACCCGCCATTTCGGCGATTTCTTCAAATCTTTGCTGCCAGTTCAAATACGCTTCTTCGTCCGGCGCATCGATGTGTAGGGTCACAGGCTGTCGATATTCCGCCAATTCGCTCAATTTTTGGTAAAAATGTTCGGCAACGTAAGGATAGCCGCTGCGCCACAGGTCTTCGTCTTCATCACGCGGAAACAGAAAAAGATCGGCATTTCGTCCGCCTGAGGCTTGGGTAATGACGTCCGGCAGCGACAAGGGGTCGGGCAGGATGGTATGCGAATCGACCAATACGATGCTTCTTTGCGCCCAATCCGTCCATTTTTTGCGGATATTCGATTTTTCGGTTTCCCAAGCATCTGCTGCCGCGCTGCGGTTCATCGACAAGATAAAGCGGTACAGCAAAGCCGCGCCCCAAACGCCAACCGGTATCAACAGATAAAACGGGCTGATTTTCAGCCACAACACAACAATCAACGCCGCAATAAAAAGCAAAGCCAATACCGTCAGCCATACCCAAGGGGTATTCCACTTGCTGTTTTTGCGGGCGACGATGGTATCGGGGATATCGGGAATAGACCAGTACATAATCTTCAGATATTGATTTGAAATAAATGGAATGAGTATAACAGCAAAAAAGCCAAATGTTTTTCCAAACTTGATTTCAGGTATCTTTTTCCCGCTAAACGGATTGACCGAAAACCCCTGCACGATGTTTTTCAGACGACCTTTTGAGCCGGATAGAAAAAAACACCGACATCGCGTAAAATATGCGCAAATTTTGTGATTCAATCAGGTCGTCTGAAACAGATTGCGCCTGATTTATTTTTCCGGAAAACACCATGAGCGAACAAAACAATCCGCAAACCGAGCCGCAGTTGGACGAAAACCAAATCATCGCCCTGCGCCGCGAAAAACTGCACAACATCCGCCAACAGCGCATTGCCTATCCCAACGACTTCAAGCGAGACAGCTTTGCCGCCGATTTGCACGCCCGATACGGCGAAATCGGCAAAGAAGAACTCGACCCGCAAGCCGTTCCCGTCAAAATTGCCGGCCGCATGATGCTCAAACGCCAAATGGGCAAGGCGAGCTTCGCCACCATCCAAGACGTGACCGGTCAAATCCAGCTTTATCTGAACAACAAAGGCGTGAGTCAGGAAGTTTTGGACGATTTCAACCATTGGGACTTGGGCGATATCGTCGGCGCGGAAGGTACTTTGTTCAAAACCAACCACGGCGAATTGACCGTGCGCGTGTCCGACATCCGCCTGCTGTCCAAATCCCTGCGCCCACTGCCCGACAAACACAAAGGCTTGAGCGATCAGGAAACCAAATACCGCCAACGCTACGTCGATTTGATTGCCAACGAAGAATCGCGCAATACGTTTATCAAACGCAGCCAAATCATCCAATCCGTGCGCAATTTCATGGTGAACGAGCATTATCTCGAAGTTGAAACCCCGATGATGCACCCGATTCCCGGCGGCGCGACGGCGAAACCCTTCGTGACCCACCACAACGCTTTGGACATCCCGCTCTACCTGCGCATTGCGCCCGAGTTGTATCTGAAACGTCTGGTGGTCGGCGGTTTGGAGCGCGTGTTCGAGATCAACCGCAGCTTCCGCAACGAAGGCATGTCCGTGCGCCACAACCCCGAATTCACCATGATTGAATTCTACGAAGCCTTCTCCGACTACGAACGCATGATGCAGATGGCGGAAGACATCATCCGCAACGCATCGCACACGGTCAACGGCACAGCGAAAATCAGCTACAACGGCAAAGAAGTCGATTTGGAAAGCCCGTTTGAGCGCCTGACCATTCTCGAAGCCATCAAAAAATACAATCCGCACTACACCGACGAGCAGTTGAACGATGCGGAGTGGCTGAAAAAAGAAATCGTCAAACACGGCGAAAGCCTGCCACCGTCCCCCGGCATCGGCAGCCTGCAACTTGCCCTGTTTGAAGGTTGCGCCGAGGGCAAACTGTGGAACCCGACCTTCATCGTCGATTATCCGGTCGAAGTTTCCCCGTTGGCACGCGCTTCGGATACGAAACAAGGACTGACCGAGCGTTTCGAATTGTTCGTTGTCGGCCGCGAACTGGCAAACGGCTATTCCGAGTTGAACGACCCCGAAGATCAAGCCGAACGCTTCAAAGCGCAAGTGGCGCAAAAAGACGCGGGCGACGACGAAGCCATGCACTACGATGCCGACTACATCCGCGCGATGGAATTCGGTCTGCCGCCGACAGGCGGTTGCGGCATCGGCATCGACCGCTTGGTGATGCTGTTGACCGATTCTCAAACCATCCGCGACGTGATTCTGTTCCCGCAGATGCGTCCCGAATAAGGTAGGCAGATAATAAAGAAAAGGTCGTCTGAAAACCGGAAGATTGGTTTTCAGACGACCTTTTTGTTGAAGTTAAACCTAATTCAGATTCAGCCCCTATTTTTCAAGCATCCATGTACTTCCTATACGTTGTATACGCCTAGGGAGTTGTGGCTTTTTAGGTTGCCCCGTTGGCAGCTTTACTGCCTGGTTCTCAGGGTAGGTTTATTCTGGTTTTTCAGACGATGTATCAGCTGGATTATCTGTACTGTTGGTGGGCTGTGTTACGTCGTTAGTCTGATTTCCGAGTTGTTTTTTGTTGCCCTGTACTACCTGAACAGCCTGAGTGGAAATATTTTTCACGGCTTTTGCGCTGTTTCCGATAATTTCTTGCAGTACAGCGCTATCGTCGCGCGCAAAACTTTGTACTTGTGCATCAAATTTTTCATCATCGCTGTCAAAGTACTCCACCGTGTCAAACGACAGTTTTTGTGCTACTAACACCGCAGGAAATGAATTACGGTAGCTGTTGAACCGCTTCACACGGTTATTATAATTTTCTCGGCGCGCCAAAATGTCATTTTCCAATGCTTCCAGCTGTCCCATCAGTTTTTGATAGGTGGCATCTGCTTTCAGCTGGGGGAAATTTTGTGCCATTGCAGCCAGTTGTTGGGTGTTTTGCGACTGAGCCACACGCAGTTGAGTGACCTGTTCGTGTTCTAAATAACCTGAAGCGATTTCAATAATTTGCCCGCTTAGTTGTTGACGTTTTTTTAATCCCGCCTGCAGATTGGAAAATCCTTCACGGATATTCTGCATACTGCTTTGTAGCTTGTTATACACTTTCACCAGCCACAAAACGATAACTATCAAAATCACTAATAACCAAAACATTCCATTTTCCTTTTGCTGCGTATTGTCAAATTTCAGGCTGCCTGAAACTGTTTTCTCTAGTTTTCAGGCAGCCTGTATTTCCATTACTTCAACGCCTTCAACCGTCCATGCAACTCCTGCACGCTGTACACGCCTAGGTGGTCGCGGCTTTTTGCGCCTTCGCTCATGGCTTCGCCGCCGGCGATGGTGGTGTATTGCGGCACGCGTTGGGTGAGGGAGGTGCGGCGGATGCTGTGGCTGTCGGCGATGGATTGCGCCGAGCTGCTGACGGTGTTGACCACCAGCGCGATTTCGCCGTTCTTAATCGCGTCCACGATGTGCGGGCGGCCTTCCTGTACTTTGTTCACCGCCTGCACGATGATGCCGTGCTCTTTCAGGTATTCGGCGGTGCCGCGTGTGGCGCAGACGCCGTAGCCTAAGGCTTGGAAGTTTTGCGCGGTTTTGACGATGAGCGGTTTGTCTTCGTCGCGTACGGCGAGGAAGATTTTGCCGGTCGGATTCAGGCGTTCGCCTGCGCCGAGTTGGGCTTTGTAGTAGGCTTCGCCAAAGCTTGCGCCCACGCCCATCACTTCGCCGGTGGAGCGCATTTCGGGGCCGAGGATGGTGTCTACGCCGGGGAATTTGATGAAGGGGAACACGGCTTCTTTAACGGCATAGAAATCGGGAACGACTTCTTTCTCCACGCCTTGCTCTTGCAGGGAAATGCCTGCCATGCAGCGCGCGCCGACTTTGGCGAGCGGCACGCCGGTGGCTTTGGAGACGAAGGGGACGGTACGGCTGGCGCGCGGGTTCACTTCCAATACGAACACCACGCCGTCCTGCACGGCAAACTGTACGTTCATCAGGCCGACCACGCCCAGCGCGTAGGCCATGGCTTTGGTTTGGCGGCGGATTTCGTCTTGGATTTCTTCGCTGAGCGAGTAGGGCGGCAGCGAGCAGCCGGAGTCGCCGGAGTGGATGCCTGCCTGCTCGACGTGCTGCATGATGCCGCCGATAACGACGTCTTTGCCGTCTGAAACGCAGTCCACATCGACTTCAATCGCGTTGTTCAGGAAGAAATCGAGCAACACGGGGCTGTCTTCGGATACCTGCACGGCTTCGCGCATGTATTTTTGCAGCTCTTCGGCGGAGTGGACGACCTGCATGGCGCGGCCGCCGAGGACGTAAGACGGGCGCACGACCAGCGGATAGCCGATTTCTTCGGCTTTGACGAGCGCTTCTTCTTCGTTGTGGGCGATGCGGTTGGGCGGCTGGCGCAGGCCTAAGTCGTTCAACACTTTTTGGAAGCGTTCGCGGTCTTCGGCGGCGTCGATGCTGTCGGCGGATGTGCCGATGATGTTCACGCCGTTTTCAACCAGCGCGTTGGCGAGTTTGAGCGGGGTTTGACCGCCGTAATGTACAATCACGCCCCAAGGGTTTTCGGTGCGGACGATTTCCAACACGTCTTCCAGCGTCAGCGGCTCGAAATACAGGCGGTCGCTGGTGTCGAAGTCGGTGGACACGGTTTCGGGGTTGCAGTTCACCATAATCGTTTCAAAGCCCGATTCGCGCAGGGCGAGCGCGGCGTGAACGCAGCAGTAGTCAAACTCGATGCCCTGACCGATGCGGTTCGGGCCGCCGCCGAGAATCATCACTTTTTTACGGTCGGAAGGATGCGCTTCGCATTCTTCTTCGTAAGTGGAATAGAGGTAGGCGGTTTCGGTGGCGAACTCGGCAGCGCAGGTATCGACGCGTTTATAGACGGGATGCAGCTTCAGCGCGTAGCGGTGTTCGCGCACTTCTTTTTCTTTTACGCCCAAAAGCTGCGCGATACGTTTGTCGGAGAAGCCTTTGCGTTTCAAACGGCGTAGGGCGGCGAAATCCAAATCTTTCAGGCAGCCTGCACTTACCTGTTGCTCTTCTTTCACCAAGTCTTCGATTTGCGCCAAGAACCAAGGGTCGATGGCGCAGATTTCGTGGATTTCTTCCAGCGTGAAGCCCGCGCGGAACGCGTCTGCCACAAACAGCATACGCTCAGGGCCGGGGTTGGCCAGTTCGCGGCGGATTTCCGCTTTGTCTTCGCTGCGCGGATTGAAGCCGCACAAGCCTGTTTCCAAGCCGCGCAGGGCTTTTTGGAAACTTTCCTGAATCGTGCGACCCATCGCCATCACTTCGCCCACCGATTTCATCTGCGTGGTCAGGCGGTCGTCTGCGGCGGGGAATTTTTCAAACGCGAAACGCGGGATTTTGGTTACCACATAGTCGATGGAAGGCTCGAACGACGCGGGCGTGCGGCCGCCGGTAATGTCGTTGCGCAACTCGTCCAGCGTAAAGCCGACAGCCAGCTTCGCCGCCACCTTCGCAATCGGGAAGCCCGTCGCTTTGGAAGCCAGCGCGGACGAACGGCTCACGCGCGGGTTCATCTCAATCACAATCATCTCGCCGTTTTCAGGGTTCACCGCAAACTGCACGTTCGAGCCGCCGGTATCTACGCCGATTTCGCGCAATACCGCCAACGAAGCGTTGCGCATGATTTGGTATTCCTTGTCCGTCAGCGTCTGCGCCGGCGCAACCGTAATCGAGTCGCCCGTATGCACGCCCATCGGGTCGAAGTTTTCAATCGAGCAAATGATGATGCAGTTGTCGTTCTTATCGCGCACCACTTCCATCTCGTACTCTTTCCAGCCGAGCACGGACTGCTCAATCAACAGCTCATGCGTGGGCGACGCATCGAAACCGCGTTCGCAAATCGCCAAAAACTCGTCTTTATTGTAGGCAATGCCGCCGCCCGAACCGCCCATGGTGAAAGACGGACGAATCAGCGTCGGGAAGCCGACCTGTTCCTGCGCCGCCAAGGCTTCGTTCATCGTGTGGCAGACAAAAGATTTCGGGCAGGAGAGGCCGATTTTCTCCATCGCTTCCTTAAAGCGGCCGCGGTCTTCCGCCTTGTCGATGGCATCTTCCGTCGCGCCGATCAGCTCGACATTGTATTTCGCCAGCACACCGTTGCGCGCCAAATCCAGCGCACAGTTCAGCGCAGTCTGGCCGCCCATCGTGGGCAGAATCGCATCGGGCCGCTCCTTGGCGATAATCTTCTCCATCGTCTGCCACATAATCGGCTCGATGTAGGTAACATCCGCCATTTCAGGGTCGGTCATGATCGTGGCGGGGTTGGAATTCACCAGAATGACTTTGTAGCCTTCTTCACGCAAAGCCTTACAGGCCTGTGCGCCCGAATAGTCAAATTCGCAGGCCTGACCGATAACGATAGGGCCGGCGCCGATGATAAGGATGGATTTTAGGTCGGTACGTTTGGGCATGGGTGGGTCTTTCTTGAACAAATAAGATTTAATTAACTAAAATTAAAAAATTCAATTTGGGGAAGTTTTTATTTTTATACCATATAGAATTAAAATAAATATCCACCAAAAAACAAATAAAAGCCTTTCTCTATTTTTAATTCTGACTAACTTGCTTAAAATTAAAAGAAAAAACGATATTAATAGAATAGTTACTAGTCCTGCTAAGCCGATAGAACGACAACTATTAAAAATACAATCCAGCGTTGTAATTAATAATAACCATAAAGAAACACTATATGATGCAGTCTTCAAACAAAATGATATATACAAGTAAAATTTATCATTATTATATATTTCAAATAATCTCCCAAGTGCTAGACTGACTAAGCTCATTACAACAATAATTGTATCAAATGCTTGTTTGTCTATAGTATTCGATATAAAATCAATTAAGAAAGAAAGGAGAAATAGAAAAAATAATATATATATACTTATCCTAGTCCAGAAGTATTCATGTGTTGATTCAGGTGTAAATTCTATAATTTCTCTTTTTTCTAAAAAAATATTATCAATAAAACGTACAATACTTTTTACAATAAACTCTGCTAGTCCATTGGTTATTTTCTTTCGTTGAAAGTTAATCCTCTTAATGTCATTAATCAAGTTGTTTGCCATATAAACTGGAATAGCAAAAAAGAAAAAGCAAAACAATAAAACAAATAAATAGTGAAGTTTATATTTCATCGTGCAGTAAGCGTAGGTTGGGGTATGACCCAACGGTTTCTTAAAGTTCGCGGTTTTGTTGGGTTTGACAACCCAATTTACGATGTTGCTGAAATTTCAAATCAAACAAGCCGTAGCCCGGATGTAGGGTGTGTGCGGTACGCACACACGCGTTCTCTATTTTCCCTGCAACCCCAACCCACCGCGTGCGTGCCTTGCGGCACACACCCTACCGATGGGTTCAAAGGCTGTCTGAAAAAACGCTCGCGGCGTTTGTTCCATCTGCCTTGCGATAAAGGCTACCTAAAAAATTCCTGCCGTTGATGTTTCGGGCATTCTTTTTCAGACGACCTGCAACGCTTGAATCCGCTGCAACCCGCTCCCTCCCCCGTGGGGGAGGGCTGGGGAGAGGGCATTCTCCAAATTGCGGCAACCTTTCCCAACACCCTAACCGCCCCGATACAAGCCTTGCGGCTTGTTACCCTCTCTCTAACTCTCTCCCACGGGAGAGAGGACGGGGCGGCTGTTGGGGTTAAGGGTTGCTGCAAGGAAAAAAGGTTGTGTAGCAGCCTGCATGTAGGGTGTGTGCGGTACGCACGCACGCGTTCTCTATTTTCCCTGCAACCCCAACCCACCGCGCGCGTGCCTTGCGGCACACACCCTACCGACGGGTTCAAAGGTCGTCTGAAAAAACGCTCGCGGCGTTTGTTCCATCTGCCTTGCGATAAAAGGCTACCTGAAAAATTCCTGCTGTTGATGTTTCGGGCATTCTTTTTCAGACGACCTGTAATACTTGAATCTGCTGCAACCTGCCCCCTCCCCCGTGGGGGAGGGCTGGGGAGAGGGCATTCCCAAAATGGCGGCAACCTTTCTCAACACCTAAATCTCCCAAATACAAGCCTTGCGGCTTGTTGCCCTCTCTCTAACTCTCTCCCACGGGGAGAGAGGACGGGGCGGCTGTTGGGATTAAGGGTTCTGCAAGGAAAATAGGTTGTGCATGCTGCTTTTTGTTTTTCAGACGACCTGCATCAACGGTTGTAAATCCAAGTTGCTTTTCAAACCGCCTGCAACCGCAAAACTTGCTATAATCCGCCCCCTCCCCCGTGGGGGAGGGCTGGGGAGAGGGCATTCCCCGAATTTCGGCAACCTTTCCCAATATCCTACCACTCAAAATACAAGCCTTGCGGCTTGTTGCTCTCTCTCTAACTCTCTCCCACGGGAGAGAGGACGGGGCGGCTGTTGGGATGAAGGGTTCTGCAAGGAAAACAGGTTGTGCAGGCTGCTTTTTTACTTTTCAGACGACCTGAAATCAACGGTTGTAAATCCAAGTTGCTTTTCAAACCGCCTGCAACCGCAAAACTTGCTATAATCCGCCCCCTCCCCCGTGGGGGAGGGCTGGGGAGAGGGCATTCCCCGAATTGCAGCAACCTTTCCCAACACACTACCGCCCCAATACAAGCCTTGCGGCTTGTTGCCCTCTCTCTAGCTCTCTCCCACGGGGAGAGAGGACGGGTAGCTATTGGGATGAAGGGTTCTGCAAAGAAATCAGATCGTGCAGGCTGCTTTTGCTTTTCAGACGACCTTTATAAACGCTCAATTCAGGCAGCTTTACACTATTATTTTCAATAATCCAATCAAAATCAGCCATCTGCTACCGTGCAGGCTGCTTTTCCAATTCCTGTAACACACGCAGGATTTCCGCCAGCACATCGTTTGTCTGCTGCAAAATCTCGTGATTCCAAAAACGTAGCACGGTAAAGCCCAGGCTGTTGAGATATGCCGTCCGAGCGTGGTCGTATGCGGCTTGTTCCGCGTGCTGCCCGCCGTCTGCTTCGACAATCAGTTTGGGCGTTATGCACATAAAATCAACAATATAATTTCCCATCGGCTGCTGGCGGCGGAATTTATGGCCGTTCAGACGGCCTGCCCGCAGGTGCTGCCACAATTTTGCTTCCGCCTCGCTCATTTCTTTGCGCATGGCTTTGGCGCGTTGGCGCAGGGCGGGGTTGTCAGCGGTCAATAGTTTTTCGGGCGGGTTCATTTTTTTATTATTGGGTGTGGAAAACGCCTTGATGACCATCTTTTTTCAGTATTGTGGATTAACTTTAAACCATTATGGCGTTGCCTCGCCTTAGCTCAAAGAGAACGATTCTCTAAGGTGCTGAAGCACCAAGTGAATCGGTTCCGTACTATCTGTACTGTCTGCGGCTTCGTCGCCTTGTCCTGATTTAAATTTAATACTATAAGTGTAGATTAGCTTAAAAAAACAGCATAACACGCGTAATCGTACAAAAACGTTGGGCTTATCAATCCATCCTATTCTTGAGGTCGTCTGAAAAAAGCTTGGCGTTTTGTATGTAGGTCTTGGTGGGTTTCTTTCCGGTAATGTTGAGGACGTTAGTTTGTTATGGTGTATTGAATGGTGGGTGCTGAGTTGCCGAATGTGGTTTTATTCTATGTCTATGATGGTTTGTACGCCTTCTAATATTTTATTGGATAGGTTTTCTAGGCTTCTTGCGCCTTCATCGACTCTCGTCCCTTTTTGCTTGAGTGCCTGATCCATATAGATGCTGCCTGCCATGGCGGGTTCTTTCAGGCAGTGGTCTACGGAAAATTGCTCCAATTCTGCGGCGGTTGTCGGGATGATGCATTCTGAGTTGGCTATGGTTTTGCTGCTTTCAGAGATGGTTTTGTATACGCCCTGGGTGGCGGAATCGAAGATGTCCGCACCGAGTTGGCTGATTTTTTTCAGGTCGATGGTTTTGTCACCTGCGAAGGCAGGGGCGCTCATAAGCAGGCAGAGGAGTAAAGCCGTTTTTTTCATGAAATGCCTTTATGAATGGGTTTTCTTCAGGCGGTTTGATGGGCAAACCGCCTTGTGGTTTGGTGTAATGTGTTAGCGATTGTTTTGTTTTTGGTAGTCGTCATTCCATGCTTGTACGGCTGTATTGGCATCACGTGCGACGGAGTGGATGGTGTTGCACGCGGATAATGCGCCGATTAATGCGATAAACAGGGCTACTTTTTTCATAGGGTTAATCCTTATGTTGATGGTGGTGAGTAAGGTCGGTCAGCGTTTGACCGACATGAAATCGGTATGGTTTTTAAAAGCTGGTGATAAAGGTAATCAAGCCCAAAATGATGCCGGGGGCGTTTGCCAGTACGACGGGGTAGTCGCGTTTTTCTTTCAAAAAGCCGTAGGCAACCCATAATGTGCAGTTGATGGCGGCGACGAGGGGTTGCAGCGGCGAGCCAGGGTTGCCCGCAAGGTTGTTTTGGATTTGCGGGATGTAGGAAACGTACATGCCTACGGCGGTCAGGGTGGCGACGATGGAGAGTACGCGCATTTGTTTTTCAGTCATGGGGTTTCCTTTCTGACTTGAGGGGGGATTTTTCAGACGGCCTTGTTGAGTTGAGAGGTCGTCTGAAAAGGCGGCTTATTGTTTTGCCGCTTTCATATTGTCAATGAATTTGTCAAACAGATAGCCGACATCCTGCGGGCCGGGGCTGGCTTCGGGGTGGCCTTGGAAGCAGAACACGGGTTTGTCGGTCAGCTCGATGCCTTGCAAGGTGTTGTCGAACAAGGATTTGTGGGTAATCCTTGCGTTGGCGGGCAGGGTGTCGGCATCGACGGCGAAACCGTGGTTTTGGCTGGTGATGACGACTTTGCCGCTGTCTAAGTCTTGCACGGGGTGGTTCGCGCCGTGGTGGCTGAAGTGCATTTTCAGGGTTTTTGCGCCGATGGCGAGGCTGATGAGCTGGTGTCCCAAGCAGATGCCGAAGATGGGTTTGCCGCTTGCCATCAGTTTTTGCACGGCTTCGATGGCGTAGGTGCAAGGCTCGGGGTCGCCGGGGCCGTTGGAGAGGAACACGCCGTCTGGGTTGAGTGCCAACACGTCTTCCGCGCTGGTTTGGGCGGGGACGACGGTCAGGCGGCAGCCGCGCGAGGCGAGCATACGCAGGATGTTGGTTTTCACGCCGAAATCGTAAGCGACGACGTGGAACGGCTGTTCGGCAGGGGTAACGAAACCTTTGCCCAACGCCCATTCACCTTCGGTCCATTCGTAGGCTTCTTTGCAGGAAACTTCTTTTGCCAAGTCTTTGCCGACCATGCTGCCGAACGCGGCGATGAGTTCTTGCGCTTTTTCAACCGTCGCGTCCGCGCCGGTCAAAATCGCGCCGCCTTGTGCGCCTTTTTCGCGCAGCAGCGTGGTCAGGCGGCGGGTGTCGATGTCGGCGATGGCGACGGTTTTATTGCGCACCAGATAGTCGTGCAGGCTTTCGGAGGCGCGGAAGTTGCTGTGCAAGAGCGGCAGGTCGCGGATAATCAAGCCTGCGGCATAAACGCTGTGGCTTTCTTCGTCTTCGGCGTTGGTGCCGGTATTGCCGATGTGGGGGTAGGTGAGGGTAACGATTTGTTTGCAGTAAGACGGGTCGGTCAGGATTTCCTGATAGCCGGTCATGGAAGTGTTGAACACGACTTCGCCGGAAGTCGAACCTTCGTAACCGATTGATGTGCCGTGAAATACGCTGCCGTCAGCGAGAACGAGAAGAGCCGGAGTGGTCATGATGGAATCCTGTTTGCCTGATGATGGTCGGTTTGCAGAAACGGGCAGGGGTCGTCTGAAAATTGTTTACAAAAAAGACCGCCTGAGAAAATATCGGCTAAAAAAAAACACGCCCCGCAGCCTTGATTTTGCTGCGTAACGTGCTTTTTCAGGCATAGCTGCCTATACCGTAGAAGCAATGCATTCTACGTCAAAAAGCCATATCGTTCAAGCCGTGACGTGGCAACGGATTTTGCCTTTACAATCGCGCCGCCTGTTTCATTTTCGCCATTGTTCGCCGCGTCAGATAAAAAAAACAGCCCGAACCCCACATAAATGACATCGTAAATGTTAGAATCTCATTCCGAGAAAATAAAAACAACGTCATCATCCGTCAACCGACGATTTTATGAAAAAAGAACGCATTATGAAAAACAAATCTTCACGTTGCCCCGGTTCCATCCGTCCGATGATTTACAGCATCGCCTCCGCGCTCGCCCTGATGGGGGCGGCATCGCAAGCGCAAGCGCAATTTGCCAAAACCCCGCTTTACCTGCAAAACGAATCTCAGATTATTGAGCAGCCGAAAATCAAACATAACATTATGTTTTTTATTGATAATTCTGGAAGTATGAGTCGTAATGCAATTACTGGGGGGTACAACTTTCCAGGGCAAGAATCCCGAATGGATGTCACAAAAACAGCGTTGAATAAAGTTCTTGACAAGTATCAGGATAAGTTCAACTGGGGTTTGCAGGCTTTGGTAAATACAGAAAATAATTTTAGTAATCCTGATCCTACAAAGCATACCAAAAAGAATTATACGAATAGCGAAGAAACGTTTAATACTTCATGGGAGCAAATGAAAACTTTGGTAGACAACATGGGCGCTTCAGGTTATACGCCTGCTACCCGCAGGTATTACGAGGTGGTCGCATCTGCTGTCATGCCGAATATAAAATACCGCTGTCAAAAATCCTATGTTGTGATGATGTCTGACGGTGATGCCAACTTCTCTTGCAATCATGATAGTACAAGTTTTCATTATCGTTTCAACTATGATGGAAATAATGGGCGGAGAAATTCAAACTATCCGAAAGCATACTTGAACTACGAAGCAGATCTTTATCGGACGAAACCGTTTATCACTGCCTACAATTATTTTGGCGAGTCTCCGATGAAATATTTCGATCCTTATGAATTGGGCAATACATGTAGAGATAAGAGGGAAAATGTACACTATTCGAAATTCTGGGATACTGCCAACAGATACAGGGGAGTCGAGGGCGGTATGGCATTCTTTAGCCGTAAACTTGCTGTCAAGGACATTAAAACTGCTGCTGTAGATCGTGTGGATGCTGCAGGGGTGAGCTGGGATGGCGATCCAAATATTGACCCTAAGGGTGTGGATTACAGCAAACAAACGGTACAAACCTTCACTGTCGGTTTTGGTAACGGCATTTCTCCGGCTGGTGAGCAATACCTCATAAGGGGCGCAAGTCACGATGGCTGGTATTTCAATGCTGCAAAACCTGATGATTTATATAAAGCTTTTGAGAAAATTATCAGTCAGATTAGTGATGATAATGCAAGTATTCCTTTTGAAGGAGAGGGTGGTACTGCGCCTGCAACTTCTAGTAGTGGCATTCCTGATCTAGCGGCAACCATCAAGTTGAATACCGGCTCTTGGAGCAGTCAGATTTTATTTAATAAATTGAATAATAGTGACGGTAGACGGGAAGGTACGGTTACCCAACCCTCTTTTGGTAATCGTAAAACGTTGATCAACACGGGTTCTAATACTTACTTTATCGACGCCATTCCTGCTGATAAAGTCAACAATGCCTATTTTGGTATTGAGAATGATGACAAAGACGAATGGAAAAAGCTGCTCAATTGGACGGGCAGGGTTGGTAGAGATGACAGTGCATACAAGCCTTACCGTGAGCGTAAAGCCGGAGAGCGTGATTTAGGTGATATCCTAGATGGTTCTGTTGCAGCAGTCGGCAATCAGGAGCATGGTCGCCGCAAATATTTGGTTGCCGCAGCCAACGACGGTATGGTGCATATTTTCCAAAGTACGGATGGTAACAATCCTTATGATTTGAAAGTCAGCTATCTTCCTTCTGCGATGGAGCGTGAAAATGATGCTTCGGGCAACCCGATTACGCTTGCCAAAGTATTGAAAGACATCGCGCATGCGGATTACGGAAAATCCATTGAAAACCATAAATACGGCGTAAATGGTGGCTTTACCCTGCGTCAGACTGCCGCAGCTGAACAAGGCAGTAAGTTTCAGCAACGTGTCTTTATGTTTGGCGCAATGGGACAAGGCGGACGTGGTGCATACGCTCTCAATATAGGCGGTAAAGAAGATCAAACCACCAATACCGGTCTGGATGCGGCTGCTTGGAGCGATAAAGTTCCTTTGTTTGAAACGGCCAAAGGTAAAGACAATACTTTGGGCTTTACCATCGGTACGCCACAAATCGGTCGTGTTTCCATCAAGCGTGAAACTGACGGTAGTGCCAAACTGAATGAAAACATCCGTTACGCAGGCTTCCTCGCCAGTGGCTACGCAGCTGAAGAAAAAGATGCAGCAGCCAACGAAACGGCGTTATATGTTTACGAAATGCTTGGTAAAGAAGTCGGTACAGGCGAAAAACGCGGTCAGGCTTCAGGTAAACCCGGTGATCAACTGGCGAAAATTGTCGTGAAGGATGGTGTAGGCGGGCTGTCCACGCCGACACTGCTCGATACCGATTTTGACGGGGTTGTCGATTTTGCCTTTGCAGGCGACCGAGGGGGTAATATGTACCGCTTCGACCTGCGCGGGGCAGCTCCTAGTGATTGGACTGCGGTCAAAATTTTCTCAGGTTCGTCAAGCAAGCCGATTACCTCGGCTCCTGCCGTATCGCGAAAAGGTACTAAGGAATACGTCGTGATTTTCGGTACAGGTAGCGAGATCTACCAAAGTGATTTGAGCAATACTGAGACACAATCGATTTACGGTATTTTCCAAAAATTGGATAAAACGCCGAAAGATCTCTTTGAGGACAAAACAAATCAGGGTGTCGTCGCGCAAAACCTGCGTGAACAAACTATTACTGAGGCAGAGCAGTCATATAACGATGGAAACAATCAGCCGCAAACCAGTAAAGCCTTATATCTGAGCAACGAAAAAATTGAAGAGGCGCATAAGGGCTGGTTCATCAATCTGCGTCCCGGTGAGCGTGTTTCACTTAAGCCGACCATGATTCTGCGTACTGCCATCGTTACAATACGCAAGTACACTTCTGATGTTGGTAAAACCATCGGCAAAGAAGAAGCGGAAAAAGACTTGTGTCTGCCTGTCAGCAACAATAAGTCAACTGTAACCAGCACGACCTTCCTCGGTATCAATGCTGATAACGGCGGTGCACTCAATAGCCGTAGCGCACGTTTTACGCCTGATATATTTAAGCGTGAATTGAGCGGTTTCGGTACGCAATACGCCAACGGTTTGACTCAAGAGGGTATTGTCAGCTTCACCTTTATCGATCCGAACAAGCGTACAGACGATCCTGTTACCGCCGATGGCGACAGCGGTGAAACCGGTACGGATAAGGAGCTTGGGTTGGGTTCTGGTACGCCCAACAACAAATGCTTCTCAGGCAAAGAGGGAGACCAGCGCAGTTTACTCCTGAATAAAGGGGAATCTCTGACAGTAAAAGGCCGTATCTGTGGTCTGCAACGTATCAGCTGGCGCGAGCTGTTTTTCTGATTGATTCGTGTAAGCGTATGAAGACCAAGAGGTCGTCTGAAAACTTGGAAACAGGTTTTCAGGCGACCTTTGTTTTATAGTGGATTAACTTTAAACCAGTACGGCGTTGCCTCGCCTTAGCTCAAAGAGAACGATTCTCTAAGGTGCTGAAGCACCAAGTGAATCGGTTCCGTACTATCTGTGTTGTCTGCGGCTTCGTCGCCTTGTCCTGGTTTAAAGTTAATCCACTATATCTGAATGCAATCAGCTTTGCGGTCGGTAAATCTTATCGAATACGCCGCCGTCGTTGAAAAATCGTGCTTGTGCTTTGCGCCAACCGCCGAAGGTTTCGTCGATGCCGACCAGTTTTAAATCGGGGAAGCGTGTTTTAAATTCGGCGCGTACGGCTTCGTCGGTGGGGCGGTAGAAATGGCGTGCTGCCATTCGTTGCGCTTCTTTGCTATACAGCATTTCCAAATAGGTTTTGGCGATTTGTTCCGTGCCTTTTTCTTTTGCTACTGCGCTGACCACGGCGACGGGCGGTTCGCACAGCATGGATATTGACGGCGTGATGATTTCAAATTGGTTTGGATTTTCCTGCAAGGCGAGGTGTGCTTCGTTTTCCCATACCAGCAAAACATCGCCTAATCCGCGCCGTGTAAAGGTTATGGTCGAACCGCGCGCGCCTGCGTCCATGACCGGTACGCGGCGGTAGAGTTCGGAGACAAATTGTTCTGCCGCCGCATCTCCGCCTTTTTCTTGTGCGTACGCCCAAGCCGATAGGAAATTCCAGCGTGCGCCGCCTGAGGTTTTCGGGTTTGCCGTGATGATTTGTACGTCGCCTTTGACCAAGTCGTCCCAGTCATGAATCTGCTTGGGATTGCCTTTGCGTACGAGGAACACGATGGTCGAAGTGTAGGGTGTGCTGTTGTGTGGCAAGGCTTTTTGCCAATCTTCCGCCAAGAGTTGCCTGCCTGCTTTGTTGTGATGGAGCGCGTCGATGTCGGATGCCAGCGCAAGCGTTACGACATCGGCTTTCAAGCCGTTTTGCACGGTCAATGATTGTTTGCCTGAACCGCCGTTGGAGAGGCGGATATCTGCTTCCTGTCCGTGTGTTTTTTGCCAGTAGTGTTGGAAAAACGGGTTGTATTCGCGGTAGAACTCGCGTGTCGGGTCGTACGATACATTCAACATGACGATGCGCTCGGGTTTGCCTTTCGACGTGCCGCCGGACTGCCCGCATGAGGCGAGCCACACCGTCGCGCCGATGAAGATAATGCCCAGCCATGATTTGAGTCCCATCATATTTTCCTTATCAGACAAATACTTGAGCGGGGAATATAACAAGGTGGGAATCGCACGGGAAATATTGTTTGCTTCTTTGGATATAACGGAAATGCGTTTGCGGCGATATGTGGCTTGGTGTTTGCAGTTATGGCGTTTGAGGGGATGAATAACGGAAAGGTCGTCTGAAAACGGATTTCGATTTTCAGACGACCTTTCGTCAATGATGAACCATGCAGACAACGCCTAGCTGTGAACGCGGTTTGTCCAAACCGAAAGCCGTCTGCTTCGGACGAACAGGATTCAGCGGTGCATAATCATGGCTTTAATCCACGCGGGTATTTCGCGGGAGAGTTTGCGCAGGTAATTGGGCGTGGAGTCGCCGCAGGAACCGGAAGCGTAAAACTGGACGTTTTTGCCTTTTAAATGACGGTTGACGAGCCACTCGGCGCGTGCGAGATGGAAGGCGTCGCTGACGATGATGACGTTGGATACGTCTTGCAACAGCGGGGCGCTCAAGGCGATGTTTTCAAAAGTGCTTTCTGATTTGTTTTCGATGCGGATGTGTTCGGGCGGAATGCCCATGTCTATCGCCATAGATTGCATGGCTGCCGCTTCGTTGCTGCCGTCGCCGTCCGTGCCGCCGCTCATCAGCAACCCGCTGACTTTGTTTTGACGGTAGAGGGCGACACCTGCTTCCACTCGGGAGCGCAGGCAGGGATTGGGCTTGCCGCGCCTGTTGACGGAATTACCCAGGATGACGGCGATGTCGGCGGGTTTGATGTTTTGGGATGCTTTTTCTGCTTGGACGGCTTGGTAATGCAGCCAAGCCACGCTGGTCTCCCAGATGAGGAGAAGCGGGATGAGGCCCCCTATTATCCATCTTTTCATAAATGATTCCTTTGGGTGATATGTGTCAGGTGTGTGCGGCGGGATATCGGTTGGATGGCGCGGCAGTGAAACATCATAGCATATGCGGATTTTCTGACCGGCAAGACGGGATGGGCGGTAGATTTCGGTTGCGGGCGGGGTAGGTATGTTGTGTTGTCATCGCGGGGAGGTCGTCTGAAACCATCTTCTGTTTTTCAGACGACCTCGTAAATGTTAAGATAAACCGTTTTTCCCTTTACGGTATGGAAGGGCGCAAAATGTAGCGGCATCGGGTCGCCTGCTGTTTTGCGTGGTTCCGCCATGTATTGACCGAAAGCCATTTATGACCGATATCCTCAATAAAATCCTTGCCACCAAGGCTCAAGAAGTTGCCGCACAAAAAGCGGCAGTGCCGCTTGCGGAAGTCAAAGCGCGGTTGCGCGATGCCGAACCCGTGCGTGACTTTTTTGCTTCCATCCGCAATAAACACGCCCAAAACTTGCCTGCCATTATCGCGGAAATCAAAAAAGCCAGCCCCAGCAAAGGGCTGATACGGCCTGATTTTCACCCTGCGGATATTGCGCGCGCGTATGAACGCGCAGGGGCGGCTTGTTTGTCTGTGTTGACCGACGAAGTGTATTTCCAAGGTTCGCCCGAGTATTTGAAACAGGCGCGTTCTGCGGTCAGCCTGCCGGTGTTGCGCAAGGATTTCATCATCGACGACTATCAGATTTATCAGGCGCGCACATGGGGCGCAGATGCGATTTTATTGATTGCGGCGGCCTTGGATGCCGCGCAGTTGGCGCATTTTGAAGCCGTTGCCCACGATTTGGGCTTGACCGTGCTGCTGGAATTGCACGACCAATCCGAATTGGAAAAATGCCGCAGTATGACCACGCCGCTTTGGGGCGTGAACAACCGCAATCTGCGGACTTTTGAAGTCACGCTCCAGCAAACTTTAGACCTGCTTCCCGAGCTGTCGGGTAAAACGGTCGTCACGGAAAGCGGTATCCGAAACAAAGACGATGTGGACTTTATGCGCGGACATGGCGTGCATACGTTCTTAATCGGCGAAACCTTTATGCGGGCGGCGGATATCGAAGCCGAAGTGCGTAAGTTGTTTTAATACCGTGCCGTAAGGTGTGCAAAGCACAAAATTTTTTGCCTGCTTTTGAGGCGGTCTGCTTCGGAAGCAGGCAATTTAGTGTTTCCCCGACCGCCACACCGACCAGATAATCCACAGGCTGTTGGCGAAGGCGATAAGGTAGCCGACGAAGCCGATAAACTTGGGGCCGGTGTCTATACTCATGACGATGGACGAACCGATAATCAGGGCGGCGGTGACGATGCCCATGGTCAGGCGGTTGGCGGCGCTGTCGATTTGATGGCTGATGCGGTCTGACTGCTTGAGGTCTAGGGTGATGCCGAATTTGCCTTTTTGCAGCATTCTGGTCAGCCTGAAGAAGTCTTGCGGCAGCGACTCCGCCATTTGCAACAGGGTGCGCAGTTGCGTTTTGGCGTTGCGGGCGATGTGGGCGGCGGAGGCTTGTTCTTTGACGGCGGCTTCGGTGATGGGTTTGGCGCGTTCGAGCAGTTCGATACTGCCGTCGAGCCGTTTGACGACGCCTTCGAGGGTGATGAGGGTTTTGAAGAGCATCACGAGGTCGCCGGGCAGGGTCAGCCCGTGGCGGCGCATGATGGAGGTGATGTCGTTGATGACTTGACTGACGCGCAGGTCGCGGATAGGCGTGTGTTCGTAGTTGAGCAGCATTTCCAAAACATCGGCGCCGAGCAGGTTTTCGTCGGGCAAATCGCCCTGCGCCCAGTCGCTGAGGACGTATTGGATGAGCAGCGCGTCGTTGTTGGTCAGGGCGTTGATGAGGTTGAGGATTTCGCGGCGGCGGGTGTTGCCGAGGTGTCCGACCAGCCCGAAGTCGATGAAGGTGATGCCGCCGTTGTCGTTGATGAAGATGTTGCCCGGATGGGGGTCGGCATGGAAAAAGCCTTGCCGCAGCATCATGGTGAAGAGCGTGTCGGTAATCCGTCCGGCAAGCCCGTTGCGCAAGGTGTGGGGCATGGTGTCGAGGTCGGCGTCTTTCAGGAGCGTGCCGCCGATGTAGTCTTGTACGAGGATGTGCCGGTTGGAAATGTTGGGATAGACGGCGGGGATGCGGACCAAGGGGTCGTCTGAAAAGGTCTGACCGAAGCGCTGCATATAACGCAGCTCCACCGATAAATCGGTTTCTTTCGCCAGACTCTTGGCAAAATAGGCGACCATCAATACGGGCTGGTAACGGCGCACTTCGGGGATTTCGGATTCCATCAGTCTGGCGAGGTGGTTCAAAATCCGCAGATCCGCCTGAATGACCGGCTCGATGTCGGGGCGTTTGACTTTGACGGCGACGGCGGTTCCGTCTAAAAGTTCGGCGCGGTGTACCTGAGCCACCGACGCGCTGCCCGCGGGTTTCGGGTCTATGCTGCGGAACACTTCGGAAACGGGCTTGCCCAGATAGGCTTCGACCAAAGTATAGATTTCAGACGACGGTATCGGCGCGACGTTGCTTTGCAGTTGTTCGAACTCTTCAATCCACTCCGCCCCGAAAATATCGACCCGCGTGGACAATACCTGACCGAGTTTGACGAAGGTCGGACCCAGCTCCTCAAACGCTTTGCGGAAGCGTCGCGGCGTACTCATATAACGGCTGTCGGGATGCACTTCGTCCCCGCCCGCCGCGCCCAAACGGATGCGCTGCACAAAGCCGCCCAAGCCGTATTTCGTCAGCACGGTAATAATTTCGCGCATTCTGGAAAAGTCGCGCATAGCGAGCAGAGTAGGTATCATCATGGGTCGGGTATCTTTGCAAAATTTTTTATAAACAACGCTTTAACGCAATATAACAGACGCTTTTTTGCCAAACATCCTGTTTTTTATATACAATCGCCTGAATATCCCAGATACAGAATAACATAATAGCAGGCGGCAGACAGGTCGTCTGAAAATGGAATCAGTCAAACATGAAAGCCTTATCCAGGCTGGCGGCACTATTGGCTTCGGTCTATGTGCTGTCCGGCATTCATTTTGCAAACGCCGACGATCTCGATTCGTTCGTCAGAAGCAGACAGCAGGTTTTAAACCAATTTGAAGATGCAAGACAACCTGCTTCCCCGGCACTCCTCCAACCCGGACGCGCAATCACTGCCGCGATCGCTCCCCGTCAACCCGTAAGCTCTGTACAGTCATCAGACAATGCAGACGAACTCATCAGCAGCGCGATGGGGCTTTTGGGCGTAGCCTACCGCTACGGCGGTACATCCGCGTCCACAGGTTTCGACTGCAGCGGCTTTATGCAGCACATCTTCAAACGCTCGATGGGCGTAAACCTCCCGCGCACCTCCGCCGCACAGGCAAAAATGGGTGTCGGCGTATCGCGTAGCGAATTGCAGCCGGGCGACATGGTGTTCTTCCGCACGATGGGTCGCGGCAGAATCTCCCACGTCGGCCTCTACATCGGCAACAACCGTTTCATCCACGCGCCGCGTACCGGCAAACGTATCGAAGTTACCAGCCTCAGCAACAAATACTGGAATGCCAAATACGCCTTCGCCCGCCGCGTGAAGAAAAACGATCCGTCCCGTTTCCTCAATTAAGTCTAGGAAAGTACCAACGTGAGTATGCCTGAAATGCCCAAATGGTATGACGACGACGGGCAAATCGTATCCTGCACTGAAAAAGTGAAAGTCATGACCGAAAACATGACCGAGCTTTATCAGGCGGCGCAAGACGCATTCGAAGACGCGCTCCTGATGGGATGCAGCGAGAAGCAGTTGCGCGAATATCTGCGAGCCTTGATTGAAGGTGTGGAAAATCCTTACCGGAAATCCTAGGCGGAAAATCCCTATCCGACGGCGTGGCTTTTGACCATGCCGTTTTTTATGGGTGGTAACCCAACAAGGTCGTCTGAAAGCCGGCAAGATGCTTTCAGACGACCTTGTTGGGTTTCAGTACTGATTGATTCAGATAAGCGCGAAAACGGCAAATCGATGTTGCATTCGGGCTGAGCCACACTTTTCAGACGACCCCAAGGGCGTTATGATTCAATTATTAACAAAGATTCATAAACCGCCCGTCTGCAAAGTGGCAAACCATAGAGGAAACCCGACCCATGCAAACCATCCGCGCCTTGCTCGTCCTGCTCGGCTGCCTCGCGCTCGGCGAAACCGCCGCCTACCTTACGGGCATCAAATTGCCCGGAAGCATCATCGGCATGGGCATTCTGTTTGCCATGCTTCAGGCGGGGTGGTTGAAAGCCGAGTGGTTGCAGCAGCTTACCGACGCGCTGATGGCAAACCTGACGCTTTTCCTTGTGCCGCCTTGCGTCGCCGTCATCAGTTATTTGGATTTGATTGCCGACAGTTGGCTGTCGATACTCGTTTCCGCCGCCGCCAGTACCGTGTGCGTCCTGTTGGTAACGGGCAAGGTGCATCAATGGATACGGGAGAAAATCTGATGGACGGCATCCTTTCCCTGTGGCAGCAGCCCAGCGTCCTGCTTTTCCTGACGCTGGCGGTTTACGCGCTGGCACTCATCCTCCGCGCGCGGACGGGCTATCTGCTGCTCAATCCCGTCTTAATCAGCACCGTTACCCTGATTGCCTATCTCAAAATCCTCGACATCGATTACGCCGCGTACCACGATGCCGCGCAGTTTATCGACTTCTGGCTCAAGCCCGCCGTCGTCGCACTTGCCGTCCCGCTTTATCAAAACCGTCAAAAAATCTTCAGCCAGTGGCTGCCCGTCATCGTCTCGCAGCTTGCCGGCAGCGTTACCGGCATCATCACAGGCATGTATTTCGCCAAATGGCTGGGCGCGGAACGCGAAGTCGTCCTCTCGCTCGCCGCCAAATCCGTGACCAATCCCATCGCCATCGAAATCACCCGCACCATAGGCGGCATCCCCGCCATTACCGCCGCCACTGTCATCGTCGCCGGACTGGTCGGGCAGATCGCCGGTTATACCGTGCTTAAAAACACCGTCGGCATGCCCTCATCGGTCGGCATGTCGCTCGGCACCGCCTCACACGCCATGGGCATCGCCGCCTCGCTCGAACGCAGCCGGCGCATGGCAGCATACGCAGGGCTGGGGCTGACCCTCAACGGCGTACTGACCGCCGCCATTGCCCCGATTATCATCCCCGTATTAGGATTCTGAACACTTTTCAGACGACCCCGATGAACCAAAAAGGTCGTCTGAAACCCAAACCCATAGCAACCCCAAACAAAGGAGCAGCAAAATGGCAGTCAACCTCACAGAAAAAACCGCAGACCAACTGCTGAACATCGACGGCATCCAACTCTTCACCGCCCGCGCAGGCATCAAACAAACCGACCGCGCCGACCTCACCCTGATGGTACTTTCCGGCGGCAACACCGTCGGTGCCGTCTTCACCACCAACCGCTTCTGTGCCGCCCCCGTCCACATCGCCAAATCACATCTCTTCGACGAAGACGGCGTGCGCGCCATCATCATCAACACCGGCAACGCCAACGCCGGTACAGGTGCTCAAGGCAGAATCGACGCCATCGAAACCTGCGCCGCCACCGCCGAACAAACCGGCTGTAAACCCTCCCAAGTCCTTCCCTTCTCCACAGGCGTCATCCTCGAGCCCCTGCCCGTCGGCAAAATCGTCGCCGCCCTGCCCAAAATGCAGCCCGCCGACTGGGCGGATGCCGCACGCGCCATCATGACCACCGACACCGTGCCCAAATCCGCCTCGCGCGAAGGCAGCGTCGGCGAAAAACACACCGTCCGCGCCACCGGCATCGCCAAAGGCTCCGGCATGATCCACCCCAACATGGCGACCATGCTCTCCTTCATCGCCACCGATGCCAAAGTTTCCCAACCCGTCCTCCAGCTGATGACCCAAGAAATCGCCGACGAAACCTTCAACACCATCACCGTTGACGGCGACACCAGCACCAACGACAGCTTCGTTATCATCGCCACCGGCAAAAACAGCCAAAGCGAAATCGACAACATCGCCGACCCGCGCTACAAACAGCTCAAAGACCTGCTCGGCAGCCTCGCCCTCGAGCTCGCCCAAGCCATCGTCCGCGACGGCGAAGGCGCGACCAAATTCATCACCGTCCGCGTCGAAAACGCCAAAACCCGCGACGAAGCCCGCCAAGTCGCCTACGCCGTCGCCCACTCTCCGCTGGTCAAAACCGCCTTCTTCGCCTCCGACCCCAACCTCGGCAGACTGCTCGCCGCCATCGGCTACGCCGGCATCGCCGATTTGGACGCCGACATCCTCGAAATGTATCTGGACGACGTATTGGTTGCCGAAAACGGCGGCCGCGCCGCAAGCTACACCGAAGAACAAGGACAGGCAGTGATGGCGAAAGACGAAATCACCGTCCGCATCAAACTCCACCGCGGACAAACCGCCGCCACCGTCTATACCTGCGACCTGTCGCACGACTACGTCTCCATCAACGCAGACTACCGCTCGTAAGGACAGATTGTAAGTTTTGGGTTTTCAGACGACCTTGTGCGTCAGTAAACTCAGTCTGTGGGCAAAGCCTGCGCCACATCAATGGAAACACGATCGAAAAGAACGGTATTCCAACAGTGTTCAACTGGTAGCGTGGGCTATGCCCGCGAAATATGAAAGGTCGTCTGAAACCTGTATGCAGGCTTTCAGACGACCTTTGTTTTTTAAAAAACAATCCGTGGGCAAAGCCCACGCTACGGCCGGTTGTGTTTTAAATATGGTATTTATAGTGGATTAAATTTAAATCAGGACAAGGAGACGAAGCCGCAGACAGTACAGATAGTACGGAACCGATTCACTTGGTGCTTCAGCACCTTAGAGAATCGTTCTCTTTGAGCTAAGGCGAGGCAACGCCGTACTGGTTTAAAGTTAATCCACTATAAATATCCCTTGTGAATTCAGTATCATGATTTGAAATCAAAACGCCTTGGGAGTTGGGTGCAATTTGTTGATTTTTTTGTAAAGTCCGCGACCAATGAATTCGATCATATTTTGATCACGCAAAATTTGCAACTGTTGGCGGATTTTGTCTTTGATATGGTTGTTTTGGGGAAATTGGATGGATAGTTTGTTTTCAAATTCATACATTTGTGACAATGTGAATTCTTCGGGGAGTTGATCGATACATTTCATAATAGCCAAAAGCCAGCCTTTGCGTTCCGTATTTTGGTTGCGTAAAAATAGATTGGATTGCCATTTTTTCAGAACGATTTCGGGTTCGATAATGCGGGAATTGTCTATTAAGAATATTTTGCCGCTTTCAGGTAAAGGTACAAGATTAATGGAGCACATGATGTGGTGTGGTCGGTTTTTAATACCTTTATTTCTGGGAATAATCATGTCCGGTGTTATGAAATGTTTAGGTACAAGCACCAATTGCTGTATGGAGTAATCCGCTTTTTTATATGCAAGAAAGAAAAAGTTGGGGTTGGTATCTGAATGGATGCGCTCCAACATGGTGTGATATGCACCGTCAGGCACACTGTTACCTATAGTTTTTTGATTTTTACTCTTTAATTCATATTGCTCGTGACAGTTTGGACCAAAGAGGTCTGCAACAGGTTTGTTATTGGTAAATCTCTGCATCGACTTGCTTCCGCAACAGGGGCAGTAGCCGTTTTTTTCTAGCCAAGCCTCGCTCATTACACGGATTTTGTGGGTTGCTTTATTTTGTTGCTTTCCCAATTCGGTATCGAAAAATAAATTCATGTTTTGGATTTTGAGATTAAGTTATAGTGGATTAAATTTAAATCAGGACAAGGCGACGAAGCCGCAGACAGTACAGATAGTGCGGAACCGATTCACTTGGTGCTTCAGCACCTTAGAGAATCGTTCTCTTTGAGCTAGGGCGAGGCAACGCCGTCCTGGTTTAAAGTTAATCCACTATATTTGAGGTCTGTAATGCAGACAACCCAATCTACCTTAAAAAGGTCGTCTGAAACCTGTATGCAGGCTTTCAGACGACCTTTTTTAATTACAGCAATCAATGCCGAATCGGCTTTACACCACGATGTTCACCAGTCTGCCCGGTACGACGATGATTTTCTTGGCGGGCTTGCCTTCCATGAATTTCACCGCGCCTTCGGTGGCGAGTGCGGCGGCTTCGAGGTCGGCTTTGGAGGCGTCGGCGGCGACGGTGATTTTGCCGCGCAGTTTGCCGTTGACTTGAACCATGACTTCGATTTCGGATTTGACCAAGGCGGCTTCGTCGACTGTCGGCCAGCCTGCTTCCCACAGTTTCGCGCTGTTCAATTCGCTCCACAGGGTTTCGCAGATGTGCGGCACGATGGGCCATAACAGGCGTACGGCGGTTTCCAATACTTCTTGGGCGACGGCACGGCCTTGTTCGCTGCCGGTGTCGGTTTTGTCGTATTGGTTGAGCAGTTCCATCACGGCGGCGATGGCGGTGTTGAACTGCTGGCGGCGGCCGTAGTCGTCGCTGACTTTGGCGGTAGTGGCGTGCAGTTTGTGGCGCAGGTCTTTGAGTTCTTTAGACAAACCGTCTTGGCTGCCTGCAAACGCTTTGACCGCGCCGCCTTGTTTCAGGTATTCGTAAACGGTACGCCATAGGCGGCGCAGGAAGCGGTGTGCGCCTTCGACGCCGCTGTCGCTCCATTCGAGGGACTGTTCGGGCGGTGCGGCGAACATCATAAACAGGCGGGCGGTGTCTGCGCCGTAGGCGTTAATCAGCTCTTGAGGATCGACGCCGTTGTTCTTGGACTTGGACATTTTTTCCGTGCCGCTGATGACGACGGGCTGCCCGTCGGCTTTGAGGACGGCGGAAACGGGGCGGCCTTTGTCGTCGAAAGTCAGCTCGACATCGGCGGGGTTGATCCAGTCTTTGCTGCCGTTGGCATTTTCGCGGTAGTAGGTTTCACAGACGACCATACCTTGCGTGAGCAGGCGTTCAAACGGTTCGTCCACGCTGACCAAGCCTTCGTCGCGCATCAGTTTGGTGAAGAAACGCGCGTACAAGAGGTGCAAAATCGCGTGTTCGATGCCGCCGATGTATTGGTCGACCGCGCCCCAGTATTTTGCGGCTTCAGCCGATACCATGCCTTCTGCGAACTTGGGCGACATGTAGCGGAAGAAATACCAGCTCGATTCCATGAAGGTGTCCATGGTGTCGGTTTCGCGTTTCGCCGCGCCGCCGCAGCATGGGCAGGTGGTTTCGTAAAACTCGGGCATTTTTGCCAAAGGCGAACCCATGCCGTCGGGTACGACGTTTTCAGGCAAAACGACAGGTAGTTGGTCGGCAGGGACGGGGACGTCGCCGCATTTTTCGCAATGAACGATGGGAATCGGGCAGCCCCAGTAGCGTTGGCGCGAAATGCCCCAGTCGCGCAGGCGGTATTGGGTTTTCGGTTCGCCCGCGTCTTGGCTTTGCAGCTTGGCGGCGATGGCGTCGAAGGCCGTCTGAAAATTCATGCCGTCCAAGTCGCCGCTGTTGACCAATACGCCGTTTTCTTTGTCGCCGTACCATTCTTGCCATTGGTTTGCGTCGAATGTGTTGTCGCCGACGGCAATAACTTGTTTTTTCGGCAGATTGTATTTGGTGGCGAACTCGAAATCGCGTTCGTCGTGTGCCGGAACCGCCATCACTGCGCCGTCGCCGTAGCCCCACAATACATAGTTGGCAATCCACACTTCCAGCTTGTCGCCGTTGAGCGGGTTGACGACGTAGCGGCCGGTCGGCACGCCTTTTTTCTCCATCGTCGCCATATCGGCTTCGGCAACCGAACCGGCTTTGCATTCGGCGATAAATGCCTGCAATTCGGGTTTGTCGGCGGCTGCGGCGGTTGCCAGCGGATGCTCGGCGGCAACGGCAACATAAGTCGCGCCCATCAGCGTGTCGGGACGGGTGGTATAAACTTGCAGGAATTTCGCGTAATCGCCTTCCAAGCCTTGCTTGCTGTCGTCTGAAACGGCAAAGCGCACGGTCATACCGCGTGATTTGCCGATCCAGTTGCGCTGCATGGTTTTGACTTGTTCCGGCCAGTGTTCCAGCTTGTCCAAGTCGTTGAGCAGCTCTTCGGCGTAATCCGTGATTTTGAAATAATACATCGGGATTTCGCGTTTTTCGATCAACGCGCCCGAACGCCAGCCGCGTCCGTCGATGACTTGCTCGTTGGCAAGGACGGTTTGGTCGACGGGGTCCCAGTTCACCGTGCCGTTTTTACGATAGACGATGCCTTTTTCAAACAGCTTGGTAAACAGCCATTGTTCCCAGCGGTAGTATTCGGGTTTGCAGGTGGCGACTTCGCGTTCCCAGTCAATCGCAAAACCCAGGCTTTTGAGCTGGGTTTTCATGTATTCGATGTTGTCGTAAGTCCATGCGGCAGGGGCGACGTTGTTTTTCATCGCCGCGTTTTCCGCAGGCATACCGAACGCGTCCCAACCCATAGGCTGCATGACGTTGAAGCCGTTTAAGCGTTTGAAGCGGCTCAATACGTCGCCGATGGTGTAGTTGCGCACATGCCCCATGTGCAGCTTGCCGCTGGGGTAGGGAAACATGGAGAGGCAGTAGTATTTGGGTTTGGAAGCGTCTTCGGAGACGTTGAAAATACGGGCGTCATCCCATTTTTTCTGCGCCGCAGGCTCGATGGCGGCGGGCTGGTAATGTTCTTGCATGGTCATTCTGTTTTTCGCTTGAAAATGTGAGGGCGGGCTGACGATTCGATAACGGCGGTATTTTGTTCCATAAGTTGCCGCCTTCTGCGGTTTTTGCCTTGAATCTGACATTTCTGTGCCAAAATCCGGCCCGTTTCGAATCGCCCGTCCGCCCTGAGAAAAATAAAAGAGGGATTATAGCAGGTTGTCGGTAGGTCGGTTTGACAAAGGTCGTCTGAAAACAGAACGGTATTTTTCAGACGACCTTTTATTCAGGCTCTTGAGTTTTCCCCACCCCACCCATATATCCGGTCTAGTTTTTACACATATCAACAACCATCACTATCATGAGCAACCAAGATTTTTATGCAACACTCGGCGTGGCGCGCGGTGCGAGCGACGACGAAATCAAAAAAGCCTACCGCAAGCTGGCGATGAAATACCACCCTGACCGCAATCCTGGCGACAAAGAGGCGGAAGAAAAATTTAAAGAAGTTCAAAAAGCCTACGACACCTTGTCCGACAAAGAAAAACGCGCCATGTATGACCAATACGGCCATGCCGCGTTCGAACAGGGCATGGGCGGCGGCGCGGGCGGATTCGGCGGTTTTGGCGGGTTCGGCGGCGCGCAGGGCTTCGACTTCTCCGACATCTTCAGCCAAATGTTCGGCGGAGGCGGGGGCGGTGGCCGTCAGCAAAACTATCAAGGCGCGGATTTGCAGGTCGGCGTGGAAATCACGTTGGAAGATGCCGCCAAAGGCATCAAAAAACGCATCAACATCCCGACTTACGAAGAATGCGATGTCTGCCACGGCAGCGGCGCAAAACCCGGCACGTCCGCATCGACTTGTTCGACCTGTCACGGTTCCGGTACGGTACACGTCCGTCAAGCTATTTTCCAAATGCAGCAGACCTGTCCGACCTGCCACGGCACAGGCAAGGAAATCAAAGATCCGTGCGTCAAATGCCGTGGCGAAGGCCGCACCAAAACCAGCAAAACCGTTGAGGTCAATATTCCCGCCGGCATCGACGACGGTCAACGCATCCGCTTGAGTGGCGAAGGCGAACCGGGTACGCACGGCGCGCCCGCAGGCGATTTGTACGTCAACGTCCGCGTCAAAGAACACAAAATCTTCGAGCGCAACGGCTTGGATTTGCATTGCGAGCTGCCCATCAGTTTCGCCGTCGCAGCCTTGGGCGGAGAAGTCGAAGTCCCGACCTTGGACGGCAAAGTCAAACTGAACATCCCGAAAGAAACGCAAACCGGCCGCCGTATGCGCGTCAAAGGCAAAGGCATCAAATCCCTGCGCTCCAGCGCGACGGGCGATTTGTACTGCCACGTTGTGGTGGAAACGCCGGTCAACCTGACCGACCGCCAGAAAGAGTTGCTGGAAGAATTCGAAAAAATCTCCACCGGCCTCGACCGTAGCCAAACCCCGCGCAAAAAATCGTTCTGGGACAAAGTAGGCGAACTGTTTGACTGATTCGGATTTGAAAACAGTAAAAGGTCGTCTGAAAGCTGATATCGTCGGCTTTCAGACGACCTTTTCATCTGTCTGCAAGGCTTTCCCGCTATAATTCCCGCTTTCGCTATTTTCAGACGACCTCTCTTCTATGAAATCCTACCCCGATTCCTATCTCCATTTCGAAAACCTCGACGCCCCCGAAACGCAAAACTTCGCCGCTGAAGCGCATGTCGAAACGCGCGCGCGTTTTTTGGAAAACGATAAGGCGCGCGCGCTGTCGGACGGGATTTTGGCGCAGTTGCAGGACACGCGGCAGATTCCGTTTTGTCAGGAACACCGCGCGCGGATGTACCATTTCCATCAGGATGCGGAATATCCGAAGGGCGTGTACCGCGTGTGTACGGCGGCGACTTACCGTTCGGGCTATCCGGAGTGGAAAATCCTGTTTTCGGTGGCGGATTTCGACGAGTTGCTCGGCGACGATGTGTATCTGGGCGGGGTGTCGCACTTGGTGGAGCAGCCCAACCGCGCGCTGTTGACTTTGAGCAAGTCGGGCGGCGATACGGCTTATACGCTGGAAGTGGATTTGGAGGCGGGCGAGCTGGTTGAGGGCGGCTTTCATTTTCCGGCGGGGAAAAACCATGTGTCGTGGCGCGATGAAAACAGCGTGTGGGTGTGTCCGGCCTGGGACGAGCGGCAGTTGACCGAATCGGGCTATCCGCGCGAGGTGTGGCTGGTGGAGCGCGGCAAGAGTTTCGAGGAAAGCCTGCCGGTGTACCAAATCGGCGAAGACGGGATGATGGTGAACGCGTGGCGTTACCTTGATCCGCAGGGTTCGCCGATTGATTTGATTGAAGCGTCGGACGGTTTTTACACCAAGACGTATTTGCAGGTGTCGTCTGAAGGCGAGGCGAAACCGTTGAACCTGCCTGCCGATTGCGACGTGGTCGGCTATCTGGCGGGGCATCTTTTGCTGACGCTGCGCAAGGACTGGAACCGCGCGAACCAAAGCTATCCGAGCGGCGCGCTGGTGGCGGTGAAGCTGAATCGGGGCGAACTCGGGGCGGCGCAGCTTTTGTTTGCGCCCGATGAAACACAGGCATTGGAAAGCGTGGAAACGACCAAGCGTTTCGTGGTGGCGAGCCTGCTGGAAAACGTGCAAGGCCGTCTGAAAGCGTGGCGTTTTACTGACGGCAAATGGCAGGAAGCCGAACTGCCGCGCCTGCCTTCGGGCGCGCTGGAAATGACCGACCAGCCTTGGGGCGGCGACGTGGTTTACCTTGCCGCCAGCGATTTCACCACGCCGCTGACGCTGTTTGCGCTGGATTTGAACGTGATGGAACTGACCGTCATGCGCCGCCAGCCGCAGCAGTTTGTTTCAGACGACCTCGAAGTGCGGCAGTTTTGGGCGGTTTCGTCCGATGGCGAACGCATTCCTTATTTCCACGTCGGCAAAAACGCCGCGCCCGACACGCCGACGCTGGTCTATGCCTACGGCGGTTTCGGCGTACCCGAGCTGCCGCATTATCTGGGCAGCATCGGCAAATACTGGCTGGAAGAGGGCAACGCCTTCGTGTTGGCGAACATACGCGGCGGCGGCGAGTTCGGCCCGCGCTGGCATCAGGCGGCGCAGGGAATCAGCAAACACAAAAGCGTTGACGATTTGCTGGCCGTCGTGCGCGATTTGTCCGAACGCGGCATGAGTTCGCCCAAACACATCGGTTTGCAGGGCGGCAGCAACGGCGGCCTGATTACCGCCGCCGCCTTCGTGCGCGAACCGCAAAGCATCGGCGCGCTGGTGTGCGAAGTGCCGCTGACCGACATGATCCGCTATCCGCTGCTCTCCGCCGGCGCAAGCTGGACGGACGAATACGGCAACCCGCAAAAATACGAAGTCTGCAAACGCTGGCTGGGCGAATTGTCGCCGTATCACAATCTTTCAGACGACGTGCCATACCCGCCCGCACTCATCACCACCAGCCTCAGCGACGACCGCGTCCATCCCGCCCACGCGCTCAAGTTCTACGCCAAACTGCGCGAAACCTCCGCGCAATCGTGGCTCTACGCGCCGGACGGCGGCGGCCATACCGGCAACGGCACGCAACGCGAATCCGCCGACGAACTCGCCTGCGTGTTGCTGTTTTTGAAAGAATTTTTGAGTGAGAGATAAAGAGCGGCATATCCGTCATCACTTTGCACAAGTCCGCCATCTGCCCCCGTACAGGCGGAGGAGGATATTGGGCTTACTGTAAACCTAACCGAACGTTTCACGATAAAAACGACGTAAAACAGGCAAGTCGGTAACGCCCGATGGGATGAAGTTGATATGCCGCTCTATTGTTTTTTCTTATCTCAATCCCATGCGGACGGCCATTTGATTCGCGGATCGCCTATAAAATATCCGGTGCGCCTTAAATATTCCATCCGCTCGAGCCATGCTTCATAACTGATTCCTGCGTGAATCCAAGGCTCGAAAGAATTGCCTATACCGCCGGCTACCTGTTTCAATTCCGACTGCAATAATTTTTTCATGATCATCTCCCTAGCTTTTGTTCAACGTACAAAAACCGGCTGCTTGGAAATTTTCCATTCCAATCAACCTGTTATTGAGACAATCCTGAGAAGGTTTAGTTCGTTTTCAAAAAGGGATGGGATTTCGAATCCGAATCGGAAATACAGACAAACAAAGGCCGTCTGAAAAACCGATTTAAGTTTTTTCAGACGGCCCCAACCTTCTGATGCCAAACAAAAACAAATTCCCGCTTGTAGGTTAAAATCAGCCTATGCTAATATGCGCAACTATACGCAACGATAGGTTTTTCCTGAATAATCTGTGTTAGAATGCAGGCTTAGATGGAAAACCCTATCCAAATTCGGTACAATACCGACGAATTTATTTCTCTTAAACAACCCGCCGCAAGGCAAAAGGAACGACTGATATGTCAAACATCGAACAACAAGTTAAGAAAATTGTTGCTGAACAACTGGGCGTAAACGAAGCCGAAGTGAAAAACGAATCTTCCTTCCAAGACGACCTGGGCGCAGATTCTTTGGATACCGTAGAACTGGTTATGGCTTTGGAAGAAGCTTTCGGTTGCGAAATCCCCGATGAAGAAGCCGAAAAAATCACTACCGTACAACTGGCTATCGACTACATCAACGCCCACAACGGCTAATCGGCCGCACCAAACACTCCAGCCTCTGCTGCGTTAGCGCAATAGAGGCTTTTACCTTATATATGCGGGTCGGAATCCGTTATAATAGCCGCCCGGAATCCCGTTCCGAACTGCTTTTTCATTTTCAGACGGCATCTTGCCGCACCCCACCGAAAACCAACAGCGAGATTATCATGAGTCAGAGAAGAGTAGTCATCACAGGCCTTGGCCAAGTATCACCGGTCGGCAACGACGTCGCCACCGCATGGAGCAACCTGCTCGCAGGCAAAAGCGGCATCGGACGGATTACCCGCTTTGACGCATCCGACATCAACAGCCAAATCGCCGGCGAAGTGCGCGACTTCGACATCGGCCAATACATCAGCGCCAAAGAAGCCCGCCGCATGGACGTGTTCATCCACTACGGCATCGCCGCCGCGCTGCAAGCCATCAGCGATGCCGGTTTGGACGAATTGGAAAGCCTCGATAAAGACCGCGTCGGCGTGAACATCGGTTCCGGCATCGGCGGCCTGCCCAGCATTGAAGCCACCGGTAAAGCCGTTATCGAAGGCGGCGCGCGCAAAATCAATCCTTTCTTTATCCCCGGCTCGCTGATTAACCTGATTGCGGGTCACGTTACCATCCTCAAAGGCTACCGCGGCCCCAGCTACGGCATGGTTTCCGCCTGTACCACCGGCGCGCACTCCATCGGCGACTCAGCCCGACTGATTAAATACGGCGACGCGGACGTGATGATTGCTGGCGGTGCGGAAGGCGCGATCAGCACTTTGGGTGTCGGCGGCTTCGCAGCCATGAAAGCCCTCTCTACCCGCAACGACGATCCCGCCACCGCTTCCCGTCCGTGGGATAAAGGCCGCGACGGCTTCGTTATCGGCGAAGGTGCGGGCGTGCTGGTGTTGGAAGAATTGGAACACGCCAAAAAACGCGGCGCGAAAATTTACGCCGAAATCGTCGGCTTCGGCATGAGTTCCGATGCTTACCATATCACCGCTCCGAACGAAGAAGGTCCTGCGTTGGCCGTTACCCGCGCGCTGAAAGATGCCGGACTGAATCCCGAAGACGTCGATTACGTCAACGCGCACGGCACGTCCACTCCGTTGGGCGATGCCAACGAAACCAAAGCGCTCAAACGCGCGCTGGGCGACCACGCCCGTAAAGTCATCGTCAACTCCACCAAATCCATGACCGGCCACTTGCTCGGCGCGGCAGGCGGCGTGGAAGCGCTGTACAGCGTGTTGGCGGTACACGGGCAAAAATCCCCGCCGACTATCAACATCTTCGAACAAGACATCGAAGCAGGCTGTGATTTGGATTACTGCGCCAACGAAGCGCGCGACGCGAAAATCGACGTTGCCATCTCCAATTCCTTCGGCTTCGGCGGCACCAACGGCACGCTGGTGTTCAAACGGTTCAAAGGCTGATTGAAGCGGTTTGAAACAAGACGAAAGGTCGTCTGAAACCTGAAACAAGGGTTTTCAGACGACCTTTTTCATGTTGGCAAACATGGGACTTATAGTGGATTAACTTTAAATCAGGACAAGGCGACGAAGCCGCAGACAGTACAGATAGTACGAAACCGATTCACTTGGTGCTTCAGCACCTTAGAGAATCGTTCTCTTTGAGCTAAGGCGAGGCAACGCCGTACTGGTTTAAAGTTAATCCACTATATATTGAAAAAGCCGGGTTTCGCATCATGCAAAATCCGGCTTGAAAAGCGGTTGAAAAGGCTTTTGGTCGATATCTGATTGTCGTCTTATGCCTGATAATCAATGCCCAACTGTTTCAGCAGATACTCAAATGTTTCCGGCGTATCGAAGTGGAGGACGATTTTGCCTTTTTTGTGATTGGTGGTTTTGACTTCCGCATTAACGCCCAGCCGTTCGGTCAACACGTCGTTCAGACGACGTATATCGGGGCTGATGGTTTTTTTGATTTCCTGTTTGGTTTGATGGGCGATTTGGCTGCGGCGTTCGACTTCGCGCACCGACCAACCGTTTTTTACCGCTTTTTGCGCCAATTCAAGCTGCTCGACCACGGGCAGGGTCAGCAGGGCGCGGGCGTGTCCCATTTCAAGATGGCGGTGGTAGAGCATTTCTTGGACCGGCTCGGGCAGGCTCAACAGGCGCAGGCTGTTGGAAATGGCGCTGCGGCTTTTGCCGACCGCCTTGGCGATGGTTTCATGAGTCAGCCCGAACTCGTCGGCGAGGCGTTTCAAACCTTGCGCTTCTTCAATCGGGTTTAAGTTTTCGCGTTGCAGGTTTTCAATCAAACCCATTGCCAGCGCAGTCTCGTCGCTGATGGTTTTGATGACGACCGGAATCTCGGTCAGTCCGGCGAGTTGGGATGCGCGCCAGCGGCGTTCGCCGGCGATCAGTTCGTATTGGGAAAGGCCGTGTTCGCGCACGATGACCGGCTGGATAACGCCTTGCGCTTTAATCGAATCCGCCAGCTCCTGCAAGGCTTCGTCATCCATCTGTACCCGCGCCTGATAGCGGCCGGGTTGGATGTCGTTGATGGCGACGGTAGTCAGGCGGTCGCTGCTGCTGTTGTCCACGCCGTTGGAAATCAGGGAATCTAAACCGCGGCCCAAACCGCCTTTTGCTTTTGCCATATCGTGTCCCTTTCAGACGACCCTAAGGATGAAAAAACAGTATTCTATCGGATATTCACAAGCGCCGACAATTTGTATTGCTGTGTTATTCCAAGTGGCGATTTTTACTATAATGAACCCCCTCGGTTATTTTTCAGACGACCCACAGAAAGATTATTTATGATCCGACGCCTGATTATCGGCATCAGCGGTGCCAGCGGTTTCCAATATGGTGTCAAAGCCTTACAGCTTTTGCGTGCACACGACGTCGAAACGCATTTGGTCGTTTCCAAAGGTGCGGAAATGACACGCGCTTTGGAAACGGGCTACACAAAAGAAGAAGTCTATGCGCTCGCCGATGTCGTGTATTCCGTCAACCACGTCGGCGAACGCATTGCCAGCGGCTCGTTTAAAACGGACGGGATGTTGATTGCGCCTTGCTCCATGCGGACGCTGGCATCCGTCGCACACGGATTCGGCGACAATCTTTTGACCCGCGCTGCCGATGTGGTTTTGAAAGAACGCCGGCGGTTGGTGCTGATGGTGCGTGAAGCGCCATTAAACCTTGCCCATATTGAAAACATGCGCCGAGTGACCGAAATGGGTGGCATTATTTTCCCGCCCATCCCCGCCATGTATCAGCAGCCGAAAACCATTGACGACATCATTACCCACAGTGTGGCACATGCTTTGGACATGTTCGGCATCGAGACCGAGGGCGTACCCAGATGGAACGGCGGACAAACCGAAGCAGACTGAAGACGATGCAGTTTGATAACGGCAATTTGCCGTCCCGAAGCTCGCCGCAAACGTGCTAAGCTGCTGAATTTTCCAGCAGAATCAGGTATAATGGCGGTCTATTTCCGTCCGTCGGACAGCTTGACCGTCCGGGTGGCGCGCCCAACTGTCGTTCAGACGACCTCAGCAGAAATTCTTTTAAAAAAAATCTTACAGATAAAGACCATGACTGACCAAAAACACGAAGAATACGGCGCCGACAGCATACAAGTGCTGGAAGGCTTGGAAGCGGTACGCAAACGCCCCGGTATGTATATCGGCGACACGCAGGACGGCAGCGGCCTGCACCACATGGTGTTCGAAGTATTGGACAACGCGATCGACGAAGCACTGGCGGGACATTGCGACAAAATCACCGTAACCATCCATGCCGACAATTCCGTCAGCGTGGCCGACAACGGGCGCGGTATGCCCACCGGCATCCACCCGAAAGAAGGACGCTCCGCCGCCGAAGTCATCATGACCGTATTGCACGCGGGCGGTAAGTTCGACAACAACAGCTACAAAATCTCCGGCGGCCTGCACGGCGTGGGCGTATCCGTCGTTAACGCGCTGTCCGACTGGGTAACGCTGACCATCTACCGCGACGGCAAAGAACACTTTGTCCGCTTCGTGCGCGGCGAAACCGAAGAGCCGTTGAAAGTTGTCGGCGATTCCGACAAAAAAGGTACGACCGTGCGCTTCCTCGCCAGCGCGGAAACCTTCGGCAACGTCGAATACAGCTTCGACATCCTCGCCAAACGCATCCGCGAACTTTCCTTCCTGAACAACGGCGTGGACATCGAATTGATTGACGAGCGCGACGGTAAACATGAAAGCTTCGCCCTTTCCGGCGGCGTGGCAGGTTTCGTGCAATACATGAACCGCAAAAAAACGCCGTTGCACGAAAAAATCTTCTACGCGTTCGGCGAAAAAGACGGCATGAGCGTTGAATGCGCGATGCAGTGGAACGACAGCTATCAGGAAAGCGTGCAGTGCTTCACCAACAACATCCCGCAGCGCGACGGCGGTACGCACCTGACCGCGTTGCGCCAAGTCATGACGCGCACCATCAACAGCTACATCGAAGCCAACGAAGTCGCCAAAAAAGCCAAAGTTGAAACCGCCGGCGACGATATGCGCGAAGGTTTGACCTGTGTGTTGTCCGTCAAACTGCCCGACCCCAAATTCTCATCACAAACCAAAGACAAACTGGTTTCCAGCGAAATCGGCCCCGTTGTCAACGAAGTCATCAACCAAGCCCTGACCGACTTCCTTGAAGAAAATCCGAACGAAGCCAAAATCATCACCAGCAAAATCGTCGATGCCGCCCGTGCGCGCGAAGCCGCCCGCAAAGCCCGCGAAATCACCCGCCGCAAAGGCGTAATGGACGGCTTGGGACTGCCCGGCAAACTTGCCGACTGCCAAGAAAAAGACCCTGCCTTGTCAGAGCTTTATCTGGTCGAGGGCGATTCCGCAGGCGGTTCTGCCAAACAAGGCCGCGACCGCAAATTCCAAGCCATTTTGCCGCTCAAAGGCAAAATCTTGAACGTCGAAAAAGCCCGTTTTGAAAAAATGCTCGCCAGCCAAGAGGTCGCCACCCTGATCACCGCGCTGGGCGCAGGCATCGGCAAAGAAGAGTTCAACCCCGAAAAACTGCGTTACCACCGCATCATCATCATGACCGATGCCGACGTGGACGGCGCGCACATCCGCACCCTGCTCCTGACCTTCTTCTACCGCCAAATGCCCGAGTTGGTCGAACGCGGCTACATCTACATCGCCCAGCCGCCGCTCTATAAAGCCAAATACGGCAAGCAGGAGCGTTACCTCAAAGACGAGCTTGAAAAAGACCAATGGTTGCTCGGCCTCGCCTTGGAAAAAGCCAAAATCGTTTCAGACGGCCGCACCATCGAAGGCGCAGAACTTGCCGACACCGCCAAACAATTCCTGTTGGCGAAAACCGTTATCGAACAGGAAAGCCGCTTCGTGGACGAACTCGTCCTGCGCGCCATGCTGCACGCGTCGCCCATTGATTTGACGTCGTCTGAAAACGCCGATAAAGCCGTTGCCGAACTTTCCGGTTTGCTCGACGAAAAAGAAGTCGCCCTCGAACGCATCGAAGGACACGAAGGCAACCGTTTCATCAAAATCACCCGCAAGCTGCACGGCAACGTCATGGTCAGCTACATCGAACCCAAGTTCCTCAACAGCAAAGCCTACCAAACCCTCACCCAAACCGCCGCCGCGCTCAAAGGCTTGGTCGGCGAGGGCGCCAAGCTTTATAAAGGCGAGAACGAGTACGACGTGGACAGCTTTGAAACCGCGCTGAACATCCTGCTCCAAAACGCCCAAAAAGGCATGTCCATCCAACGATACAAAGGTTTGGGCGAGATGAACCCCGAACAGCTTTGGGAAACCACGATGGATCCCGCCGTGCGCCGTTTGTTGAAAGTGCGCATCGAAGACGCCATCGCCGCCGACGAAGTGTTCGTTACCCTGATGGGCGACGAAGTCGAACCGCGCCGCGCCTTCATCGAAAACAACGCCCTGATTGCGCAAAATATTGACGCTTGATAGGGGCTGAAACATGAAAAGGTCGTCTGAAAATGGGGATTTCCGGTTTTCAGACGACCTTTTTGATTGGTGGGAACGTTGCGGCGCTATACCGCATGAAATATTTGAATCATGTGGTTTGTTGCCCTGATAATCCACTATAAAACGCCACTGTCTGTACCTTTGGGTAACAAATTGCGACCAATCGGAAATTTTATCCGCATTTTTTTCAAATCATAGGCATATTAATATGCAAACGTGGTTTAATTATTGCAAACTTCCTTCTTGGGTCACGCCGGAGCGTATGGTGTTTCGGCTGTCCGCATTTTTTAACTCATTTTTATGGAAACCCCATGATGAAAAGCAACCGTCTTGCCTGTGCTGTTTTGGCAGCCTTGTTATCCCTCCAAACCTTGCCTGCGTATGCCGCCAAACCGGATACTGCTTCAGCCGTCGAAGCATCTGCGCCAAACTCGAAAAATGCTTCAACTGTTTCAGAGGACGAGATCGCCAAACAAACAATCACCGGCCCGGCAGTTATCGACTTGGGCAACCAGGCAAAACTGAAACTGCCCGCCAAAATGGTCTTTATTAAAAAAGATGCCGCCAATAGCTTGATGGAAGAATGGGGTAATGGCACAAATCCCGACCGCTACGGGCTGATTATTCCGGAGCAAAAAAATAAAGACAGCGCAGCCCCTTGGTGGGTCGATTTGAATTTCAATGATTCCGGTTACATCAAAGACGACGATGCCAAAGAATGGGATGTCGAAGGCATGCTCAAGCAGCTGAAAGAAGGTTCTGAGGAGCAAAACAAAGAACGCGCCGCCCGCAACCTGCCTGAATTGGAAACGCGCGGCTGGGTGGAAAAACCGCAATATGATGCGGCTACCCACCGCCTGATTTGGTCGATTGACGTTTTGGAGAAAAACAAACCCGACCAAAATCCTGCCATCAACTACAACACTTACCAGCTCGGCCGCGAAGGTTTTATCGAACTGACCATGGTTACCGATTTGAACAGCGTAGACCAATACAAACCTATCGCACGGGAATTATTGGGCAATATCGAATTCAACGAAGGCAAGCGTTACAGCGATTTCAATGCCGCGACCGACAAAGTGGCGGAATACGGATTGGCTGCCTTAGTCGGCGGATTGGCTGCGAAAAAACTGGGCTTGTTGGCTCTTGCAGGCGCATTGCTCGCCAAATTCGGCAAATTGATTGCTGTCGGCGTGATTGGGGCAGGCGCGCTGTTTAAAGGTTTATGGCGCAAAAAAGATAAAAATCAAAGCGAAGAATAAGTTTCTGCGAAACTAAAAAAGGTCGTCTGAAAATTTTCAGACGACCTTTTCAACGTTTTAAGAACGAATCCGTTTCAACACTTCTTCCTTGCCGATTAATGCCAACACGGCATCGACGCTGGGGGTTTTCGCCGTGCCGCAGACGGCGAGGCGCAGGGGCATGCCGAGTTTGCCCATTTTGATGCCTTCTTCGTCGCAGAAGGGTTTGAACAGGTCGTGGATGGCTTCGGCGTTCCAGTCTTCCAGCCCTTCGAGGCGTTCGGCGAAGCGCAGCATACGGGCGGCGGCTTCGTCGTCCCAGTGTTTCTGCACGTCCGCTTCGGCAGGCGTTTGTTTGACGTAGAAGTAGAGGCACTCGTCGGCGAGCGTATTCAGGTCTTGGGCGCGGTCTTTGACCAGTGCCAACACGTCTTCCAATGCGGGTTTTGCCGTGTCATAAATGTCGCGCAGGGCAAGGCGGGGTTTGACGAGTTCGGCGAGTTTTTCGTTGGGCGTGATTTTGATGTGTTCGCCGTTAATCCAGTAGAGTTTCTTCAAGTCCATGCGGCTGGGCGACGGGGAAACGTCTTTCAAATCAAACCATTCGATGAATTGTTCCATCGTAAAGAACTCGTCGTCGCCGTGCGCCCAGCCCAAACGCGCCAGATAGTTGAGCATGGCTTCGGGCAGAATGCCCATCGCGCCGAAATCGGTGATGGCGACGGTATCGCCGCTGCGTTTGGAGATTTTTTTGCCTTGTTCGTTGAGAATCATGGGCAGGTGGCCGTATTCGGGCAGGTTCGCGCCGATGGCTTTTAAGATGTTGATTTGTTTCGGGGTGTTGTTCACATGGTCGTCGCCGCGGATAACGTGGGTAACGCCCATGTCGTAGTCGTCCACGACGACGCAGAAGTTGTAGGTCGGCGTGCCGTCGGCGCGGGCGATAATCAGGTCGTCGAGCGCTTCGTTGGGAATGGAGATTTCGCCTTTGACCAAATCCGTCCACTTAGTAACGCCGTCTAAAGGCGTTTTGAAACGGACGACAGGTTGTACGTCGGCAGGGATTTCGGGCAGGGTTTTGCCTGCTTCGGGGCGCCAGCGGCGGTCGTAAGTTGCCGTGCCTTCTTTTTCGGCTTTCTCGCGCATGGCTTCCAGCTCTTCTTTGCTGCAATAGCAGTAGTAGGCGGCGCCTTTTTCCAAGAGTTCGGCGATGACTTCTTTATAGCGGTCGAAACGGCGGGTTTGGTACACGACGTTGTCGGCGTTGTCGTAATCGAGACCGACCCATTTCATGCCGTCGAGTATGATGTTGACGGATTCGGCGGTGGAACGCGCCAAGTCGGTGTCTTCGATACGCAATAGGAACTCACCTTTGTGATGGCGGGCAAACGCCCATGAAAACAAGGCGGTGCGCACGCCGCCGATGTGTAAGTAGCCGGTGGGGCTGGGGGCGAAACGGGTTTTGACGGTCATGATGGCTCCAGAATCTTTTAAAACAGGTATTTTACTGTTTTTAGACGGAATCGGACAATGAAAGGTCGTCTGAAAACCGGAAAATTCGGTTTTCAGACGACCTTTTTTCCTTTATTCGTCTTCTGTTTTACTCATCGTCAGCCAGTCCCAAAAGTTTTCGCTCCATTTGCCGATGCGGTAGAGGAAGAGGGCGTAGCTTTCTTGGAGCAGGAATTTGTTTTTTTCTTTGCTTTGGTCGAACCGCGTGGTCGGCGTGGCGGAGATGTAGGCTTCGATGTCGAGGTCGGAGGCGATTTCGAGGGCGCGGGCGAGGTGGTAGGGGTCGCTGACGATGATGATGCTTCCGATGCCCTCGGCGCGCAGTATCGGGCGGATGTTGCGGATGTTTTCGTAGGTGTTGCGCGAGGTGTTTTCAAAGAGGATGTTGTGCGCAGGTATGCCTTGTTTGAGGGCGTAGCGCCGACCGACTTCGGCTTCGGTCATGTAGCCTTTTTTGGGTGTTCCGCCGGTGAAAACGATTTTTTCGACGCGGTGGCTTTGGTAGAGGGTGATGGCGTGGTTGATGCGTTCGCGGAAGATGGGCGAGGGCCGTTTGTCCCACGCGGCGGCGCCGAGCACGAGGGCGGCATCGGCGCGGACATGACCGGGCAGGGGCTGCGAGCCGGTGTGGTACACCTGCCATGCGCCCTCGCCGAATATGCCGAGTACCAGCAGGATACTCAGGCCTATGCCGCGAAAAAGGTAGTAGCGCAAGCCGTTGCGGCTGCGGAACAGGGAAATCATGTAGGGACGGCCTTCCCGCGCTTCAGTCCAACAGGGCTTCGATGTTTTCGAGCGGTCTGCCGATGGCGGCTTTGTCCTGTGTGGTCAGGATGGGGCGTTCGAGCAGGGCAGGGTGGGCGGCGATGGCTTCGAGCAGGGCTTGGTTGTCGAGGTCGGGCTTGTCCAAACCGAGTTCTTTGTATAAGTCGTCTTTGACGCGCATCATACCGCGTACAGACTCCAAGCCCAGCTTAGCGAAAATGTCTTTCAGTGTCGCCAAGTCGGGCGGGGTGTCGAGGTATTTGACGACTTCGGCTTTGATGCCGCGCGCTTCGAGCAGGTCGAAAGCGGCGCGCGATTTGCTGCAACGCGGATTGTGGTAGAGCGTGAATTCAGACGACATAGGGTTCTCCAATGTTTTTAGATTTTGCTGATGGGCTTTATTATCGGCTGCCTTGGCGATTTCCTCAACTTATCACCCAATAATCGTCATTTTTTACCGCTAAAATCCAACATCTTCATTTTCTCCATAGACAGCACGCTGAAAGGGGTTACAATGCCATCATCTGATTGATGCAAAGGATGGAACTTATGAAAAAATTATTGCTTGCCTCTGTTTTGATGACTGCCGCCCTGTCTGCCCCTGCGTTTGCCGCCGACCCGCTGGCGGGCTGGAACGACAACAAACCGCAAAGCCTGCAATCGCTCAAAGCCCCCGTGCGCGTGGTGAACCTGTGGGCGACCTGGTGCGGTCCGTGCCGTAAGGAAATGCCCGCCATGTCCGCTTGGTACAAAGCGCAGAAAAAAGGCAGCGTCGATATGGTCGGCATCGCATTGGATACTTCCGACAACATCGGCAAATTCCTGAAACAAACCCCCGTCAGCTATCATGTTTGGCGCTATACCGGCGCGGACAGCCGCAATTTCATGAAGTCTTACGGCAACAACGTCGGCGTATTGCCGTTCACCGTTGTCGAAGCCCCGAAATGCGGCTACAAACAAACCATCACCGGCGAAGTCAACGAAAAAAGCCTGACCGCCGCCGTCAATGCGGCTAAAGAGAAATGTAAATAAATCGGGCCAAACCGAACTGAGAAAACAAAAGGTCGTCTGAAAACCGAAATCTCTGGTTTGAACTGCACCCCAAAAGTTGGACATCCCCTCCAACTCACAAGGTGCAGTTTTTTTATGAGCAAATATACATTACACTTCAAATACCAAGCCGTACTCCACTACCTGCATATACGCAGCCAACAGCGTACCGCAGACCACTACGGCATTTCCCGAACCCACCTGAGACGATGGATACGCGCCTATCAAGAAGGCGGTATCGGCGCACTCGAACATCCCCAATCCAAAACCATGCCCCAACACCGCAAAAACCCCTTCATCGCAGATAAACCCGACCAAGAAAAAACACAGGCAGAGCTTATCGAAGAGTTGTGCTATATGCGCGCAGAGGTCGCCTACCTAAAGGAGTTAAAAGCCCTCAGCCAAAAGCAGACCGAAAAGGACAAAGCCAAACCGTCCAAGCACTGAGGGCGCAACACCCGCTCAAATACCTGCTGCACATCGCAAACCTGCCCAAAAGCAGCTTTTACTACCACCATCAAAACCGGCCTGACCCCGACACAGCTGACAAAGCCCTCCTTGTCGAAACCTACCGGCGGCATAAAGGACGCTACGGACAAAGGCGCATTGCCGCAGCATTGGGTTGGAACCGCAAAAAAGCGGCGCGGTTGATGAAGCAGTTGGAACTGAAAGCCCTCATACGGGCGAAAAAAGCCTACCGCCATCCCGCCATGGGCGAAATATCGGAACACCTCCTCAAACGCCGGTTCAAAGCCCGAAAGCCCAACGAAAAATGGCTGACCGACGTTACCGAACTCAAAGGGAAGGACGGCAAACTGTACCTCTCGCCAATCTTGGACTTGTTCAACCGCGAGATCGTCGCCTACGCCATGAGCCGCAGAGCCGACAGCGAAATGGTGAAGGAAATGCTCGAAAAAGCCGCACCCCGTCTGACTGCTAAAGGAACGATGCTTCATTCGGACCAAGGTGTGCTGTACCGTACGGCGGGGTATAGGGAATTGCTTGCGGAGCATTCCATGGTTCAAAGCATGTCGCGAAAGGCGAACTGTTGGGACAATGCGCCGATGGAAAGCTTCTTTGCGGTGTTAAAGACGGAGTGTTTCTATAACGCAGGTGAATTGACGGTAGATGAATTGATGAAGCAGATAGATGACTATATGGATTACTACAACCGGGAGCGTTGCAGTTTGAAATTGAAAAAGCTGAGTCCTGTCGCATACAGAACCCAGCTTGCACAGAGCGCCTGAATAGGCTTTTATGAGTGTCCAAGATTTGGGGGCCAGTTCAGTTTTCAGACGACCTTTTGATATTTTGAGGTTTACACGCCCTGTTTCAGGCTGGCTTCGATGAAACCGTCCAAATCGCCGTCCAATACGGCTTTGGTGTTGCCGACTTCGTAGCCCGTGCGCAAGTCTTTGATGCGCGAGGAGTCCAAGACGTATGAGCGGATTTGGCTGCCCCAACCCACATCGGACTTGCCTTCTTCCAACGCCTGTTTCTCTTCGTTGCGTTTGCGCATTTCCAATTCATACAGTTTGGATTTCAACATTTCCATCGCAGCGGCTTTGTTGGCATGTTGCGAACGGTCGTTTTGACATTGCACCACAATTCCCGTCGGCTCGTGTGTAATACGCACGGCGGAATCGGTTTTGTTGATGTGCTGACCGCCCGCGCCCGATGCGCGATAGGTGTCGATACGCAAATCGGCGGGGTTGATTTCGATTTCGATGGAATCGTCGATTTCGGGATAGACGAACACGGAGGCAAACGAGGTGTGGCGTTTGTTGTTCGAGTCAAACGGCGAGTAACGCACTAGGCGGTGAACGCCGGTTTCGGTGCGCAAGAGGCCGTAGGCGTATTCGCCTTCCACGCGGATGGTGGCGCGGTTGATGCCCGCGATTTCGCCGTCGTCTTCTTCAAGGATTTCGATTTTGAAGCCTTTGCGCTCGGCGTAGCGGCTGTACATGCGGAACAGCATACCCGCCCAGTCTTCCGCTTCCGTACCGCCCGCGCCTGCGGTGATGTCGATAAAACAGTTGTTCGGGTCGGCGGGCTGGTTGAACATCCGCTTGAATTCCAAATCCGCCATCTGTTTTTCCAGTTCCGCCACGTCTTCCTGCACGGCGGCGAAACCTTCTTCGTCGTTTTCTTCGACGGTCATTTCAATCAGCATGCGGTTGTCTTCGATGCCCGACGCGATGTTGTCGAGCGTCAACACGATGCCTTCGAGGATTTTGCGCTCTTTGCCGATTTCTTGAGCGCGTTTCGGGTCGTTCCACAGCTCAGGGTCTTCGGAAAGGCCGATGACTTCTTCCAATCGGTCTTTCTTGCCCTGATAGTCCATATAGACGCGGATGTCTTCGCTGCGCTTTTCCAAATCGTTCAGGGTGTTGTTGAGCTGGTTGATTACTTCGGCTTCCATGATTCTTGTGTGCTTTCAAAATTTTAGGGGCGTATTGTAAGGGATTTGCGGGCTTTTTTCTATGATAAAGGTCGTCTGAAAACCTGAATCTCAAGTTTTCAGACGACCTTTGCGTTTGCATTATCCGCCAGCCATGTGGCGGATTCATATCCGGTCTGACCGGATTATTTATTCAGACGCCACCATTGTGCGGGCGTGTAGGTTCGGGTAGTGGTTTTCTCGTTGCCACGACGGTCGGTTCGGGTTTCCGTTACCACGACCTTGTCCTCGTCGGAGGTATCGACTGAACGGGAGTAGAACAACGTCAGAATATACTCGGGGCTGTAACGGTAGTGTTCTTCGATACGGGTGCAGCAGTCAACTTCGTTCGTCACAATCAGCGCTTTTTGTTTGTTGTCAACGCGGAACATCCCCATGTAATTCTTGGTCAATTCAGTCAGTGAATAACTTTGGCTAAAATCACCATACTCGCCTTGCTCGTAGATGTCGTATGTAGGAGAGTCTTTAGGACCTTTATTGCCGGTCGCAACGGCAATATCCTTGCGTCCGTCAAAGGTAAAGTCTTTCATAATCAAAGGGCTTTTTGCCGCAGAGATTTTGCTGCCTTCGCCGCGTTCAAATATCAGGTCGTCACTCTTAAAAACATTTGTGGTTTCCTTCTTAGGGTGATACAAAAACACCGCGCCTTTGCCGCCGCAATGATTGTCTTTGCAGCCCTCAACAGAAATATGCGCCTGCCAGCCGTCGGGCAGATCGGTCACACGGAAAAATTCTTTTGCCTGAGCGACGGCAGCGGCGAAAAGAGCAAATAGCATGAGGTATTTTTTCATCAAAGTTCCTTTACGTTTAACCCCGACCGGGTAATGAAATCAAAATTATGCAGAAGAGTAACCCTCTTCATGTCAGGCAGCAAGGGCAATTAAGCCAAACAGGTATTCTTTCATAATTTTCTTATCCTTGCTTTACAAAATGACAAAAGGTCGTCTGAAAGCAGGAAAGGTTTATAGATAGGCGGGAAAGCGTTGTGTACATGATTTATAGTGGATTAAATTTAAATCAGGACAAGGCGACGAAGCCGCAGACAGTACAGATAGTACGGCAAGGCGAGGCAACGCCGTACCGGTTTAAAGTTAATCCACTATAACCGATTGGAGCGCGGCATACGGGGAAGCATTGCCTACGGACGTAAAGGTCGTCTGAAAACGGATTTCAGACGACCTTTGGTTTGGTAGGGAAGGGGGAGTTTAGAAAGGCTGCACGCAGATTCCAAGTTTTGTGTGATGTGCAGGCGTATGAAAGCGCGACGCGCCCAATCCAACCTCCTGCACCCTAAAACCCCGCTCGATCCAATTCTTCCAGCAACGCAGGCCGGCGCGGTTTTTCGCTATATCGCTCCCTGATTTCGTCGGCGAAGTCTTCCATTGCCTGCCGTTGTGCGGAATATTGGCGGCGGAGAATCTTTAATTGGTTAAAGAGCTGACGGTATTGCTTACGATTGCTTGCCTTATTGATTTCAGCCGCAAAGATTTTCAGGTAGCAAGCTACGATTTGGTCGTGATACGGCTCGGGGAAAGACGGGGCAAAACGTTCCATCATGTACAACGAAAGATGTTGCTGCAATAGGGCGAGCAGCCGGTCGAATTCCTGTTCATACTCCAATATTTCAGCCCGCAGCGAATATTGACCCGACAAGCGCGCAAGCAGGCGGTTGAATTCATGCAGCCATTCGGCGGCGGAAAACGTGGCTTTCCATGCCTCGTAATGCGGCAATGAAAGGCTGGTGGAAAATGCCAAATCCGCTGCGATTTCGCGTACATTTTTGCCGGTTTCCTTCAATACATCAAAAAGTTGCAGCTTCCATTTGTGCACTGTGCCGAGTGTTCCTTCATCTTCGGCAATGCTGATACCTTCGCGCAAGAGGCGCTCCGCTTCCGCCCAATCTTGCTGCCCGACTGTTTGCTCTACCGCAATTTGTCTGAATTTCGGCAGGAGCAGATGTCGTCTGAAATAATCCTGCGCGGCCGCAGTATCGCCTTTCGCCTGCAAAACCTGCCAGCCTTCGAGCGCCCAAAATTCATGTTCCCAACCCGACTCGGTAACAGCCAAACGTTTAGCCACATAATCTTGCCACGCCTGCCATTCGCCGCGCAGCCGCCAGATTCGGGCGCGGATTTGGTAGATTTTATTGCCTGCCTCCGAGAAATCAAAATAGCGGCTGTCGTCCAAACATTTGTCCAAAAAATTAATCAAACGCTTTGGGACGTTTTCCATGACTGCCTCTTCCAGCAGGTCGAGTGCCATATACATAGCATCGCCCAACATACCGTCCGAATCGTCCGCCTTTTCAAAAGCATCCTGCAAACGCGGTATCAATAGAGGCAAAGCCTGTTGCAACGCCTCCGCCCCCTCCTGCGCCACATCTTCCAACCAATTTTGCAGCCTGAAGCCCAAATCGGCGGCTTCGTAGTAATCATAATATCGGGTTCGGGAAAAGATTCGGGAGAGCTGCTGCCGATACGGATTGCCGCCCTGTTTAGGCTGCTGCGCATCGGACTCGCCCAGCTGCTCGTCCGGCGTTTGGGCGCGCACCGCATACCACAACGCCGCCATATGCTTGCATGCCCCGCCATAAGGACAATCGCAGCCCCCGTCCTTAATGTACAAATCACTATCCAGCTTCAGCCATACCGAATAGTTTTCCGAACCGAACACCTCCGCCCGATAACGCCCGGCGGAAGTTTTTTGGATATCGCGAACCTTGCCCTGCTGAAAATACAACAGACCGCGTTCGACGATGTGGGGCGGAAATAGGCGGGGTAGGTAGATACCGGACATGGTTTGCTTCCAAGAAGTTGTTGAAACATGGGAAGTTTACTGGTTCGGGCGATGTTTGGGGAGAGGGTAGTGGGAATTCTTGTTTGGCAAAGTAGCAAAAGGTCGTCTGAAAATGGGGTTTAGACGACCTTTTGGTTTGGGTGGAAAGGGGAGTAGTTTAGAAAGCCCACACATATTCTGCGTATGGATTCCCAGTTGTATGGGGGTATCTTCCAAAAATACATATGAGTAGAACATTGTTATGAGTTGACAACTTGTTTATTGAAAACATCTTTCTTGAACTGTACTAATTCTTGAATTGTCTGAACATTAGGATTGTATATCCACTCACGATCAAAATGTGTTTTTAGGCGTTTACTCATAAAAGCATCACCAATAACCAAAGAATTAAACTGATTACCGGTTTCTCGTTGTATTTCGATTGATGCCAACAAATCATCAGGTAAGCCGTTCATCACAAAATCGGAAATCATTAATAAGTCCGCCTTTTGATAGCTTTCTTGCTCCATCATTTTTAGCGCATGACGTAAAGCTGGGGCAGCATCTGTACCACCATGAAAGGATTGACGTAAAAAAGCAATCAAATTAGAAATCCCCGTTTTACTTGTTAATTCAAAAGTTTCTATTCCAGTGGAAAAATTGATAACGAAACAAGAACGGTTTTCGCTTTTGGCTTTTGTTCCTAAAAACAGAGCCATTGCTTTGGCGATATTTTCAGGTAGCCCGTTCATTGAACCGCTGGTATCTACGCATAAAATCATTGGTCCGGGCTTTTCATCCTCTTGGCTTTTTTGTTCAACTATAATTTCAGTTGGGGCATCGCAATAGGTCATTCCTTGCAATTCAAAACACATTAATTTGGATTCCAAAAACTTCAAATCAAATAAAATTGACGTTTCTTCATCTGCCATTAAAGCCAATTCAGACGGCAATACATACTCTAAATCTTTACCTAAACGTAATCCGATAATTTCTTCGCGTGAATTTATATCAATTTGTGGATTTTGGATGTAAACAGTCTGTTTTACCTGTTCGATTTTTTCGGATTGTTCGATTTGGCGCATTTTGCCTAGTAATTCGGCAATCTGTTGGGCATTCTTATCTTGGGTCAAGTAATTCAGCCAACGTTTCATTTCTTCAATATCTTGTGGGGTCAAATTGCCAATATCGTCTCCTATACCAAAACCCAGCTGTTCCAATTGTTGCGAAAGCTGCTTAACTACTTCTAATTCTTGTTTTAACTGGGTTAAAAGTTCCTGCCTTAATTGATTAATTTGTTCTACTTGCCATTGAGCTTTGGCTTGGTCTAACTGTTGCTGCCATTTTTCTGTCAACAGTTTCAAAGGCAAATTCTGTTTATGAGATTTTACCTGCTTGCTTTGAGCCAATTCTTTTTGCCAAAAATCTTTTTCAAACGGTATGCCTGTCAATTTGCAGAAACGTTGGTAATCATCAACAGGCGATTGATTAAAAAGTCCTGTCTGTTGATGATTTTTCAGATTTTCTTCATGTATGGCAAATGGACTTCTTTGCCATAAGTCCAACTTGGTTTGGTGTGCCCAGCCAAATAACCTTTGTTGAATCTGTCCACCTAACCAACTGTGCTGTTTGAACAAATCTTGATAATCTGTTTGCAAAGAAGCTTTAATCCATCTTATTTGCTCGGATAGTTTGCTGCTTAACGACATAATGACCCCAGCCGTTCGCAGTCTTTAATCCGCAAATTGAGTTTGTCGATTTGGTCTAAAATACCTGATACAGCAATATCAATATCGGCTTGGATTGCAAAAGGGCTTTGCAGGTACTGTTGATATTCCTCATATTTTTTCTCAACTTGTTTTTTTGTATCAATGAATTGTTTTCGAATATCAGATACGGATTGAGCGAGTGAATGAATTATCCATTCACTGACATCTGATTTTTTATCTCCTTTATGAAACATAATTTTAGGTTTGAATGTTAAAGGTTTATATGAATCACGATTAAATCCTCTATTAATTTCTAGTTTTAATGAACAACTGCCTTGCCCATTAAATTGACATTTGATGTCTTTGATAGTATTTCCCTGTTCATCGAGAGGGTGAAATGTATCTTGGCTTTTAAATTTATCAAATGGAACAAGTAGCTGATAATTCTTATTGTAATAATTGTCATATGAATCTATAAATGTAGCTGAAACAGGGAAATATTTTTTTTCATTTATTTCAACTGTATCATAAATATTATTAGAATAATAAAGCTTTTTATTAATCTCCTTGTCCAAATTCTCTTTTTCCCTATCCAATCCAGCCAAATCAATATCCGTATCGAACCCGCAGAATTTAATGGCATTCATCACGATTTCTTCAACGGCTTCCCGATTTTCAGGTGTTGTCCACAGGCAATATTTCAACAAAACCACATCACTGTGATTGGTTTCTTTACGTCCATTGCAGAAAGCTGAAGCCTTTAATAATACAGCCGCACGCTGCCAACGGCGGTCAGATACATAAACGCCCAATTTATCAAACTGTTCTGTTAATTCTTCCCTAATATATTTGATAATCAACAAAGTATCTGTGCTGAGTTTGACTTCGTGAAGTTGCTCGCGCCATTTGGCAAGCTCTTGATAACTAATCTTCAAATCTTCACTGATTTCAGGTTTGTCGCTGCTTGGTTTACTGTCCAGTAAACGGTTAAAATTCTCTTCTTGTTCAATCGGCGGTACGAGCAGGCGGATAACAAAACGGTCGTATAGGGCTTCCAAGCCTTGATTTTCAGGCGGAATTTCATTGGAAGCAGCAATCAGGGTTTTGAGCGGTACATTAATCCGTTCATCGCCGTTTTTGAAAATATGCTCATTAATAATGGTCAGTAAGTTATTCAAAATAGCAGGACTGGATTTCCAAATTTCATCCAAAAATGCAAAATCGGCAGTTGGCAAATAGCCTTCGATTTTCCGGATATATCGGTCTTCTTTCAATGCTTTAATGGATACGGGTCCGAATACTTCTTCAGGTGTGCTGAAACGGTTCATCAAGTATTCAAAGTATTGCGGATTTTCAAATGCACATGCCAAACGGCGGGAAATCAGACTTTTCGCAGTTCCCGGTGGTCCAAATAGGAAAGTATTATGTCCTGCAATCGCACCAAGTAAGGAAATCGCCATAATTTGGTCACGTTCATGAATACCATTTGTGAGTTGTTGTAGCAAATCTGTTATGCGTTTCTGCATCTCATTCTTCTGAGAGTGTTGGAATTTTTTAGAATTTTGAACAATACGTTCATAATTATTTTCGCTTTTCATTGTGTTGTACCTTTTATGTAAGTTAGAAATTTTCCTGTAAATGTATTGGATAATATCACTACTTATTCAACCTCTCCCACACCTTCAACAACCGCTTCACCGACACCGGATACGGCGTCTTCAATTCCTGCGCAAACAGCGACACTCTCAATTCTTCAATCATCCATCTAAACGCGGCGAGGTCGTCTGAAACGGGCAATCCTTGTTTTACCAAGCCGTCGGTTTTTTCCTGCCACATTTGTTCCAGCTCTTGAATATCGGCTTCGCGGGCTGCGTCGCGGGCGGGGTTGCTGCTGTATTTTTCGAGGCGCAGGGTCATGGCTTTGAGGTAGATGGGGAGGCGCGGCCATTGTGCCCACGGGGTGCGGGTGGCGAAGCCGGCGGCGAGCAGGGTTTGCAGGCGTTGGCGCATGAGGTGGGTGAGCGGGTGTTTGCCGAGTTTGCCGTTCAGTTCGGCATAGGCAGCGGCGGTTTCCTGCAAATAGCGGCTGAGGGCTTCTTTGACGGCGGGCAGGCGGCTGCGGGCGCGTTTGATTTGTTCTTTGAAGGCTTTTTCGTTGCGCGGCAGCTCGTCTTCGCCGATAAAGGCGCGGTCGCAGACGGCTTGGGTGAGGTCGTCGCGCAGGGTGTCGGCGTTGATGTGTTTGAGCAGCATGGCGGCTTGGGTGAAGCCTTGGATGCCTTTGTTCAGGTCTTTAACTTGTTCTTTTAGTTGTAGTTTCATGAGTTCGATGACGCCTAGTCTGTGGGCTTGTTCGGCAGCGGAGGATGTGTCGAACAGGCGCAGGGCGATGCGGCCGTCTTTTTCTTTTTGCAGGCCGAGGTAGCCGGTGAGCTGCTGTTTGCCGCGGGCGAATTTGATGGATTCGGGCAGGGTGCCGATGTCCCATGCGGTAACGTTGTCGCGCTCGAATTCTTGGGTGTTGTCGCGGAAGGTGGTGGCGGCGGCTTTGCCAAGTTGTTGTTGGATTTGGATTAAATCGCGCCCCATGGCTAATTCTTGTCCGCCGTCGTCGATGATGCGGAGGTTGAAATAGCAGTGTTCGGGCAGCCTGAACGCGGCCCATTCGTCTTGGTTGATTTGCTCGAGTATGCGGATGTCGCCTGCGGTTTTGGCGATGGCTTGGGCGAGTTGGGGCAGGATGGGGGCGTTGCGGTCGGGGTTTTGGCTTAAAAATTGGGTGATGAATTCGGGCACGGGTACGCAGATACGGCGGATTTGTTTGGGCAGTGCTTTGATTTGTAGCTGGATTTTTTCGCGTATCATGCCGGGCACGAGCCATTCGAGGGCGGCGGGGCTGATGCGGTTGAGCACGGTGAGCGGCAGGGTGAGGGTAACGCCGTCGAGCGGGTGGTGCGGCTCGAAGCGGTAGCTGAGTTTGAATTTGCCGTCTGCGGTTTGCCAGTGTTTGGGGAATTGTTCTTCGGTAATGTGCGCGGCGGCGTGCTGCATGAGGTCGTCTCGACTGAGGAACAGCAGGCGCGGGTTGTCGCGCTCGGCGGTTTGGAGCCAGGCTTGGAAGGTGCGGATGTCGGCGAGGGGGAGGGGTTTCAGACGGTTTTTTGGGGGTGCAGGCTGCTTTTTGGGTTTGGGGTCGTCTGAAACATTTTGTAGGGTGTGTGAACTCGGTTCACGCACGCAGTTGTCCGTATCTTTGGAATCCGCGTGCGTGGCTTGCGCTACACATTCTACGTTGTGCTTTTGAGATTTTAGGACATCTGTTACATCCGCTCGTGCCAATAAGATGAGTTCGCCGGCCGTCTCAGCATCGGGATAGTGCACCAAGCCTGCTTCGTCAAATTGCGCCATTACGCCACTTTGTAATATCGCCCATTCTTCGGCGGAACCGATGGACGGGTCGCATTGCTGCTCTGCAATCAAGGCAACGATTTTGCCGTGCCATTGTTTGCTGTCGATCGTTACACGGTCACCCAGCAGTATCGGTTGACCGTCGGCGTAGCATAGGGAGTTTTCAGGTAGCCTTTGGGCTTTGGGGTCGTCTGAAACTGTTGAAACTGCGGTACTCTGTTCCCTCTCCTGTGGGAGAGGATTAGGGAGAGGGCTTGCTGCGGTTGCGGAAAAGTTGGTTTGTGCGGCAACTGTTTTGCCCTCTCCCCGATCTTCCCCCGCGCAGGAGGGGGAAGTTTGCTGGGGATTTGCAGGACGAAGGTCGTCTGAAAACGTTGAGGTTACGGCACTCTGTTCCCTCTCCTGCGGGAGAGGGGTAGGGAGAGGGTTTGCTGCGGCTGCGGAAAAGTTGGTTTGCGTGGCAACTGTTTTGCCCTCTCTCCGTTCTTCCCTCGCGTAGGAGGGGGCAGTTTGCTGCGGATTTGCAGGATGCAGGCTGCTTGAAACCGCGTCCGCCTTATAAAAATCGGGCAGCCGTTCGTGATAAAACGCAAACAGCACTTCGTCATCGACCAGTACATCCTGCCGACGCGATTTGTGTTCGAGTTCGGTAATTTCCTTAATCAGCTTTTTGTTGTGGACAAAAAATTCCGCTTTCAAATCGCATTCCTGCGCCACTAACGCGCTGCGGATAAAGATTTCGCGGGCTTCTTCGGGGGCGACTCTGCCGTAGGACACGGGGCGGCGCGGCAAGACGGTCAGGCCGTAAAGCGTTACCCGTTCGCTGGCGACGACTTCGCCGCGTTTTTGTTCCCAGTGCGGCTCGAAATAGTGGTAGCGGACGAGGTGCGGCGCTTCCTGCTCGATCCATTCGGGCTGGATGGCGGCCACGTCGCGGGCGTAAAGTTTTGTAGTTTCAACGAGTTCTGCCGCCATGACCCATTTAGGCTTCGCCTTGAACAGGGCGGAGGCGGGGAAAAGGTGGAAGCGGCTGCCGCGCGCGCCGGTGTAGTCGTTGCCGTCGGGCGATTTCATGCCGACGTTGGCGATGAGGCCGGTGAGCAGGGCGCGGTGAATTTGTTCGTAGCCCGCTTCTTTGGCAGCGCGGATTTGAGCGCGGTGTTGCTTCTTATCCAGTTGTTTTTGTTTGAGTTTGGCGGATAAGTCTTGGTCGCCAGCATTTTCAGACGACGTGAGCTGCCTGACTTCTGGAGGTCGTCTGAAAGCCGCTTCCTTGGTGGTCAAACCCATTTCAATCGCGGTTTGGGCAAGCTGGTGGTGCAGCTCGCGCCACTCGCGCATCCTCAGGTGCGACAGGAAATATTGGCGGCACCACTGCACCAGCTGCTTGTTAGGCAAGCCTTTATCGCGCTCGCGCTGGAAGCTGTCCCAAATGTTCAGATAGGCAAGGAAATCGGACTGCTTGTCAGTAAAACGCTCGTGCGCCTTGGCGGCGGCATCCCGTGCTTCCAACGGTCGCTCGCGCGGGTCTTGAATCGACAGCGCGGACGCGATCACCAATATTTCCGCCATACAGTCGTGCTTCTTCGCCGCCAACAAAATGCGCGCGATTTTCGGGTCGATGGGCAGGCGCGCCATTTGTTCGCCGAGTTTGGTCAGTCCGTTATGTTCATTAACCGCCCCCAATTCCAACAACACCTGAAACCCATCATTGATATACCGAGAATCGGGCATTTCTAAAAACGGGAATGCCGCCACGTCGCCGAGTTTCAACGCTGCCATGCGTAGGATGACGGCGGCCAGGTTGCTGCGGACGATTTCGGGGTCGGTGAATTCGGGGCGGCTGTTGAAATCTTCTTCTGAAAACAGCCGGATACACACGCCTGCGGAGACGCGTCCGCAGCGGCCGGAGCGTTGGCGGGCGGCGGCTTGGGATATTTTTTCGACATGAAGCTGCTCCACTTTCGCCCGCGCGGAATAACGTTTGACGCGCGCGAGGCCGGTGTCGATGACGTATTTGATGCCCGGCACGGTGAGCGAGGTTTCGGCGACGTTGGTTGCCAGTACGATGCGGCGTTTCGCGCCTGTGGGGTGGAAGATTTTGTGCTGTTCGGCGTGCGACAGGCGCGCGAACAGGGGCAGGATTTCGTCGTTGCGGCGCAGTGTGGATTTGCGCAGGGCTTCGGCGGCTTCGCGGATTTCGCGTTCACCCGGCAGGAACACCAAAATATCGCCTTCGCCGTGTCGCGCCAATTCGTCCGCCGCATCGACAATCGCGTCGGTCAGCTCTACTTCCGCGTCGTCTTCGTCTTTGCTGGTCAGCGGGCGGTAGAGGATTTCAACGGGGTAGGTGCGCCCGCTCACTTCCAGCACGGGCGCGCCGTTGAAGTGTTGGGAGAAGCGTTCTGCGTCTATGGTGGCTGAGGTGATGATGACCTTTAAATCGGGGCGGCGCGGCAGGAGTTGTTTCAGGTAGCCCAGCAGGAAGTCGATGTTCAGGCTGCGTTCGTGTGCTTCGTCGATGATGATGGTGTCGTAGGCGGCGAGATAACGGTCGGTCTGCGTTTCCGCCAGCAGGATGCCGTCGGTCATCAGCTTGACGCAGGCATCGCGCGAGGTGTGGTCGGTGAAGCGCACTTTATAGCCGACCGCACTGCCGATTTCGGTGTGCAGCTCTTCGGCAATCCGCTCCGCCACCGAACGCGCGGCCAAACGGCGCGGCTGGGTATGCCCGATCAGCCCCGCCGCCCCGCGCCCGAGTTCCAGACAAATCTTGGGCAACTGCGTGGTTTTGCCCGAACCGGTTTCGCCGCAAATAATCGTGACCTGATTCTCGGCAATGGCTTTTTTGATTTCTTCGAGTTTCTCGTGAACGGGCAGGGTGTTGTCGAACTCGGGTTTGGGCAAGGCGGCCAAACGCTTCAAAAAGATTTCGTGCGATTTTTGGTATTTTTCTTCGACTTTGGACAAGCCGCCGTATTTGTTGGGATTTTTGAAGGCGGATTGCAGGAAATGGCGGTCTTTGGAGAGGGTTTGGGAGAAATCGGGATGGGGCATGGTACGGGCGGATGTCGGTGGGAATAATAATGGTAGTATTATAGCAAACTGGCTTCGCCTAATCGGTATGGGTACTATTTAGACCTCTTTGGCAGGCAGGCTGTATTGTTTAATGAAAAGGAATATCTATGAAAAAGATTTTATGTTTGGTTTTGGCGATGAGTATGGGCAGCGTAGCATTTGCCGCGGAGTACAGAACGAAACAGCCCATTGCCCACGACTGGCTGAAAATCAACGGCAATCAGTTCAATATTGAATCTGCCAACGAACGCGGGCATATATGCGGCGCGCAAGGCAAAATGGATAAGAATAAGGTTTGGAAAGATGGGGAAGGTTGCCAAATATCGTTCCAATTCAAGGGGGATGAGGTGAAAGTGGATGCCGAGGGCTGCGAAAATTATTGCGGCGCGGGCGCATCTTTCCCATCGGAGTATTACAAACTGCCGCAGGTTTGTTCGCAACAAGGTGTCAAAAAGATGGAAAACCGTTTTCAGACGACCTTACGTTCAGGAAAATTCGAACAGGCTGCGGACATCAAACAAAATTATCTGAAACAGTGCGGCGACTTCCTCAATCCGATTGAAACAGTGACCGCCGCCAACGATGCCGCCGATGCTTACCGTCAGGCAAACAACAAAGCCGCCTGTATCCAAACTTTGGATGCGGTGCAGGATCATTATGAGAGCCAATTGTTGGATAAGGACTTGGTGAATAAGATTAATGTGCAGATGGAGCGTGACAAAGCTTTGCGCCAACAATGTAGCTGAACACTGATAAAAAGGTTGCTAGAAGGTCGTCTGAAAAGTAAATGTGTACTTTATGACGACCTTTATTATTGCCGTTGGTCGCAAAAAATGCTCGTTTGGCATATTTATTACAAAGTCATATTGTTTGTGCTTAGAATGCGTTCCTGTCTTCGTCAGATAACAATTTTAAGAACAAAATTATGAAAAAATATCTTGCTTTGATGTGTGTTGCAGCTCTATCTGCCTGCGGTGGCGGCAGCTCTTCCCCCAGTACGCAATCCACACCGACACAGGCTCCAAAATCTGCCCAAGCCCTGCCCTCGGCAGACGCAGCTTCCGCATTGCCGGTAGCTGTAAAGTCGGAAAAACCGGAATCCGGCAAACAATTTTTCAGCGGAACCAATTCTTCTGATTCCGCAGTGGCATTCAATCATGCCGATTGGAACAAGATTACCATCGAAGGCGTAGAGGTTGATCTTGCAGCCGTACAAGGCGGGAGTTTTAAAAACGGCTGGCGGGACAGCGTCGGCGGTTCGGAGAATAAACGCCTTGCCAATTTTGGCGGCAATTATGTCCTGCACCACAGCACACCCGATGCGGTTGCCGGCATCGTGAAGACCGCATCGCAAAACAATTACGCTTTCTTCAACGGTAATTTTACCCATGAAGCAGAAATGCCGAAAATCGGACAGGCGGTTTACGACGTATCGACCGTCAGCGTGCGCGGTACTTTGGCCCAAGCATACGGTACGGGCCGTCTGACTGCCGATTTCGAAAGCAAAAAAGTCAGCGGCAGCCTCGGCTATTTCAACAAAACGCTCACCGTTGATGCGGATATCAACGGCAACAGATTTTCTTCCGTCACCCCGACGGCAGAAATACACGGCGGTTTCTTCGGTTCCGCAGCCGCAGAGACAGCAGGTGTTTATCAGGTCGGTAAAATCGTAGGGACGTTTGCCGGTCAAAAACAATAAAAAGTGAAAGTTGCATTTACTTTTTTACAAGGGGTGCAGACATTCAAAATTTCACGACTTTCGGCATAAATATCAAATGTGTAGCAACGGCACGGTAAAGTTGGTCATCTTACGGGCCTTGTTACTCAAGCAGAAAGTATTTAAAAACGAAAAAAGCACAAAATTTTGAATCGTCGAACCACCTCAAGGGGAAAGGTCGTCTGAAAACGGTTTGGTTATCCGTTTTCAGACGACCTATTTTTATGGTTGGCACGCAAAGGCAATGTTGAAGCGTTCACAAGCAGTTGCAGCAAAAAGAAAGAGCGGTTTTGTAGCGGCTCCTCTATATCGGTTACAATCCGTTTTTCTTCTCAAACCAATATTCCAAAGCACAAAATTATGCTGAAAATCATCTCCGCCAACGTCAACGGCATCCGCTCCGCCTACAAAAAAGGATTTTACGAATACATCGCCGCATCGGGCGCGGACATTGTCTGCGTGCAGGAACTCAAAGCGCAGGAAGCCGATTTGTCCGACGAAATGAAGAATCCGCACGGGATGCACGGCCATTGGCATTGCGCCGAAAAACGCGGTTATAGTGGCGTGGCGGTGTACAGCAAACGCGCGCCTGACAATGTGCAAATCGGTATGGGCATTGAAGAATTCGACAGGGAAGGGCGGTTTGTGCGCTGCGATTTCGGCAAGCTGTCGGTGATTTCGCTTTATCTGCCCAGCGGCACCAGCGCGCCGGAGCGGCAGGAATTGAAATACCGCTTTTTAGACGCGTTCTATCCCATGCTTGAAGCCATGAAGGCGGAGGGGCGCGACATTGTCGTCTGCGGCGACTGGAACATCGCCCACCAAAACATCGACCTGAAAAACTGGAAAGGCAATCAGAAAAACTCAGGCTTCCTGCCTGAAGAGCGCGAATGGATAGGCAAAGTCATCCATACGCTTGGCTGGACGGATATGTGGCGCACGCTCTATCCCGATAATCCGGGCTATACTTGGTGGAGCAACCGCGGACAGGCGTATGCGAAAGATGTCGGATGGCGCATCGACTATCAGATGGTTACGCCCGAACTTGCCGCCAAAGCGGTGTCCGCGCATGTTTATAAAGACGAGAAATTTTCCGACCATGCACCTTTGGTAGTGGAGTACGACTATGCTGCCCAATAAAGTTTTCGGCAAATACGATTGGAATGTGAACGGTAAAACCGGCATAGGCGCGGCATGGGTAGTCGCCGCGTTTGTACTGCCTATGCTGGTGTGGACGATATTCATGCTGGCGCGGATGTCCGGCTGGGTTGAAATGACCCGCGCCAATCCGCTTTGGGCGTTGGTGTGGCTGCTATTTTCGCTGCCTTGCCTCCTGATTGCCGCCAAATGTTTCGGCTGGAAAGGCTGGCGGTTGATTGCCAACATCCTGATCTGCCTCGCCACCTGCGCCGTTTTAAGTGTCCCCGCCGTGCTCTTGATTACCTTTACGCTCAACGATTTGCTCAAATAGGTCGTCTGAAATGCGAACTTTCGAACTCGAAGACCTGACGCTTTTCTTGATACGCGACGCGGACGAAGCAGAAATGTGGATAGACCGCTGGGCGGTCAGCTATCCCGTCGTCCAAACCGCTGCCGCTTCCGCCAATCAAAGCATCGCCCAATGGCAGGCAAATATTCAAACAGCGTTTGAAGGCATCAGCGGCGAACACATCGCCGTCGTCGCACACGGCGCAGGCGTATCCGCTTTTCTGGCGTGGCTCTACCAAACCGACATCCTGACACAGAAAAAAATCGTCAACATCATCCTCGTCTCGCCGCGTCCAGAAGCCTTCCCCGACGATGAAATACACACCTTCCAGCGCGTCCGTTGCCCCTGCCGCACCGCGCTTGTCATCGCCGAACAAAACGGCACACCGCGTAACTGGGCGGAAGAACGGGCAAACCTGTGGAACGCCCGCCTCCTCCTGTCGCCACACTCTGGCACGCTCAACGGCGCACTCGGCGGCTGGCAATGGGGCATGAAGCTGATGCAGGAAATGCTCTTGAGTTGAACAAAACACTTGCAAGGATAAAACAGAAAAGGTCGTCTGAAACTGGAAATCAGGTTTCAGACGACCTTTTCGCAGGCAAGTAACAGTTTCGGGTAAAATACGGCAGTTCGCCAATTATCCGAAAGAATCCCATGTATTCCTTAGCCCGCAGCCTGTTGTTTAAACTTGATGCCGAAAAAGCCCACCATTTCACCCTCGACGCGCTCAACAAAGTGTACAAACTCGGTTTGCTTCCGATTTTCGACAACCGAACCAAGCCCGTCAAACTCATGGACATCACCCTGCCCAATCCGGTCGGGCTTGCTGCCGGACTCGACAAAAACGGCGAATACATAGACGCATTGGGCGCGCTCGGCTTCGGCTTCCTCGAAATCGGCACGGTAACGCCCAAACCACAGTCCGGTAACCCGCAGCCGCGCCTCTTCCGCGTTCCCGAACACCAAGGCATCATCAACCGCATGGGCTTCAACAACCACGGCATAGATGCCATGATTCAAAACATCGAAAAAAGCCGTTATCAAGGCGTGTTGGGCATCAACATCGGCAAAAATGCCGTTACCCCCATCGAAAACGCCGCCGACGACTATTTAATCTGCCTCGAAAAAGCCTACGCACACGCAAGTTACATTACCGTCAATATTTCCTCGCCCAACACCAAAAACCTCCGCGCACTGCAAGGCGGCGACGAACTGAGCGCGCTGCTCGAAGCCCTGAAAAACAAACAGGCGCAGCTTGCCGCCGCGCACGGAAAATACGTCCCGCTCGCCGTCAAAATCGCCCCCGATTTGGATGAAGCACAAATCGAAGACATCGCCCACGTCGTCAAATCCGTCGAAATGGACGGCATCATCGCCACCAATACCACCATCGACAAATCAAGCCTCGGCAGCCATCCGCTCGCAGGCGAGCAGGGCGGCCTAAGCGGCCTGCCCGTGCGCGAAAAAAGCAATCAAGTGCTGAAAATGTTGGCGGAACACATCGACGGCAAGCTGCCGATTATCGGTGTAGGCGGCATTATGAACGGCAAGGACGCCGCCGAAAAAATCCGTCTCGGCGCAACCGCCGTCCAAGTGTACAGCGGCATGATTTATAAAGGCCCGGCATTGGTGAAGGAATGTCTGGCAGCATTGAAGTAAGCACGATTTCCAACACAAAAGGTCGTCTGAAAACCGGTTTAACTGGATTTAAACGGTTTTCAGACGACCTTTTTGAGATTTGGGCTTTCAACTCAATTTATGTTTACTATAAAATCGTTTCTATAAAATTAAAAAATGGGTCATGAATAAGTAACATCAATAAATTCATTTTTTATATTTTATTATATCTAGAAAATATAATAATTTTTTGAATCCTAAGCCCGAGATGGTATTTGAATCAGGATTAATCTAATGTGTTTTAACAGTATTTGAAGGACAAAGCTCTAAAGCTTCCTCGGATCGGAGTGATGTAAACATATAATGTACTAGATCAGGATTGTTTGAATAGTATTTACTGACTAAGTAAGGCGAGTTGTTTGAATAAAAATAACAATATAATTTACCATTATCCAAAAAAGGTTGTATTTGGGAAGTTGGAATATTGAAGTCTTTTAAATAGTCTATCCCTTTAGAGGTTATAGGATAAAGTTGGGAAAGGGGGATTTCATCCGCTGTATTTGCTTCAAAAATCACAATCATTTCACTTGTTTCAACAAAAGTCCTCAAGAATATATTGCTACTGCTTTTAGGAAAAATATCAATATACCATGAAAATGACTTGGAATTTAAAAACTCATCAGGAGTTTTGTAATAATCATCATGATGTTGATCATAGCTGAACCTTAATATCAGAAATGGTATAAATATGATTGCAGATATTATGCCTAAAGATATTAAAGATAATTTAATAAATTTCTTCATGGGTGCACCTTTTAAAGACGAATTGCTGTTTTAATCAAAGGACTGTCACGGATAACTAAGAAAATTCAATTCAAGTCAGACTTATTACTATGAGGAAAAGCCACTAAGCGAGTAGTACAAGTCAGATAGCTCATCGAAAAGATTTGTTGCAGACGTTATTACCAGAGCAGTAGACTACTTTTTAATCTGTATTTGATAGGTCGTCTGAAAGTTTTTCAGACGACCTTTATTTAAATCTAATTTACACTTGCTTATTTGGATTATGCTTGTTATTTAGTGAATGATTTTAAAAATATAATCACGAACCAAACACATGTAATATCCATAAAAAGAATTGCAGGCATATGAACTTAAGGTATATCCACTGAATAACAATGTAAATATACTCATGAGTACCGAAGTCAGTAGGATTTTCATATCTCTTATAAAAATTAAATTTATCAGAGTAGCTACTGAAAATAGACTTGCAATATAGCTTGATAATTTAATGAATGTAAGTAAATATGAAAACAATTCTGCATCCATCACTATTGTTATTTTTATGAGCCATACGGTCAAAAATATCAATGACGGAAAATTTAGCAAAATTTGAGCAATCAGTAAGAAGTAATGTTTTTGTTTCATTTTATTTAATATTTTCAATTTGATCATGAATATCTTTAGTTTACTCCTAGCTATCCTAATAGTATGAAAAACCATCTGTATGGCTTATAACCTCTATGATACGGCACCATACCCATAGGGAAGTAAGTCATTCCTACTTTTGCACCTATACGAAAATAAGAATCTTGTATTTTAGTATCTGAATTAGATAACAAACTAACCATTTTCTTCGTAGAAATATTGGTGGACTGTAAGTACATAAATTAGGTCGTCTAAAAGTTTTCAGACGACCTTTGTGAAAGTTGGGTTTTTACCCAACCTACGCTTGCTTGTTATTTAGTGGATTATTTTAAAAATATATTTAACAAATAAACACATATAATATCCATAAAAAGAATCGCAAGCATACCGAGTTAAGGTATATGCACTGAATAACAATGTAAATATACTTATGATCACCGAAATCAGTAGGGTTTTCATATCTCTTATAAAAAGTAAATTTATCAGAGTGACTACTGAGAATAGACTTGCAATATAGCTTGATAATCTAATGAATGTAAGTAAATATGAAAATAATTCTGCATCCATCACTATTGATATCTTCATGATCCATAAGGTCACATAGATCAATGACGGAAGATTTAGTAAAATTTGAGCAATCAGTAAGAAGTAATTTTTTTGCTTCATTTTATTCAGTCTTTTTAAGTTGATCATGAATATCTTTAGTTGAACCCCAGCTATCCCACCAGCCTAGGGCACCACTTGTATCGATATTGAAAGGAACGTAACGTAGAAAATGGGGAACTGTCGCCACACCATTTAGGGGGCTGGGAATTGTTCCTATCTCTGCTCCTCTGCAAAAATGAGAACCTTCTGCTTCCATATCTGAATTAGATAACACACTAACCGTTTTTTTCGTAGCTACATTGGTGCAGCTGTAAGTACATAGCTTTCTGCCATTCTTATAGCCTCTTGTTCCTCCACCTTCTTTTTCGTCTGCGATACATTTGTATTTTGCCAGTCCCAAAGTATCGAGCCATACAAAAACATTTGGAGCGAGCGCATACAGACTCTCTCCTCCCAATAGCTTAATCGGATCCTGCTGCGTAAACCGCCCAATCTCCGGATCATAGTAGCGGAAGAAGTTGTAATGCAGCCCTGTCTCTTCATCATAATACTGATTCTGCAGACGGAAGGGTTGGTATACATCCAGTTTCAGACGACCTTCTTGGGTCAGTTTGCCCCAGCCGCTATAGTCACCGCTCCAAACAATATTGCCTTCCTCATCGGTCATCTCGCGCGGGATGCCGATTTGATCGTTGTGGTAATACAGGATTTCTCTTACCTTGTCTGAGCCATTGTAGGTAGTGATTTGAGCAAGGGGTTCATAGTTTCGGTCTTCGGTATAAATATAGGTGTAAGTACGGTCTTTACGGTATTCCTGTAACAGGCGGCTGCCGTCCCATAGGTATTGGATTTCATTGCCGTCGGGATGGGCTTTGGCTATGCGGCGACCTATGGGGTCGTAGCGGTAGCGATATAAGACGGTGTTTTGTCCGGGGCGATGGATTTCGGCTTCGGTCAATTGATTATCCGCATTGTAGCGGTAATGTTGGATTTCGCCGTCATGCTGCTGTTTCTCGATCAGGTTGCCCAACGGGTCGTAGCGGTAACTGGTGCCTTTGTATTGGGTAAGGCGGTTGCCACTGATTCTGCTTCCGTCGGTAAGGTTGTGTGCGGGGTCGTAGCGGTAGTGCTCGTCCGCGCTTTGGGTAATTCTGCCCAGTGCGTCATAGGTGTAATTCCTGCTGCCGTTGGTTTGGTCGTCGGTACGGACGAGGTTACCGATAGTGTCGTATTGGTAACGGCGACCGATAAGGACGGCAGGGTCTGCTTTGTTGTGGCTGTTCGGTTGGGCGATTTGTTGTTTCAGACGACCTAATGGGTCAAGTTGAAATTGGGTATTCAACTTGCCAATGGTCCGCTCGATCGGGCGATGCAGGGCATCACGCTCGATGTCGGCAAGGGTGGTGCCGTCTAGGTTAATATGGTGCAGGTGTCCGCTGCCGTAATACAGGCGGTTTAAAACTTCACCTGTCGGCAGGATGGTTTGGGTGCGGTTACCCAGTACGTCGTAACGGTGTTCGGTAATCTGTGCAGCAACATCTTTGGATTGTGAACGGCTGGTACTGGACGTAATAGGTTCATCCAAGTGAATGAGCTGTTCTTTAATCAGTCCGTTGTGATCATAGCCGAAGCGAAGCTCACTATGGGCGTTGTGTGCTTGGATCAGACGGTTAAGTTTGTCATAGCGGTAGTGGGTGCTCAGGATTTCTCCGCCGTCCAGATGACTGTCTTTCTGACGGATACGGCCGATACGGTCGCGGTGGTAGGTGATCGTCCGTAGCGGGCGAGTACGCACGTCAATGTTCCCAGACGCGTATTCTTCTTCGCGTATGAGTTCGCCGGCAGGGTTGTAGGTGTAACGTGTCATTTTGCCGTCAAAGCCGGTCTCGCGGATCAGGCGGTCGCGTTCATCGTATTCGAAGGCATAGCTGTCGCCGTTTTCGTTGACGAGGGTTTTCAGACGACCTACGGAATCGTAACGGTATTGGAATGCACCACCCAGCGCGTTGTAGCGGATAGTTGGTTTGCTGTCATTGTCGTAATCGTAGGCGGTACGGTTGCCTTCGGCATCAGTCAGAACACTCAGTCGACCAGCATGATCGTAGCTGAAGTGCTCACTGCTACCATCCGGATAGTCAGTACGCAATGGTTTGCTATTTTGGTAATGATAGTGCGTGGTGTGACCGGCAGCATCGGTAATACTTTCGAGTTTGCCCTCATCGTTATAGGTATAGCGGGTTTGCTGACCGGAACAGTCGGTTTGAGTGCTCAGGCGGTGGTGCAGGTCATATTCGAAAGTATAAGTATTGTTTTTTGCATCGGTAATTTGGGTAATTTGCCCATTTTCGTTGTAACGGTAACGGGTTGTATTGCCTTTGCTATCGCTTTGGGTCGCAGGTAATCCTTGTTCGTTGTACTCAATCAGAGTCTTTTGATTGTGCGGGAGGGTAATCTCTACCGGTCGGCGTTCTTGGTCATAACGGATGTGCTGGTTTTGTCCGCCTTCTCCACCAACAAAGGTCAGCAGCCCGCATTCGTTATAACGGTAGCGGGTTTCACGTCCCATTTCATCAGTAATTTTAATGGGTCGGCCTAAAGCATCGCGTTCTGTCAAGATACTACTACCATCTGCAAAGACTTTTTTGACGACTTCGCCATGATGGTCGTAATAAAGGTGCTCACTACGCCCTAATGCATCAGTGATTTGGGTATGCCCGTCGGCATAGGCAAAACGCCATTCTTCACCGTTGTCGGTATAGCTGCGCAATACCCGGCCTTGGGGATTGTAATGGTCGTATTGATAGTAGGTATTTAATCCAGCCGTAGTTTGGTGGCGAATCATCATGTGACGGCGGTAGCCGAAACGTCGGTGAACGAAACCTTCGGCATCTTCTACCGCGACAAGATCGCCGTTGTCGTCATAACGGTAACGGACAAGAAGTTCCCGACCTTCAGGTAGGTTATCGTTATAGCTACCCATACTGGTAAGACGATAAACGGGGATCTGCGTTAAAGGGCTGAGATTGTCAAACTCAAACCATATCTCACGTCCCAGTTCGTCAATAACAGTATGAGGTAAGCCGGTATCTTCATTGTAAACAATGCGATAGCCGTTGCCATGACGGTCGCTTACCTGTGTCAGAGCGTAAGTGCCATTACCGCTGCCATTACGATCGGTGTCATTCAAGTGTAGGGGTGAAAATCTATGTCTGCTGCTACCGTCCAGATTACTGATTTGATAGCTGCCATTATCGATTCGTTCGAAGATGATTTGTTCTGCTTCAAACAGAACCTGCCCTTCATCTTCCTCCAGTTCTGGCAGGTCAAATGTACGTCCCTGATTATCGGTATAGGTAAAACGACCGTCTTTGCGCTCTAGCTTGGCGCTCAATGTGGTGCGCCAGCCGCTACCCAGCCAACTTTCTTCCAAATCAGAAAAATAGCTGCGACTCCATACAAACGGCACCAATCCATCAAAAGCAAAATCAGTTTCATCCGGTAAAACTTTTATGCCTGAAATAGGATTGACAGGACGACCAATTAATTCGGCAATCTTGCAAGGGATACAGGTTTTATCAGTTTTTGCAAAACCATTAAAGAAAAAGCTATCAGAACCGCCCACCGGCATTGCTGGCGCTTTGACACGAACGATTTTAGGGGAGGCAAGGATGATTTCACCGTTTTTCAATTTAATGTAGCTGCCTCCACCACCGCTAATCATCACTTCGTCCTTGCCAACGATCATTACTTTGGCAGTGCTGCTGGTCAGCTCAAGGTCTTTTTTGGCATCAATTTGCATCTTGTTATTTTTTGCCTGTATTTCAATCTTGCCTTGGGCTGCATGGATTTTAACGGCTTTATTTTGTGCGAACAGGTTGATGCTTTTCAGCGCATGTGCAGTAAAGTTCTTGCCGGCGCTGATATTACTGTCCTGCATGCTGACCCAGTGGATATGTCCTTGTGCTGTATTCAATATGCTTTGTTTGGTGCTGGCGGCCAGACCGTCGGGAGCGGAAATGACTATTCCCGATTTTTTCAGTTTCTTTAAGTTGCTGTTGATGTGGTTTGCTTGAGCAATGCTTTCTGTTGCAGTATTGCCCGCACGTTTGGCAGCAGTATCCAGTAATTTGGCAGCAACCAATGCTTTTCGCATGCGTCGTATCGCTTTGCCCATCTCCAGAACTTCGCCTTTTGCACCTCCCTGAGTATCCGAGCTGACGAGTATGCCTTTACCCGCCCGTACGGCGCCCCAGCCGTCGGTTCTGAGTTCGAAGCCTTCGCCGTTCTCTCCGCGTTTTTCCCGACTTGAGTCGACGATGTGGCCGAGGTTGAGTTGGGATTTTTGGTAGTCGGTGGCGAGTTTGATGTGTTCCTGACCTTTTTGGTCTTCCATCCTGAGTTTGTTGTTCGCCCAGGTGCGGATGACGTTCCTGGTGTTCCAATCGGCAGGAATGTGGTCGGGATGGGCGCTGTCGTGCATGACGCCGGAGATATACGGGCGGTCGGGGTTGCCTTGGACGAAGGACAGCATGACTTCGGTGCCTTCGTGTAAGGGGAAGTGGAGACCGTATTCGGGACCGGCATAGGGTTTGGCCAGTCGGACGGGACGGCTTTCTCCGCCGGGACTCCATTCGTCCAAATCAAACGGCAGTTTGACGCGGTAGCGTCCCATGTCGTCGATGTAGGCGTAGGTGCAGTTCTCCGCCGCGGTCACCCGTGCGGGCAGTGTGCCGGCGATATGGGGACGCGGTGTGGTGCGTTCGGGACGGAAGGCAAGTTGGGCGGGTATGGCGGTAAAGGTATGGGTATAGGCGGTATCGCGGCTGCCGCTGTGTTCCATACCGAGTACCAGCCAGCCGTCGGGTGCTTCGGGGAAGGCGGTATCGGTTTGGAACACTTTCATCGGCGCCATGGAGACGACGTTGCCGCTGCCGTTGGCGACGGTTTGGCGGCAGAGGACGGCTTCGTTCAACAGGGTCGTCTGAACTTTGGCTTCGTCGGGGGTTTTGGGATGAAGGCCCCAGTTTTGCTGTTTGCCCAGTAAGACGGTATTGTCGGCCGACTCTTCAGACTGTTTGTTGTCGGTTTCGGCAAAGAGGTCGGTATCGGCGGTACGGTAGTTGTAGTCGGCACTGCGTATGCCTTCGACGATGGGGTTGTGACGGATGCTTAAGTTGAAGAGTGCTTCGGTACCGACGCTTTCCAGTCCGGCATGGGGGCGGTAGGAAACGGGCAGACTTTGGTCGCGGAAGTAGTGTTCGGGACTGTCGCCGAAGACGACTACGTCGCCATGTTGCTCATGCTGTTCGAAGGCATACCAAATGCCTTCTTCCTCACACAGGCGGTTGATAAAGTCGAAGTCGCTTTCGAGATACTGGGTCACATACTCGCGGACAGTGTAACTGCGGCTTTTTTGGAAACGGTAGTCGACACCGGAGAAGCCGTGATGTTTGAAGACGGCGGCAACGATGTCGGGGACGGTTTGGTTTTGAAACAGTCGGGAGGATTGGAAATGTTTTAAAGCCGCGACACGCGGCTCTAAAACAAAGCGGTAAACGGTTTCATCCTTGGATACGGACAGCTTCTCGCATGAAGTAATAATGCCCTGCCATTGTTTCGCCGGAGATTCGTCCGAACCGGCTGAAAAGGCGGCGGCGACTTCGGACAATACGGCCTCCTGCGGACGGATTTCAAACGCTGCGCGCTGGTTGAGGTAGGAAGACAGCGGCAGGGAGGAATCGGTGGAGGTGGCGGTGATTTCGACGCGGTAGGCGGTGTTGGCGGCTTCGGAGGCGGTGAAAGAGCGGACTGAAAGTGAGGGGGAGAACCGGGCGAAGGTAAGGTGGTAGGATTGGCGGGCAGTCATGGCGATCTGGATGATTTATGATGAAAGTTTAAACATAAATCAAAAAGGCAGGCAAGACAAATGATTAATGACAAGCGGCAAAAATGTCGTATGTGTGGTTTCTGAAAGTGATGGGTGAATAGATTTGGGACTAAAGAAGGTCGTCTGAAAGTTGAGTTTCAGACGACCTTGATAAATACCAGGTTCTAATTTAGATTTTATATATTAATTTAAGAAAATGTTATTTTATAATTCGAGGGTGGATGGGTTGTTAATCCTTATCATGCCCAATAGTTTGAAAGAAATATGGTTCTTCAAATTGGCAAGGTTCATTGCCACATACATAAATTTCTTTTAAATAGCTATTTCGCTTTAAAATGGCATCTGTAGCACATTGCAAATATTCAAATATCCCCTCTCTCCCAACCTCTTTCTCTGGCAATATCAAGCATTCATCAAATTTGTTTTTATTCCATTGCCTTTGTTGGTGAATTAAATAATTTCTTATATTTACATTTTTCTGCTTTTGAGCAATTGAATAATTATTATTTAATTCTTTCTGTGCCAATAGATATGACTTAGAAAAACATATAAGAATATCCTCTTGTATTATACTGTTTACATGACATGGTTTGTTTAATGCATCTTTATCAATAACTGTTTCAGGTAAATCTCCAAGTGTAAAAGTTGGGGCGAGGCAAATTGTAATAAATAAAGCTCTATTATTTAAAGTGATCACAACGCAATCCTTTCTTCAATATACATAGTGGCAAACAGTTATTTAAAATATTTGGTTTCCATCTAAGCCTACACTTACTAAAATGGGTTAACAATACAATTATAGTGGATTAACTTTAAACCAGTACGGCGTTGCCTCGCCTTAGCTCAAAGAGAACGATTCTCTAAGGTGCTGAAGCACCAAGTGAATCGGTTCCGTACTATCTGTACTGTCTGCGGCTTCGTCGCCTTGTCCTGATTTAAATTTAATCCACTATATTACTTGCTAATAATGAGCAGAAAGACAGAGAAAACCGATTACGAACCATAGATATATGGCTAAGGAAACCAAACGGCGTCCGATAAGTTTATTCCGTAAAACAAATCCTAAAATTAAAGTAATGAAAACAATTGGTAAGCCGATATATATTAAATTGTCAAAATATCTGCCTTGGCCTAAATATGGAAAGATCAAGTAGACTCCAAAAATCCCGCCCATAAAATAAATCAGCATGCCCGGCCCTAGGAGTAGAGCGGTAAGTATATGTGGCATTAATAAAATTGAAAGCCACTGTTTAGTTTTTGAATTCATTTAAATCACCAATATATAAAACTTTTTATATCGATAGGGTAAATAGGCCGGGTACTTCTGCAAAACCGTCAAATCGTCGAAATATGGGTTTTTGAAGCCAATCTACGCTTGCTTTTTCCCGTTTCAATCAGCGGGAACCGTCGCGCGGGAGTGCTATTAAAGGAGGAACAGGCGGGTCTTGATAGCTTTCGTCGATCTCGAAGCCTTCTGCGCGGGCTTTGTCTTCCATTTTTTTCCTTTCCTTTGCTCTTAAGCGGAGCTCTTTATCCAAGGCTTCGCGGTAGCCCGGTTTGCTAAATTCTTCTTGTACATGTAACCGGAGGAAATCCCAATATGCTTTTACGGTAATTTGCAGAGCATACTGACCGTTGCCGTATTGGTCACGATATTGTTCTGAGTTATCCTTACCAAGCATAAACTCCACAAGCACACCCTCCGCATATAGAGTCCCTATCTGAGCTAAGTTGGGCAGTTTCTTCCATTCCTCAGGGGTTAGTTCAATAGCGGTGGGAATGCCGGTTATCGGTTTTGCTTTAATTCTACTGTTTTCCACTTCAAAAAAGGCGGCGGCATTTTTACGGTCGTGCTTAATCCTTGGTGCGCTGCGGGAAATCAAATCTGTCCAACCGGCTTGATGCATCTGCCTGATCAGATTATAGAAATTCTGTCTTGCTTCTTCATCACTGATGTTGCTGCTTTTGCCTAGGCCAGAAAACATGTCAAATTCATCAATGCCTAAGAACGGGTTATGACTTCGATTTTCATATGCGGTAATACTGCTTACATGAGGTATTTTAAAAGTATGTTTGCCATGTTCAAAAACAACGGTTTTTTCCTGATTAAAGTCTATTTCATATTGATTGACATTAAAAAATTCTGAGTCGTCAGAAGGTCCTGCATAATTTTCAGGGAATCTGTTAACAAAATGTTTGCTGGATTCCGGCAGGGTAATGGACACCGTGTCGGGCAGGTTGTCTTTGGGTGTCTCTTTTGAGAAAGGGATGCAGCCTCCTGATAAGAAGATGATGGCGGTGAATGAAATGATTTTATTTATCAGATTATTAGGCATGATTATCGTCCGTTTTTTGTGGTTTTAAATCTGCATTAAAGGTAGGCGCAAAGACAATAAGGCAACTGCCAATAATAATTTTTTCATTTTTTGCTTATCTTTAGGGTTGGCGTCTATTTTTTAAAATACTGCTAGATGAAAGTCTGAACATAAATCAAAAAGCTCAAAAGGACAAATGGGTGATGATGAGTGGTAAAGATGTCGTGTGAATGGTTGGTTGGTATAGTGGATTAACTTTAAACCAGTACGGCGTTGCCTCGCCTTAGTTCAAAGAGAACGATTCTCTAAGGTGCTGAAGCACCAAGTGAATCGGTTCCGTACTATCTGTACTGTCTGCGGCTTCGTCGCCTTGTCCTGATTTAAATTTAATCCACTATAAATGAAAAAAAGGTCGTCTGAAAAACGGTTTTCAGACGACCTTTTGACTTTTTAGCTGATGTTAAGGCTGGTAACTGGGTTTCATGCCGTTGGGCAGGAGTTGCCAGACGTAGCCTGTGGTTTTCATTTTGCCGGCAACCTCGCCTGCTTCATCGCCGTAGCCCCAGAAGTAGTCCACGCGGACGGCGCCTTTGATGGCGCTGCCGGTGTCTTGCGCCATGATGAGGCGGTTGAGGGCTTTTTTGGTGGTCGGATGGGCGGTGGCGACAAACAGCGGTGCGCCTAGAGTGATGTAGTGGCGGTCGATGGCGCCTGCGTATTCACCCAAGAGCGGTGTGCCCAATGCGCCGACCGGTCCGGCTTCGCTGCTGCCGGTCAGTTCGCGGAAGAAGACGTAGCTGGGGTTTTGTCCCAAGACTTCGGCGAGGCGGCCGGGGTTTTGCTTCATGTAGGCTTTGATGCCCTGCATGCTGGTTTGTGCGAGGGGGAGGTAGCCTTTGTCTGCCATGTAGCGTCCGATGGAGACGTAGGGGTGTTCGTTTTTGTCGGCGAATCCGACGCGGATGTATTTGCCGGACGGGGTTTTCAGACGACCTGAACCTTGGATGTGCATGAAGAAGAGTTCGACGGGGTCTTCTGCGTAACCGAGGATGGGGGCTTTGCCGTTGAGCGCGCCGCCGTTGATTTGGTTGCGGGTGTAATAAGGAACGAAGCGGCTGCCTTCAAATCTGCCTTTGAGGGCGGTGCTGCGGGCGGTAATGGGGAATTGGGACAGGTCGGCGGTGTGTGTGCCGCTGTTGTCGATGACGCCGCTGTTGGCACCGGTTTGGCGGATGCGGACGGTGGCTTTGCTGCCTCTCAAATTGGCGGACAGTGGGACGGAAACGAAGTCGTTGGGGATGCCGTAGATGGGGAAGCGGGCTTTGCTTGTGGCTTTGTCATCGCCGAGCAGGACGGGTTCGTAGTAGCCGGTGATGGTGCCGGCGGGGTTGCCGTTGTTGCTGACCTGCCAAGGGGTGAAATAGCGTTCGAAGAAATGTTTGGCTTGGAAATGGTGGAGGGGCGTCTGCATGGCTTGGGCGCAGACATCTTGCCAGCCTGTGCGGTTTTTCAGTTTCTCGCAGCCTAAGCGGAAGGATTGGAGGCTTTTGACGAAGTGTTGGGTGCTCCAGTGCGGCAGTTCTTGGTGGGACACGACGGTGTAGGTCGCGCCGCCGCCGCTGACGGTGGTGCCGGCGGGGTCGGGCGTACCGGTGGGGCGGTCGGGGCCTTTGATGGTAATAGTATCGGTTTCGGGGAGGTTTTTGATGCGTTTGCTCGGGCAGGCGGAAAGGACGGCTGCGGCGATGGTGAGGAGTGTGATGCGGTATAGGTGTTTTTTCATAATGCTGTCTTAAAGGTCGTCTGAAATCTGCCGCCGGATAGGGTGAAACGTATCAAGCGGCTGCGCCGACTTGCTTGGGATGTACTCAGAAAATCGGTTTGCATCGGATGGACAGATTTGCAGACGGGATATTTGGTCCGTTTATTCAAGAGCTTGGGATTTTAACACAGTTTGCCTGCCTGCTTCGGCGGTATGAAAAAGGTCGTCTGAAAACCTTGTATATCGGTTTTCAGACGACCTTTGCCGTATCTTGAAGCCAATCTTATTTCTGATTGTCTTCGATGATTTTTTTGAGGTGCGGCATGGGGCTGTATCCGCTTTGGCTGCGGCCGTTCGGGAAGACGAGGGTAGGTGTGCCGTTGAAGCCGAATTGTTCGCCCAAAGAAGTGGTTTCGGCAACGGGATTGTCGCAATTGGCTTTGCCGCTCGGGAATTGGCCTTTGCGCATCCAGTCGGTCCAGGCTTGGGTCGGGTTAGGCTGACACCACAGGATTTCGGCTTTACGCGCGGCATCGGGGTGCAGGCTCGGAATCGGCATCATGAAGTTGTAGATCGTGATGTCGGTCATTTTTTCAAACTCGTGTTCCAAGCGTTTGCAGTATGGGCAGTCGGGGTCGGAGAAGACGGCGACTTTCAGCTTGCCGTTGCCGCGCACTTCTTTAATCGCTTTGTCCAAAGGCAGGGAGGCGAAGTCGATTTTGTTCAAATCGGCGGCGCGTTCGTCGGTCAGGCTTTTGCGCGTGTTGACGTCGATGAGGTCGCCGACAAACATATAGTCGCCTTTGGCATCGGTGTAAATGATTTGTTTGCCGCTGACAACGACTTCATAAATGCCTTGAATAGGGGTTTCGCTGACGCTGATGACTTTCAGGCCTTGGGATTCGTAAATTTTTTCGAGGCGGGCTTTCAAGGCTTCGCCGACTTTGCCTTGTACGGGGGCGGCGGGCTTGGCGGCTGAAGAGGGCGCTGCATTTGCCTGTGAAACGGGCGTTTGCCCGCACGCGGTCAGTGAGATCAGAGCGATGGGGGCTAAGATTTTGATTAATTTGGTTTTCATTTTTAAGTATAGGCGTGTGTCAAGAAAACCGCATTGTATCAAACCTCTGTCATGCCTGCATTGTATTGAGGCTCAATTTATCGTCTGAAAATAGCTTTCGGCTGTTAAAATACGCAAAAAAACGATTTGCCTGCCTGTATGATCTACCACCGCATCGCCGTAAACGTGCCGCTTTCAGACGGCCTTTTGACTTATTCCCATTCCGAGCCGCTGCCGCTGGGCGCGCGGGTGCTTGTGCCTTTCCGCAACAAGACCGTGGTCGGGATTGTGTGGGAAACGGATATTGCGCCGGATATGGACGCGGCGCGGATTTTGAGCGTTCAGACGGCCTTTTCGGACGAACCGCCGCTGCCTGAAAGCTGGCGTGATTTGCTCTCGTTTACGTCGCGTTATTACCACTATCCGACGGGGCAGGCGGTGTTTGCCGCGCTGCCGCAGGGTTTGAAGGAAACGCGCGCGGTGGAAATGCCGCAGCCGCCGTTGTTTTACGCGCTGAACGAAGCGGGCAGGGCGCAAACGCCGCCGCCGGCGCGGTTCAACAAAAAAGCGGCTTTGTGGGACGCGCTATTGTCGGGCGGGATGACGATGGCGGCGTTGAAACAGGTGAACGCGCAGGCGGTGAAATTGATTGAGGATTGGACGGAAAAGGGTTGGATTGAAACGACGGAAGCGGCGAAACCCGTTTTAAGGTCGTCTGAATTTCAGCTCAACGCCAACCAGCAACAAGCTTCCGATGAAATTCAGACGACCTTCGGCAGCTTTCAGCCGTTTCTGCTGTACGGCATCACCGGCAGCGGCAAGACCGAGGTGTATTTTGATGCGATGGCGAAAGTGTTGGCGCAGGGGCGGCAGGTGTTGTTTCTGTTGCCCGAAATCAACCTCACGCCGCAGCTTTTGAAGCGGGTGGAAAACCGTTTTGCCGACGTGCCGACCGCCGTGTTGCACAGCCAGATGGCGGCAGGCAAGCGCACGCAGGATTATCTGCGCGCCATATTGGGGCAGGCGAAGCTGGTGATTGGCACGCGGCTGGCGGTGTTCACGCCTTTGCCTGATGTCGGACTGATTGTGGTCGATGAGGAACACGACGGCTCGTTCAAACAGGACAACGAATTGCGCTACCACGCCCGCGATTTGGCGGTGTGGCGTGCGAAGCAGAGCGGCTGCCCCGTCGTGTTGGGCAGCGCCACGCCCAGCTTGGAGAGCTGGCACAAAGCGCAAAGCGGCGCGTACCGCCTGCTGCAACTGACCGAACGCGCCCACACCACCGCGCAACTGCCGCAAGTGGACATCCTCAACGTAGGTCGTCTGAAACTCGACAACGGCTTCTCGCCGCAGGCTTTGCAGCTTTTGAAACAGAACTTCGAAGCAGGCGGCATGTCGCTGGTGTACCTCAACCGTCGCGGTTTCGCGCCCGCGCTGTTTTGCGGCGACTGCGGCCATACCTTCGGCTGTCCGAACTGCTCCGCCAAAATGGTGCTGCACCAACGCGCCCGCCAACTGCGCTGCCACCACTGCGACCACCGCGAACCCATCCCGTTCAAATGCCCCGACTGCGGCAACCAAGACCTGACCGCCGTCGGCCACGGCACGCAGCGCGTCGAAGAAACCCTGCGCGCCTTCCTGCCGAAAGCAACCGTTGTCCGCGTCGACAGGGACAGCACGGCGCACAAAAACGACTGGGCGGATTTGTACCGCCGCATCGCCGACAACGAAATCGACATTCTGGTCGGCACGCAGATGCTCGCCAAAGGCCATGATTTCGCGCGGCTCAACCTGGTTATCGTGTTGAACGCCGACGGCAGCCTGTACAGCGCGGATTTCCGCGCGCCGGAAAGGCTGTTCGCCGAGCTGATGCAAGTGTCCGGCAGGGCGGGGCGCGCCGACAAACCCGGCAAGGTGCTGATACAGACCCAACTGCCCGAACATCCCGTCTTCGCCGCCGTCAAAGCGCAGGACTACACCGTGTTTGCCGAAAACGAATTGAACGAGCGGCAAATGTTCGCCATGCCGCCCTTCGGTTTTCAGACCGCCGTCCGCGCCGACGCGCCGCGCGTTGCCGATGCGATGGAGTTTCTCAACGCCGCCAAAGAAACCCTCGCCCCGCTCTTGCCCGCAAGCGTCTCCCAGTTCGGTGCCGCCCCCATGCTGATGGTGCGCCTCGCCGAACGCGAACGCGCACAAATCTTCCTCGAATCAACATCCCGACAAGATTTGCACCGCGCCGTGAGTTTGTGGGTGCAGGTGTTGCAGCAAAACCGCGACGGCAAAATCCGATGGTCGGTGGATGTGGATGCGCAGGAGGCGTAAGCGGGATAGGGAAGGGGTTGTCTGAAAAAGCGGAAGAGGCATTTTCAGACGACCTTTTTGTTTATAGTGGATTAACTTTAAACCAGTACGGCGTTGCCTCGCCTTAGCTGCTCAAAGAGAACGATTCTCTAAGGTGCTGAAGCACCAAGTGAATCGGTTCCGTACTATCTGTACTGTCTGCGGCTTCGTCGCCTTGTCCTGATTTAAAGTTAATCCACTATAAAACGTCTTGATGGTTTGTGAAAAGCAGCAAGGTTAGGATGAGCGGGGTTAAAAACATTTGGGCCTTCACAAAAGCCCTACGATAAAATACGCGGCATGAAAGCCTGATGCTGCGCCGCAGTTGGCAGTTCAGGCTTTGCCGACATATCGCCCATTTTGAGTTCCATACGGAGTTTGCATGTATATAGGACGCTTCGCCCCCAGCCCTACGGGTTTGCTGCACATAGGCTCGCTGCTGACTGCTTTGGCTTCTTATGCCGATGCGCGTGCCAACGGCGGCAAGTGGCTGGTGCGTATGGAAGACTTGGACCCGCCCAGGGAAATGGCGGGCGCTGCCGCGCATATTTTGCACACATTGGAAGCGTTCGGCTTTGAATGGGACGGCGAAGTCGCCTACCAAAGCCGACGGAACGGGCTGTATCAAGAGGCATTGGGTCGTCTGAAAAGTGAGGGGCTGGTATATCCTTGTTATTGCAGCCGTAAAGACTGGCAGGCGGCGGCAACGGCGGGGGCGGACGGATTTGTGTATAACGGGCGTTGCCGCGTTCCGGCGCAAAGGCCTGAAGCGAATGGGAAAACGCCTGCTTGGCGGATTGCCGTTCCCGACAGGATAATCGGTTTTCAGGATGGGATTGTCGGCTATTACGCCCAAAATCTGGCACACGATATCGGCGATTTCGTCCTGCTGCGTGCGGACGGTTTTTGGGCGTATCAACTTGCCGTAGTCGCGGACGATGCCGAACAAGGAGTCACACATATCGTGCGCGGACAGGATTTGCTGGTGTCCACGCCGCGTCAGATTTATTTGCAGCAATGCCTCGGCGCAAACACGCCGCATTACGTGCACCTGCCTTTGCTGGTGAATTCGCAGGGGCAGAAATGGTCCAAACAAACGCTTGCTCCCGCTTTGGATTTGAACCGGCGCGAAGCGCTTTTGCGGCAAGTGATGCGTTATCTCAATCTTCCCGACGCGCCCGAGGTTGACCGACCCGAAGAATTGTTGGCGTGGGCGGTTTTACATTGGGAGATACGGGCGATACCGGTTAATGACATAGTCACGGAGTAAATTTGTAAATTTGCAACAAATTACTTGAGGTATTACTTAAATTTTTTAATTTTTGTAAGTAATCGCTTGTTTTTTGGATAAAGTTAACAGAATTAAGGTATATTCCTAAACACCTCAAGGTCACTTTCATTTCAGATGAATGTTTGGCCTGTCTGCCAAAACGGCAGAAAGAGGCAACCGTATGAGAAAAATGTTTCAACATACCGGAAACACGCGGGAACGTTGTGTATTGATTTAAAATTCACATTCGTATTTAAAATAACAAAGAAAAAAAGATTATGTTAAGTGCCATTATTGTTGAAGACGAAGTGCTGGCAGCAGAGCGTTTACGGGTCTTACTTGAAGAATGCAATGTCGTCTTGCTTAATGTATTCCACCATGCCCAGCCGGCATTGGATTGGTTGAGCATACATGAAGCAGATATCGTATTCGCCGATATCGGCCTGCCTGAAATCAACGGTTTGGAGTTTGTCGAGCGCATCAAGCGCGGTGCCAAACGCCAGCCCGAAATTATTTTCACCACCGCCTATGAAGAACACGCCCTGCGTGCCTTCGAATTGGCTGCCGCCGACTATCTGCTCAAGCCCATCAGAATGACCCGTCTGCAAGCTGCGCTTGACCGCGTCGGCGAAAAATACCGTGAAAAAGCCGACGATTTCACCCATTTCACCGTCTTCAGCCGTGATCTGATGATTGAAATCCCATGGCAGCAGGCGCGTTATTTATTGGCGGAACATAAAACCGTATTCCTGATTACCGGCGACGGACAGCGATACGAATTGCCCAAAACGCTGGTTTCTTGGGAAGAGCTGCTCGGAGACAAAGTGATCCGCATCCACCGCAATGCCATCGTGTTCCGACACACCTTAGACTGCCTTATCCGCTTGGATGAAGAGGAAGATGAAAGCAATGCCATTTGGGGCGCGAAGGTCTTGGACGTACCCAAACCGCTTCCCGTCAGCCGCCGCCAATTGGCAACCCTGCGCAAAATTCTGAAAAAACAAATCTGATGGCGGCTTTGCCGCATCATCAACAAAGCCCTGCCGTTTGGCAGGGCTTTTGTTTTTCAGACGACCCCTTGTCGTGAACCGACACGGTAGTCGTAACAAGGCGGCAGAGTAGCGGATAGATATAGTGGATTAACTTTAAATCATTACGGCGTTGCCTCGCCTTAGCTCAAAGAGAACGATTCTCTAAGGTGCTGAAGCACCAAGTGAATCGGTTCCGTACTATCTGTACTGTCTGCGGCTTCGTCGCCTTGTCCTGATTTAAATTTAATCCACTATAAGATTAGGATAAGGCGGGGCAACAGGTTATCCCGTTGCCCGAACCTTATCGCGATGCGCCGTCATTCGCCGTTTTATCATGATCCCGCACGATTTTGTCGTACACGGCTTCGGGCAGGTAGCGGCGTATCATGTCGCGCCAGCCGTCGGGGCCGACCAAGCCTTTGACCATGGTGGAAGATACTTCGGCGATTTCGCGCGGCGGCATCAGGAAGACCGTCGAAATTTCGGGTGCAAGGTCGCTGTTGATATAGCGCATGGAGCGTTCGTATTCGTAGTCGGCGGCAGAACGGATGCCGCGAACGATAAATCCCGCGCCGATTTCGCGCGCGTAGCGGACAAGGAAGCGGTTTTCAAATACACAGATGCGGACGTTGGGGAAGTCGCCCGTAATCGCTTCGAGCATGGCGCGGCGTTCGTCTATGGTGTAGGTGTTGCGTTTTTCAGGGTTGATGCCGATGGCGACGACGAGCTCGTCAAAAAGCGCCTGTGCTTCTTTTATCATCCAAAGATGACCGAGCGTCGGCGGGTCGAAACTGCCTGCGTAAACAGCGCGGCGCGGGGGAATCGTTTTCATGGAAAGTAGAATGAGTGATGGCAGCCGTCAGCATAGCGGGCGGGGGCGGGAATGTCAAAAAGGTCGTCTGAAACACAAATCAGTCCGTATTGGGGCGAAACCGGGTTTTCAGACAACCCATTCATTAAAACATGATTGATATGAAATCAAACGCCGGAAAGATTCGCTTCAGGCGGTTTAAAGCAATAATGCGGCGACACCGGATTAGCCTTCCTTTACTTCGAAATCCTTTAATAGCATAATAAATAGAAATTATTATCAAAATTTATCCGTATTAGGCAAATGGGCGAAAGTGCATTTGTATAGTGGATTAAATTTAAATCAGGACAAGGCGAGGCAACGCCGTACTGGTTTAAAGTTAATCCGCTATATTTCAGACGGATTCGATATGGAGATTGGAAAATGGAACTGAAAAGACGTGATTTCTTAAAAATGACTGCCGCACTGGCAGCAGCAGGGGTTTCGCCTTCGCTGTTGGCGGCGGGGAAAGAGCAATTTACCATTTATGGCGCGCCGGCGATGCCCAGCGTCACCATCGCCGTAGCGGCGTTGCAGGGCAAGCTGGCGAAGCAGGCGGATGTGTCGCTCAAGGTTTGGCGTTCGCCCGACCAGCTTCGCGCGGGCGTGGCGAGCGGGCAATTTAAAGTGATGATGAGTCCGAGCAATGTCGGCGTGAACCTGCGCAACCAAGGGCAGAAAGTCGGCATGGTGAATATTTTGACCAACGGCATCACGCAGTTGGTCTGCAAAGGCAGCGCGATTGCCTCGCCGCAGGATTTGGTCGGCAAAAAAATCCTCGTGCCGTTTAAAAACGACATGCCCGACATCGTGCTGCAAGCCTTGTTGAAAAAACTGAAAATCGACGCGCACAAAGTCGGCATCACTTACACCGCCACGCCGCCCGAAGCCGTGGGGCTGTTTTTGAGTAAGGATTACCACGCCGCCATCCTGCCCGAACCGATGGCGAGCGCGGGTATGCTCAAAGGCAAAACCATGGGCGTAAACGTCGTGCGCGGCTTTGATTTAGTGAAAGCATGGGGACAGGCGTTTGACACCAAACCGTTGATTCCGATGGCGGGCATCATCGCCAACGAAGAATATTTCCACGCGCACAAGGCGCAATTCGACATCTTCCATCAGGATTTGAAAAACGCGCTCAACTGGATACTCGCCAACCGCCAAAGCGCGGCGAAAATCGGCAAAAACTACCTCCCCGCCCCCGAACCCGCCCTAGTCATGGGCTTGGACGGCGCGCGGCTGACGGTAACCAAAGGCAGCGAAGTGAAGAACGAGATTTTGAAGTTTTACGAAATCCTGATGCAGTTCAACCCGAAACTCTTGGGCGGCAAGCTGCCGGATAACGGGTTCTTCTTGGCTTAAAGGGAAAGAGGTCGTCTGAAAAGGGGTTGTATTGGGGAATCCAATATACCCTTTTCAGACGACCTATTAGATAATATTCAGAACAGTACACAAAAAGCCTTCATTACTAGGTAGGCATAAATCTAGTCTTTGATGCTGAAGGAATGGTGATAGGCGATAACCATAGGTTGGTTTGCCAAATACAACAAAACTGTTGAACTGTCTGAAATGTTAGGTCATGGCACGATCTAAGATCACTGTTGTTAAAACGAAATAGATCGTAGATTATGTGGACAGTTTATTTTAATAATAGTTAATTTCAAATTTATTTAGAAAGATAATAAATGAAAATTAAAATCAATAAATTCAAACAATTAAATGATATTGTAATGGATGTTGGAGAGGTTACATTATTAATCGGTAGTAATAATGCGGGGAAGAGCTCTATTCTTCAAGCAATTCAATTTGGTGTTTCTGTTGCGCAGGCTACTTCACTATTACCAAATGCTAGGTGGAAACATAATAAATTACCTACTTCCATAGGGCAGGCAGAATTAATGTATCTTCCTATAAAGGACGTTTCATACCTAGCCCAAAAGGGACAATTGAAAGAAGAAAGAGACAAAGCGATTAGCATTGAATATATTAAGGAAGATGCTCACACAAAGGTTTTGATTAAAAAAGGTAGGAACAAAAATATATCTATTGAAATAGAGGGGGAATCCATTGGTCAAGAAATTCAATCTATTGAGAATCCTTTTTCTATCTTAGTAACAGGATTAGCTGGAATTCCTCATGAAGAGAAATACCAAACTCCTTTAGTGGTAAAAAAATCTGCGGCTAGAGGAGATTCAAATTCTGTTTTTCGGAATATTTTGCTTTTATTAAAACAAAACTCAGAAGCTTGGGCACATTTCCAGAGTGAGATGCAGAAAATTTTTCCGAATTACACCATAGACGTTAAGTTTGATAAAGATAAAGATGAGTTTATAAGTTGTACGGTAGAGAAAGATGATGGAATTCAATATCCAATTGACTCTTGTGGTACCGGAATATTGCAAGTTATTCAGATTATTTCCTATATTTATTTGTTTAATCCCCAAATTTTATTGCTTGATGAGCCTGATAGTCATTTGCATCCAAATAATCAAAGATTATTAGCTCAAAGATTGATGGAATTATCAGAAATTACAAATACAAAAATAGTTATTGCAACTCATAGTAGATATTTGATTGATGAACTTATTGATGAATCTAATTTACTTTGGTTGTCAAATGGGCAATTACAGCCTTGCGAAGATAATCATATCATCAATTTGTTAATAAGTATGGGAGCGTTAGATGCTGGGCAAAGATTGTCTCCCCCAAAATGGATATTATTAACAGAAGATAGTAATTTAGATTTCTTAAAAAAACTTATTATTTCTAACGGGGCAAAATTAACGGAAGGTGAGATTCAGTCTTATAAGGGTTGTACTAAAATTGAAACTGCACAAGTCCTTTTAGAATATTTAAGAAAGAGTTTTCCTGAAGCTAGATTTATTATTCATAGGGATAGAGATTTTTTATCTGATGAAAAAATTGATGATTACAAGTCTAAATTTGACGATGTTTACTTTCTAATTCCAGAATTTAATGATATAGAAAGCCTATTTATTTCCATTGACCATTTGAAATCTGCGTGTGGTGTAAGCCAAAAAAATGCAGAAGAAATAATCCAAAGTGCATTTAATAGCAATCGGCTAGAACTTATAAAGAAATATGTTAACGTCAAAAAGCAAAACTTTCCTTTCAAAGAACAGGCTGATAAAGCAGGTGAGTTTGCTTCGGAGGCTTGTATGTTATTTGAGACTTATAACCCCAAATACATACATGGCAAGGAAATGCTAAAAGCTATTAGGCGTGAATTAAGTGCTAGAGGAATAGCAGATAAACTTAATGATCCTGATAAACTTAATGAACCTACTGAGGATTTAAAAGTAGAAAATATAGCTGGCCTATTTTCTGGTTTATAAAATATATAAAAGAATTATATGTGAAAACTGAAAAAACACGCTATATATTGCTATCTAAGGCTGCAACCTACCCTTTTCAGACGACCTATCGTCCCCAAACCATCCCCATCAACCAACACTCCAACCATGATTAAAACCGACAAAATCCGCAAACCGCAGCCTGCGGTGTTTTACATCATCGACTACCTTTGGAGCGGTTTCGCCGGTCTGAGTGTGGCGATGGTGGTGGTGGCGTTGTGGGCGTGGGGCAGTGCCGTGTTCGGCGGGTTTATGCTGCCTGCGCCGGTGGAGGTGTTTCAAAAGTCTTTGGATTTATTGAAACATTTTCAGGAAAACGAAATCGGGATTTCGCTGTGGCGGTCGGTGGCGGGCATTTCGGTTGCGTTGGCGGCGGGATTGGCGGCGGGGCTGGTGGCGGGCAGTTTTAAGACGGCGATGGCGTTGCTCAAGCCTGTGATTACGATTTTGTTGGCGATGCCGCCGATTATTTGGGTGGTGATGGCGTTGTTTTGGTTTGGTTTCGGCAATCCGAGCGTGCTGTTTACCATTATTGTGTTGGTTGCGCCGCTGACGTTTGCGAGCGCGGCGGTCGGGATGGCGAGTGTGAACAGGCAGCATGAGGAATTGTTTGACGCTTATAAATTAGGCCGTCTGAAAAAAATCCGCTATCTGTATATCCCGCACCTGACGGGCTATGTGATTTCCAGCATCGGCGTGGCGGTGGCGATGGGGGTGAAGGTGGTGATTATGGCGGAACTCTTGGGCGCGAGCGAAGGCGTGGGTGCGCGGATTGCGGACGCGAGGGCGATGCTGGAGACTTCGACGGTGATGGCTTATGTGGTGCTGGTCATCGTGTTTGTGTCGCTGTTTGAATACCTGATTACCAAGCCTTTGGAAATTTTGTTTATGCCGTGGAGGAGATGATGCTCTGTCTTGAAAACGTGCGTTTTGAAATTCTCCGCGACCCCATCGTGCGCGATTTCAGTTTGAACCTGCAACATGGCGAAGTGAAGGCCTTGTTCGGACCGAGCGGCTGCGGCAAGACGACGGTTTTGCGCTTGATTGCGGGCTTGGAAACGCCGAAATCGGGCACGATACGCAATACTTTCCGCAAAACGGGTTTTCTGTTTCAGGAAAACCGCCTGCCGGAAAACCTGACCGCGATGCAGAATATCGCGATTTTTATGGACAAACCCGATGAAGGCGAAATCATCGCGCTGGCGGCGAAAGTCGGGCTGACTGCGGGCGATTTGAACAAATATCCGACCGAGTTGTCCGGCGGTATGGCGAAACGGGTGGCGTTTCTGCGCCTGCTGCTGTGCGGCTGCGACCTTGCCTTGCTGGACGAGCCGTTTGTCGGTTTGGACCGCGATTTGCGCGATATTTTGGTCGCCATGCTGGTGGAAAAAATCGAACAGCAGGGCATGGCGTGTATGCTGGTAACGCACGACCGCTTCGAAGCCGCGCGCCTGAGCCATGAAATCATGCTGCTTTCCACTAAGGGCATGAACGTGCAAAACGTGATAACCCTGCCCACGCCGCTGTCCGAACGCGATTCGGCTTTTGAAGAAGCCGTGGTGGCAAGGGAGTTTCAGGGGATTCATTATTATGAGTGATAAGGGGATTTGAATATCTGACGAACCTTGCGGTTTGTTGCCCTCTCCCTAGCCCTCTCCCACGGGGAGAGGGGATCAGGTTGCTGAAAATCAGAGAGCGCAGGATTGGGAATCGAATGGCAGGTAAACCTAAAAATGTTCAGGCTCGACAGCCCAATTCCCTCTCCCCGTGGGAGAGGGCTAGGGAGAGGGTAAGCAAGCCGCAGGCTTGCCTCTTTAGCGAAAGATACGAATCTGTTATCCGAACGCGATTCGGTTTTTGAAAAAGCCGTGGTGCCAAGGGGGCAGGGGATTCATTATGAGGTGCTTTATGTTTTCGACTGTGATTACTGCTGCTGTTTTATATATTGCTACAGCAGTAGATTTGTTGGTAATACTATTAATATTTTTTGCTAGAGCAAATACTAGAAAAGAATATCGAGATATTTATATCGGACAATATTTAGGTTCTGTAATTTTAATATTAGTTAGTTTATTTCTAGCTTTTGTTTTGAATTATGTTCCGGAAAAATGGGTGTTGGGTTTATTAGGTTTAATACCGATTTACTTAGGTATTAAAGTTGCTATTTACGACGATTGTGAGGGCGAAAAAAGAGCTAAAAAAGAATTGGATGAAAAAGGGTTGTCAAAATTAGTCGGTATTGTTGCTTTGGTTACAGTTGCTAGTTGTGGTGCAGATAATATTGGACTTTTTGTTCCTTACTTTGTGACTTTAGATCTTGTCGACTTATTAGTTACTCTTCTTGTATTTTTAATATTGATTTTTGTTTTAGTATATACAGCACAAAGATTGGCTAATATTTCAGGTGTTGGTGAAATTGTAGAGAAGTTTAGTCGTTGGATAATGGCTGTTATTTATATTGGTTTAGGGTTATTTATTATTATTGAAAATAATACAATTCGAACAATAATATCAATAATATGAATGATACGGGCATTTGAGTATCTGACAAACCTTGCGGTTCGTTGCCCTCTCCCTAACCCTCTCCCACGGGGAAAGGGGATCAGGTTGCTGAAAATCAGAGAGCCGTAGAATTGGGTATCAGATGGCAGGTAAACCTGAAAATGTTCGGGCTCGACAGCCCGATTCCCTCTCCCCGTGGGAGAGGGCTAGGGAGAGGGCAAGCAAGCCGCAGGCTTGCCTCTTTGGCGAAAGGTACAGCCCTGTCCATCCAATAAATCTATATCCGAAAATATCTTCATCCAGAATCAAGCCAAGCCATGAATAAATTTTTCACCCATCCCATGCGGCCGTTTTTCGTCAGCGCGGCGGTGCTTGCCATACTCGGCGCGTTGGTGTTTTTCATCAGCCCCGCCGCCATCGTCCTGCACCGCCAAATCTTCTTCGAACTCATGCTGCCTGCGGCATACGGCGGTTTTCTGACTGCTGCGATGCTCGAATGGACGGGGTATAAAGGTCGTCTGAAACCTGTTGCCACCGTCTTGGCGGCGCTGTTGCTCGCCGCATCCGTCCTACTGCCGTTTGCGCCGCAAACCACTTCGTTTTTCGTTGCCGCCTATTGGCTGGTGTTGCTGCTGTTCTGCGCTTGGCTGATTTGGCTCGATCGTAACACCGACAACTTCGCCCTGCTGATGCTGCTTGCTGCGTTTACCGTTTTTCAGACGGCCTATGCCGTCAGCGGCGATTTGAACCTGTTGCGCGCGCAAGTGCATCTGAACATGGCGGCGGTTATGTTCGTATCCGTCCGCGTCAGCGTCCTTTTGGGCGCGGAAGCCCTTAAAGAATGCCGTCTGAAAGACCCAGTATTCATCCCCAACGTCGTCTATAAAAACATCGCCATCACCTTCCTGCTGCTGCACGCCGCCGCCGAACTTTGGCTGCCCGCGCAAACCGCCGGTTTTACCGCGCTCGCTGTCGGTTTCATCCTGCTCGCCAAGCTGCGCGAACTGCACCATCACGAACTCCTGCGCAAACACTACGTCCGCACCTATTACCTCCTCCAACTCTTTGCCGCCGCAGGTTATCTGTGGACAGGCGCGGCGAAACTGCAAAACCTGCCTGCCTCCGCGCCCCTGCACCTGATTACCCTCGGCAGCATGATGGGTGGCGTGATGATGGTGTGGCTGACCGCCGGACTGTGGCACAGCGGCTTTACCAAACTCGACTACCCCAAACTCTGCCGCATCGCTGCTCCCATCCTCTTTTCCGCCGCCGTCTCGCGCGCTGTTTTAATGAACGTAAATCCGATATTCTTCATCACCGTCCCCGCGATTCTGACCGCCGCCGTGTTCGTGCTTTATCTGTTGACGTTCGTACCAATCTTTCGGGCGAATGCGTTTACGGACGATCCGGAGTGAGCGTTTCTGTTTCATCCCGTCAGTCAATGGCAAGCCCTGTATCGCCTTAAGTCAAAAGGTCGTCTGAAAACCGGTTTCAGACGACCTTTTGTGTTGCCGCGCTTTATCTGCCGTACATTTCCCACAAGCTTTCTTGCAGGCTGAATGCGGGTTCGCCGTTTTCGGGGCGGGCGCGGATGTAGCTGCCGTCGGGCTGCATCAGCCAGGCGCGGGTGTTGTCTTGCAATGCCATTTCGATGCCTTCGTGGATGACGCGGGCTTTGAGTTCGGGTGTGAAAATCGGGGTGGCGACTTCGATGCGGCGGAAGAAGTTGCGCCCCATCCAGTCGGCGCTGGAGATGAAGGTGTCGTCCGCGCCGTTGTTGTGGAAGCAGTACACGCGCGAGTGTTCGAGCTGTCTGCCGATGATGGAGCGGATGCGGATGTTTTCGGACAGGCCTTTGACGCCGGGGCGCAGGGTACACATGCCGCGCACGATGAGGTCGATTTGCACGCCTGCGCTGCTGGCGCGGTAGAGGGCGTCGATGACGCTCGGCTCGATCAGCGAATTCATTTTGGCGCGGATGCGGGCGGGTTTGCCTGCTTTGGCGTGTTGGATTTCGCGCTCGATGCGGTCGATGACCATTTTGTGCAGGGTAAACGGGCTTTGGTAGAGCTTGTTCAGACGACCCGGTTTGCCCAAGCCTGTGATTTCCATAAAGATGGTGTTCACGTCGGCAGTGATTTGGTCGTCGGCGGTGATGATGCCGAAGTCGGTGTAAATACGCGATGTGCCTTGATGGTAGTTGCCGGTGCCGAGGTGGGCGTAGCGTTTGAGCGCACCGTTTTCGCGGCGGATGACGAGTGCCATTTTGGCGTGGATTTTGTAGCCGAATACGCCGTAAACGACGTGTGCGCCTGCGTTTTCAAGCTGTTGCGCCCAGTTGACGTTGTTGGCTTCGTCAAAACGCGCCATGAGTTCGACGACGACGGTTACTTGTTTGCCGGCAAGGGCGGCTTTCATCAGGGCGCGGACGAGTTCGGAATTGCTGCCGGTACGGTAGATGGTCATTTTGACGGCAAGGACGGCGGGGTCGGCGGCGGCTTCGCGTATCATGTGGACGACGGGGTCGAAGGACTGATACGGATGGTGCAGCAGGATGGGCGACTGTTTCGCCAGTTTGAAAATGGAGCCGTTCTTGCGCAATGCTTTCAGACGACCTGCCCCGCGTGCGGGAAACTTGAGGTCGGGACGGTCAACCAAATCGGGCACGGCATTGAGGCGCACGAGGTTGACCGGGCCTTTGACTTGGTAAAGCTCGGCGGGGGTGAGTTTGAACTGGGCGAGCAGGAAGTCGTGGATGTGGGGCGGGCAGGTGTCGGCGACTTCGAGGCGCACGCCGTCGCCGTATTCGCGGTCGTGCAATTCGTTTTGAATGGCGGCACGCAGGTTTTTGAGGTCTTCTTCATCGACGGTCAGGTCGCTGTCGCGGGTGAGGCGGAACTGGTGGCAGCCTTTGACCGTCATGCCGGGGAAGAGTTTGCCGACGTGGGCGTGCAGGATGGAGGAAAGGAAGACGAAGCCGCTGCCGCCGTCGCACAATTCGGCGGGCAGGGGGACGACGCGCGGCAGGATGCGCGGGGCTTGCACAATCGCCATGCCGGAGGGGCGGCCGAATGCGTCCGTACCTTCAAGTTCGACGGCGAAGTTGAGTGATTTGTTCAGCGGGCGCGGGAAGGGGTGCGACGGGTCGAGTCCGATAGGGGTGAGGATGGGCAGCAGTTCGGCGTCGAAATACTGCTCGATCCATTTCTGCTGCCCTGCCGTCCAGTTGCGGCGGCGGTAGAAATGGATGCCTTGTTTGCCCAGTTCGGGCTGCAAGACTTCGTTGAACAGGCGGTATTGCTCCTGTATTAGAGCGTGCGCTTCGGCGGCGACAGCGGCGATGGTTTCGGACGGCGTGGTGCCGTTGTCCAAACGCTCGTGCGGATTCATTTTTTGAGCACGTTTGAGCCACGCCATGCGTACCTCGAAAAATTCGTCGAGATTGGAAGAGACGATGCACAAAAACCGCAAACGTTCCAAAAGCGGTACGTTTTTATCCTGCGCCTGCGCCAAAACGCGGCGATTGAAAGCGAGCAGGCTCAGTTCGCGGCAGAGGATGCGGTTTTGTTCGGGCATGGTGTTCTCCTGAAGCGGGTGGGTCGGACAGTCAATTGGGAAGTATAACGCGTTTCGGACGGGCGGGGCAGTGGCGCGGGATGGGCGGGCGGTTGGTAGGGTGGGAGGTCGTCTGAAAAGGCTGTCGGGGCGTTTTGGGTATGGGGAAAGTGTTTTCAGACGAGTTGTATAAGAATGGTTATTATTTGTGCAAATATTGTTTATTTTTATAGTAAATGGTATCGTTAGCACGATTTTTTAGGGCGAAAGCCGGTCTGAATTTTGCCCGAACTGCCCCTGTCTGTTTTCAGACGACCTTGTTGTAGTGGATTAACTTTAAATCAGGACAAGGCGACGAAGCCGCAGACAGTACAGATAGTACGGAACCGATTCACTTGGTGCTTCAGCACCTTAGAGAATCGTTCTCTTTGAGCTAAGGCGAGGCAACGCCGTACCGGTTTAAAGTTAATCCACTATATCGTCTTTATGGCGTTTGTTTTTCCATCTGAATTATTTTTCCCTTATGTCCGTCAAACCTTTATCTTTAAATTTAATCAACTGCTTTGTGCTGGTGGTGCTGTTTGTCGTCAGCCTGTCGGTGGGCGTCGGCAATTTCCGCTGGGCGGATGTGTTTCACTGGACATTGTCTGACAGCACGGAATTGATGCTGGTCAGCCGCCTGCCGCGCACGTTTGCGATTGTGCTGGCGGGAGCGTCGATGGCGGTGGCGGGGATGATTATGCAGATTTTGATGCGCAACCGTTTTGTCGAGCCGTCTATGGTGGGCGCAAGTCAGAGCGCGGCGTTGGGTGTGTTGGTGATGACGCTGATGTTTCCGGCTGCCGGGCTGACGGCGAAAATGTCGGTGGCGGCTGCGGCGGCGTTGGCGGGGATGCTGGTGTTTATGATGCTGATACGCCGTTTGCCGCCGACGGCGCAGTTGATGGTGCCGCTGGTAGGGATTATTTTCGGCGGCGTTATCGAGGCGGTGGCGACGTTTATCGCGTATGAGTTTGAGATGATGCAGATGTTGAGCGTGTGGCAGCAGGGCGATTTTTCGGGCGTGCTGTTGGGGCGTTACGAATTGCTGTGGCTGACGGGCGGCTTGGCGTTGGCGGCGTATTTAATTGCCGACCAACTGACGATTTTGGGCTTGGGCGAGACGGTGAGCGTGAATCTGGGTCTGAACCGGACGGCGGTGTTGTGGGTAGGCTTGGTGATTGTCGCGCTGATTACGTCGCTGGTGTTGGTAACGGTCGGCAATATTCCGTTTATCGGGCTGGTCGTGCCGAACATCATCAGCCGCCTGATGGGCGACAAGCTGCGCCAAAGCCTGCCTGCGGTGGCTTTGCTCGGCGCGTCGCTGGTGCTTTTGTGCGATATTTTGGGGCGCGTGATTGTGTTCCCGTTTGAGATTCCGGTCTCAACCGTGTTCGGTGTGTTGGGTACGGTGTTGTTCTTGTGGATTTTGTTGAGGAAGCCTGCCCATGTCGTCTGAAAACAAGCGTAGCACGCTTCGCCCGAACAAGGTTGCGTTTATGCAGGGTTCTTCCCGTCCGCTGTGGGCGGCGTTTATCTTGCTGCTCGCTTGTTGCACCTTGTTCCTGACTTTGAACATCCAAGGCGATTGGGATTTTGTGTTGCAGCTGCGGCTGACCAAACTGGCGGCTTTGCTGCTGGTGGCGTATGCGGTCGGGGTTTCGACCCAGCTTTTCCAAACGTTGACGAACAACCCGATCCTTACGCCTTCAATTTTGGGCTTCGATTCGCTGTATGTGTTTTTGCAAACGCTTTTGCTGTTTGCCTTGGGCGGGGTGGGCTATACGTCGCTGCCGCTGACGGGCAAGTTCGGCTTTGAACTGGTGATGATGATGGGCGGCTCGCTGCTTTTGTTTTACACGCTCATCCGGCAGGGCGGACGCGATTTGTCGCGCATGATTTTGATCGGCGTGATTTTCGGGATTTTGTTCCGCAGCCTCTCTTCGCTGCTGACGCGCATGATTGATCCGGAGGAATTTACGGCGGCGCAGGCGAATATGTTTGCGAACTTCAATACGGTCCACAGCGAGCTTTTGGGCGTGGGCGCGCTGATTCTGCTGGCGAGCGCAGTGGTGGTTTGGCGCGAGCGGCACCGTCTGGACGTCCATCTTTTGGGACGCGACCAAACGATTAATTTGGGCATAAACTACACGCGCAATACTTTGTGGCTGCTGCTTTGGATTGCCGCGCTGGTGGCGACGGCGACGGCGGTGGTCGGGCCGGTCAGCTTCTTCGGCCTGCTGGCTGCCGCGCTTGCCAACCATTTTGCCCCGAGCGTGCGCCATAGCGTGCGGCTGCCGATGACGGTGTGCGTCGGTGGCATCCTGCTGGTCGGCGGGCAAACCGTGTTCGAACACCTGCTCGGCATGAAGGCGGTGTTGAGCGTAGTGGTTGAATTTGCGGGCGGGCTGGTGTTTTTATATTTGGTGCTGAAACGCAAGCGGTAGGTCGTCTGAAAACTTTTCCGGCCTGAATTCAAATGGCGTAAACCACTATTTCCAAACGGTATATTTCGTTTTGCGCGCCCTTGGATTTGACGGCGTGAATGAAACTAAATATCGGGTTCTTACTCATATTAAGCATCACTATCAAGGTGCGTGCTATGAGTAAAGTGTTGAAATACCGTCCTGATTTGGACGGGATACGGGCATTGGCCGTTTTATCCGTCATCGTATTTCATATCGATCCCCAATGGCTGCCGGGTGGTTTTTTGGGCGTGGATATGTTTTTCGTGTTGTCGGGATATTTGATCACGACCATTATCAGCCGCGAGATTCGCGACGGCAGCTTTTCGTTTCTCGAGTTTTACAAACGCCGCGCCAAACGCATTTTGCCTGTCTTTGCCTGTGTATTGCTTTGCACGACGGTCGTTGCCGCCATTTTCTTTTTGTCTTTCGATTTGCGCCAATACGTCAAATCCGCCGTCTATGCCTTGCTGTTTGCCGCCAACCTGTTCTTTGCCCGCCGCGGCGGTTATTTTGATGCGGATGCGACGGAAAAGCCGTTGCAGCACATTTGGTCGCTGTCGTTGGAAGAACAGTTTTACTTTATTTTCCCCGCGTTGCTGATTTTGTTTTTCCGTATCAGCAAACGGCGCAATGTGCGGACGTTTATCCTTTTGCTGATTGTCATCAGCCTGTTTTCCGCGCTGTTGCCGACTTTGGGCATGGAGGCGTATTTCCTGCCGCATGTGCGCGCTTATGAGCTGCTGGTCGGTTCGCTTTTTGCCTTCATTCCGCCTGCCGAACAAAACGACAAAGCCAGTACGCCGCTATTCGGATGGCTGATGATGGCGGTCATCGCCGCCACGCTGGTGCTGCCCTACGGCGTCCTGCCCGGCGCGGGAAATATCGAACGGCTGCTTTGCTGTCTGGCGGTCGGCGGTTTGATTTATTCGGGCAAATCATTGCAGATGCAGGAAGGTTTCAATACGTCCAAACTGTTGAGCCTCAAGCCGGTGGTGTTTATCGGGTTAATTTCGTATTCGCTGTATTTGTGGCACTGGGTGGTGTTGGCGCTCATGCGCTACATCTATATGGACGCCCAGCTTCCGCTTGCCGCATCGGCATTGGCTGTCATCATCATGCTGCTGTTGTCGGTGTTGTCTTATTATTTTGTGGAAACACCGGCGCGGAAGGCGAAGAATTTTACGACGGCGAAATTCAAATGGAGCATGGTGGCTTATTTCGCGCTGCTGATTCCTGCGGCAACCTACCTGATGACCGCCAAACCCGCCGCGTTTGAAAGCAGTTTGTACAAGGTTGATGAAAGCAAAATTTGCGCGGACACGCTGACCAAAACCGACTGCGCCGTCGGCGCGGCAAACCAAAAACCTGAAGTTTTGGTCATCGGCGACTCGCATGCCGCCCATTTGAGCCCCTTCCTCGACATTGTCGGCAAAAAAGAAGGCTGGTCGGCAGACGTCATCACGTCCAACAGTTGCGCCACCGCGTTCGGATTCGTCCTGCCCGACAGCGACCGCCGCGCCGACCGCTGTAATCCGTATAACAGGTTTATCGAACAAAAAACCAAAGACTATCCTGTCATCATCATTTCGCAACGCTGGTTCCTCCATACCGCCAAACCGGAATTTTTGGAACGGTTCAACACAATGCTGGAGGATTTGGTGAAGGCGGGCAAAAAAGTGTACGTTTTGGCCGATACGCCTATGGACGGGCAGCTGCCGTTGCGGCGTTATTACCTGAGACAAAAGCTCGGCATCGACATCAATTATGTTTCAGAGGATAAAAAGGCAGAAATCCGCGATTCCGCCAAGTCGGAAGACGAAGTCGAAAAAATCGTGAAGCAGCACCGCGGCGTGCAGTGGGTGGACTTTATGCAGTACATCCCCGCGGACAAACTTATAGACGGGCTGCCGGTGTATTTCGATACCAACCACCTCAACCCGTTCGGTTCAAGTAAAATTGCCGAAATGTTTATCAACGATAAACGCACCCTGTTGAAATAAGCACAAAGGTCGTCTGAAAACAGATTCAGACGACCTCTTTAAAGCAAAAGGATACCGTATGACTCAAGAACACTTTCCCGAATTTTTCGAGCAAGCCCCGACGCTGACCGTCCAAGACGCGCTCGCCGAATTTCTCGGCGCGGCAGAGGAGGGCATCATGCAATATCGCTACGCCGATGCCGTCCGCCTGTGCGGACACTCCTGCCCCACCGTCGCAGGCGCGTACCTCATGACGCTTAAAGGCTTGAAAGCACTTTACGGCAGCGACCTGCCGCAGCGCGGCGGAATCGAAGCCGCCATGCAGGGCGCGCGCGACGAAGGCACGGTCGGCGTTACCGCATCCGTCGTCCAACTCTTAACCGGCGCCGCTCCCGAAACCGGCTTCGGCGGCGTCGGCCCGCAAGGACGCTTCGCCCGCCGCAACCTGTTGAGTTTCGATGCCGATATCGAAGGCACGCTGACCCTGCGCCGCAAAGACAACGGCAAAACCGTCGCCGTCAGCCTCAACGCCGCCATGCAGCCCTTCGCCCCCGAAATGCGCGACATCATGCCCAAAGCCGTCAGCGGCACCGCCACCGCAGAAGAACTCAAACGCTTCGGCGAACTCTGGCAGGCGCGTGTCAAAGCCTTCTTGATTGATTTGGCAGACAATCCCCAATTCGTCATCGTTCGCGAAATCTGAAGCTCATCCTTTTCAGACGACCTCTCATGTTCGGAGGTCGTCTGAAAACAAATCCACACATCACACCCATCATGATTACCATCCGCAACGTCAGCTTCCACATCGGCGGCAACCCCATCCTCAACAACGTCAGCCTCGACATCCCCGAAGGCGGCATCACCGCGCTCATCGGTCCCAACGGCGCAGGCAAATCCACGCTCCTCTCCTTCATGGCGCGCCTCCGCCCGCTGGAACAGGGCAGCATCAGCTACGCCGGCAAAGATATTTCGACCACGCCCACCGCCGAGCTGGCAAAAACGCTCTCCATCCTGACCCAAGAAAACAGCGTCATGAGCCGCATCACCGTACGCGACCTGCTCATGTTCGGGCGTTACCCCTACCACCAAGGCAGGCCGACCCCCGAAGACCTCGCCATCGTCGAAAACGCACTTTCCGAGTTCAAACTGGACAGCTTCGCCAACCGCTACCTGACCGAACTCTCCGGCGGACAACGCCAACGCGCCATGATTGCCATGGTCTTCTGCCAAAGCACCGATTACGTCCTTTTGGACGAACCGCTCAACAACCTCGATATGTACCACGCCCGCGCCCTCATGCAGCTGCTCCAACGGCTGACCCGCGAACACAAACGCACCACCGTCGTCGTCCTGCACGACATTAACCAAGCCGCCGCCTACGCCGACCACGTCGTCGCCATGAAAAACGGACAAGTCGCCATGACCGGCGCACCGAACGACATCTTTACCGCTGAAAATATTAAAGATTTGTTTGATATGGATGTGGACGTGTTGGACTATCAGGGCAAGAAGCTGGTCATTCATCACGTTTGAGATACGGATGTGGAAAAGGTCGTCTGAAAAGTTTTCAGACGACCTTTTGTTATATCCATCTTATTTGAGCAGCTAGGCAGATTGAGGGTGCATCAAGTTTAAACTGGTGGGGTGTTGCCCTCACTTCAGCTCGCGGAGAGGCATTTTCTAAGGTGTTGAAGCACCTTAAAAAATCGGTTTCGTACGATTTGTACTGTCTGCGGTTTCGCCGCCTTGTCCTAATTTAAACTTAATCGACTTTATCGCGTTATTTCCGTTTTACAGGAACTTGGCGGCAAGGTATCCGGCAGCCACCAAGCCGAACATGGCAAGAATGCCCAATACGCTGATCAGGATGTAGGTGTTCTTTTTGGATTGCAAAGCAGCCAATTGGGGATCTTCACCCAATTCTTGGCGGAGTTTGCTTTCCAGTTCCGAACGGATTTGTTTGCGTAGGAGTTTTTCTTCGCGCTCTTTTTCGATTTGCAGCTTATGGGCGATTTCCGCTTGTTTTTTATGCTCAAACGCCACCCGTTCCTGCCATTCGATGCGCTTGCGCTGGATGATTTGCTCGGTCGCGCTGGCAAGGTGGAAATGGCAGACGGGACATTCCGTCGCCTCGTGATCCTCAATCAGGGTCAAACATACGGGACACTGGCGGATTTCAGGAGCCGCTTCTTCCTGTTCTTCGCCGCTGAGATCCAGCTCCAATTCCATCGATTGGCGGACGATGACATCCAATCCCAAATAATTGAAATATTGTTGAGCATTTTCACGTTCGTCTTGGGTACAGTTCTCGGCAATAATGGCTTGCGGACGTTCGGCAAGCGCTTGAACCAAATCTTCGGCTTCTTTTTCCGGCAGATTATCGTACAAGCAGGCGTTGATGCGCTCGCGATCGACATCCGGCGGATAAGAAACATAAACGTCGTAAAGTTTATCTTGTTTCTTCATTGTGATCCCATGAGATATAAAATCCTGCTTTGTTATTTGAAGGCAGGTATTTAGTGTCGGTTTTGTTATAAAGTATAGATTATTATTCGTCTATTTGTCTTAACCGAAGGATAAAGGGTATTTTATTCGGCTGAAATAGTATAAATGCCCGATTCTGACCGATTATAGTATATTAATGAATATTACCAAATGGAACTATGAATTATAAGATAGATGTTATTGCTTTGAAAGCATATCAATCTAAAAGGCCGCCTGAGTGAACAGACGGCCTTTTTTAGAAAACGGCGTATTAGACGGAAAATGAAGAACCGCAACCGCAAGTGGTCTCCGCATTCGGATTGCGGATAACGAATTGGGAACCTTGCAGGCTTTCGGTGTAGTCGATTTCCGCGCCGACCAAATATTGATAGCTCATCGGATCGACCAAGAAAGTCAGCCCGTTTTTTTGGATTTCAAAATCGTCATCGTTTTTGATTTCGTCAAAGGTAAAACCGTATTGGAAGCCTGAGCAGCCGCCACCGTTGACGAATACGCGCAGTTTCAAGTCGGGATTGTTTTCTTCGGCAATTAAATCAGCTACTTTGGTGCAGCAGCTTTCTGTAAAAATGATAGGGCTTTCGTCTGACATGATGTGATTCCTTTTATATGAATATTGCCAGTATTGTCGCGCAAACGGATTCTTGAAGCAAGAAGAGGGTGTTGCGGGTCGGGCGGCAATATCTGTTAACCGCTTACATGGCTGCAATCTCGAAAAATTTCAATAGGCAGGCGGACAGCCTTTACACCGTCCGTCCTGTTAAAAAATAGGAAAACATGAATTCAGGTCGTCTGAACACAACGCAGATCAGATAATCCGTCCAAACCATTCCACGCGGCCGATGATGGCAACATCTTCGGTCATTTTGTTTAAATCGATTTCAAAGGCCGGATAGGCTTCGTTGGCGGAGATGACGTTGACGATGCCGCCGGGTATGACTTGCAGCCGTTTCACCAAAAGATTTTCATTGATACGCAGAACATATAACCCATCGCGCGGGGTGGTTTCGCTGCGGTTGATGAGGATGGTATCCCCGTCGTTCAGGACGCCTTCCATAGAGTCGCCTTTGACGGAAATGACCGACAGGTTTTTGGTGTCGCGGGTAACGTAGTTTTCAATCCAGTAACGGCGGAATGCCATGGTAAACATGGGTTTTTCATCGCCGACAAGCTGTCCGTGTCCTGCGGCGGCATGGATGTCGTAGCGCGGAACGAAGATAAATTCGTCAATATCGACCGGATTGCCCAAAGTGTCGTAAGCGGTGGCTTTAGGCGGCTCGGTATTGGGAAACGGCTCTCCTTCTCCCGTCAGAAGCCAGTCTATGCTGCATCCTTTGAGCTGTTTGATTTTTTTCAGGGTTTCGGATTTGGGTAATCCGCCCTCATTCCAGATGCGGCTGAAGCCGGCGATGGTCATATCGATATCGGCCGCGATTTTGGCTTGTCGTGCTTCATCTTTCCATAGAAAAGCCAGTCTGTCTTTAAAGGTATCCATGTTGTTCCTTTGGTTTAAGTGTGATTTTTAATACACTTTGAATGATTAATGTGTATTTTACCTTAGTTTTTGTCAAATTGTAAGAAAAATATTAGTTACGCTAAGAAAAAGTATTGCTGTTTTTGTTTTTTCTGAGTATTATGTGCTTATTGTTAGATTAATCGAATAATTTCGGTTCAAAAATACTTTTATTTTTAATTTGTATCTCAGTTTTGATGCTTTATTCTGATTAATCTGATTTTTTAGACTGAATTATGTTTTATTTGAATGTGTTTTAGATTTTGTTGGAGGCTGTGAAAATGACTCGTTATCGTAAAAATGCTTGGTTGGTTCTGACTGCTTTTGTATTGGGTTTTTTGGCGTTTCCTTTCAGCTATTCGCAAGCGCATCAATCTGATATCAGCGTTTCGGCACAAGAGTGCGAGCAGTTGAATAATTTGGTTTTGGAAAATATGAACGGGCAGCAGCAAGTATTTGCGCGCGAGTGTGATACGGTTGAGGCTTCGCATGATTGGGAGCAGCAGTACGGCAATTTGAATGAAGAAGAATTGGTTGCCGGTATTGTGTATGAGTGAGTGGCTGTGAGGCTGCTGTTATGAAGCTCTAAATCTGGAGGCGGGGAATTTTTGAGTTTGTATAGTGGATTAACTTTAAACCAGTACGGCGTTGCCTCGCCTTAGCTCAAAGAGAACGATTCTCTAAGGTGCTGAAGCACCAAGTGAATCGGTTCCGTACTATCTGTACTGTCTGCGGCTTCGTCGCCTTGTCCTGGTTTAAAGTTAATCCACTATATAATGGACGGGCAGGGTAGGCATGCGCCGTGTGGTTGAAGTTCACCGACTAGAAATTCTTTAGATTTGTGATTTGGAAGGCATTTGCTATTGTGGTTGTTGATGAGGGGTCGTCTGAAAACGGTGTGAGTGGTTCTCAGACGACCCCTTTAGATGGATGAAAATCCCTCTTGTTCGGAATGACCGTATACATCAGGGAAGTAGCGGGGCGTTTTGCAGACCGAGCTGTTCGTCAAAACCGAACATGATGTTCATGTTTTGAATGGCTTGTCCTGCTGCGCCTTTCACTAAATTATCGATGACGGACAAGGCAATCCAAAGATTCGATTGCGGCGCTTGCTGGATGCTGATGCGGCACAAATTGGCTCCGCGGACGCTGCGTGTTTCGGGTGTGGAACCGGCAGGAAGAATGTCGACAAAGGGGCTGTCCCGATAGTATTCGCGAAGTATCTCTTCAGGATGGCAACCGTCCTCAAGATGCAGGTAAAGGGTTGCGTGCATACCGCGTATCATGGGCGTGAGGTGCGGAGTGAAGACAAAACCATCGGCGATGTCTGCCTGCAATGTTTGGATGGTTTGTTTGATTTCGGGAAGGTGGCGGTGTCCGCCGATACCGTATGCTTTGAAATTGTCGCCCGCTTCGCAGAGGAGTGAACCGATGTTGCCCTTGCGCCCTGCGCCGGAGACGCCGGATTTGCAGTCGGCAATCAATGGCATGTGTGCTTTCAGACGACCTTGTTGCAACAAAGGCAATAAGGGCAGTGAAACGCAGGTGGGATAGCAGCCGGGGTTGGCGACGATGCGTGCGTTGGCAATGGTGTCGCGGTTCATTTCACTTAATCCGTATACGGCTTGCGGGATAATATCGGGGCTGGCGTGGCGCATACCGTACCATTGTTCCCATGTCGGGATGTCTTGGATGCGGAAGTCGGCGGATAGGTCGACGATACGGACGTTTTGGTTCAGAAGCGCGGGTGCTTCCTTCATGGCGACGCCGTTGGGCGTGGCAAAAAACACGACGTCACATTGATCCAGTCGGGCTTGGTCCGGCGTTTGGAAGGTTAAGTCATAAATGCCGCGCAAACTGGGAAAGTAATCGGCAATGGCAATGCCCGCTTCGCTTCTGCTGGTAATGGCGGTTACTTCGACATTGGGGTGCGTGCTGAGCAGGCGGAGTAGTTCTACGCCGGTGTAGCCTGTTGCGCCGACGATGCCGGCTTTGATTTTTTGATTCATGATTTCTCCGTTGGGTGGACTTTAAATATGGAGGTTTAGTTTAATGGGATGAGGGTCGTCTGAAAAGGGGAAGGGGGGTAATACGGCACGCTCTGACGATTGACCGTGTGGAAATCGGTATTCGTCTGACGGTATCCCTTAGTCTTTAGAAACGCTGATGGTGTGTTTGACGTGTTTTAAATTCGCCACGATGGTAAACGTCATCATCACCAGCAAAGCCCACGAACTCCATTTGCTGATGTGTACCGATGCCCATGCGCCGATTTGGTTGGGATAACGCCAAACGCCGAACAAAGTCCCTAAGTTTTCCGCCAGCCAAATGAAAAAACCGATGAGGACGAAAGACAGCAGAAGCGGCATTTTTCGGGTAGTGTCATAGGGCGTGTATAAAACCGTTGTCCGCGCATACAGCCCGAGTGCAAATGCGGCAAGATACCAGCGATAGTCGCCGAGATAGTGATGAGTGAAAAAATTGACGTAAATTGCCAGCGCGCACAATGTGCTCAACCAATACGGCGGATGGCTTTTGATTCTGATATTAAAGAGCCGCCAAGCCTGAATGATGTAGCTGCCGACCGCCGCATACATAAAGCCTGCAAACAGCGGCACGCCGCCGATTTTGGTGTATGCCTCGTCTGGATAGCTCCAAGACTGGATGTCGCCCGATGTTTTGAACCACTCCAAAGCAAAGCCCACCAAGTGAAAAAGCGTAATCGATTTCACTTCGTCCCACGTTTCCAGCTTGAAATACAGCATCGCAGCCTGCACGGAGACTGCAAAAATCAGCAGCAGGTCATAGCGTGAAATCCCCAGCCAGCCTGTTTTCGGAATCAGGAACATGGCAATGAAAAACAGACCTGCAAACAAACAGGCGCGCGCTTCTTTCAGTCCGAAAAACCAGAATTCGACCGCAAAACGCCGCCAGCCGTGCAAATCATCCCGTTTCGGGTGTTCTATCAGCCAAGTATCCAGTTTGCCCAACATATTTTCAGACGACCTTCAGATTTGCAAAGTGACGGAATATAACGGAAATAGGGAAGAGGTGGGATACGGTATGACGAACGGCAATGTCGGAAGACGGGGCGGCGAGGGGTCGTCTGAAATCGTGTGCGATGTTTAGCATTTTTTGAGTGATAGGATGGGGCAGAACAATGAGCCTGCGGTTTGCCGATTATTTGAGCAGAGTAGGAGAGCAGGGTTTAAGGCAGGTTCGGAATAGGGAGTATCGCACAGTTTGAAACAGCAAACAGCTTTTGCGAATGGCACGCCCTAGATTTTCAGACGACCTTCCCGTATTCCTCCTCCTTCTTCGGGCTGTAAAATTTCTGCTAAAATCAAACGCCTTATCCCTTTCAGACGACATCGCCATGCAAGCACATACATTGGTCTGGTTCCGCCGCAACCTGCGCATACGCGACAACGCCGCGTTGTCCGCCGCCGTGAAGCGGGGATTGCCTGTGGCAGGCGTGTGGGTGGCGCAGGGGTCGTCTGAAATCCCCAATCCGCGTCAGGATTGGTTTCATTATCAGGCGGCGGCGGCTTTGCATGGCTCGCTGGCGGCGCGCGGCGTGGCTTTGTATGCGGTGAACCGTGTGGAAGAATTGCCTGCTTTGGCGACGCGGTTGAATGTTCAGACCGTAATTGCAGACGAAGCCTATACGTCGTCTGAAATCGGGCAAGATAACCGCATTTGGCGGATTTTGGATGAACAAGGCGTTGCGTTCGAGCGCGTTAACGACCGTGCCATATTCGCCAAGGCAGACATCATGGGCAGCCACGGCGCGCCTTATACCGACTTTCCGCATTATAAAGAAGCGTGGCTGGTTTTGTTTCGGCAGCGGTTCGGCGGGCAGGATGTGGGAGGCGGACGCGCTGAAATTTTTCAGACGACCTCTGTTGAAATGCCGTCATTTCCTGCGTGGAACGGGCAGCAGGATATGGTTTCTGCGCAGCGCGGCGGCGAAGATGAAGCAGGCAAACAATGGCAGCATTTTGAAGAAAATATTGGGTTTTATCCGATTATGAAGGATTTTCCCGCCAGAAAAGGCACCAGCCGCTTGAGCGCGTATTTGAGCGCGGGCTGCATTTCGCCGCGCGTGTTGGCGACTGAAGCCTCAGGGCAGGGCGCAGATGCTTGGTTGGACAACTTGATTCAGCGCGATTTCTATCAGCAGCTTGCTTACCACCGCGCCCGCATCGAGCCTGAATCTGCTGCCGAATCTGCGCCGTTTTCAGACGACCTGACGGAACGCTGGCGGCAGGGGGAAACAGGTTTCCCGCTTATCGATGCCGCCATGCGCAGCCTGAAATCGAGCGGCTGGCTGCATCCCGCTCTGCGTTCCCTGACGGCAGAATTTTTGTGTGGCGTCCTGCATCAGCCGTCCGAACACGGCATCGTTTGGTTCGCCACACAGCAAACCGATTTTGACCCCGCGTTGAACGAGGGCAACTGGCAAACCGCCGCCCGCAATGCTCACCGGCGCTCCATCGATATTATCCAAACCGCCCGCCGGCTTGATCCCGACGGCACATTCGTCCGCCGCCACATCCCCGAGTTGGCGCACTTACCCGTTAATCTCGTCCATACCCCGTGGCTCGCCTCGTCTGAAATTGACGCACACGGCTATCCGCCGCCCGTCGTTGCGCCCTAGAGTGTGCCAGTCGCTCGGTAACGACTGCAGGTTTCTCATCAAACGAACTCTTTAAGCGTAAAAATATAGTGGATTAACTTTAAACCAGTACGGCGTTGCCTCGCCTTGGCTCAAAGAGAACGATTCTCTAAGGTGCTGAAGCACCAAGTGAATCGGTTCCGTACTATCTGTACTGTCTGCGGCTTCGTCGCCTTGTCCTGATTTAAATTTAATCCACTATAGCTTGAAGAAGTCCGCCCTTGAAACACTTTTCTCCTTAAATCTCCTATCCTCAAACTTAAAACCGTCCCATGGTGGACGGTTAATTCATTTTTGAAATGAGCAAGTCAGGTTGCCTCAAGAGGTCGTCTGAAAATTGTTTTGTTTATTTTTTCTAGAGCGGATTAATTTTAAAACCGGTCGGGCTTTATCCTATTTTGATTCGGTATGAACTTAAGTTGTCATAAATATTTGAATGGCAATGGCTTTATTCATTATTTTAAAAAATCGATTGGCATTCAAACCATCGTAATTTTGCCCGCGTTATAACCCGGTTGATAAGCGGTATGAATTTGATATTTAACGGTAGTTACTAATTTATTTATTTTTTGATATGATAAGTAAATTTTTTAAAAAGGTAAAAACTATGAAAGGTATTATCAGGCTGGGAGATGCGACTACTCATGGAGGCGTTGTGGTTCAAGCGTCTTCGGATATGGTCATTGAAGGAAAGCCTGCCGCTCTGGTAGGCGATTTGGTTTCTTGCCCCATACCCGGGCATGGCACCAATCCGATTATCGAAGGCAGTCAATATATGTCGTTTAAAGGGCGCGATGTCGCTGTGGACGGTTGTAAAACTGCATGCGGCTGCGCTTTGATCAGCAGTATGCCGACTGTCGGAAGCGACTAAGGGGAATGGAATCTGCAAGGAGCTAAAGTGCCGGATTGTCGGAAATAAGATACAAAATTGCATAATCTTTTTAGTGTCGCAGATTTTTAGGGGCGCATGCCTGATTCGGGGCAGGTTTGGCAAAAAGCCTTTCATCTTAATAATTCAAAAGTTCTGATATTCAGAATACAGATTAAGTTTTTAGATTTTAAGTTTATTTTTCGGAAGTTATTATGAAGCCAATTTTTACTGGCATAGTGGTTATTATTCTAAGCATCGTCAGTGCAGTCTTACTCTACTTTTTAGGTCATAAATTCGGAATCGATACATCTGCAGCCAAAGCGGTTGTGTGGGCGTGTATTACGGTAGTGACCTCATTAATATTCTTCATCCCTTTGTTGACACGAATGCTTTGGTCAGGCGTGTCCGACAGACATTCCAATTTGAAGCATCTGAATCCCGAAGATTTAAGCGGTGACAGTGCGGAATCTACCCATTTGATCGGTGTGACGGAACGCTGGGAGCAGTTGAGACATATCCACTTGCTGACCAAGCAATATAAAAAACACCGTAAGCCTTGGATTTTTGTGGTCACTCAAGATACTGCCTTACTGGAAGCTGCTTTGCCGGATATCCGCCGTCAGTTGTGGGTAGAAACTGCATCGGCTATTTGGATTGATGCACAGGCTATGGAGCCTGCAGGCGGTTGGCAATATCTGAGGGGCGTGGGTAAACGTCCTGCGGAAGGCATTGTTTCGCTTCAGGCAAAATCCTCAATTCATGAAAATGCCGCGCAATTGACTGAGTTGATGAAAAAGCTTGGATGGAAGCTGCCGATTAATCAGGTGTATCTGACCAATGAAGCCGATGAAATGCCATCAGCCATCAGCCATGCTTTGAAATATGGTTCGACTGTATCGGCAACGGAGTTGGCAAAAGAATTGGATCAGTTTGCCAACCAGTTGGCGGCAGTGGGTACGCAGCTGATTGAGGAAGATTTGCGCCAAACACCTATTGCAAAACTGTCTGCGACGTTGCCCTCTCAAAGTCAGGCTTTGGCAGATCATATTGCTGCTGAAAAACGGAGTTTAGGAAAACTGGATACAGTTGCCGGCGTTTCGTTTGTTCAAACCAATAATCCTGAACAATCAGGAGATTTGATTTACCGTGCGTTTAACGATCTGTCTGTTTTGGGTTCAGGTAAAAAACTGCATTTGTCCAAAACGGAAAAAACCTATCTGGCAATGAGTGCCGTAGCCTTGTTGGTCGGTAGTGTGTTTGCAGTGGGTGCGCACAGCAGTTATCAAGATATAGGTCGTCTGAATGCTGATTTGGAAAGTGTTCAGAAGGCAAAATCACGCTCGGAAAAAGTTGCAGCCTTAATCAAACTGCAACAAAGTATTGCCGAAATGGAATCTGGCAGGGATTTCTTGCAATATACAGCCAAGTTTTTGGGCTATGAGCATAGAAAAGAGCTGTTGGCTGCCGCTTATCGCAAATACGGGATTTTGGTTAAAGATGTCGTCAGCCGTCCTGCTACCGTATTCTTTGCGAATAAGTTGGATGGTTTGACTATGCTCGAAGGGCAGATTCCGGACGACTTTGAACTGCAAGACAGTTCTTATCAAGACCTGAAAGCATATTTGATGCTGACGTCCCATGTAGAGAAAACCAAAGACAAAAAAGATGCTGAATTCCTGACGAAAAAATTGGTGGAAATGCTGTCGGCGCAGAATGTTTCTACCAAAGATGCACAAATTTTGGCTCAATTTTTCGTGCCGCGCATGGCTACCCATTCCGGTTGGCTGGAAACGGAGCAACCTGAGTTGGTGTCACGAAGCCGTCAGATTCTGGTGGATTGGATCAACCGCGACCAAGGCAGTGAACAGTTATACAAACGCATCGTACAAGGTACGGATGCCAAGCTGAAAACCATCACATTGGCAGAGCTGCTGAATAAGGATTTGAAAGGCATTTGGAATGTCGGCAAACCTTTGCCTCGTGTGTATACAGTCGAAGGCTGGGAGAAATATGTTAAACCTGCCCTGGACCAAGCGGTTAAAGACAGCAAGAATACTGACTGGGTGCTGGGTGGAAACCTGCATCAGGCACCGGTGACGGAAGCTGCGATCAACAGTCTGAAAGAGCGTTATTTCAAAGAATATGCTGCGGCTTGGTATGACATGATGAACAGTATTACATGGCAGCCAAGAACGACCAATTTGGATGCGGTCAATCAGTTCCACGTTTATGCAGATCCTCAGCGTTCCCCATTGGTGGCATTGTTCCATGCTGTGAAAGAAAGCAGCCAGTTGGACAGCAAAAAAATCGACGTAAATCCGGCGGTTGCCGATGCTGCAAAACGTGCGGCGGCAAGACAGCTGTCTTCCCGCTCGCGTAGGGTTGCCGATACGGTATTAAATTCACAGGCAGAAAACATCAACGCCCTGGAAGGTAAAGTCAATGATTATCTGGCAGGACCGTTGGAAGCAGAATTTGAAAACCTGTTGCAATTGATTGACGCGCAAATCAATCCGAAGAGCGATTTGAGCCTGCAACGTTACCTTGAGCGAGTGACGACCATTAAACAACGTTTGATTCAAATGGCGTCTTCTTCCGATACTGGTGGCGTAGCCAGATCGGCCGTGCAAGGAGTCTTGAACGGCGGAGACAATGAATTTCTTGAAGGTATGCAGTATGCACGTTTGATTGAGGCTGGTGTGGGCGACAGATTGCTGCCGTTTGCGCGCAACGTTTTTGTCTTGCCATTTAATTCCGTATGGGATTCGATTGCAGGTGTGGCCCAAAAAGACATCAATAATCTGTGGGCAAGCAATTTTGTTAATCCTATGCAGTCCGAGTTGGGCGGCAGATATCCGTTTGCTAAATCAGAAACCGAAGTTTCGATTCCCGTATTGGCAAAATACTTGGATATCAACAAAGGCGCATTGAATCAGTTTATAACGACCCAATTGGCAGGTGTTTTGACCAAACAAGGCAATCAATGGATTGTGGCACCGGGAAGCGAATTGAAAGTCAATCCGGGATTGTTGCAACAGCTGAATAAATTGAGTGCGATTTCTGAGGATTTCTTCGTCAACGGAGAAGGGGGTTACAGCTTTGAGCTTAAGCCGACGTCTACTCAGGGGATTGTTCAATTCGACTTGGTTGTTGATGGTCAATCATTGAATTATTTCAACCAACAGACAGAGTGGAAGCCATTCAAATGGCCGGGTGATGTCAGCAATGCCGGTTTGCGTATTTCTTGGGAAACCGAGGCAGAAGGTATGCGTAAAACTCAGGAAATCAGCGGACGTTTCGGTTTCATCCGTATGCTTGAAAAATCCAGGGTTACACCGATTGATGGAAGTACCTATCTGGTCGAGTTCCCACTGGAAAAAGACAAATTGATGCGCTTCTATATGCGGACCAATTCCGGTAAAGGACCGTTGGGGCTGCTGGATCTGAAAAATATCCATCTGCCGAATAAGATTTTTGAGGTTAAATAATGATGACATTACCCCAATGGGTAAAGCCGATACTCGGTGATGAAGGCACATCCATCACCGATAACAATATCCATCGCTGGCAAGAATGGTTGGAGCCTGTTTCAGACGACCATCCTTGCGGCGAGGATGTCGCCTATACAGATGATTTTGAAGCCATCAAGATTGAGTTGGCCAAACTTTCGGGTATGGACTACCGATTGATTTTGGATGCTTCAGAACGCCTGCTGAAGCGTGAATCTAAAGATCTGAGGGTAGCAACCTATTACATTTTTGCCTCACTGAGAGACAGAGGCTTGGCAGGTTTTTCAGACGGCTTGGAGATTTTGTGCGGGTTGCTGCAAAAATTCGATCAGTCGCTGTGGCCGAAAAAGCCTGTACAAAAACGTAATGCATTAAATTGGTTGTCCGGCGAAAGGGTGCTGGATACGCTTAAGAACGTGGGATTATCTGATTCTACGGAGCTTAAGCGGACATTATCGGCTTTGATGTTGTTGCAACATTACTTTGAGGGATGGGAAGAGGTAGTACGCCCCAGCTTATTTCCATTGTTGCAATATTTTGAAGAGTCATCTGTTCGTTTTTCATCTTCTCCAACAAGTTCAAGTCAAAATCAAGAGACCAGTGCGCCTGTTGAGCAAGTGGAAACGCCGCAAATTCATCAAGAGAGTCGAGGGTCGTCTGAAAGTCTGACTGTCACAAAGGTTAACTCTTCTAAAGCCTTGCTTGACCAAGTCAGGATTAATGCTGCCTACTTGAGAGAACAGGATGATGGTTATTGGTCTGCAAACAAGATGATTCGGGCTGTCCGTTGGGGCGGATTGAACGGCATTCCTCCGCATCAAAACGGTCAGACGCGTTTGAAGGCTCCGAGGGCAGATTTATTGGCAAACCTGAATCGTTTGGTTCAGGAGCAGCAATGGCGCGATTTGCTCGATAAAGTGGAAGCGGCTTTTTTGGAAGGTGCTAATCACTATTGGCTGGATTTGCAATATTACGCATGGCAAGGTCAGCAGGCATTGGGTGGTTTATATCTTTCCCAAATTGATTCGTCGCTATTTGAGTTGAAATCCTTATTGACCCGATGCGAAGGCCTGACCGGCTTGAGTTTTGATAACGGATTCCCGTTCGTATCGGCTGATACGCTTAAATGGCTGGAAGAAAAGGTCATGTCGTCCGCGCGCAAGCAGACGAGTAGTCAAGCCATTCAAAAAGCAGTGTTAGCGTCGCCATCTCAGACAGAAAATCAAGAAAGTTACTGGCAACAGGCGCTGTTGCAAACACAAGAACACGGTTTAGACGCTGCATTTGCTTGGTTGGAAACATTACCGGAGTGGCAGACAGGTTCGGGGCAGGTTAAGAAATGGGTGATGATGGCTCGGTTGGCTGTAAGCGCCCAAAAGGCGGACTGGGCAGTGAAACTGTTGGAACAGGCTTCGAAGCAGATGCAAGTGTTGACAGTTAAAGAGTGGGACAGACATTTTACGTTTGAAGTGTATGCCCTTTGGTATCAACTATTAAGTGAAAACCTTGATAATAAAGATATTGAGGCAGTCGGACAGCTCGAATTTTTACGGACAGAGTTGATGCAGGCAGATGTTGTCCGTGCATTGGAATTAATTTATTAAGCATATATTATGTCAGATCCCACATTACGCTATTATGAAGAAGAGATGCGGTATCTCAAAGAGGCGGGATTAGAGTTTTCAAAAGCCCACCCTGATCGTGCCGCAATGCTGAATTTAGACAGAGTAGGTACGCGCGATCCTTATGTAGAAAGACTGTTTGAAGGCTTTGCTTTTTTGACAGGGAGAATCAGACAAAAATTAGATGATGACTTTCCGGAATTGACGGAGGGGTTGGTCCATATGCTGTGGCCACATTATCTGAGGATGATTCCTTCCCTGACTGTTTTGGAATTGATTCCGGATAATAAAAAGTTGCAAGGAGGGCAAGTCGTCAAAAAAGGATTGTCCGTTCAGTCCGAACCTATCAATATCAACGATAGATTGACCAGATGCTTGTATCGGACCACTGCTGATGTTGCGCTCCAACCTTTGAGCATATTGCATACATTGTTGGATTATGATGCGAATGGTCAAAGCGTCATCAAATTAACTTTTGGTATCCACCGGCAAATACAGAAAGAAAATTTAGATTTTTCCAAAATCAGAATTTATATTTCCGCCGACGAACCGATTGCCTTCGCATTGCGTCATGCTTTGTTGAATCAGACAGCACGAATCAGCCTTCATCATGCCGAATTGCCATCCGCCGGCAATATACAGTTTAAGGCAGTCGGATTTGCTGAAGATGAAAGGTTGTGGGAGAAAGTCAATAACAGCTTCAGCGGCTACCAACTATTGCTGGAATATTTTTGTTTCAAACAGAAGTTTTTCTTTATTGATTTAGTGGGCATCGATGCCGGAGCGTGGTCGGAACGTATTAATGAGTTTAGCGTGAATGTGGTTCTTTCCAAGCAATACCCTTCAGAGCTTCGATTTCCTCCTGACTGTTTGAAATTGAACTGCGTGCCTGCCATCAATCTGTTTGATATGGAAGCAGAGCCTATCCGAGTGGATCATAAGGCGTTCGAATATCAGGTGAAGCCGCTGTTACATGAAGGTATGGCTGTTGAAGTTTATTCCGTCGAAGAGGTAGAGGCGGTTAATCATGAAACAGGCAAACGTTACCCCTATATTCCTTTTTCCTCATTCCAGCATCGTGGTGGTTTGATGAAATATGATGCGCCGGAAAGGTATTTCCATACCAAAGTCAAACAAGGCGTATCAGGAAGACATGAAACATTTATCATGCTTGGCGGATTGTTGTGGGATAGAAAAGATATATTGCCTACCGAGACGCTTTCATTGAAGGTGGTCGGGACAAATGGCGCTTTGCCGCGTAAAAGTCTGAGGGAAACCCAGATTCAAGACGACGATATCGCCGAACCAAATGTCAAAATGGTCAGAAACCTTACCACGCCGACATTGTCTTGCTATCCGCCGACAGAGGATAGATTCCAATGGCGCATATTGTCCCATTTGTCGCCCAACTATTTATCACTATTGAATGTCGACAGTTTGAAAGGTGCATTGTCCATTTACGACTGGACTGAAGACGAGCTGAACAAGCGCAGACTGAATGGTATTGTTGATGTCAAACATGAAACAGTACAGAGAATCGAGCGTGGCGCAGTCCACCGCGGAATTCATATTACCGTAACATTTGATTCGACCGCATTTAGCGGTGAGGCGGAAATTTATTTGTTCGGAGAATTATTGAACGAATTTTTTGCAATGTATGCTGATTTGAACCTGTTTACCCGGTTCAGCATTGTTTCTCTGCCATCCGGGAAAACATATACATGGAAAGACAGCAAAACAACTATCACACGGTTTTAGAAACGGCGCACAAAAGCGCCAAAGAAAATAACGACAGGCAAACGCTTCCCTTATGGGAGATTCCTAGAAATAAAGCGCAGCGCGAAAGCGGGTCGTCTGAAATCTTCCAAGAGAAATTGGGGGAGTTTATTGTACGCAATGCGGCAACAATGAATTTCTTCCAATTTTGCCGGGTTCTGGAAACCCTTGCCGAAGGAAATGAAGAAAAGGCTGTCGAGTCAACCGTAAGATTTAGAAGGGTAAAGTCTTTATCTTTCCCTTCCGGGGAGATTGCATCGGTTGAATATGACGCAGAAGCCGATCTGCCGACTGTCAGGACGACATTTTTAGGTTTGTACGGTGTCGATGCGGTTTTGCCGGATTACTTCCTGAACGATATTGCGACGCATAAAGACGGCAGTGAAAGCCTGGCGGCATTTTTAGATATTTTTAACCACCGAATCACGACCCTGTTTTTCCAAGCATGGAAAAAATACCGTTATCCGTTTCTGTTTCAACGGGAGGGGCAGGATGACCTATCGCGTTCTCTCTTGCATCTAATCGGGCAAGGCATGGTCAACGGAAAATTCATGCATCCTCTGCTGGATAGCAGGATTTTGGGGTTGTTCAGTATTTTTTACCAACGAACCCGAACCAAAGAAGGGATTGTCAGCATTGTCAGATACCTTCTTCCCTTTGCCGACGTAAAAGTAAAAGAGTTCCAGCCGCAGTGGGTCATTTTGGAGAAGGATCGCAAACTGGGGAAAGCCGGTTTGCGGTTAGACGGGGGAAGCGCATCTTTGGGCGGACGGATAAAAGATTACAGTCATTTGGTGCGTATTGAAATTACGCCCGATACATTTGACAACGCGCAGCTTCTGTTGCCAAAGCAGCAATTGCACCAAAAATTGCTCGAATTATTAAAACTCTATTTGGGTCGTCGTTTTGATGCGAGTGTTTACCTGAATATTAAAAAACAATGGATACCCAAAAGCCGTTTGGAAAAAAAACAAATATTGGGGATTAATACCGGTTTAGGTGCGATGTACCAAGACAAACAAATAAAAATAGCGAACTATACTTACTCAAACTAACTTCAAGAAAACGGAAAATTATGAATAAAAAAACCAGAATTACGTCAGTCTGCTCATTAGCCCTTTTGTGCGCCATGCTTTCAGGATGCGGGATTTGGCAAGGCATGAAAGATGGAACGGTTGAAGCAACGAAAAGTGTTTTTTATACCAAACTCAAGATTTTGAAAATCGACCTGATCGCACGAAACGGTTTGAATCAAAACGAGCGCGGGCAGTCGCTGTCGACAGTCGTCCGAGTGTATCAGTTGAAAGACAAGCAAAATTATGAAGTTGCCTCATATCGCGATTTGCTCAATCAAGACAAAACCATCTTGAGCAACGATCTGGCGGAAGGTTACAAGCAATATACCATCCGGCCGGGGGAAACCATCAGCTTTGATGAAACGTTGAATAAAGACACTAAATATGTCGGCGTCGTCGCTTTCTACAACAAAGTAGGGGAAGAGCAGACTTGGAAAATGTTGATTACCAAAAAGCAGCTGACCAATAAAAAACCGGTCGTTATCGAATTGGTGGATAACAAAGTCCTGCTTCAAGAGACGGTCAAGAAAGTCAAATAATGGATGCCGCACTCTATGAGAAACTGACCGGATTTTATTCCGACGGTTTGCCGATAGATGACCTGCCGGGCAGCTTCCAGTTGGTTCGCAGTGTTTTGGACAATATCCAACGCATTCTTAACAGCAGGAGCGGTTCCTTGAAACATCTGCCGGATTATGGGATTCCCGATCTCAGCATGGTTTATAAAAACCTGCCGTCCAGCGCGCATGACTTGCGGTATTTTATGAGAAAAACCTTGTTGAAATACGAGCCGAGATTAAGGAACTTGGATATCCATCTCACTGAATCCAAAGACAATATCATGGTCTTGTGTTATCAGCTGGAATGCGAAATCGAAAACGTCGGTGCGGTAGTAATAGACACTTATTTTATGCCTGAGGGGACGGTTTCCGTTAAACGCAGCCGGACATAAGCTTTCTTTGGTGTGAATAGATTACTTTGAAAATTAAGAAATAAAATATGGTTAAACACATTTTCCTTACTTGCGGCGTGTTGCTTTCAGCAACCGCTCAAACCGCCTTTGCCAAAGAGCTGGAAGGCATGTTGGTCACTCAAAACAATTATGTCCGGATTCGAAGTTGTGATTTGAAAAACAATTACACTTTGCTTCCCGGTAGCGGAAACGGCTATGAAGCTGCAGCGGAAATCATCAGCGTCAGAAAAAATACGCCTGAAAACACACCAATCTATGTCGGATTAAGAGGCAATCTGGAAAACACCAATTTTTTGATTTCAGGCATTGATTTCATCAAAATGGGCGAGAGCTGCCATGTGCCGCATACCGAAACTCCGCCTGCCGAAGTCGTTATTCGAGAGTATCCGCTTACTCAGCAGAAATCAGGTTCGACAGGAGGGAAGCCTGAGTCTAAGCAAGACAATGCGAAATTAAAAGCTACGGAATCCCAACAAGCTAAGGCAGAACAGGATAAACCGGAAGAAACGGCAGGCAAGTCAGAAGATCCGATTCCTTATCCTGAAGTTACACAGACTAACCAATCGGAAGACGGTAAAAAGTCTGAAGGCAAGTCAAATTCAGACGACCTCGTTAAAGAAAGTGTGAAAACGGGGGATGTCAAACAGACAGATACCGAGAAATCTGATCGCACAACTGCTGGCTCGGCGACACCGGAAGGATCAAATACAACTGCGCTAACCGAGAAAAAAGCCGTAGAAAACAAGGAAATTGATACGTCGGCTAAAGCAGAAGCATCTGAAACAGTAGAAGTGCCGGCTAAAGCAGAAGCATCTGAAACAGTAGAAGTGCCGGCTAAAGCAGAAGCATCTGAAACAATAGAAGTGCCGGCTAAAGCAGAAGCATCTGAAACAATAGAAGTGCCGGCTAAAGCAGAAACGCATGAAACAGTAGTAGAAGCACCAATCCGATTTGAACCACTTGAAAAGGTAGAAACGCTGCCAACCAAGACGGAAATTTCTGCAACCGAAGAAACACCAGCCCAAACGGAGGCACCTGCAACAGTAGAAACACGGGTAACAACAGAAACTACGCCAACTACGCCAACTACGCAAGCTCCGGTAGCGGAAGAAGCTTCGACAAAAGCGGTTGATGTAGAGGAGCATCCGTCCGTATCTGAGCCTGTGGCTCCCGTGGCTTTGCCATCGGAAAGTCAGCTGATAGAAACCACTACCGTATCCGAATTGAAGCCTGAAACCGGTAAGCAGGAATCTCCATCGGTAGAGCATGAGCCTTTGGCGCCGCAAGTAGATATCCAACACGAAGAAACGCATTCTGCACACAACACGCTGCCGGCAACGCCAATGATTACCGAAACATCTGCGTCACAGACAGAGCCTCCTGTTGTGAATGAAGAAACTTCAGTGCAGCCGGTTTATGTCAATAAGGTCATCGTACATGATGATGACGCATATGAATAAAAGGCAGGCAAGCCCAACAAAATAGCAGAGTCGATTTGCTGTTTTCCATATAAAAGGTCGTCTGAATCTTTTTCAGACGACCTTTTATTATGAATTGATTTTAGCGATACAACATTTTTTCGTATCCTTGATTAAAGAGAAAAATTTCCTCACGCTTAGGAAGCAAGAAGTAAATCGGTTTTATATTGGATTAACTTTAAACCAGTACGGCGTTGCCTCGCCTTGGCTCAAAGAGAACGATTCTCTAAGGTGCTGAAGCACCAAGTGAATCGGTTCCGTACTATCTGTACTGTCTGCGGCTTCGTCGCCTTGTCCTGATTTAAAGTTAATCCACTATATATGAACCTCGTTGCCTTTTAATTTTGAATAATCTGCCCCAGCTGATGAGAAAGAGGGGATAGCGCGGCTGACTTGGTCATATTGGTTTTGCGGGTTATGCGGATTTTTTGCTTTCAAATGCCGCTATTTGTCAGCGTGTTATTTTGTGTTCGTTCTTTGTTTTTCAGACGACCTCTGATGGTAAATAGGTCGTCTGAAAACAGCTTACCAAGACAGATAGAACATGGCTTTGGCAAAAAATACGATGAACAGCATATGAGAAAACACGACGGCGTGGATGTATTTGGACCAGCCGACGGTCAGGGTGCGCCGTGCCATTTTGACGACGGCGATGGCGAAATGGACGAGGACGCTGACTGCCAACAGGATTTTGAGGGTGAGGAGCGTACCGAATGAGGTGGCGAAGGGTTGGCTCAAAAAGGGCAGGTAGCGGTTGAATACCATGACGATGCCGCTGATGAAAAGCGTAATGACGACGGGCGGCATAACGCGGACGGCGCGGTAGGACATGGCGCGTTCGACTTCGCGGCGCGATTCGCGTGAGACGCGGCCGGTGTGCATGACGGACAAAACCAGCATTTCGAAAAATACGCCGCCGACAAAGGCGATGGCGCAATAGAGGTGGATGATGTGGGCGATGGCGTAGAGACTCATGACCGTGTTCCGAAGTGGATATTCAGGCGAAATTGTATCATCAGTCGGGAGGTTTCAGACGACCTTTTCCTTATTGTCGGCTCAATAGCCGGTGTCGATCGGGATGTACAAAGAAGCCATTTTGTTTATTAGGGCAGTTCGATAGTTAATGAGTAAAATAGTTTTAAAATCTGGTAATAAAATCGGGTATTTTTTTTGACATACCAGCCTGTTTTAAAGTTAACCCTCTATACACTATACTGTTGCCACATTTCATGATGATGAAGAGGAAAAGATGAATAAATTATTGTCTCTGTTGGCTGTATGTTTGGCGATTGTGCCGTTGTCTGCATGTAAACAGGAGGTTTCGGAGAAACCGGCAGCAAAGCAAGAAAAAGCGGCTTCTGTTGTTATTCGTCCTGAATTGAATTGGGATACCCCTAAATTAACCAGTAATGTTTGGAAAATCAGCAAATCGGGGCAGCCGGATTCTTATTTGGTCGGTACCATCCATATCGGTAAGCCCAATGCCACCTTGTCTCAAGATGCAAAGAATCTGCTGGCATCTGTCGAACAGTTGGTTACCGAGGCCGATATGCTGCCCCAGCTCAATGATGAAGAGATAGCGAAATATCAAGAGTTTATGCAAAAAATTTATAGTCAAGATTCTTTGAAATCCAAGTTGGGCGATAAGAATTTTGAACTGTTGCAACAGGACTTTATGAAAAGTCCGGAGTTGACTCAGATGGCACCGTACATCGACCACATGCATCCTTGGGCGGTGTTGCTGTTTGCTTTAAGTATTTATCCGCCTGAATACAGCAACCAGACAGGTGTGGATATTTTGCTGTCGAAAGCGGCACAAGAGTCCGGTAAAACACGCCTTGCTTTAGAGGATGTGATGGATTTTTCTCAAATTTTTGCCAGTCAGCCGGAAAAGTTGATGATTAAAATGTTGACATTGAGAACGAATGAAGAGTATGCCGAACGGGAAACCAAACGTCTTTTCAATGCCTATGAGAAAGGAAAGTTCGAGGATTTACCTTTGGTGCAAACTGAATTCGAAAAGGAATTTGCTCAAAAGTATCCCGATACTATTCCCGCTTTATCTTGGGTACGCAGCGATTTGCTGATTAAGCGCAATCAAAGTTGGTTGCCGAAAATCAAAGAGATATCTGCTAAAAAGAAAACGGTGTTTGCCGTAGGCATCATGCACCTGATGTCTGAACAAGGCTTGATTGAGAAGTTGCGCAAGGAGGGTTATCAGGTGACGCCGGAGCCTTCAATCTTGATGTGGTAAAGCGTAAAACGTCGTCTGAAAAAGGTTTCAGACGACGTTTTATAATGAAAAATTGGAGAAGCCGACCGCGAGATACAGCGGTCGGTTTGTTTTTGGGCGGGTTGTTGGTATCAAGGGGTAGAAAAGGTCGTCTGAACGCTTGGCGCGCTATTTTTGTTTCAAATATGGCGAGAAACAGGATGGGCGTGATGACTTAGATGGTTTCAGACGACCTTTTGCTTTGTCGCAACAAGTTTTTCCCATGTGTCTATTTTATGGGGAAGGCTGCTCGAAATTTAACGGTCAGATGGCGCCGACCGCTTATAAATAAAGGGATTATGCAATTGGAAACCGTATGATTTCAAATTGTAAATTACTCTTTTAAATGACGTTTGGTTTTTAAAACGACCGTTTGTTAGAAAGTTAAGACGGGCGCATTTTTAGATAATAAGATAAAGGAAATAATCACAGGGGAATAAAATGTTATTGCTAGTATTGTTTTGCATGATACTTTGCCTGCTTGTAATTGCTGCCTTTATCGTGGCATCAATTCGCAGAAAACGGTTTGCTTACGATGTCAGCCGCGATTACGAATACGGTCAATTGCCCAAGTCGGCGACAGTCAGTTTGCGTGAGGGCGAACTGATCTTGCCCGACACCATTGGCGCGAATGATACGGTAATCGCCAGAATCAACGTGAAATCAGGTTGGCTGGGCAGATTGGTGATGCCTTGGATCGGCGTCAAAACCAACCGCGGGGAGTGGCGGGCGTATGTCGAACATGGCGGCAACGGCGCGCGCTACCTCAATTTGACCGATACCTTCGACGACGGCAGCAGAAAAATTACATTAAGCGGCAATCGCGTGTTCCTGCCTGATCAGGAAGTCGAATTGTCGGTTTATCCGCGCGAGTGTTTGAGTGGTAAAAAAATCCTGGTCCTTGCGCCCCATGCGGATGATGCGGAATTGGCGGCTTACGGATTATATGAAAAACATGCTGCCGATACGTTGGTGGTTACGATTACCGCAGGGGAGGGCGGCAGCTTCCATTACAACAATCTGTATGCGCGCAATCCCGAGCAAATGCAGGCGCAGTACCTGCAAAAGGGCAGGATGCGCGTATGGAACAGCCTGACCGTGCCGCTTTTGGCGGGGGTGTCGTCTGAAAACATTTTGCAGCTCGGCTATTTTGACAGCACATTGCAAGTCATGAAGCAGAATCCTGATGCCGATGTGAAGTCGACCAAACTGGATACGGCGGATGTCAATCTGTTCCGCCGTGCCAATACCTCGCCTTTGTCCAAAGGCTTGAACGGCGGCTCGAATTGGCGCGGTCTGGTCAATAATCTGGCCTATATTATCGAAACCTTCCAGCCCGACATCATCGTCAGCCCGTCGCCCAATATTGACGCACACAAAGACCATCAATATACGACGATTGCTGCGGTTGAAGCGTTGAAACAATTGGATTATCGGAAAGGCTCGCTGTTTTTGCATACGCTGCATTTTTTGAGCGACGATTTCCCGATCGGCAAGTCCGGCTCGATGTTGAGCCTGCCGCCGATGTTCGGTCAGCCGTTCCATTTCCATTCCGTGTATTCCCTGCCTTTGAACAAAGAAGAGCAGAACCGCAAACTGCTGGCGCTGGACGCGATGAACGATATCCGCCCCAACGCCAACGGGTATGCGGACTGGAAAACCATGATATTCCGCGGCTTGAACGGCTTGCGCCATCATGTATTTGATATCGATAGGGATTTGGTCAACCGCTTTGTCCGCAGCAATGAGTTGTTTTACGTCGTTCCCGTCAGCGATGTGCATCAGGAAGACAGTTATCAAAAAATCGTCCAATGCGGCTGATTGGGGCGGGTTTCAAATCATTGCCTGCCTGAATGTTGGATATAGTGGATTAAATTTAAATCAGGACAAGGCGACGAAGCCGCAGACAGTACAGATAGTACGGCAAGGCGAGGCAACGCCGTACTGGTTTAAAGTTAATCCACTATAAAAAGAGAAATTGAACGCAGTCCCGGCAAGGGGCAGGCTACTGCCGCATACGTTGGCAGTTGATATACAAAGGTCGTCTGAAAACCTATAATGGCAAGGATTTCACACCTGTTGCCCGCCATGCCGATTTACTTTATTTCCGATTTGCACCTGAGCGAATCCCATCCCGAATTGACCGAATTGTTTTTGCGCTTTATGCGCGAAAAAGCACCGCAAGCGCGTTCGGTTTATATTTTGGGGGATTTGTTTGATTTTTGGATAGGCGACGACGAGCAATCCGAATTGACCCAAACCGTCGCGCAAGCGATTCAATCCGTCGTGCAGCGCGGGATTGAATGTTTCTTCGTACACGGCAACCGGGATTTTTTGATCGGAAAGCAATTTGCAGCGCAATCCGGTATGAAGTTGCTGCCCGAATATGCGGTGGTCGATTTATACGGCAGTTCCGCCTTGATTTGCCACGGAGATACTTTGTGTATCGATGATGCGCGTTATCAGAAGTTCAGAAAGGTTGTTCACCAAAAATGGCTGCAACGCCTGTTCCTAAGCCTGCCGCTTGCCCTGCGCCTGAAAATCGCCCGCAAAATACGCCGAACCAGCAAGCAGGGCAAAAAATATAAAGCCGCCGAAATCATGGACGTCCAGCCGCAATTCACCGCAGGCATTGTGCGTCGGCATCATGCCCAACTGTTGATTCACGGACACACCCACCGTGAGCATATCCATCAGGAAGACGGCTTTACCCGTATCGTGTTGGGGGATTGGAAGCCTGATTACGCTTCCATACTGGAGGTTGACGAACAAGGTTTCCGATTCGTTCCTTTATAAATTTGCCGAACGAAAGCGAGGTATTCGGGTTCAACCCTTAGTCTCGGTACAAGCCCCAATCGGCTTCCTATGGTTTGAAACGCAAATCCATCGTGTCCTGATAAACGGCTTCGCTTTAAGTCATCATCAAAAAGGTCGTCTGAAAACACCGATTCGGGTTTTCAGACGACCTTTCACTTTCTCAACTCAACATCAGAATTTCGCTTGCAGCCTTAACCAAGCGGTACTGCCGGGTTCGTTGACGCGCAAGGTTTGCGTGCCTGCTGAAGGGTCGCCGCCTTTGCTGACGAATTCGGCGTAGGTTTTGTTGAACACGTTGTCTATACCGGCCTGCAAGGTGGCGTATTTGCTGAATTTCCAGCCGGCATTGAGCGAGAGTACGCCGAAGCCGGAAGAGGCGCCGATGTCCTGTCCGACGATATTGCCTTGACCTTTGCTGTAACGGTTTTGTTTCGCCACGACGCGCCATAACGCGCCTGCGCTGAATTTGCCGTTGTCAAAGGCGAGAGTGTTGTTCCATTCCAGCGGCGGGGTTTGTGCCAAAGGTTTGCCGTCGGTACGGTTTTTGCCGTGGGTGTAGGCGAGGCTGCTGCCGATTTCCCAGTTGGGTGCAAACGTCCATTTGACTTCGGCTTCGCCGCCGAAACGCGAGGCTTTAACGTTGCGTACGCCTAAATCCGTGCCTTGGCGTTCGAGTATGATGAAGTTTTTGACATCGCTGCCGAATACGGATACGGAGGCATGGAGGTTGGGACGTTTCCAGATGATGCCCGCATCGATTTGGCGGTTTTGTTCGGGATGGATGATTTTCTTTTTGGCGCGCAGACGTTCCCAGTAGTCGGGCGCGCGTTCGGCGATACCGAATCCGGCGTAGTATTTCAAGCCGTTATCCGTATCACGTTCCCAACGTAAGAAACCGGAATTCAAGTTGAATTTCTGATGTTTCAAAACGGGATCGGTTACGTCTGCGGAATCGTAATGCGCTTTGACACGGTCGTGGCGCAAGCCTGCTACCCAACGTTGTTTGTCGGTTTGCTGCCAAGCGGCTTCGGTGAAAATGCCCCATTGTTTGAAACTTTGGTTGGGCATATAGGGCTTGTGGCGGTAGCCGTCGCCGCCGCGCTCCATGCGGGCGACGTGTACGTCGTCCATATAATCTACGCCGGTTTGCAGGTTGAGGTTATCCCAATCGAAGGTGGCTTTCAGACGACCTGTGTCGGTGTTGCGTTTGGGGTTGTTGGCGTTTTTAATCTGTTTGCCTGCCGGATTGCGGATGGTGCGCAGGCTGTATGTGTCCATGACGTGGTCGATTTCGCTTTCACCGTAGCGCAATTCGAGTTCGCTGAACCAAGGGGTGAGGTTGCGTTGGGTAAAGCGGACGTTCCATGCGTCGCGGTCGAATTTGCTGCCGTCCATCATGCGGTCGGCGTAGGCGACTTTGGCCCTGCTTCGTTCGTATGTGCCTGCGATGGTGGTGTTTTCGGTCGGGGTGATGCCCAGTTGCAGCATTTGGCTGTCGCGTTTGAAATGGGAGTGGACGCGTTTGCCTGAGCCGTCTTTGTAGTCGCCGGCCTCGTTATGGGAAATATTGCTGCGGACGTAGCCGTATTTGCCGCCGAATTCGGCTTCAAGCGAACCATCGCGGCGGTCGTTGCTGCCTGCGGTCAGGGAGGCGTTGATGTTGTAGGGTTTTTCGCTGAAATCAGGGTCTTTGCGGATGAATTGCACCGAGCCGCTGACCAAACCCATGCCTTGGGTTACGGTTTGCGGGCCTTTGGTGACGACGACTTTGTCGAAAGAATTCGGGTGGATGTAGGCAGTCGGCGGGTCCATACGCATGCTGCAGCCGCCGTAAATAAACTGATCGTCTGCGTTAATCGACAGGCGCGAACCGCCCAAACCGCGGAACAGCGGATCGCCCGAGCTTCCGCCTTTGCGGATGATGCTCATGTTGGGCACGGATTGTAAAAGGTCCGCACCGTCTCCGGCAGGGAGGGGTTGCAAAGCAGCTTTGGGGTTGAAAGTAACGCTATTGGCTTTTTGTTGTTGTGTGCCGGTGACGGTAACGGGGGAAAGGATAACAGTTTCTTCGGGAACGGGGTCTGTGTCCGCCCAAGCCTGGGAGACGGCTAAGGCAATCGGCAGAAGGAGTAACTGGTGTTTCATTCTTAGAGCTCCTTTTATTGGTTTAGTTCATTGGGTGTAGTCAATTAATACTTTGGTAGTATAAAGAATGTCAGGCAGTTTGTGAGGAAGAAAACGGTTTTATTTAATTTAAGTCAATATTTTCGAGGCATAATTAAATTATTTGAATAATAGTAATAACTGTGTTGATTAATTGCCTGATTGCACGTCTGGCAGGAAGAAGGGATAAGGCTGTTACAGGGATAAAGAAGGCTGTGTTCAGGATTGGTGTGCAAACCTGTTTTGGCGTGCTGCGAAGGCGTGTCCTTTGGCATTCCGTTTGCAGTCATTACGATATTTCAAACAGCAAAAAGGTCGTCTGAAAATTTTTCAGACGACCTTTGCTTTACTGGGAAACTCCTGACAAACGATACCGGCGGTTTATTTAAACCAACCCCTGACGCGCTCCAGCCCGCCGAAATTGATGCAGGCATCGGCGACTGCCTGCGCTTTCGGTTTGGCGCAGTAAGCCACGCCTACGCCGGCTTCTTTGAGCATCGGAATATCGTTCGCACCGTCGCCCATTGCCAACACCTGATGCGGCTGCAATCCGAGGCGGTCGCGGTATTCGCGCAATAAATCCGCCTTTGCCTGCGCGTCGATGATTCTGCCTTTCAGACGACCCGTCAGCTTGCCGTTTTCAATTTCCAAAATATTGGCGTGTTGGTATTCGAAGCCGAGGCGTTGTTGCAGCCTTTCGGTGAAAAACGTGAATCCGCCCGACACCAGCATGAATTTCACGCCGTGCGCCTTGCATTCGTCCAACAAAAATTCCGCGCCGGGCGAGAGCCGCAAAACGTTTTCATAAACCTCCGCCAAAACCCGCTCGTCCAATCCCGCCAACAGGGCGACGCGGCTGCGTAAAGACTGCTCGAAATCTAATTCTCCGCGCATCGAGCGTTCGGTAATTTCCGCCACGCGGTCTTTCAAGCCGACGCCCGCCGCAATTTCATCGACGCATTCAATGGTAATCAGCGTCGAATCCATATCGCTGACAATCAGCCCGAGTTCGCCGAACGCCCTATCGGGCAACACGGCGTGGTCGATTTGACGGCTGTCCAGCAACGCCGCGTCTGCCCCGCTTAAAGAAAACCCTTCTTCAACGATAAAACGCATACGTTTTTCATCGGCGTAATCAGGTTCGGGCAGGCGGGAGAGGAGGGCGGAAGGCAGGGCTTCGGCGGAGGGGGATTGGAGGACGAGGGCATGCGGCATGGCGGTGGCTCAAAAAATGCGGATTATATAGTGAAACAGTGAAAAATGTTACGGCACCCAAGCCGTATTTTCGGAAATGATTTCAAACGCAGACGGCAGTATGTGTAAGGCAATACAGGAAGGAAATGCCGAATTGTCGGCTTGCCTATTGCCAGTCCACTGAAAATTCGCTATAAGGGGATTATATGGAATATATTAACATTTATATACAGACAACCTAAAAAGGATTCAGAGATGAAAATCGGTATCCCACGCGAGTCATTATCCGGCGAAACCCGCGTCGCCTGTACGCCTGCCACCGTTGCCCTGTTGAGCAAACTGGGCTTTGAAACCGTTGTCGAAAGCGGCGCAGGTTTGGCGGCGAGTTTGGACGATGCCGCTTACCAAACAGCAGGCGCGACCGTTGCCGACAAAGCGACGGTTTGGGCCTGTCCTTTGATTTATAAGGTCAACGCGCCGTCCGAAGGCGAGCTGCCGCTGCTCAAAGAAGGGCAGACCATCGTCAGCTTCCTGTGGCCGCGCCAAAACGAGGCTTTGGTGGAAGCCTTGCGCGCCAAGAAAGTGAACGCGTTGGCGATGGACATGGTACCCCGCATTTCCCGCGCACAGGCTTTGGACGCTTTGTCTTCGATGGCAAACATCAGCGGCTACCGCGCCGTGATTGAAGCCGCCAACGTCTTCGGCCGTTTCTTCACCGGTCAAATCACTGCCGCCGGTAAAGTGCCGCCCGCGCAGGTTTTGGTGATTGGTGCAGGTGTGGCAGGTTTGGCGGCAATCGGTACGGCAAACTCGCTCGGCGCAGTGGTGCGCGCGTTCGATACCCGCTTGGAAGTGGCGGAACAAATCGAATCGATGGGCGGCAAGTTCCTGAAACTCGACTTCCCGCAAGAATCGGGCGGCAGCGGTGACGGCTACGCTAAAGTGATGAGTGACGAATTTATCGCCGCCGAGATGAAGCTCTTTGCCGAGCAGGCGAAAGAAGTGGATATCATCATCACTACCGCCGCCATTCCGGGCAAACCCGCGCCCAAGCTGATTACCAAAGAAATGGTGGAAAGCATGAAATCCGGCTCCGTCATCGTCGATTTGGCGGCGGCGACGGGCGGCAACTGCGAACTCACCAAGCCGGGCGAATTGTTCGTAACCGACAACGGCGTGAAAATCATCGGCTACACCGACATGGCAAACCGCCTTGCCGGACAGTCTTCCCAGCTTTACGCCACCAACTTGGTGAACCTGACCAAGCTGTTAAGCCCGAACAAAGACGGCGAAATCACGCTGGACTTCGAAGACGTGATCATCCGCAACATGACCGTTATCCGCGACGGCGAAATCACCTTCCCGCCTCCGCCGATTCAAGTTTCCGCCCAGCCGCAGCAAACGTCGTCTGAAAAAGCCGCGCCTGCCGCCAAGCCCGAGCCGAAACCCGTTCCTCTGTGGAAAAAACTCGCACCCGCCGTCATCGCCGCCGTATTGGTGCTGTGGGTCGGCGCGGTCGCGCCCGCAGCATTCTTGAACCACTTCATCGTGTTCGTCCTCGCCTGCGTCATCGGCTACTACGTTGTTTGGAACGTCAGCCACTCGCTGCATACCCCGCTGATGTCCGTGACCAACGCCATTTCCGGCATCATCGTCGTCGGCGCGCTGTTGCAAATCAGCCAAGGCAACGGCTTCGTTACCCTGCTGGCCTTCATCGCCATCCTGATTGCCAGCATCAACATCTTCGGCGGCTTCTTCGTAACGCGTCGGATGTTGAATATGTTTAGGAAAGGGTAAAAGCATGACTTTAGCCTATTGGTGCATCCTGATCGCATCGCTGCTGCCGCTGTTTTGTTCCTTCATCGCCAAAGCGCAGGGCGGATTCCAGCCGTCGGACAACCGCAATCCGCGCGATTTCCTCGCCCGCACGCAAGGCTTGTCGGCGCGCGGCAATGCCGCCCAGCAAAACGGTTTTGAAGTGTTCGCCCCGTTTGCCGCCGCCGTTTTGGTGGCACACGCCACAGGCAATGCCGCGCAAGCGACCATCAACCTTTTGTCCATATCGTTCATCGCCTTTCGCATCGCTTATATTTTCAGCTATCTGAAAGACAAACCGAGCCTGCGTTCGGCAATGTGGACGGGCGGATTTGTCTGCACCATCGGGCTGTTTGTAGCCGCTGTCTGACAGCGGGGTCGTCTGAAAACGAGCTCAGCGAGTTTCGCTAAAACGAATGCAGCGAGTTTTCAGACGACCTGGAAGTCAGTTTTCGAATATGAGGATTTCGACCATGAAAGCAAAATGCCTGTGCGGCAACGTATCTTTAGAAGTGGAACACGACAAACACGTCCACGCCTGCCATTGCGGGATGTGCCGCATTTGGGGCAGCGGCGCGACGTTTTCGCTGATTGCCGTCAAACCGCCGAAAATCGACGGCGGTGAAAACATCGCCCGCTACCATTCGTCCGAATGGGCGGAACGCGCGTTCTGCAAAAAATGCGGTACACATTTGTTCTACCATTTCCTGCCGAACGACAGCTATTTCGTCTTTGCCGGACTGTTTGCCGACAACGCCGATTTCAAATTGGAAGAGCAGATTTTCATCGACGCCAAAGCCCCGTATTACGAACTGGCAAACGACACGCCCAAGCTGACCGAAGAAGAGTTTTTGGCACAATTCGGCGGCGGATAGGAAACCCGATACAGAGGTCGTCTGAAAACCCGAGTTCCAGATTTTCAGACGACGTTGAATCAACCATCCCGATAGTCGGAGAACCCTATGAACCTGTCCCCCGAACAAACCGCCGCCCAACTGCGCTGCCCGCATGACGAAGCGGGAGCAGCGTTCGGGCAGATGATGAACCTGCGCAACCTGACACAGATTCTCGGTTCGTTTGAAGCGGTGCAACTGCAAAACGGAGACCGCATCCTAGAAACGGGTTGCGGCAACGGCGGGCTGCTCGGCTACATTTTGTCACAGGCAGAAAACCTGCATTACACAGGTTTGGAAATTTCCCCGTTGATGCACGCACAGGCGCAGGCATTCAATGCCCCGTTTCTCGAAGCAGGGCTGGCGAATTACCGGCTGTACGACGGCGGCGCGCTGCCTTTTACCGATGAAAGCTTCGACAAAATCGTTTCCGTCAATACCGTCTATTTTTGGGACGACGCACCAAGCGCGCTTTCAGAATTGAGCCGCGTGCTGAAATCCGGCGGGCGGCTATGCCTGAATTTTTGCGAAAAAGACTTTATGGCGAAACTGCCGTTTGCCGCGCACGGCTTCGCGCTCTACGATGCCGCCGACATCCTCGCCCTGTCGGAAAACCTGCCGTTGCGCTGCATTCGGGAACAGCGAAGCCGCGATTGGGCGGTCAGCAAAAGCGGCAATCTGGTGCGGAGGGAGTTTGTCATCGTCGTCTTTGAAAAATACTAAGCATCAGGGTCGTCTGAAAACCCGAAATTCTGTTTTCAGACGACCCGATTAAAAAACACAGTTACTTTCACAAATAATTGGAGAATCACCATGTCTTCAGGACTCGTTACAGCGGCATACATCGTAGCCGCGATACTGTTCATCTTCTCGCTGGCGGGGCTGTCCAAGCAGGAAACCGCCAAGCAGGGTTGTTATTCCGGCGTAGCCGGGATGGCGGTCGCCTTGTTCGTTACCGTGTTTTCCGAAAACACCCACGGGCTGGGCTGGATCATCATCGCCATGCTCATCGGCGGCGCCATCGGCATTTACAAAGCCAAAAAAGTAGAAATGACCGAAATGCCCGAGCTGATTGCGCTTTTGCACAGCTTCGTCGGCTTGGCAGCCGTTTTGGTCGGCTTCAACAGCTATATCGAACCGGGCAACGTTTCGCACGATATGCACACCATCCATCTGGTCGAAGTGTATTTGGGCATCTTCATCGGCGCCGTAACCTTTACCGGCTCGCTGGTCGCGTTCGGCAAGCTCAACGGCAAAATCAGCAGCGCGCCGCTGCAACTGCCCGCCAAACACAAGCTCAACCTCGCCGCATTGGTTTTATCCTTTATCCTGATGCTGGTGTTCGTCTCCGTTGACGGCAGCGGCTTCATCCTGATCCTGATGATCCTGATCGCCCTCGCATTCGGCTGGCACTTGGTCGCCTCCATCGGCGGCGCAGATATGCCCGTGGTCGTGTCCATGCTGAACTCCTATTCCGGCTGGGCGGCCGCAGCGGCAGGCTTCATGCTCTCCAACGACCTGCTTATCGTCACCGGCGCACTCGTCGGCTCCAGCGGCGCGATTCTGTCCTACATCATGTGTAAAGCCATGAACCGCTCCTTCATCTCCGTGATTGCAGGCGGCTTCGGTACCGACGGTTCCGCCGCAGCCTCAGGCAGCCAAGAAGTCGGCGAATACCGCGAAGTCAAACCCGCCGAAGTCGCCGAAATGCTGCGCAACGCAAGCAGCGTCATCATCACCCCGGGCTACGGCATGGCAGTGGCGCAGGCACAATACCCCGTTGCCGAAATCACCGAGCTTTTGCGTAAAAACGGCACCGAAGTACGCTTCGGCATCCACCCCGTCGCCGGCCGCCTGCCCGGCCATATGAACGTACTGCTCGCCGAAGCCAAAGTTCCCTACGACATCGTTTTGGAAATGGACGAAATCAACGACGACTTCCCCGAAACCGACGTAGTACTGGTCATCGGCGCGAACGACACCGTCAACCCCGCCGCCCAAACCGACCCGAACAGCCCGATTGCCGGCATGCCCGTATTGGAAGTGTGGAAGGCAAAAGAAGTCGTCGTCTTCAAACGCTCGATGAACACCGGCTACGCAGGCGTACAAAACCCGCTGTTCTTCAACGAAAACAGCGTGATGTGCTTCGGCGACGCGAAGAAAACCGTTGACGAAATTTTGGCGGAATTGAAGAAATAACATCTGAAGCTAAGACAAAAGGTCGTCTGAAAACCCGATTTCAAGGTTTTCAGACGACCTTTTCTTATGAATACACTACGTCAAACATCCTATCGCCGTCATTCCCGCGTAGGCGGGAATCTATCGGAAATCCTAAGAAACAGATGTTTGAAAACAGTTGCCGAGATTTAAAGGTAGATTCACGTCGTAGCCTGTCCTCGCGTAGGCGGGGGCGGGAATGACGGTAGTCAGGCAGAAATTTATGCCTCTATGTGCAAGCCTGCCCCCTCTCCTGTCTGGCGGGAGAGGGCTGGGGAGAGGATGGCTCTACGGGCTGAACAATTTGATTTTGCCTAAAGCCACGAAGCCACCCCCATCCTAACCTTCCCCCGCTGGACGGGGGAAGGAACAAGGTTGCTGCTGCGACAAAAGGTCGTCTGAAATTGGCGGGTGGACAGAAATCTATGCCACGACGTGCAGCCTGCCCCCTCTCCCGTCCGGCGGGAGAGGGCTGGGGAGAGGGTGGCTCTATGGGCTGCACGAATTTACTTTTGCTTAAAACCACAAAGCCCCCCATCCTAACCTTCCCCCGCCGGACGGGGGAAGGGACAAGGTTGCTGATACGGTAAAAGGTCGTCTGAAACTGAAAATTTGGTTTCAGATGACCTCTTCTCATAATCAGAACATGCTAAATACCCCGCCAGATAGGGGAAGGGACAAGTTGTCGTTGCAGCAATGAGTAGCGTGGGCTTTGCCCACGAAACTTGCTGTATGTTAATTCGAAAAATAGCTGTATTTTTATTCATTCGTGGGCGAAGCCCACGCTACTTGAGTTTTTCTAAAGCCCGAATCTCAAGGTTTTCAGACGCCCCTGTTTGTACCTGCGACCTGCTCCCTCTCCCGTCCGGCGGGAGAGGGTTGGGGAGAGGGTGGCTCTGTGAGCTGCACGAATTTGATTTTGCCTAAACCTCAGAAGCCACCCCCATCCTAACCTTCCCCCGCCGGACGGGGGAAGGAATAAGGTTGCTGATATGGTAAAAGGTCGTCTGAAACTGAAAACTTGGTTTCAGACGACCTTTTCTTATAAACAAATCACGCCAAACACCCCGCCGTCGTCATTCCCGCGCAGGCGGGAATCCATCAGAAATCCTAAGAAACTGATGTTTGAAAATCAGTTGCTGAGATTTAAAAGTGGATTCCCGCCTACGCGGGAATGACGGTAGTTGGGCAGAAATTTATGCCGAGACGTGCAGCCTACCACCTCTCCCGTCTGGCGGGAGAGGGCTGGGGAGAGGGTGGCTCTATGGGCTGCACGAATTTGATTTTGCCTAAAGCTCAGAAGCCACCCCCATCCTAACCTTCCCCCGCCAGGCGGGGGAAGGAACAAGTTGCCGTTACAGCAACGAGTAGCGTGGGCTTTGCCCGCGAAACTTGCCGTATGTTAATTCGAAGGATAGCTGTATTTTTATCCATTCGTGGGCAAAGCCCACGCTACTTGAGTTTTTCTAAAGCCCGAATCTCAAGGTTTTCAGACGCCCCTGTTTGTACCTGCAACCTGCCCCCTCTCCCGTCCGGCGGGAGAGGGCTGGGGAGAGGGTGGCTCTATGGGCGGCTGCACCAGTTTGATTTTGCCTAAAGCCACAAAGCCACCCCTATCCTAACCTTCCCCTGCCGGACGGGGGAAGGAACAAGATTGTTGATGTAATAAAAGGTCGTCTGAAACCAAAATCCCATTTTCAGACGACCTCTCTTCATCACTCCGCAAAATCTTTAACACTCAAACGACATAAGTCCAAACGGGCGGTTTACCGCAAGCCGTTTGCGTCCAGCCATTTCTCCAAGTCTTCGGCGCTGATTTTGCCGCCGTTTTCTTCCAAATCGAGTTTGTTGACCTGTTTGCCTTTGCTGTATTTCGCGAGGACGGGCGTGCCGCCGAGTTTGTATTGTTGGCGGAACGCGGTCCATGCTTCTTTGTCTTGGTGCAGGCGGTGGACGTTGACGAAGTAGATTTTGCCGTTCAGGTTGCGGCTGGCGATGTAGCGTTTGAACATGGGCTCGAAGGCGTTGCAGTCGCCGCAGCTCGGGCGGCCGATGTAGGCGTAAACGGTGTCTCCGTTGGCGACGCGTTTTTTGAAGCTTTCGACGGTCAGGCTGTCGAGGTGGAAGTAGATGTCGGAATAGGTGTCTTCCAGCCGCTTGGTGTTTTCGGCGGAAAGGCGCACGGCGGTTTGCGCTTCGGACAGGCTGTTTTTCAGGGCTTCGGTTTCGCGGTCGGCGGCGCAGGAACACAAGAGCAGCGCGGCGGTCAGGACGGGCAGGATTTTCATGATTCGGCTCCTTGGTTGCGATAGGGAAAGTATACGCTTTTCGCGGCGGCGGGGTCGTCTGAAACGCTGGAAACGGCTTTTTTCAGACGACCTTTTGATGTATGGCAATGGGCGGGCGAAGTAGCGTTGTGTAGCGTGGGCTTCGCCCGCGGTGGTTTGGGGGAGGGCGTCGGCTTGCTGCGGGTTGAAGCCATCCCCTGCAAAACGGTAGAATGGTGGCAGTTTGACAGACGGTTTGCGCCGATATTCGGGTGCGCCGTTTCTATACCGATATAAACCATCCAATCAAAGGAAACCTTCATGACGACATTCCCCATCGCGCGCGCGGGCGATAAGACACTTGAAATCCAAGGCAAAATGGCGAACCGCCACGGCTTGATCGCCGGTGCGACCGGTACGGGTAAAACCGTGACCCTGCGCCGTATGGCGGAAGCCTTCAGCAGCGAGGGCGTTCCCGTATTTTTGGTTGACGTCAAAGGCGACTTGTCGGGCATCGCGCAAGCGGGTGCCGCCAGCGGCAAGGTGGGCGAACGCATTGCCGAGTTTGGCTTGGGCGAACAATGGCTGCAAAGCTTCCCCGTGCGCTTTTGGGATGTTTACGGCGAAACCGGCATTCCGGTGCGCGTAACCGTTTCGGAAATGGGCCCGCTGCTGCTGGCGCGTTTGATGAACCTGAACGACACGCAGGAAGGCTTGTTGAACCTTGTGTTCAAAGTTGCCGACGATAAAGGCTGGCACATTCTGGATTTGAAAGACCTGCGCAGTATGCTGAAACACGTTTCCGACCACGCTTCGGAATACCGCACGCACTACGGCAACGTCTCCGCCGCCAGTATCGGCGCGATTCAGCGTCAGCTTTTGACGCTGGAGAACGAAGGTGCGGAAAAATTCTTCGGCGAGCCGTCGCTCAACCTGCAAGATTGGATGCAGACCGACAACGGCAAAGGCGTCATCAATATCCTCAATTCGGAAAAACTGATGCGCTCGCCGCGTATGTACAGCGCGTTTTTGCTGTGGATGTTGGCGGAATTGTTTGAAACCCTGCCCGAAGTCGGCGATTTGGACAAACCGAAATTCGTGATGTTCTTCGACGAAGCGCATTTGATGTTCGACAACGCCGCCAATGCGCTGGTGGAGCAGGTCGAACAAGTCGTGCGCCTGATCCGTTCCAAAGGCGTGGGCGTGTATTTCGTGACCCAAAACCCGCTCGATTTGCCCGACACCATCCTCGGACAGCTCGGCAACCGCGTGCAACACGCCTTGCGCGCCTTCACGCCGCGTGACCAAAAAGCGGTTAAGGCCGCTGCCGAAACCTTCCGCAGCAATCCGAATATCAAAGTTGCCGAAGCGATTGCCGAACTGGGTGTCGGCGAAGCACTCGTTTCCTTCCTCGATGAAAAAGGTATGCCCGAACCGGTAGAGCGCGCGCTCGTCCTGCCGCCGCAATCTTCCTTGACCCCGCTTACCGCCGAAGAGCGCAACCGCTTGTTCCAAAACGATGATTTGTATCCGACCTATAAAGACATGGTGGACAATTATTCCGCCTTTGAAGCCTTAGCCGAAGCCGACAGTCAGGCTGCGGCGGAGAAAGAGGCGGCAGCGGCGGCAAAAGAGCAGGAAAAAGCGCAAAAAGCCGCTGAAAAAGAAGCCGCCAATGCCGATCCCGGCATACTCGGCGGACTGCTCGGCGGCTTGAGCGGCGGACGCAAAAAGTCAGGACAGGGCTTGGGCTACAACGTCGCCGACGCCATCGGCAGCCAAATCAACCGCCAAGTGACCAACGCCATTTCCCGCAGCGTGATGGGCATCATTAAAAACATGTTTAAAAAATAAGGCGTAAAAAGAAGGCAAAGGTCGTCTGAAAGCCTGAAAATCGGTTTTCAGACGACCTTTTACGCTGGAGAAGACGGGAGGTTGCTTGACGATATGGGAACAAGAGACTGAGATGACTGTGCAAAAAAGCGTCCGCATTTTGGGGATAGACCCCGGCAGTCGGGTGACCGGTTTCGGCATCATCGACGTATGCGGCAGGGAACATTTTTATGTGGCTTCAGGCTGTATCAAAACGCCGCCGAATGCGCCGTTGGCGGAGCGTATCGCCGTGATCGCGCGGCATATCAGGGAGATTGTGCAGCAATACCGCCCGCATCAGGCGGCAGTGGAGCAGGTGTTTGTCAATGTTAATCCGGCGGCTACGCTGATGCTGGGACAGGCGCGCGGGGCGGCATTGGCGGTGTTGGTGATGGAAGGTTTGCCTGTGTTTGAATATACGGCGTTGCAGGTCAAGCAGGCGGTGGTCGGGAAGGGCAAGGCGGCGAAAGAGCAGGTGCAGCATATGGTGGTGCAGATGCTGTCGCTGTCGGGTACGCCGCAATCGGACGCCGCCGACGGACTCGCCATCGCGCTCACTCACGCTTTGCGCAATCACGGCTTGGCGGCGCAGTTGGGCAAGGGGCAGATGCAGGTGAAGCGGGGGCGTTTCCAATAAGATGCGACGCGGCATTGCTTCGGTATAGTGGATTAACTTTAAATCAGGACAAGGCGAGGCAACGCCGTACTGGTTTAAAGTTAATCCACTATAAAAAAAGGTCGTCTGAAAGCCCCTTAATCTTTCAGACGACCTTTGGTTTTCCCGATCTGTATTGTTTTTGCTCGGTGTTTATTGCAGGGTGAAGCCTGCTTTGAATTCCAGCTTCGGCACGCCGACGATAAAGCGTTCGCCGATGCTGTCTTCAAACTCGTATGCGCCTTCGATGCTGCCCCATGGGGTGCAGAGTTGGGAGCCGCTGTTGTACTCATAAGCCTCGCCCGGATAGAGGACCGGCTGTTCTTCAATCAGACCGGAATGGCCTACCGGCTCGGTTGCTCCGTGTCCGTCGGTGATTTCCCAGAAACGCTGGCGCAGCGTGATGACATCGTTGCTGCGGTTGCAGATGGTAATCACATAGTTGAAGGCATAGCGGTCGCGATAAACATCGCTTTGACCCGCAACGTAGCGTGGTTGAACATTGATTTCGATTTCGTTCATTTTTGTTGTCCCGTAATAGTGTTTTTTGTTTGCACCGATTTTTCGATGCGTTTGAAGTCTTATGGCTTCAAATAAGTGTGTTGAAAAAATCAGATAATCCAGGCGGCAATGCCTAAAACTATCAAGGTCATGATGGCGGCGATGATGTCGTCCAACATGATGCCGAATCCGCCGTGCACATGCCGGTCAAACCATTTGATCGGCCAAGGTTTGATGGAATCAAACAGGCGGAACAGAATAAATGCCGCCAGCCACCAATTCCATTTAAACGGTGCAAAAGCCAGAATCAGAAGCATCGCTACCATTTCGTCCCAAACGATACCGCCGTAGTCTTGGATGCCGAGTGCTTTTTCGGTGTGGTTGCAAATGCGGATGCCCCACATAAACAGGGCTACACACAAAAAAGCCAGAATCCAGCCGTCGATACCGATTAAAACCAAGAGAAATGCTATCGGCAGCGCCGCCATCGTTCCGAATGTGCCGGGTGCGACGGGCGCGAGGCCGCTGCCGAATCCGAATGCCAACAGGCATAACGGGCGCTGCTTCAACCAGTCGAAAGTAGGTTTAAATTCAGCCAAAGTGATCAAATCCTAATGAAGTCAGTTTTAATTCGCCGCCATTGGAATCTATTATTTTCAGACGACCTGTATTATTTATTTTCCCGATGGGCGTTACTGCTACGCCGCATTGTCCGGCTATTGTCTGAATCTCGCTGCGCCGGCATTCGGGGGCGGTGAAAACCAGTTCGTAATCATCGCCGCCTGCCAGTGCGCAGGAGAGCCAGCTTTCGTGCGGTAAGACGTTTTTCAATTCTTCTAAAACCGGCAGCGCATTTGCCGAAATTTCCGCTCCGACCGATGACGCGGTCAAAATGTGACCGAGGTCTTGTGCCAGCCCGTCCGAAATATCTTGAGCGGCATGGGCAATGGGCAGAAGCGCCTGTCCCAATCCCACTCTAGGCTCCGGACGGAGCAGCCTGTCATGGCAGCGGTCGAACAAATCGGGCGGTAGTGTGTGTGTGTTCAGGCGGCAGTTTAAAGCGGCTGCTGCTGATCCGATTTGTCCCGATACCCAAATATCGTCGCCGTCTTTCGCGGCATCGCGCCGTAGGGCCTGTCCTTGCGGAAGCTCGCCGATAATGGTGACGTTGAAGACCAAATCGCCTTTGGTCGTATCGCCGCCGATCAGGGTAATGCCGAAGCGCTGCGCCAAACTGAAAAAGCTGTCACAAAAACGTTTCAGCCAATTTTCGTCCAATTCGGGCAATCCGGCACTCAATAACACCCATTTCGGGGCAGCCCCCATCGCGGCCATATCGGATATATTGACAGCTAGCATTTTCCATGCCAAATCTTCAGGAGCGGTGTCAGAAAAAAAATGTCTGTCTTTTAACAGCATGTCCGCGCTAAAACATAAATCAAATCCGTGACTTGGACGGATAATCGCAGCGTCGTCACCAATGCCCAAAATCAAACCGCTGCTTTTCTGTTTTTGCAAATATTGTCTGATAAAGTCAAATTCCGTCATATATTGCATCTAAAGTGATAAAGATTGTTATCAATCGAATCGGAATTTTTGATAGACGAATAATGTATATTTATACAATATATATGTTAGTTAATGTAATAAATTGCATTAAACGGTAATATAATCGAGTCGATTGCAAAAGTAAATAAGATTTTTAATCCAAATGATAACGGTCAAAAAAGCGCACTTCTATCAAAAATTATTTCCGAGAGGATAAAAAGTGCCTCAAAAAAGAGTATCAAGCCGTGCAAGAGGAACGGTAATATAGGAAAGTCTGCAAGTTGATATCAGGATCTCGAGGTCGTCTGAAAAGCCATTTTAGGTTTTTCAGACGACCTTTTGTCAAAATAAGAACAAAACGGCTGGCTTAGGCAGGCGTATCTTTCAACTCCGCCCCCACATCCCGCAAGCGCCGCAGCACCTCGTCCCATGCTTTGTCCAAATCGCGGCACGCCCCGCCTTCCGCCTTGATGCCGAACTCGATATGCGGTTTGACCGCCGTTCCGTCCGCATTCTGCCAGCCGACGCTGGGCAGGCTGTAAGAGCGCACGCCGGGGTAGGTATGTTCGACGTATTCCATAATCGGGGCGACGCGCGATTCGGGTTGTCCGAATATATACACGCTACGGCTGCCGTGTTCGGTTTGGTTGAAGCGGTCGGCGTAATAAGTATCCAAAACCCATTCCGCCATCGGGTGCGCCATCACGGGGAAGCCGGGGAAGAAATAATGTTCGCGGATGGAAAATCCGGCGATGTTGTTGAACGGGTTGGGCACAAGCTCTGCGCCTGCGGGAAAGTCTGCCATTTTCAGGCGCTGGGCGTGTTCGGGCGCGCCAAGCGGCTCGCCGCGTTTAAGGGTAACGGCTTCGATGAACTTGGCGGCTTCGGGATGGCGGACGACGGGCAGATCCAAAGCGGCGGCGGCAGCTTGGCGGGTATGGTCGTCGGGCGTGGAACCGATGCCGCCGGTAACGAAGGTCGGCAGGCCGTCTGAAAAGCTGCGGCGCAGTTGTTTGACCAGCAAATCAGGTTCGTCGGGCAGGTATTGCACCTGATTGAGCTTCAGTCCGCGCGATTCCAGCAGGGATTTGAAAAAGGCGAAATGCTTGTCTTGGCGGCTGCCGTGCAGGATTTCGTCGCCGATGATGATGAGGTTGAACAAATGCTGTCGGTCTTTCATAATCTTTCTTCTCGGAGGTCGTCTGAAAATGTCCGGACGCTTCCAAAGGGTTAAACAAAAGGAAAATCATGCACGAATATCGTTTGAAACAACCGAAAAACCTGCTTGACCGTTTGGAAAGTGTCTTCTTTGCCGTCTTCGGCTTGGGTTTGATACTGATGGAACGGCGCATTGCACTAGGCTTAACTCTCTTTGCCTTTGCCGCATGGTCGCTGTGGCGTGACTTTTATAAACGCAGCCGCGAAATCGTATTTTCAGAAGAAGGGATTTGCAAAATCAGCCGCGAAGGCACGCAAACACTGCCTTTAGAGGATTTTTGCGGCGTGGCGGTATTTACTGATACGAAACGAAGCAGAATCATTAATATCTACCGGATTGCGCTCGTCCCCAAGCAGCCGTACGATACGCCGCTGACGGTATATACCGCAGTACAGTTGTTTACCCGTCTGCCGGCTTTACCCCCGGAGTCTGTAAATTACATCCGCCATCGGATTGTCGAATGCACAGGCTTGCAGGATTTTGGCGATATCGGCTCGGCGACCTTGTCGGAGCTGTATGCAAAATGCTGTTTTTTAAATCAAGATTGACATAGGTCGTCTGAAAACCGAAATCCGTTTTCAGACGACCTATTTGGTTTACTCGGCTGGATTGTCGGCAATATTTATTAGATAATAAACCTAATTTTACGAAAAGGGGCGGTTGCGCCCATTTATTTTTAGTCCAAAGGATTCCCCCATGAGCCAAAACAATACTATCCTGCAACACCTCCCCATCGGTCAAAAAGTCGGCATTGCCTTCTCTGGCGGCCTTGATACCTCTGCCGCGCTGTTGTGGATGAAACTTAAAGGCGCGCTACCTTATGCCTACACTGCCAACCTCGGCCAGCCCGACGAAGACGACTACAATGCCATTCCCAAAAAAGCGATGGAATACGGTGCGGAAAACGCCCGCCTAATCGACTGCCGCGCGCAGTTGGCACACGAGGGCATCGCCGCCATCCAATGCGGCGCGTTCCACGTTTCCACCGGCGGCATCGCCTATTTCAACACCACGCCTCTGGGCCGCGCCGTTACCGGCACCATGCTCGTTTCCGCCATGAAGGAAGACGACGTCAACATCTGGGGCGACGGCAGCACTTACAAAGGCAACGACATCGAGCGTTTCTACCGCTACGGCCTGCTTACCAATCCCGCGCTGAAAATTTACAAACCTTGGCTCGACCAGCAATTTATCGACGAACTCGGCGGCCGTCACGAAATGAGCGAATTTCTGATTGCCAACGGCTTCAACTACAAAATGTCGGTGGAGAAAGCCTATTCCACCGATTCCAATATGCTCGGCGCGACGCATGAAGCCAAAGATTTGGAATTCCTCAACAGCGGCATCAAAATCGTCAAACCCATCATGGGCGTTGCCTTCTGGGACGAAAGCGTCGAAGTCAAACCCGAAGAAGTCAGCGTGCGCTTTGAAGAAGGCGTGCCCGTTGCATTGAACGGCAAAGAATACGCCGACCCCGTCGAGCTCTTCCTCGAGGCCAACCGCATCGGCGGCCGCCACGGCTTGGGCATGAGCGACCAAATCGAAAACCGCATCATCGAAGCCAAATCGCGCGGCATCTACGAAGCCCCGGGCATGGCATTGTTCCACATCGCCTACGAACGCTTGGTGACCGGCATCCACAACGAAGACACCATCGAACAATACCGCATCAACGGCCTGCGCCTCGGCCGACTGCTCTACCAAGGCCGCTGGTTCGACAGCCAAGCCCTCATGTTGCGCGAAACCGCCCAACGCTGGGTCGCCAAAGCCATTACCGGCGAAGTCACCCTTGAACTGCGCCGCGGCAACGACTATTCGATTCTGAACACCGAATCGCCCAACCTGACCTACCAACCCGAACGCCTGAGCATGGAAAAAGTCGAAGACGCCGCGTTCACCCCGCTAGACCGCATCGGTCAGCTCACCATGCGCAACCTCGACATCACCGACACCCGCGCCAAACTGGGTATCTACTCGCAAAGCGGTTTGTTGTCGCTGGGCGAAGGTTCGGTATTGCCGCAGTTGGGCAATAAGAAATAAAGCAGCCCAGCCATTTTGAATTGTTTCAAACGGGAAAGGTCGTCTGAAATTCAGTTTTCAGACGACCCTTCTCTTTTTTCCTCAAATCAATTGAAATCATGAAATTCTTCACACACTTTTATCTTGAAAACCATATGTATTTCAACGACTACTTGAAATACGTCCTCATTTTCGCCGCGCTCGTCGTTCTCCTGCTCGCCGTGTCGCAATACCTGCGCCACCGCATGGATACCAAATACCGCGACCTGAGCATCATTGCCCTGCTGCTGCTCATCCTCATCAGCGGCATCCAATATCTCTCATACAGCGAACGCCAAAACTTTGCCGCCGACACCTCGCGCATGGTCGGTTTTCTCAATGCCCTGATTGAAAACCAAAAAGTGGAAAAACGCGACATCAGCGTCAACAGCACGCACCTATACAACGGCATGATCGTCGGCATCAAAAACCAATACTACGAAGTCCATTTCAATCAAGACTTCTCCGCCTACACCCTGACCCCCACCAATCTGGTCAACAACAACATCGAACTCATCGACAAAGAATAACAGGACACACTCATGGAAGCATACTCCCTCCTTGCCTTCAAACTCCTTATGGGCATTTTAGGTTTGGTTTTTCAAATCAACCTCTTAGGTAAAGGCAACCTTGCCCCCACCTCCGCCATGGACCAAGTGCAAAACTTCGTTCTCGGCGGCATCATCGGCGGCGTGATTTACAGCGACAGCGTCGGGCTTTTACAGTTTTTCCTCGTGATGGTTCTGTGGACGCTTTTGGTATTGAGCCTCAAGTTCATCAAAAACAACAACCGCTGGGTCAAATCCATCATTGACGGGAAGTCCGTCTGGGTCATCGTCAACGGCGAAATCCAAACCGAAGAATGTATGAAAAATGGCATCAGCGCACACGACCTGATGTTTAAGCTCCGTGCTGCCGGCATCTACGAAATCGCCGCCGTCAAACGCGCCGTCATGGAACAAAACGGTCAGCTTACCGTCATCCAATACGGCGACGAAAGCCTGCGTTACCCCCTGATTACCGACGGGCAAATCGACCACGACATCTTGGAAATCATCAAACGCGACGACGAGTGGCTGCAACAGGAACTTGACCGTCTCCACCTTGATGTCTCGAAAGTCTATATCGGCGAATACATCGACGGGAAATTGGTGGCACACCCTTATCCTTCTTAATTTAAAAAACAAAGGTCGTCTGAAACCTAGACTGGATTTCAGACGACCTTTTTGCATCAACCCCAAATGACGCAGGTCTTGCTGTTTTTGTTAATCGCGATATTCAAACGACGTCCCCAAAAACTGCTCTAAGGCAGAAACATGGGAATGATGCGGGTCTTTGACGGCAGTCAGCAGTAAAACGCTGCCGTGTTGCCGTTCCAACTCCAAGATCTGCCTAATGGCGGTTTGTTCGGTATCGCCGTGCAGCTCCTCATGGTAACGGCTGACGAAACCGTCAAAATGTTCAGCCGGATTCTCATGATACCAGCGGCGCAGGTTTGCACTGGGGGTGATGTCTTTGAGCCAGAGCGCCGTAGCAAAGACCTCTTTGCGGATGCCCCGCGGATAGAGGCGGTCGATAAAGACTGCGGTTTGTTCGGGGTCGGGCCGGTATGCGTAAATGCGCTGTACGGTAAACATGTTTGCTTGTCTCCAATGGATTCAGGTCGTCTGAATGTTCAGACGACCTGATGTTTTATAGTGGATTAACTTTAAACCAGTACGGCGTTGCCTCGCCTTGCCGTACTATCTGTACTGTCTGCGGCTTCGTCGCCTTGTCCTGATTTAAATTTAATCCACTATATTTTAATACTTTAATGGTTTGAAAAAAGGCGGGCAAGAACTCCCGCCTTGCAATTTATCTGCCTCAAGCGTAATGGATACCCAATACTTTGGCGTTGTGGCTGATGATTTCTTCGGCAAGCTGCGGGTTGTCGTTGAGCTTGATGCCGAAGCCGGGAACAAGTTCTTTCAGACGACCTTCCCATGAGGAAATGCGGCTTGGGAAGCATTGGTGGATGAGTTTGATCATCAAGGGTACGGCGGTTGATGCGCCGGGGGATGCGCCCAAGAGTGCAGCGAGCGAGCCGTCGGCGTGGGCGACGATTTCGGTGCCGAATTGGAGGACGCCGCCTTTTTCGGAGTCTTTTTTGATGATTTGAACGCGTTGACCTGCGGTGATGAGTTCCCAGTCGTCAGGGTTTGCTTCGGGGTAGTATTCCAGCAGGGAGGCGAAGCGTTCTTCTTTGGTTTTGCGCAATTCGCCCAAGAGGTATTTGGTCAGGGGCATATTCGCCCAGCCGGCGCACAGCATGGGGTAGAGGTTGTCCAAGTGGATGGACAGGGGCAAATCCATGAGCGAGCCTTGTTTGAGGAAGTTGGAGCGGAAGCCTGCGTAAGGACCGAACATGAGGTGGCGTTTGCCGTCTACGTTGCGGGTGTCGAGGTGCGGGACGGACATGGGCGGCGCGCCGACGGAGGCTTGTCCGTACACTTTGGCGTTGTGTTGCGCGGCGGTTTCGGGGTTGCTGTTTCGGAAGAACAGACCGGAAACGGGGAAACCGCCGTAACCTTTGCCTTCGGGGATGCCGGATTTTTGCAGCAGGGTCAGTGCGCCGCCGCCTGCACCGAGGAAGAGGAAGCGGGTGCGGAGGGTGAGCTGTCCGTCAGGGTTGCGGGTGTCGCTGGTTTTGAGCACCCATGCGCCGTCGGATTCGCGTTTGATGTCGTCGACGTGGCGGTTGAACTCGGTTTTGACGCCTTTTTCGCGCAGGTATTGCACCATTTGGCGGGTCAGGCTGCCGAAATCGACGTCTGTGCCTTCGGCGGAGTAGTTGGCGGCGACGGGTTGTCCTTCTTTACGGCCGTTGATGACCAGCGGCGCCCATTCGGCGATTTTGGCGCGGTCGGTGGAGAATTCCATCCGTTCGAAGAGTTTTTGGGATTTGAAGGCGTCGAAACGTTTTTGCAGGTAGTCGCAATGGTCGGTGTTCATGACCAGCGACATATGCGGGACGGTATGGATGAAGGAGTTGTCGGTGATTTTGCCTTCTTCGACAAGCGATGACCAGAACTGGCGGCTGATGTGGAATTGTTCGGCAATATTGAGGGCGCGGGTCGGGTCGATGGTGCCGTCTGCGCCGAGCGGGGCGTAATTGAGTTCGCATAACGCGGAATGCCCTGTGCCGGCGTTGTTCCAAGCGTTTGACGATTCCAACGCTACGTCTTCCAAGCGTTCGATAAGGGTGATTTCCCAAGACGGTTCGAGTTCTTTGAGCAAAACGCCCAAAGTCGCGCTCATAATGCCTCCACCCACCAAGACAACATCTGTTGCTTCAGCCATGGTTGTACTCCTAGAAACAGGCATATTCTGCCTTTATGATTATCCGTTGTATTACGAACGCCTGTTTCGGCGGTAAAACCTGCTGGCGCGGTGTTTTTGGCGTGGAAGATTGCGCGCGGGTTTTACGTTTTGAACCGATGTTAAACCGTTCATAATATGTTATTGAGAATTTAGTGGATTTTTCTGAGAATTGCAAAGATTTTCTGTTTGGATTTACATAAACGCGGTTTGAAAAGGTCGTCTGAAACATTCAGACGACCTTTATTTATCAGGTATTTGGCGGGGTTATGCCTGATTTCATTCACTTCTTAAAGACTTCAGATTGTCAGCAAGATGGACGTGTTTTGATGAAAAAATGAAGAAGAAAACGTTTTTTCAGGACGCGTCATAAGCTGCCGCTTTTTCGAGCAGTTTTGCCCTTGCCTGCGGCCATTCTTCGCGCAATAGGCTGTATTCCACCGTATCGCGCACGCTGCCGTCTTTCCGCAATTTGTGGCAGCGCAAGATGCCGTCTTGGTGAGCGCCCAAGCGTTCGATGGCGCGTTGGGAGGCGGTGTTGAGGTTGTCGGTCTGCCAGCAGGCGCAGCGGCAGTTTAAAGTGTCGAAGACGTAGTCGAGCAACATGATTTTGCAGGCGGTATTGATGCGCGTGCGCCGTGCCGACAGGGCGTACCATGTAAAACCGATGTAGAGGCGGGGGATGGCGGGGTCGATGTGGTAAAGCGAAGTCGAGCCGACGATTTTGCCCGTGTCTTCGTCGATGACGGCAAAGGCGAGGCGGGTTTGCGTGGCGGTGCGGATATAGTCCGCCACTTGGTCGGGTTCGGGCGCGGTGGTTACGTTCAGCTTCCAAATTTCGCCGTCGCAAACTGCTTCGCGCAAACCGGCTTCGTGTGCCGCCGTCAAAGGCTCGAGACGGACGCGGTCGAAGGACAAAACGGGAACAGATGAAAAATCAGCCATGGGGATTCCTTTGTATTCGATGATTTGAGTTTTCAGACGACCTTTTATAGTGTCTTAACGGACGGCATCTTAGAGGTCGTCTGAAAGCTATTGATTAATGATGTTTGAACACCAGCACGCCCGATTCCGATACAAACCCGTCCAGCGGCAGGTCGTGCGGTTCGCGCGGCAGTGTGTCAACCAGTTGACAAGCGAAGCCTACGCCTATGGTTTTTGCCTGTAAACGGTATTTCATCGCTGCGAGCGTCGCATCGTAATAGCCGCCAGCCTGCCCCAAGCGGTAGCCTTCGCGGTCCATGCCGACAATCGGGACAAACAATATCGATAAACCGTGTACGCGGATTTTGCGTCCCGTAAACTGCGGTACATGCAGCTTCGCTCTGCCGCGCTTGCGTTCTTGTTTCGCCCCGTCGGCAGGATAGGGCGTGAACCACATCCGCCGCGAACGCGGTTCGATATAAGGCAGATAGAGTTTGGCGCCGCGTTTTTGCGCCGCGCGGACAAAGCCGTCCAGCCGCAGCTCGCTGCCCATCGGCCAATACACGCCGATCTTCCGCCCCTTCTTGATATAACGTTTGAGCAGGCGGTTAACCGTTTGCCCTGCCGCCAACCGTCCTTTATACCCCATCTGCGCGCGGGCGCGGCGCAATTCTCGGCGCAGGGCGTGTTTTTCCTCATTCCTCATTTCAGACGACCTTTTGAGTGTTGTTGTAGAATACGGCGATTATAAACGCTCCGTTAACATCAAAACAGGATTCCGCCATGTGGCATATCGTCCTTATTGGCTACCTCTTCGTCGCCGTCATGTATTCCGCCGTGCAACCGAGCATTGCGCGTGCGCTGATTTATTTGGTTTTTTGGGCAGTATTGCCCGTCGCGTTTACCGTTTTCACCGTCACCATCCGCCGCCGCAACCGCCTGATGAAGCAGCAGGAAAAAGAAGCATTCGAACAAAGCCGCCGCACAGCCGGACAAGAAGGCGGCAAACACGACGGCAGTGCATAAAATCCCTTTTCAGACGACCCCTTATCCGCTATAATCCGTCAGTTTTCCATTTCGGAAACACACTATTTTTTAAAACTTATGCCCACTTTCGCCGAAGGGTGCTTGACAATAGGCGCAGCCTATCAAGTTCTATGCGATTGAATGTGTGCTCTTAACCCTTTCAAGGAAATAAAATGTCTCAAATTACTATGCGTCAGATGATTGAAGCCGGCGTTCACTTCGGCCACCAAACCCGTTTCTGGAACCCGAAAATGGCACAATACATTTTCGGTGCGCGCAATAAAATCCACATCGTCAACCTGGAAAAAACCCTGCCGATGTTCCAAGAAGCGCAAGAAGCCGTACGCCGTCTGGTTGCCAACAAAGGCACCGTGCTGTTTGTCGGCACCAAACGTCAAGCGCGTGAAATCATCCGCGAAGAAGCTACCCGCGCCGGTATGCCTTTTGTCGATCACCGTTGGTTGGGCGGCATGCTGACCAACTACAAAACCGTTAAGCAATCCATCAAACGCCTGGAAGAAAAAACCGCTGCTTTGGAAAACGCTGCCGAAGGCGGTTTCAACAAAAAAGAAATTCTGGAAATGCAACGCGACGTTGAAAAACTGGAACGTTCTTTGGGCGGTATCAAAAACATGAAAGGCCTGCCTGACGCGATTTTCGTTATCGACACCGGCTACCAAAAAGGTACTCTGGTCGAGGCTGAAAAACTGGGCATCCCCGTTATCGCCGTAGTCGATACCAACAACAGCCCTGACGGCGTGAAATACGTTATCCCCGGTAACGACGACTCCGCCAAAGCCATCCGCCTGTACTGCCGCGGCATCGCCGACGCAGTTTTGGAAGGCAAAAACCAAGCGCTGCAAGAAACCGTAGCCGCTGCCCAAGAAGCTGCTGCCGAGTAATCCGGCAAACCGAAGAGGGGCGTTATGCCCCTTTTCTCAAATCCCGTTCTGAAAAACCTTTTCAGACGACCCCATTCCCAAACACGGCTACCCCGTGTTTCCCCAAAATCTAGGAGATTCAAAATGGCAGAAATTACTGCAAAAATGGTTGCCGACCTGCGCGCCGCTACCGGCCTGGGCATGATGGAATGCAAAAAAGCCTTGGTTGAAGCCGAAGGCAACTTCGAAAAAGCCGAAGAAATCCTGCGCATCAAATCCGGCGCGAAAGCCGGCAAACTGGCCGGCCGTACCGCTGCCGAAGGCGTATTGGCTTACGCCATCAACGGCAATGTCGGCGCATTGGTTGAAGTAAACTGCGAAACCGACTTCGTTGCCAAAGACGCAGGCTTCGTAGAATTCGCCAACTTCGTTGCGAAAACCGCTGCCGAGAAAAAACCGGCTACCGTTGAAGAACTGAGCGAACTGGTTGAAGCAGAACGTAAAGCCATCATCGCCAAATTGGGCGAGAACATGTCTGTCCGCCGCTTCCAAGTCATCGACACCGCCAACCAACTGGTTGCCTACATCCACGGCGCATTGGCTACCGAAGGCGTATTGGTTGAGTTCAAAGGCTCTGAAGACGTAGCGCGTAAAATCGGTATGCACATCGTTGCCGCCAAACCGCAATGCGTAACCGAAGCCGAAGTAGATGCCGAAACCATCGAAAAAGAACGCCACATCTACACCGAGCAAGCCATCGCTTCCGGCAAACCTGCCGACATCGCCGCTAAAATGGTTGAAGGCCGTATCCGCAAATTCTTGGCCGAAATCACCCTGAACGGCCAAGCATTCGTAATGAACCCTGACCAAACTGTTGCCCAATTCGCTAAAGAAAACGGCACTGAAATCATCAGCTTCGTACGTTACAAAGTAGGCGACGGTATCGAAAAAGCCGTTGTCGACTACGCAGCCGAAGTTGCCGCTGCTGCTAAAGTGTAAGGCAGAGATGAAAAAGAAAGCACCTGGATTCCAAACGAATCAGGGTGCTTTTTTTTGAGAGTTACACTGTTTAAAATACTGTCGAACAGAAAATATTTCATCATAATCAACACATAATAATTTATCCAAACCCATATACACCCACGGAAAACGCGTTACCCTGTCAGCCAAACATCCTGAAAGGTCGTCTGAAAAATCAAACGCCCTTTCCCCGAATTGAAGCAGCGCCACAGGGTGAACTGATCATTTGGAACGAGTCGGTTTTTGGTACGGAAAACGGCAGATTCAAGGCAAAAAGCGCAACAAGATTGGACATCTTGCGAGTATTTTTAACACAGAATATGCCGTTTACGGAGCAAAATACCACCGTTATCGAATAGTCAGTTCGCCCTGCTCACTCGGCGCTATCCACCCAAAGAAAGCAAGGTATCCCATGACACAGCAAATCAAATACAAACGCGTATTACTGAAACTCTCCGGCGAATCCCTGATGGGTTCCGACCCTTTCGGCATCAATCACGACACCATCGTCCAAACCGTCGGTGAAATCGCCGAAGTCGTCAAAATGGGCGTACAAGTCGGCATCGTTGTTGGCGGCGGCAACATCTTCCGCGGCGTATCCGCCCAAGCAGGCAGTATGGACCGCGCCACCGCCGACTACATGGGCATGATGGCGACCGTCATGAATGCGCTCGCCCTCAAAGATGCTTTCGAAACCCTCGGCATCAAAGCGCGCGTACAATCCGCACTTTCCATGCAGCAAATCGCCGAAACCTACGCCCGCCCCAAAGCCATCCAATACCTTGAAGAAGGTAAAGTCGTCATCTTCGCCGCCGGTACGGGCAACCCGTTCTTCACCACCGACACCGCCGCCGCCCTGCGCGGAGCCGAAATGAACTGCGACGTCATGCTCAAAGCCACCAATGTGGACGGCGTTTATACCGCAGACCCGAAAAAAGACCCGTCCGCTACACGCTACGAAACCATTACCTTTGACGAAGCCTTGAACAAAAACCTCAAAGTCATGGATGCGACTGCCTTCGCCCTCTGCCGCGAACGAAAACTCAACATCGTCGTCTTCGGCATCGCCAAACAAGGCTCGCTCAAACGCGTCATTACCGGCGAAGACGAAGGCACGCTGGTTCACTGCTGATTCCTATCGGGCAATAATTGAAGTGATTTGATCAAGTAAAAGGTCGTCTGAAAACCCGAAACTGGGTTTTCAGACGACCTTTTGGATGGTTGGGCAACATAAGAATCAGGCAATGAAGCAAAGTTTTTGCATCTACTCTACATTTGCCCGTCTGGAGACTGATTTGCCTAGATTTGCATATTCTGTCGTACAATACGCGTCTTTCAGACGACGTCTGGACTTTTGAAGGAATAAAACGGATGAATTTGTTAGGTGCTTTGGCCAAGGTCGGCAGTTTGACGATGGTGTCGCGCATACTTGGATTTTTGCGTGATGCGGTAATTGCCCGCACGTTTGGTGCGAGCATGGCGACCGACGCTTTTTTTGTGGCATTTAAACTGCCCAACCTGCTGCGCCGTATCTTTGCGGAAGGGGCGTTTGCCCAGGCTTTTGTGCCGATTTTGGCGGAATATAAGGAAACGCGTTCGAAAGAAGCGACGGAGGCGTTTATTCGCCATGTGGCAGGGATGTTGTCATTTGTCTTGGTCATCGTTACCGCGCTGGGCATTCTAGCCGCGCCTTGGGTGATTCAGGCTTCCGCGCCCGGCTTTAAAGAGCCGAAAAAGATTTTGCTTTCCATCGATTTGCTGAAGATAACGTTCCCGTATATCTTGTTTATTTCTCTGTCTTCCTTTGTCGGCTCAATCCTTAATTCCTATCATAAATTCAGTATTCCTGCATTTACGCCGACGTTTTTGAACATCTCTTTTATCATATTCGCACTGTTTTTCGTGCCCTATTTTGATCCGCCTGTGACCGCGTTGGCGTGGGCGGTCTTTGTCGGCGGAATTTTGCAGCTCGGCTTCCAGCTGCCTTGGTTGGCAAAACTAGGTTTTTTGAAGTTGCCTAAGCTTAATTTCAAAGATGCAGCGGTCAACCGCGTGATGAAACAGATGGCACCTGCGATTTTGAGTGTGAGCGTGGTACAGATTTCTTCGGTGATCAACACGATTTTTGCGTCCTATCTGCAATCGGGCAGCATTACGTGGATGTATTACGCCGACCGTCTGATGGAGCTGCCCAGCGGTGTTTTGGGTGCGGCGCTCGGTACGATTTTGCTGCCAACTTTGTCCAAACACGCCGTCAATCAGAATACCGAGCAGTTTTCCGGACTGCTCGATTGGGGGTTGCGTCTGTGTATGCTGCTGGCGCTGCCGGCGACAGTCGGGGTTGCGGTATTGTCGTTCCCGTTGTTGGCGACGCTGTTTATGTCCAGTAAGTTTTCACTGTTTGACGCGCAGATGACGCAGCAAGCGCTGATTGCCAATTCTGTCGGTATACTCGGATCTATCATGGTCAAAGTGTTGGCACCCGGTTTCTATGCACGGCAAAACATCAAAACGCCGGTCAAAATCGCCATCTTCACGCTCATCTGCACGCAGTTGATGAACCTTGCCTTTATCGGTCCTTTGAAGCACGCCGGGCTTTCGCTCGCCGTCAGTTTGGGCGCGTGTATGAATGCGGGACTGTTGTATTACCTGTTGCGCAAACACGGCATTTACCAACCTAGCAAAGGATGGGGAATTTTCCTGATTAAAATAGTGCTGTCGCTTGTTGTAATGGGCGGGGGATTATGGGCTGCACATACTTACCTGCCTTTTGATTGGGTACACGTTGGTGCTTTGCGTAAAGCAGGGCAGTTGTGCATCCTGATTGCGATAGGCGGCGGTTTGTATTTCGTTTCGCTGGCTACTCTGGGTTTCCGACCGAGGGATTTCAAACGTGTGGAAACTCGCTAGAGGCTGTTAAGACGTAAAAGAGGTCGTCTGAAAACCTATATTTCAGGTTTTCAGACGACCTCTTTTCATAACGGCAAACTTACGCAACCGCAGGAGCGACAGCTTTTACATAGTTCAGCGCGATAAACTGCTTTTCGGGGTCAAGCTCGGTGATTTTGAGCAGGACTTGCGATTTGGGCAGCGCGTCGAACGGGATGCCGGTGGCGCGGGTTACCAGCGGCAGGCCTTCGATACGGACGAGGTCTTCTTTTAGGATGGTGGCGGTCAGCTCGCTTGTGCCTTGCTGTTGCAGGTACACGAGGCTCCAGTAGGCTTCCATCTGCCGTTGGAAATCGGCATAGGCGGCGTAGGCAGTGTCGAAATCGCGCAGGGCGGCGAAGAGTTCGGCATCGCTTTGCTGGAAAAGCGGTTCGGCGGTGTCGTCTATCAGGCTGAGGAGTTGTTTTTGGTTGATGTAGTCGGTGGCACGGCGCAGCGGCGAGGTGAACCAGCCGTAATGTTGCACGCCCATGCCGATGTGCGGCTCGGATTTGGTGCTCATGCGCACTTTTCCGGCGGGTTGGACGCGGAAGAGGCCGGGCAGGTCGTTATCATGGAGCATCTGCGCCCAAGTGCTGTTGGCGAGTATCATCATTTCGCTGACCAGCATGTCGATGGGCGAACCGCGTTCGCGGCGGACGACGGAGACTTTGCCTTCTTCATCCAATTCAATGCTGTAATCGTATTGCGGCGCGCGGTCGGGCTCGTATTTGCCGCGTGCTTTTTGCAGGGCGACGGCAAATTGGTGGAACCAAATCAGGTCTTGATGGTGGACGAACATCATTTCGCCGGTTTCGTCTAAGCCGGTTTCGGCGTTGAAATGCGGCTCGATGGTTTGGATGCGCAGGTTTTCGGCGATGTTGACAGCTTCAATTTTGCAGGTCGGCTCGCCGACGTTGAACTCGCCGTCCACATCGAAATAAATGCTGACGGCAGGACGGTACGCGCCCGCATCAAGGCTGAACGCGGCAATCCAGTTTTCGGGCAGCATGGTGATTTTTCCGCCGGGAAAATAGACCGTGCTCAAGCGTTCCATGATGTTTTTTTCCATTTTGTCGCCTGGTTTAACGGCAAGCGACGGCGCGGCGATGTGGATGCCGACGCGTTTGGAGCCGTTGCCCAAATCGGTCAGGCTCAAGGCATCGTCCACTTCGGTGGTCGATTCGTCGTCAATGGAAAAGGCGGTAACGTCGGCCTTGGGCAGGTCGGGCATTTCGGGAAGGGGGAGGTCGGGGAAACCTGTTCCTTTGGGGAAGTATTTGATTTCAAAACCGTCTTGCAGATATTGGGGAATGGACGTAATGCCGCCTGTTTTTTTCGCCAATTCGTAGGCGGAGGTTTTCAGCGCGTCGGCGGCTTTGGTAAAGGCTTTGTAGGTCAGCGACTGTTTGTCGGGAGCGTGCAGGATGGTTTTCAAATCCGCCGCGATTTCAGATGGCATCTCGCCGCGTTTCAAGGCTTCCGCCCAAGCGTCGATTTGCGCGTCTTGTTGTTTTTTGCGTTCGATGGCGGCAAGCGCTTGTTTTAAGGTTTCTTCAGGCGCGGCTTTGAACACGCCTTTGGCTTTTTTGTAGAAATACATCGGCGCGGCGTACAGTGCAATCAAGGTTGCCGCCAGCTCGGTTTTGGTCGGCGCATGGCCGTAATATTCTTCGGCAATCGCCTCGGCGGAAAATTCTTCTTCGCCGCATACTTCCCACAATAAATCGGTGTCGATGTCCGCCGCCTGCGCCTGTGCGTTCTCCAAAAACGCCGCCATATCGCCGTCGAACTCGGCAAAGACGTTGTTCGCCTTCACTTTGGTGCGTTTGCCGTGTTGGGTATCGACTTGGTAGGTGGCGTCGTTTTTTTGGACGATGGCGGCGACTTTGAATTGGCCGGACTCTTCGTAAAAGATATTCATGTATTGCTGCTGTCAGGTTGAAGTGGGAAACGGGCGATTTTAGCAGATTCTTGTTGATAAAGACGGACAAAAGGTCGTCTGAAAAGCGAATCTGGTTTATTGGAAGGGTTTGTTGTGTTTAGGGCTGGTGGTGGGTGATGCATTTTCTATCCAATTTTATTGGCGTTGATATGGGTAAAGGAATGAAGTTGGGTTGTTATAAAACACAAATAAGAATCGTTATCATAAACTTATTGAATTTATTAAGATTTTTTTGCAGGTTGACCGACATTTACCTTTTAATGGATTTTGAAATTCGATAAAATAGCAGGATATTAAGATTTGTCTGTCAACCAGTTAGGCATAAACCCATGTTGGCCAGTTACTTTCCCGTCCTCGTATTCATCCTCGTCGGCCTTGCGGCCGGCGTGCTGTTTATCCTGCTCGGCACGATTTTAGGTCCGAAACACCACTACGCCGAAAAAGACGCGGCTTACGAATGTGGTTTCGAAGCCTTTGAAAACGCCAGGATGAAGTTTGACGTGCGTTATTATCTCGTCGCCATCCTGTTCATCCTCTTCGATTTGGAGGTTGCGTTTATGCTGCCGTGGGCGGTGGTGTTCAAAGATTTGGGCGCATACGGCTTCTGGTCTATGCTGGTGTTTATCGTCGTTCTGACGGTAGGCTTTGTTTACGAATGGAAAAAAGGTGCGCTGGAATGGGAATAGAAGGCGTTTTGAAAAAAGGTTTCATCACCACCAGCGCGGATACGGTGCTGAACTATATGCGTACCGGTTCGCTGTGGCCGGTTACTTTCGGTTTGGCCTGCTGCGCCGTGGAAATGATGCACGCGGGTATGGCGCGTTACGACCTTGACCGTTTCGGCATTATTTTCCGTCCGTCTCCCCGTCAGGCCGACCTGATGATTGTGGCGGGTACGCTGACCAATAAAATGGCGCCCGCCCTGCGCCGCGTGTACGACCAGCTCGCCGAGCCGCGTTGGGTATTGTCTATGGGTTCGTGTGCCAACGGCGGCGGCTACTATCATTATTCTTATTCCGTCGTGCGCGGTGCCGACCGTGTCGTGCCGGTAGACGTTTATGTGCCGGGTTGCCCGCCGACTGCGGAAGCCCTGATTTACGGTCTGATGCAGCTCCAACAAAAAATCAAGCGCACTTCCACCATCGCGCGAGACGAGTAGGGGAGGGAACGATATGGCAAGCATTCAAAACTTATACGATACCGTCAGCCGCGTTTTGGGCAATCAGGCAAGCAAAGTCATTTCCGCTTTGGGCGAGGTTACCGTCGAGTGTCTGCCCGAACACTATGTTTCAGTGATGACCACGTTGCGCGACCATGAAGAACTGCATTTCGAGCTTTTGGTCGATTTGTGCGGCGTCGATTACAGCACTTACAAAAACGAAGCATGGCAGGGCAAACGCTTCGCCGTTGTCAGTCAGCTTCTTTCTGTTAAAAACAATCAGCGCATCCGCGTGCGCGTCTGGGTTTCAGACGACGATTTCCCCGTGGTCGAATCCGTGGTTCCCGTTTACAACAGCGCGGATTGGTACGAGCGCGAAGCCTTCGATTTGTACGGCATCATGTTCAACAACCATCCCGACCTGCGCCGCATCCTGACCGATTACGGCTTCGTCGGACATCCGTTCCGCAAAGACTTCCCGATTTCCGGTTATGTGGAGATGCGTTACGACGAAGAACAAAAACGCGTGATTTACCAACCTGTTACCATCGAGCCGCGCGAAATCACGCCGCGTATCGTCCGTGAGGAGAACTACGGTGGCCAATAAATTAAGAAACTACACCATCAACTTCGGCCCGCAACACCCTGCGGCGCACGGCGTATTGCGTATGATTTTGGAGTTGGAGGGCGAAACCATCGTCCGTGCCGACCCGCATATCGGCCTCTTGCACCGAGGTACCGAAAAACTGGCGGAAACCAAAACCTACCTGCAAGCCCTACCTTATATGGACCGATTGGACTACGTTTCCATGATGGTCAACGAGCAGGCGTATTGTTTGGCAGTAGAAAAACTCGCCGGAATTGATGTGCCTATCCGCGCCCAATACATCCGCGTCATGTTCGCCGAAGTAACGCGCATCCTCAATCACCTGATGGGCATCGGTTCGCACGCCTTCGACATCGGCGCGATGACCGCCATCCTCTACGCCTTCCGCGACCGCGAAGAGCTGATGGACTTGTACGAAGCCGTTTCCGGCGCGCGTATGCACGCCGCCTACTTCCGTCCCGGCGGCGTTTACCGCGACCTGCCCGACTTCATGCCCAAATACGAGAGCAGCAAATTCCGCAACGCCAAAGTATTGAAGCAGCTCAACGAATCCCGCGAAGGCACCATGCTCGACTTCATCGACGCCTTCTGCGAGCGCTTCCCAAAAAACATCGACACACTCGAAACCCTCCTGACCGACAACCGCATCTGGAAACAACGTACCGTCGGCATCGGCGTTGTCTCCCCTGAACGCGCCATGCAAAAAGGCTTTACCGGCGTGATGCTGCGCGGTTCGGGCGTGGAATGGGATGTGCGTAAAAAACAGCCGTATGAAGTGTACGACCAAATGGATTTCGACATCCCCGTCGGCGTTAACGGCGACTGCTACGACCGCTACCTCTGCCGCATGGAAGAAATGCGCCAATCCGTACGCATCATCAAACAATGCGCCGACTGGCTGCGCGTCAATCCCGGCCCGGTCATCACCACAAACCACAAATTCGCCCCGCCCAAACGAACCGAAATGAAAACAGGCATGGAAGACCTGATTCACCATTTCAAACTCTTCACCGAGGGTATGCACGTTCCCGAGGGCGAGACTTACACCGCTGTCGAACACCCGAAAGGCGAGTTCGGCGTTTACATCATTTCAGACGGCGCAAACAAACCCTACCGCCTGAAAATCCGCGCACCCGGCTTCGCCCACCTGCAAGGCATGGACGAAATGGCAAAAGGCCACATGCTCGCCGACGTCGTTGCCATTATCGGTACGCAGGACATCGTATTCGGGGAGGTTGACCGATAATGTTATCCGCAGAATCCTTAAAACAAATCGACATCGAGTTGGTGAAATATCCCGCCGACCAACGCCGTTCCGCCATCATGGGCGCATTGCGTATCGCCCAAACCGAAAAAGGCTGGCTCGCCCCTGAGACCATCGCCTTTGTTGCCGACTACATCGGCATCACGCCGGCGCAGGCATACGAAGTCGCCACTTTCTACAATATGTACGACCTTGAGCCGGTCGGCAAATACAAACTGACCGTCTGCACCAACCTTCCCTGCGCCCTGCGTGGCGGCATGGATACCGGCGAATATCTGAAGAAAAAACTCGGTATCGGCTACGGCGAAACCACGCCCGACGGCAAATTTACCCTTGTTGAAGGCGAATGCATGGGCGCATGCGGCGATGCCCCCGTTATGCTGGTAAACAACCACAGCATGTGCAGCTTCATGACTGAAGAGGCGATTGAGAAGAAACTGGCGGAGTTGGAGTAGGTCGTCTGAAACGACAATTTAAACGTAGGTCGGATACTTGTATCCGACAGAGTGGGTAAAAAGGCAAAATGTCGGATTCAAGAATTCGACCTACTGAAATGCCGGAATGACGGCAGACAAGCAAAGTGATCGAGATCCAACAAAAACGATTAAAGGTCGTCTGAAAATATCGGTTTGATAAACCAACAGATTTCATTTCAGACGACGTTGCAAGCCAATACACAAAGACATCTTAAGGTCGTCTGAAACAGCGGCCGCAACCGATACGAAAACGAACAGGCACACCAAAATGGCTATTTACCAATCAGGCGTGATTTTTGACCAAGTGGATACCGCCAATCCCGACTGCTGGACATTGGACGAATACGTCAAACGCGGCGGTTACAGCGCGCTGCGTAGAATCCTGTCCGAAAACATCTCGCAAACCGACGTGATTGACGAAGTCAAAACTTCCGGTCTGCGCGGGCGCGGCGGTGCGGGCTTCCCGACCGGCTTGAAATGGAGCTTTATGCCCCGTTCCTTCCCCGGTGAAAAATACGTTGTCTGCAACACAGACGAAGGCGAACCGGGTACGTTCAAAGACCGCGACATCATCATGTTCAACCCCCATGCCCTGATTGAAGGCATGATTATCGCCGGTTACGCGATGGGCGCGAAAGCGGGCTACAACTACATTCACGGCGAAATTTTCGAAGGTTATCAACGCTTTGAAGCCGCTTTGGAGCAAGCGCGAGCCGCAGGCTTTTTGGGTAAAAATATTTTGGGTTCGGATTTTGAATTTGAACTCTTCGCCCACCACGGCTACGGCGCATACATCTGCGGCGAAGAAACCGCATTGCTCGAATCGCTGGAAGGCAAAAAAGGCCAGCCGCGCTTCAAACCGCCGTTCCCCGCCTCGTTCGGCCTGTACGGCAAACCGACCACCATCAACAATACCGAAACCTTCGCTTCCGTACCGTTTATCGTCCGCGACGGCGGTCAGACGTTTGCCGACAAAGGCATTCCGAATGCCGGCGGTACCAAACTGTTCTGCATCTCCGGCCATGTCGAACGTCCGGGCAATTATGAAGTGCCATTAGGCACGCCGTTTGCCGAAATCCTGAAAATGGCGGGCGGTATGCGCGGCGGCAAAAAACTCAAAGCCGTTATCCCTGGCGGTTCGTCCGCGCCCGTATTGCCTGCCGACATCATGATGCAGACCAATATGGACTACGACTCGATTTCCAAAGCCGGCTCGATGCTCGGTTCCGGCGCGATTATCGTGATGGACGAAGACGTGTGCATGGTGAAAGCCCTTGAGCGCCTGAGCTATTTCTACTACGACGAATCCTGCGGCCAATGCACCCCTTGCCGCGAAGGCACCGGCTGGCTCTACCGCATCGTCCACCGCATCGTAGAAGGCAAAGGCCGCATGGAAGACTTGGATTTACTGGATTCCGTCGGCAACCAAATGGCAGGCCGCACCATCTGCGCCCTTGCCGACGCCGCCGTCTTCCCCGTCCGCAGCTTTACCAAGCATTTCCGTGATGAATTTGTGCATTACATTGAGCACGGCGGACCGATGAAGCCGAATAAGTGGTGTTGAGGTTTCAGACGACCTGAATATCGGTGTGTTTAGGATTCTCACCAGCGACTTGATTCCCTCTCCCGCTTGCGGGGGAGGGTTAGGGTGGGGGTGGTGCTTGGAATATTTTGAAACAGATTTTTATCCGGACAAGATTCAGACTGCCTCCGTATAGGTCGTCTGAAAAAGATTGAGGCCAACTCGGCTATGCGGTACAGCACGAGAAATACGGCATTAAAACAGAATGTCCGTAATCTGAAGCAGAATATGACTTTGGCCGAGCAGAAATTGTGGGATCACTTGCGCGGCAAACGGTTAAACGGAATAAAATTCCGACGCCAACAGACAATAGGCGGATACATCGTCGATTTTGTCAGTATGGAGTATCGTTTAATTATTGAATTGGACGGTGGGCAACATTCGGAACAGATTGAGTATGACGAGCGGCGGACGGCGTTTTTGAATGCCCAAGGTTATCGTGTGTTGCGGTTTTGGAATAATGAGGCTTTGCAGCAAACCGAAGCAGTACTGGAAAAGATTATCGAAATGTGCGGCGGAAAATAAGACGGCTGCAACGTTGCAAAGCCACCCCCATCCTAGCCTTCCCCCGCCGGACGGGGGAAGGGACAGACGGTAGCAGATTTGAATGTTTCGGGTTGATTCCTGAAATAAAGCAAATATAAAACATGATATTGAAAGACATTGCGGCGGAATCTACCACTATCATGTTCTGACAGAAACCTATTCCCTCTCCCGTCAGGCGGGAGAGGGGTAGGGAGAGGTTGGTGCGGATTGTACAGAATTTGGATTTTTCAAAATTAAGAAACGCCCATCCTAAAATAAAAATAAACAAGCAATAAACTTATGCTTTAAAGGCCGTCTGAAACCCATTTTTCAGACGACCTCCATAAAAGATTATTTATCAAATACCCGTAACTAGGAACGAACCATGTTACAAATCGAAATCGACGGCAAACAGGTATCTGTGGAGCAGGGCGCGACGGTGATTGAGGCCGCGCACAAGCTTGGTACTTATATTCCGCATTTCTGTTACCACAAAAAGCTCTCCATCGCCGCCAACTGCCGTATGTGTCTGGTGGACGTGGAAAAAGCCCCCAAACCGCTGCCCGCCTGCGCCACGCCGGTAACGGACGGCATGATTGTGCGCACGCATTCGGCGAAAGCCCGCGAGGCGCAGGAAGGCGTGATGGAGTTCCTGCTCATCAACCATCCGCTCGACTGTCCGACCTGCGACCAAGGCGGCGAATGCCAGTTGCAGGATTTGGCAGTGGGCTACGGCAAAACCACCAGCCGCTACACCGAAGAAAAACGTTCCGTCGTCGGCAAAGACATGGGGCCTTTGGTTTCCGCCGAGGAAATGAGCCGCTGCATCCACTGTACCCGCTGCGTACGTTTCACCGAAGAAATCGCCGGCTTGCAAGAAATTGCGATGGCGAATCGCGGCGAACACTCCGAAATCATGCCCTTTATCGGCAAAGCGGTGGAAACCGAGCTGTCGGGTAACGTCATCGATTTGTGCCCCGTCGGCGCGCTGACCAGCAAACCGTTCCGTTTCAACGCGCGTACTTGGGAGCTGAACCGCCGCAAATCCGTTTCCGCCCATGACGCTTTGGGCAGCAACCTGATTGTGCAGACCAAAGACCATACTGTCCGTCGCGTGCTGCCGTTGGAAAACGAAGCGATTAACGAATGCTGGCTGTCTGACCGCGACCGTTTCGCCTACGAAGGCCTGTATCACGAAAGCCGTCTGAAAAACCCGAAAATCAAACAGGGCGGCGAGTGGATGGACGTGGATTGGAAAACCGCGTTGGAATATGTCCGCAGCGCGATTGAATGTATCGCCAAAGACGGCAACCAAAACCAAGTCGGCATTTGGGCGAACCCGATGAATACGGTTGAAGAGCTGTACTTGGTGAAAAAACTTGCCGACGGCTTGGGCGTTAAAAATTTCGCCACCCGCCTGCGCCAACAAGACAAACGTCTTTCAGACGGCCTCAATGGTGCGCAATGGCTGGGACAAAGTATCGAATCGCTGGCGGATAACGAAGCTGTATTGGTGGTCGGTGCGAACCTGCGCAAAGAACAGCCGCTCCTGACTGCCCGCCTGCGCCGTGCTGCCAAAGAGCGCATGGCCTTGAGCGTGTTGGCAAGCAGCAAGGAAGAGTTGTTGATGCCGCTTCTGTCTCAAGAAGCCGCACATCCCGACGAGTGGGCAGGCCGTCTGAAAAACCTGTCTACCGATACGGAACACGCAGTTACCGCCAGCCTGAAAAACGCTGAAAAAGCAGCGGTGATTTTAGGTGCGGAAGTGCAAAACCATCCTGATTACGCCGCCATTTATGCCGCCGCGCAAGAGCTGGCAGACGCGACCGGCGCAGTGCTGGGTATTTTGCCGCAAGCCGCCAACAGCGTCGGTGCGGACGTATTGGGCGTGAACTCGGGCGAGAGCGTTGCCGAAATGGCAAATGCGCCGAAACAGGCAGTCTTGCTGCTCAACGTCGAGCCTGAAATCGATACGGTTGACGGTGCAAAAGCCGTAGCCGCGTTGAAACAAGCGAAAAGCGTGATGGCGTTTACGCCGTTTGTCAGCGAAACGCTGCTGGACGTGTGCGACGTATTGTTGCCGATTGCGCCGTTTACCGAAACATCGGGCAGCTTCATCAATATGGAAGGCCGTCTGCAATCCTTCCACGGTGTCGTTCAGGGCTTCGGCGACTCGCGTCCGCTGTGGAAAGTGTTGCGCGTATTGGGCAACCTGTTTGATCTGCAAGGCTTTGAATACCACGATACCGCTGCGATTCTGAAAGATGCGTTGGACGTGGAAAGCCTGCCGTCCAAACTGAACAACCGTGCCGCATCGACTCAAAAAGATTTTCAGACGACCTCAAGCCGCCTCGTGCGCGTGGGCGGAGTCGGTATTTATCACACCGATGCCATCGTGCGCCGTTCCGCGCCGTTGCAGGCAACCAGCCATGCCGCCGTGCCTGCCGCGCGCGTGAATCCGAACACTTTGGCGCGCTTAGGCCTGCAAGACGGACAAACCGCCGTCGCCAAACAAAACGGCGCAGGCGTGTCCGTGGTGGTCAAAGCCGATGCCGGACTGCCTGAAAACGTGGTGCATCTGCCGCTGCATACCGAAAATGCCGCGCTGGGTGCGTTGATGGACACTATTGAACTGGCGGGAGCTTGATTATGCAGGAATGGTTCCAAAACCTCTTTGCCGCAACGCTCGGTCTGGGCGATTTGGGCATCACCGTGGGCTTGGTGGTGTCCGTCATCGTCAAAATCGTGATTATCCTGATTCCGCTGATTCTGACCGTCGCCTACCTGACGTATTTCGAACGTAAAGTCATCGGCTTTATGCAGCTTCGTGTCGGCCCGAACGTAACCGGTCCGTGGGGTCTGATTCAGCCGTTTGCCGATGTGTTCAAACTCTTGTTTAAAGAAGTAACCCGTCCGAAGCTGTCAAACAAAGCCCTGTTCTACATCGGCCCGATTATGTCGCTCGCCCCGTCTTTCGCGGCGTGGGCAGTGATTCCGTTCAACGAAGAATGGGTGCTGACCAATATCAATATCGGCCTTTTGTACATCCTGATGATTACCTCGCTGTCGGTTTACGGCGTGATCATCGCGGGCTGGGCTTCCAACTCCAAATATTCGTTCTTGGGCGCAATGCGTGCCTCCGCGCAAAGCATCTCCTACGAAATCGCCATGAGCGCCGCGCTGGTGTGCGTCGTGATGGTGTCGGGCAGCATGAACTTCTCCGACATCGTTGCCGCGCAAGCCAAGGGTATCGCGGGCGGCTCCGTGTTCTCGTGGAACTGGCTGCCGCTCTTCCCAATCTTCATCGTCTATCTGATTTCCGCCGTTGCCGAAACCAACCGCGCGCCGTTTGACGTGGCAGAGGGCGAATCCGAAATCGTTGCCGGGCACCACGTCGAATATTCCGGCTTTGCGTTCGCGCTGTTCTTCCTTGCCGAATACATTTTCATGATTCTGATTGCCGCGCTGACATCGCTGATGTTCCTCGGCGGCTGGCTGTCCCCGTTCCCGCAAAGCTGGGGCATTGTTGGCACGCCTTCCGCATTCTGGATGTTCGTGAAAATGGCGGCGGTGCTGTACTGGTATCTGTGGATTCGTGCAACCTTCCCGCGCTACCGCTACGACCAAATCATGCGCTTGGGCTGGAAAGTGCTGATTCCGATCGGCTTCGCCTACATCGTGATTTTGGGTGTGTGGATGATTTCGCCGCTGAATTTGTGGAAATAAGTTTCAGACGACGTATCAAGGTCGTCTGAAAACGCAGTTTTGAATATTTAACGGAATCCCTGTTTTGAGGGAACAGAATATGGCTAATTTAGTAAAAACTTTCTTGCTCGGCGAACTCGTCAAAGGCATGGGCGTAACGCTCAAGAACTTTTTCGCCCGCAAAGACACGATTTATTTCCCCGAAGAGAAAACGCCGCAATCCGTGCGTTTCCGCGGTCTGCACGCGCAGCGGCGGTATCCGAACGGTGAGGAACGTTGCATTGCATGTAAATTGTGCGAGGCGGTGTGTCCGGCAATGGCGATCAACATCGAATCGGAAGAACGCGAAGACGGCACGCGCCGCACCAAGCGTTACGACATTGACCTGACCAAGTGCATCTTCTGCGGCTTCTGCGAAGAGGCCTGTCCGACCGATGCGATTGTGGAAACGCATATTTTTGAATACCACGGCGAGAAAAAAGGCGACTTGCACATGACCAAGCCGATCCTCTTGGCAATCGGCGACAAATACGAAGCCGAAATCGCCAAGCGCAAAGCCGCCGACGCGCCGTACCGCTAAGGAGCAGACGAATGACTTTTTCCGCGATTCTGTTCTATATCCTTGCCGCCATCGTCCTATACGGTGCGCTGCGTACCGTTACCGCGAAAAACCCTGTCCATGCCGCTTTGCATCTGGTGCTGACCTTCTGCGTGAGCGCGATGATTTGGATGCTGATGCAGGCGGAGTTTTTGGGCGTTACGCTGGTGGTCGTGTATGTCGGCGCAGTGATGGTGCTGTTCCTGTTCGTCGTGATGATGCTGAATATCGACATCGAGGAAATGCGCGCCGGTTTCTGGCGTCATGCGCCTGTTGCCGGTGTGGTCGGTACGCTGTTGGCGGTTGCGCTGATTCTGATTCTGGTCAACCCGAAAACTGACCTTGCCGCGTTCGGCTTGATGAAGGACGTTCCCGCCGACTACAACAACATCCGCGATTTGGGCAGCCGTATTTATACCGAATACCTGTTGCCGTTTGAGCTGGCGGCAGTATTGCTGCTGTTGGGTATGGTGGCGGCGATTGCGCTGGTTCACCGCAAAACCACCAATCCGAAACGTATGGATCCTGCCGACCAAGTTAAAGTGCGCGCCGACCAAGGCCGTATGCGCTTGGTGAAAATGGAAGCCGTGAAACCGCAAACCGAATCTGCGGAAGAAAACGAAGTTTCAGACGACCTCAAGCCGAAAGAGGAGGGCAAAGCATGATTACCTTGACGCATTATTTGGTATTGGGCGCGCTCCTGTTCGGTATCAGCGCGATGGGCATCTTTATGAATCGTAAAAATGTGCTGGTCTTGCTGATGTCTATCGAGCTGATGCTCTTGGCGGTGAACTTCAACTTTATCGCCTTCTCGCAGCATCTGGGCGATACCGCCGGACAGATTTTCGTATTCTTCGTATTAACCGTCGCTGCTGCCGAATCCGCCATCGGTTTGGCAATTATGGTGCTGGTGTACCGTAACAGAAAAACGATTAATGTTGCCGATTTGGACGAGTTGAAAGGGTAGGGAGACAGGGGTCGTCTGAAAATGCAGATCCTCTTCCCAATATGTTTACAAGTGTATGGTCGCCAACCAATATAAAAAATGAGAAATATATCGAATTATGCCAAGCTAGGCTTATTAGCTTTTTTGATCGCTTGCTCTTCTAGCATTGCGCTGGCTAAAAGCAGCCGTCCGGCAGGGTTATATCTAAATCCGTTTTTGGGGCCTCCTGGAAGCAAAATAAACCATGTGACTGTTGCCTTATTTCCAAATCGTCAATATTGCATGCAGAGAGAGGGTGAGTCTGGAAAGGTACGACGTGGTACTTACCGACTGGTCAAACAAAAAATATATTTGGATAACGGCATGAAGTTGGCTAAATATAAAGACGATTTTGGCGACCCGAGTCGTGAGTTTTATAGCCTTACACAAAATGGTAAAGAGATAGATATGTTGCTTTATGCTGATGACCAGTTTTTCATTAAAAGAGAGGGTGTTAGCCCAAAAAAATTTTGGCGTTCTCTGAAAATAGAAGTATGTAACGATTACCGTTAGACAAAAACCGTTAGACAAAAACTGATGGTCAATCTGGAAGAATAGAGGTCGTCTGAAAAGCGATTTCAGACCGTTTCAGACGACCTGATGCGGTAGGTTGGGCTAACCCCGACGAAAAAATAACATAACCAATTAAAGCCCGTTGTCTTGAAGGACAGCTTTATCAGATTTGAGTATTTAGCGTGCAGTATGGGTTGAAAACCCATTAATAAAGATACGAAGACAGCTTGAAAGTATTGAATTGGCAAGCCAATCTAAAAAACTTTCGGGCAGTCTGAAGTTTAGAAAACTCCTAAAATCAAAAAGGTTCATCCAAAATGAACGACATGACTTTATATCTCATCATTGCCCTCGTGCCTTTGGCAGGCTCGCTGATTGCGGGTTTGTTCGGCAATAAAATCGGACGTGCCGGCGCGCATACGGTTACGATACTCGGCGTGGCGGTGTCCGCCGTACTGTCGGCTTATGTGCTGTGGGGCTTTATCGACGGCAGCCGCGCCAAGTTTGACGAGAATGTCTATACCTGGCTGACGATGGGCGGTTTGGATTTTTCCGTCGGCTTCTTGGTCGATACGATGACGGCGATGATGATGGTCGTGGTAACGGGCGTGTCGTTGATGGTGCATATCTACACCATCGGCTATATGCACGATGAAAAAGTCGGCTACCAACGCTTCTTCAGCTATATTTCTTTGTTTACATTCAGCATGTTGATGCTGATTATGAGCAACAACTTCATCCAGCTCTTCTTCGGTTGGGAAGCGGTGGGCTTGGTATCGTATCTCTTGATCGGTTTCTATTTCAAACGTCCGAGCGCGATTTTTGCTAACCTGAAAGCCTTTTTGATCAACCGTGTCGGCGACTTCGGCTTTTTGCTCGGTATCGGCTTGGTGCTTGCCTATTTCGGCGGCAGCCTGCGCTATCAGGACGTATTCGCCTATCTGCCCAACGTACAAAATGCCACCATCCAGCTTTTCCCCGGTGTGGAATGGTCTTTGATTACCGTAACTTGTCTGCTCTTGTTTGTCGGCGCGATGGGTAAATCGGCACAATTCCCGCTGCATGTCTGGCTGCCCGATTCGATGGAAGGCCCGACGCCGATTTCCGCATTGATTCACGCCGCGACGATGGTTACGGCGGGTCTGTTCATGGTGTCGCGTATGTCGCCGATTTATGAAATGAGCAGTACCGCGCTGTCGGTCATTATGGTTATCGGCGCGATTACCGCCCTGTTTATGGGCTTCTTAGGCGTGATTCAAAACGACATCAAGCGCGTGGTTGCGTATTCCACCCTGTCGCAACTGGGTTATATGACCGTGGCTCTGGGCGCGTCCGCTTATTCCGTGGCGATGTTTCACGTCATGACCCATGCCTTCTTTAAAGCCTTGCTGTTCTTGGCGGCGGGTAGCGCGATTATCGGTATGCACCACGACCAAGACATGCGCCACATGGGCAATCTGAAAAAATACATGCCGATTACTTGGCTGACCATGCTGATAGGTAACTTGTCGCTGATTGGTACGCCGTTCTTCTCCGGCTTCTACTCCAAAGATTCGATTATCGAAGCGGCGAAATACAGCACCCTGCCGGGCAGCGGCTTTGCCTATTTCGCCGTCCTCGCCAGCGTGTTCGTTACCGCGTTTTACGCGTTCCGCCAATACTTTATGGTGTTCCACGGCGAAGAAAAATGGCGCAGCCTGCCCGAACACCATTCAGACGACCATGGCGAAGAACATCACGGCTTGGGCAAAAACGACAATCCGCACGAAAGCCCGCTGGTCGTTACCCTGCCGCTGATTCTGCTTGCGATTCCGTCCGTCATCATCGGCTACATCGCCATCGAACCCATGCTCTACGGCGATTTCTTCAAAGACGTGATTTTCGTCAACGCCGACGCGCATCCGACCATGCACATCATGAAGGAAGAGTTCCACGGCGCATTGGCGATGGTGTCGCACAGCCTGCATTCGCCCGTCCTCTATCTCGCTATCGCAGGCGTATTGAGCGCATGGCTTTTATACGTCAAACTGCCGCACCTGCCCGCCAAAATCGCGCAGGCGTTCCGTCCGGTTTACGTTTTGTTTGAAAACAAATACTACCTCGACGCCCTGTATTTCAACGTCTTCGCCAAAGGCACGCGCGCATTGGGCAACTTCTTTTGGAAAGTCGGCGATACCGCCATTATCGACAACGGCATCGTCAACGGCTCCGCCAAACTGGTCGGCGCGATTGCCGCGCAGGTACGCAAAGCCCAAACTGGCTTTATCTACACCTACGCTGCCGCTATGGTGTTCGGCGTATTGGTTCTGCTCGGCATGACCTTCTGGGGCTTGTTCAGATAAAGGCAGAGTTTCAGACGACCTGTCCGTAGTCGGTTTAGAGGTCGTCTGAAAAAGAACCATTCGAGTTGTAGGTCGGATACTTGTATCCGATACGAAAAAGAAAATAGTACAGCGTGTCGGATTCGAGAATCCGACTTACGGCATATCGGGATTGTGCAGGTAAGGATGAGATTTTCAGACGACGTTTAGGTCGTCTGAAAAAGGAAACACGAGAAACAATGGTTGAAGACAAATTACCGCAAACCCTAGACGAAGTCCGCGAAGCCATCGACGGTTTGGACAAGGAATTAATAGAATTGCTCGCCCGCCGGCAGAAGCTGGTACGGCAGGCAGGCCGTCTGAAACCTAAAAACGATGTGCAGGCGGTTTCCGCGCCCGAACGGGTGGCTCAAGTGATTGCCTCGCGCCGTGCCTACGCCGAAAAGGCCGGTTTGTCGCCCGAAGTAGCCGAAGCAGTTTGGCGCAGCATGATTGATGCGTTCATTAAACTGGAGATGGAAACCAACCGTACCGACGGGGCGTAGCCAACATTTCGGTCATAATTGATTTACTTGGATAGATACGGAATTTGCCGACTGCCGTCATTCCCGCGCAGGCGGGAATCCAGACCCATCGGCTCATAAACCTGTCAAGGAAAAAGGTTTCCTAAAATCTACGTTCTGGATTCCCGCCTGCGCGGGAATGACGGGATTTAAGAAACAGTTGTATCGACAGGTTTATCTAGATACAGAATCAAAGAGGCGAGAAAATGCCCGATACGCACACCATCCGCTCCGCCGAATTTACCGCTCCCCGAGCGTGGGGCGCACTCGACATCGCCAATATGAACGGCACTACCGTGCGCCTGCACTGGACGGACCAGCCCTACAAATGGCACGTCAACGACGGTGAGGAAGTGTTTGCCGTGATGGACGGCGAAGTCGATATGCACTACCGAGAAAACGGCGAAGAACACATCGTTCGGTTGAAAAGCGGCGACATCTTCTACGCAGGAATCGGCACGGAACACGTCGCCCATCCGTGCGGCGAAGCGCGGATTTTGGTGATCGAGAAAGAAGGCAGTGTTTGAGGTCGTCTGAAAAGAGGGTTTCAGGCTGCAATGGAATTGTAGGTTGGAGTAAGAAGAGATGACGCAGTTGTTTTTACATTCAGATACATCAAATGATAAGGAACTGATTTCAATATATGAGAAAGCTGTTTCAGAGGCAGTAGAGCTGTATATTTTCTCTGCGTATCTCACTCATTGGGATGTAAAAAATAAGCTCAATAGCAAATTGCAAGAGTTTAAATTTATTTTTGGACAAGATTTCGGATTGTCTAAAAAAGAGGCTATTCGGAAAGTGTTGAAATGGCTTCCGTCCCATTTGAAATTCACATTGATGGTAGCTCAAGGCATTCAGGGTTTTCATCCTAAAGCTGTATTTTGGAAGAATGATAAGAATGAATATTATGCTTTAATCGGTTCTTCAAATTTGACTCATGCTGCGTTTAATAGCAATTATGAAGCAAATATTTTGACTAAAATTTCTGAGCAGGATTTTATAAAAGTCAAATCTTGGGCTGATGAAATTGCGATGAAATCTATCCCAGTATCGGAAGATTGGCTTAAGGGATATAAAGAAGCTGAAGTTAGCTATAAGAAATCAGCTTCTAGTAGATCAGCAATAGACGGATTATCTTTGAAAATACCACCTTATAATCAAGAATTGATTAAAGCACGGAGAATACAGATGAAAAATCATCAAACTGTGCGTGAAAAATTAAAAAATCTTATTAATCAATGTGCTAGTGGAGAGATAGGAAATGATGATTTTTATGTGGAATTTAATAAATTATGGTTCTGGGAGAATGAGAATAAAGGTAAAGGGATAGGTAATCGTTTTCAAGATAAAACATGGACGAGGAAGGGTAAGTCTTCAGATTTTCGAAAATTATGTTGCGCTATCCAAGCAGTTTTTGATGCACCATCTGCTGATAAAGATAGTGTTGTTGCCAAACAAATTGATTGGCTAAAAGAATGTGGAGTTTCTACTCGTCGTTCGGTTTTTTCTGAAATGCTTTGCCAAGAGTATCCTGATAAATATCCATTACTCAATGACCCCGTAGAAAAATTTTTAAGAGACAAAGACAACAAGTTTCGTTCGGCGCATGGAGCAAGTGAAGGTTCCAAATATATTGATTTGAGTATGAAGTTAAGAGCTGTATTGGTCAAACAATCAAAAATTAAAAATTTGGCTGAATTAGATGTTTTAATCCAAGACAAGTATCGGAAATAATCCTTGATTGGATGAAGTTAAGGTGGAGGAGGGATAGGTTGGATCTAGAACCAACCTACCTGCTGGATTCCTGCCTACACGGGAATGACGGCAGATGTACGTTTTTTTTATTGATCCCGCCATACACAAAATACACATAACCTTTTTCAGACGACCTCTTAAAACGTCGTCTGAAAAACCAACCCATACAACTATATTTTTATTTTAACCACAGGTTAACCACTATGTTTTCCAACTACCTACTCAGCTTGGCAATATGGATACCCATCGCTGCGGGCGTGCTGGTTTTGGCGACGGGGCCGGACAGCCGTGCGCCGCTTGCCCGCGTGCTCGCTTTAATCGGTGCGCTTGCCGGTTTCTTGGTAACGCTGCCCTTGTTTACGGGTTTCGACCGTTTGAGCGGCGGCTATCAATTTACCGAGTTCCACGAGTGGATTCCGCTTTTGCGAATCAACTACTCGCTGGGTGTGGACGGTATTTCGGTGCTGTTTGTCATTCTGAACGCGTTTATCACGCTGATGGTGGTGCTGGCGGGTTGGGAAGTGATTCAGAAACGTCCGGCGCAGTATATGGCGGCGTTTTTAATCATGTCGGGCCTGATCAACGGCGCGTTTTCAGCGCGGGATGCCCTGCTGTTTTATGTGTTCTTCGAGGGTATGCTGATTCCGCTGTACCTGATTATCGGTGTGTGGGGCGGTCCGCGCCGCGTATATGCGTCGGTGAAGCTGTTTCTCTATACGCTGATGGGTTCGTTGCTGATGCTGGTGGCGATTGTGTACCTGTCTTACCAGGCGGGCGGCTTTTCGATTGAGGATTTCCAAAACATCAAACAGATTCCGCTGGGCGTGCAACAGCTTTTGTTTGTGGCGTTCTTCCTGTCGTTTGCGGTGAAAGTGCCGATGTTCCCCGTGCATACTTGGCTGCCGGATGCCCACGTTGAGGCGCCGACCGGCGGTTCGATGGTGTTGGCGGCGATTACGCTGAAATTGGGCGCATACGGCTTTTTGCGCTTCATCCTGCCGATTCTGCCCGACGCGTCGCGCTATTTCGCGCCGGTCATCATCGTGTTGAGCCTGATTGCGGTGGTGTATATCGGCATGGTTGCGCTGGTGCAAACCGATATGAAAAAACTGGTGGCGTATTCGTCCATCAGCCATATGGGTTTCGTTACCTTGGGGATGTTCTTGTTCATTAACGGGCAGTTGAACGACTGGGCGTTGAAAGGCGCGGTTATCCAGATGATTTCACATGGTTTCGTGTCGGCGGCGATGTTTATGTGCATCGGCGTGATGTACGACCGCCTGCACACGCGCAATATTGCCGATTACGGCGGCGTGGTGAACGTGATGCCCAAGTTTGCGGCGTTTATGATGCTGTTTGCGATGGCAAACGCGGGTCTGCCGGCGACTTCGGGCTTCGTGGGCGAGTTTATGGTGATTATGGGCGCGGTCAAAGTGAATTTCTGGGTGGGCGCGCTGGCGGCGCTGACGCTGATTTACGGTGCGTCTTACACGCTGTGGATGTATAAGCGCGTGATTTTCGGCGCGGTCGGCAATCCGCACGTTGCCGATATGAAAGACATCAACTGCCGCGAATTTGCGATTCTGGCGATTTTGGCGGTTGCGGTATTGGGTATGGGCCTGTATCCGCAGGCGTTTATCGAAGTGGTGCATCAGGCGGCAAACGATTTGATTGCCCATGTGGCGCAAAGCAAGATTTGAGGTGTGCGAATGAACTTGATTGATTTGAACTTAATGCCTGCCATGCCCGAAATCGTGCTGTTTGCGCTGCTGATTGCCGTATTGCTGGCAGATTTGTGGATTAGCGATAAAAACCGCTATCTGACCCATCTGATGAGCTTGGGAACCGTTATTATCGTAGCGGTTACGCAGCTGGCGGTGTGGGAGCAGGGCAGTACGCTGGCGTTTCACGGGATGTATATCGCCGACGGTATGTCTCGCCTGTCCAAGCTGGTGCTGTACGGGCTGACCTTCGGGCTGTTTATTTACAGCAAACCGTACAATCAGGCGCGCGGTATTTTTAAAGGCGAGTTTTATACTTTGTCGCTGTTTGCCCTGTTAGGCATGAGCGTGATGGTGAGCGCGGCGCATTTCCTGACCGCCTACATCGGTTTGGAACTTTTGTCGCTGTCGCTTTACGCCATGATTGCCCTGCGCCGCGATTCCGGTCGTTCCGCCGAAGCCGCGCTCAAATATTTCGTCTTGGGCGCGCTGGCTTCCGGCCTGCTGCTCTACGGCATTTCGATGGTGTACGGCGCGACGGGTTCGCTGGAGTTTGCCACTGTTTTGGCGTCGTCTTATAGCGAGCTTGCCAACGAATGGCTGTTGAAACTGGGGCTGGTGTTTATCGTTGTGGCGGTAGCGTTCAAACTGGGCGCGGTGCCGTTTCATATGTGGGTGCCCGACGTGTACCACGGCGCACCGACATCCGTCGCCGCGTTTGTCGGTACGGCGCCGAAAATCGCCGCTGTGATGTTTGCCTTCCGTATTTTGCTGACCGGTTTTGGCGAAGTGCATCAATACTGGGCGCCTATGTTTGCCGTCCTTGCCGTTGCGTCGCTTGTGGTCGGTAATCTTGCCGCGATTATGCAGACCAATATCAAACGGATGCTTGCCTATTCGACTGTGTCGCACATGGGCTTTATCCTGCTGGCGTTTATGGCAGGCTCAATCGGCTCTACTGCGGGTCTGTATTACGCCATTACTTACGCTTTGATGGCGGCTGCGGGCTTCGGCATATTGATGGTATTGTCCAACGACAATATCGAGTGTGAAGAAATCAAAGATTTGGCAGGCTTGAACCAACGTCATGCTTGGTTTGCCTTACTGATGCTGCTGGTCATGTTCTCTATGGCAGGTATTCCGCCGCTGATGGGCTTCTACGCCAAATTCGGCGTCATCATGGTGTTGCTGAAATTCCATTACGTTTGGTTGTCGGTCTTCGCGGTCGTTATGTCCTTAATCGGCGCGTTCTACTACCTGCGTGTGGTTAAAGTCATGTATTTCGACGAACCCACTCATGACCAACCCATCGGCAGCAACTATGCCGCCAAATTCTTCCTAAGCGTCAACGCGTTCTTGTTGGTTTTGTGGGGCGTTATGCCGCAAACGATGATTGACTGGTGCGCAAAGGCTTTGGAAAACACTTTGTAAGGCGATAAACCGAAACGGCAGCCGTGTCAGAGGCTGCCGTTTTTGTTAAGATACGCAGCCCAAGATTGTTTTTTCAGACGACCCTTTGAATCAAAGAGGTCGTCTGAAAACAGAAAGACACATACATCATGACCGCATCCATGTACATCCTTTTGGTATTGGCACTCATCTTCGCCAATGCCCCCTTCGTTACCACCAAATTTTTCGGCGTGTTTCCGCTCAAGCGCAAACATTTCGGGCATCACCTCGTCGAATTGGCGGCAGGCTTCATATGGACCGCCGTCCTCGCCTACATCCTCGAATCCCGTGCCGGCGCGGTACAGCATCAAGACTGGGAGTTTTACGCTACTGTAATCTGCCTTTACCTGATATTTGCCTTCCCCTGCTTCGTGTGGCGTTATTTCTGGCACGCGCGCAACCGCGAATAAGTTTTTCAGACGACCTCAGCGTTATAGTGGATTAACTTTAAATCAGGACAAGGCGACGAAGCCGCAGACAGTACAGATAGTATGGAACCGATTCACTTGGTGCTTCAGCACCTTAGAGAATCGTTCTCTTTGAGCTAAGGCGAGGCAACGCCGTACTGGTTTAAAGTTAATCCACTATATTTTTACCCTAAGCCTTTGTTGTCTTATCTGAATTTTGGTCAATATGCGGTTGATCGTGTTTGTTTTAAAACAGTTTTTTGGAATCCAGCAACAAGGTGACAGGACCGTCGTTGCAGAGTGAAACCTGCATATGGGTTTGGAAGCGGCCGGTTTCTACCGTCAGACCGTGGGCGCGCAATAATTCGGCGGTGCGTTGATACAGGGATTCTGCCTGCCGGGCAGGGGCGGCTGCGGAAAAAGAGGGGCGGCGACCGCTGCGCGCATCGGCGTAGAGAGTGAACTGTGAAACGAGCAAGACTGAGCCGCCCGTGTCTTTAAGCGACAGATTCAATTTTCCGGCTTCATCTTCAAAAATGCGCAAATTGGCTATTTTGTCGGCGATATAGGAGGCATCGGCCTCGTTGTCATCGTGTGTAATGCCTAAAAGAATCAAAAAGCCGTGACTGATTTTGCCGCTGGTTTCACGGTGTCTTTCGCTCAGGACGTCAACTTGGGCATGACTTACTTTTTGAATAACGGCGCGCATGGGGTTTCCTCGGATAGGGGTAGTGCAGCAAGGTGGATGATTTCGCTGACTGATGTTGATTTGTCTGGTGGAGGTCGTCTGAAAACGATTGGCTCTAGTCTAACAGAGTATTTCTGTTGGTCTAGAGCCATTTGTTTTATAGTGGATTAACTTTAAACCAGTACGGCGTTGCCTCGCCTTGTCCTGATTTAAATTTAATTTACTATATAAGTTTGGATTTTATAGCGGGATGCCGTCAGGTTTAACGGCTTGCTTCTTTTTGCCATTTTGCCAACAGGGGGCGCAAGGCATCGGGATTTCCGTAACAGCCGCTGATGGCTGCCTGCAACCAGCGGCAGGCGGTAGGGATATGGCTGGAGACGCCTTGCCCGTGGTAATAGAGTCGTGCCAGATAGTATTGTGCTTCGGTGTGGCCTTGTTCCGCCGCGATTTCAAACCAGTGGGCGGCAGATTGGAAATCGGCTTCGACGCCTTGTCCGTAATAATACAATTTGCCCAAAGCGGCAGCGGCATTTTTGTGATGGAATTCGGCGGCTTCCAGATAAAGTTTTCTGGCGCGGTCGTAATCCACTGCCGTCCCTATGCCGTAATGGCATGCTTCGGCATTGCGGAAGGTTTGTTCCGTTTTTTGGAAAAACAGGGCGGCTTCTCTGATTTGTTCGTACTGTTGGGGATTGTGCAGCGCGGCATCACTGAGCAGCTTTTGGATGGCGGTGGCGCAGCCGAGTGTTGCAGCACGGTGGTAATAGTCGTGCGCTGCGTGCGGGTCGGCTTTGACGCCGAGTCCGTAGCGGTAGAGGTCGCCCATAATGCGCAAGGCCTCCGGATGGCGTCGGTCTGCGGCGAAACGGGTGTGGCGCATGGCTTGGAGCGGATCGCGTCCGGTCAGTTTGCCTGTCAGGCTGTGCTGCGCCAAAGCGGCGGCGGCGTCCCCGCTGCCTTTTGCGGCGGCTTTCCGATACCAGGTCATGGATTCCGCCTGATTTTGCGCGGCAAGCAAGTCACCCAACATAACTTGTGCAGCGATAAACCCAGCTTCCGCTGCCTGCCGTAAATGGATTTCGGCTTGGGCTGGGTCGGCTTTCATGCCGATACCGCGGTAGTACATTTTTCCCAGTTGCCAATGTGCAGGGGCAAATCCTTGTTCCGCCGCTTGTCGGTACAACTTGAATGCGCTTTCAAAATCAGGCTTCAGGCTGTGGCGGTAGGCAAGGCAGTATTGGGCTTCGGCGGAGTTTTGCGCTGAGGCAAGCTGCGCCCAGTGGTACATTTGGGGTTCGTTGCGCTCTTGGTAAAAGCGCATCAGGACGTGCTGCGCTTCCGGCATTCCTGCTTCGGCCAGGCGGGTATAGGCAGATAAGTGGTGTTCGGTCGGGATGCCTTGCTGCTCGCTGTTTTGCAATAGCGAGAATTCTTCTTCAGGTGTCAGTTCGACAGGTTTGGGTTGCGGCTTGGGTGCTGTTGCCAGGCGTGTCAGACCGGAGACGTAGGTGATTTTGTTGACTTGATAGGCAGTACCGGCGTACCGATTGCCTGCTGCCTGTTGGGGCAGCAGTGCAGGGCTGACTGTGTCAGCGGTCATTCTGTTTGCCGGCTTGACAGAGAGCGTACGGGAAGAGTCGGGTACTGCAGTCATAAGATGAAATGGGAAAAGGGACTAGGTTGGTTATTATACTGTTTTCTGTAATTTATTGTTAATGATATGACGAGAATATCGGTAGTTATTTGCAATGGCGGTAAATGGAATAAATACAGTTAGTTATATTTTCTCTTAATATTGTGCGGTATGGAAGTTCAATAGAGGCATGGTGGTTTGGATGTGTTGAGAATTTTAAATATAAACAATAAGATAAATTCTTATCGGATCGAGTGGCAACCGGTTGCAGGCGGCGATGGGCAGAGGGTACGGTCGGTTTAGCGTGGATTGGCAGGCTGTGTCAGTTTCAATGGATTGTAAAGGAAACAGGAGGCTGTCTTTTGTTTACAACAATCTGAAGATTGAAGGGATGGGGTATTGTACAGTGAATCTAGGGGGCGAACTTTAAATCGGTACGCCGTTATCTTGCTTAAACTCAAATAAGATGATTTTTATCGAGTTTGTTGAAAGGCATGACAAAAGGTCGTCTGAAACTTGATTTTTCCGTTTCAGACGACCTTTTTGGCAGTAAACAGCTGGTTTCCGGCTTAAGCTTTGTTTTCCGGCGCTTCTTTTTTAACCGGTTTCTTGCCATCCTGCGGAGAATGGTAGGCGTAGTAGTCATACATACTGTTGGCTTCGCGCTTCATGCCGTTCAGGATGACGCCTTTGATATTGATCTTGTTCTGACGCAGACGGTCGGCACTGATTTCAAGCTCTCTGGTGGTGGTGTTGCCGTAGCGGCTGACCAGCAGAACCGTACCTGCCAGTTGTCCGACGATGGTTGCGTCGGTCACTGCGAGGACAGGCGGGGTGTCGATAATCACGTAGTCGTAACGTTTTTGGGCGTTTGCCAGCAATTCTGTGAAGCGGCTGTCCATCAGCAGCTCGGACGGATTTTTAGGATAACCGCCGTTGCTGATGAGGTGCAGGTTTTCAATCCGCGTTTCACAGACGGCTTTGGCAGGGGAGACATGGCCGGAAAGGATGTCTGCCAAGCCGTATTCGGGCGTCAGTTTGAACAGTTGGTCCAAATAGCCTTTACGCATATCGGTATCGATCAGCAATACGCGTTTGCCTGATTGTGCCATTACGGTGGCGAGGTTGGCGGAAATAAAGGATTTGCCCGCTTCCGGCGCCGCACCGGTAATCATGAGGACATTGTTGCGCGCATCCAGCATGGAGAAGTAGATGTTGGTACGAAGGGCGCGGATGGCTTCGACGGCGACGTCGGAGGCGTCCTCGTTTGCCAGCAGATAATTGGAGCGGCCGGTCAGGGATTTGAATTTGCGTTTCAACAGGTCGCGTTTTTGCTGGGTTTTGGAGTAGGGTACGAGGGCGGCGACTTCGAGATTGAGGTTTTCAATCTCTTCAGACGACGTGATGCCTCGGCGCATACGGCCTTGCAGCATGACCCACATGGAGGCGAGCGCGCCTGCGGCAAGCGCGCTTAATGCGGTAATGACGGCTTTGCGCGGGGCGATCGGTTGTTCCGGCGTGTAGGCATGGTCAACGACGCGGACATTGCCTTGCGCGCTGGCTTTCATGATGTTGAGTTCTTGTTGTTTCGCCAAGAGTTGGACGTAGGTCGCTTGGTTGGTTTCTACGTCGCGGGTCAGGCGGATGACTTCCTGTTGGGTGTTGGGCAGGCCGGCGATTTGCTGGTTGATTTTGCTCTTGGCGCGTTCGAGTACCGCCAGTTTGTCCAAAACGGCTTTATAGGAAGGGTGTTCCGGAGTGTACAGTTCCGCCAAGCCTGCTTCTTCGGTTTTGAGCAGGGTGATTTGTGTTTCGATGCTGGTCAGGCTTTCAAGCGCGCCTTTGGACTCAAGCGGAATGTCGAGCGAACCGGCGCGTTCGCGGTAAGCATTGAGTTTGTTTTCTGCTTCTTGCAGGGTTTCTTTCAGACGAGGCAATTCTTCGCTGATGAACGCCAAGCCGCTGGAGGCGACTTGAATGTCGCGTTCGCGGTTTTGCGCGACGTAGTTGTCGGCGATGCTGTTGAGGACGGCGCTGGTTTTTTTCGGATCAACATCGGTGTAGGCAAGGTTGATGATGGGGCTGGTTTTGCCTTTGCTGATGACCGAGAGTTGGTTTTTGATGTTTTCGATGGCGCTGAGCTTGGAAAACTTGGTCAACTCGAAATCCTGATCTGTTTCGGCAAGGATTTGGTCGACTTTCAGAACGGTTTCGTTATTGATTTTCAGCGGAGTGCCGACGCGGCCTTCTTTGGCTGTACCGTTCGGGAGCGTCAGGATATAGTTTTTGCTGTCTTTGACGGTCAGTTTGAAGGGTTTGTTGATCCATTCTTCGGAAACGGTAAATGTACCGATTTTCAAAATCGGATCGTCGTTGCCGCTGAGGTTGTGAATCATGTTGCCGAAAACCGGGAAGTAGGTGGCTTTGACTTCTTGGTCAAGCTGAAGCTCATCAACGGTTTTACCTATAACCATGCGTGATTGGACCAATTCGATTTCGGCTTCGGAAGGCGCCGGCTCGTTGGAAAGCATGTTGTTGATTTCGGTCAGAATCTGGTTTTGTTTGGTTTCGATTTCCAACATGGCGTCGGCGCGGTAGACAGGCGTGGACGCAAAGCTGAAAACGGCACCGAGCAAGCCGCCCGCAATCAGTGCGGTGGCGATTTTGGATTTGTGCAGCCACAGATTGTGCAGTTGTTGGCCGAAATCGATTTCGTCGTTGTTGGAGGATGCTGATGACGGATATTGTTTATACATCAGTAGGCTTTCTGTTTGGATTTAATTGATTGAATCCGGCGTAAGTGAGTGTTATGCCGGGGTTGGTCCGTTCAATTTTTCAGCCCAAGTCTCGGCTGCGCTTTGTATTTGTTGGAATACGGCTTCAAACATTTCGCTGCTTTGTTTGAACGGGTCGGGTATGTTTTTCTTGGGCAGCCATTGGGCGAGCAGGATGGTTTTCCCGCGCGCGGAAGGCAGGATGTCGGCAACCATATCGATATGGGCCGGCTCCATCACCAAAATCAGGTCTGCTGCATTGCACATTTCAGGAGTCAGTTGGCGGGCGGTGTGTCCGGCAACGACTACGCCGTGTTTAAGGGCGGTTTTAATGGCTTGGAAGTCGGCATCTTTTCCCGCCAATGCGTTGATGCCGGCCGAACTGACACGGTGTCCGGGCAGCTTTTTCTGCAAGATGCGCTCCGCTATCGGGGAGCGGCAGATATTTCCCATGCATACTACTAAAATATTTTGAAACATAAGAGAAGCGGTATTTTTTTCTTGTATAGGGTCAAATCATGATAAAACGGTTTGAGGTCGGATATTTGGTCGGTCTGAAAGGGTTTTGTTTATATGTCGTCAGACGATAAATAACCGGCCTGCCGTTTTGCCTGACAGCAGGTGCTGTCAGGCGCCGTCAGGTTATTTGAACGTGTTGTCGATAGCGTTGACGTTGCTGACGAAGCTGGTCAATTGCGACACTACGCGGTTCCAACGGGTAACTGGGGCGGCAGTCACATAAACAACGTCGTTCGGACGCAGGTCGAAGTCGCTGCCCAAGGCGTAAGCGGTCGCGTCTTTCAGGTTAAGTTGGTAAATGTGGATAGGCTTGGCCGCATCTTCGGGCGCACGGCGGATGACGAAGACGCCGGTTGCGTCTGCCAAGGCTTGGTTCATGCCGCCGGTTTCACCCAAGGCTTGAGTGAGGTTCAGGCCGTGGTTGCCGATAGGCAGGGTGGCTTGGCGGCCGACTTCGCCCATAACGTACACTTTGCTGTTGCTGTTGTTCGGAACGTAAACGATGTCGCCGTTGCTTAAGAGGTGGTTTTGCGACATATCGCCGTACTGCATGATGTTTTGCAGGGAGATGGTGCGGTCAACGCCGTTGTGCGTCCATTTGATGTTGTGGGTGTCGGCATTTTGCGCCACGCCGCCCGCTTGGTTGACGGCATCGAGGATGGTCATGGGGACGTTGGTAATCGGCAGTTGTCCTGCTTGTCCGACGGCGCCGGAAACGGATACGCGTTGCGAGCGGAATTCGGTTACGTTGATGGCGACTTGGGGATTTTTAAGATAGCGTTTCAGACGACCTGTCAGGATGTTTTGCAGCTCGTCTATGGTTTTGCCTTGCGCTTGGATTTTGCCGACCAGTGGATAGGTGATGTAGCCGCCTTCGTCCACCCATGCGCCACGGCTGACTTGGTTGGTTTGCGGGTTGCTTTGTTGTACGGGCGAATTGAGGTCAGTGTGCGCCCAGACCATGATGTTCAATACGTCGCCTTTACCGATGTGGTAGCGGTAGGCGGCTTTGCTGCGCTCAAGTGCACCGTTGTTTTGTGACAACACTGGCGGTTTGCGCATTTTTTCAACGAGGCCGAAGGTAATCGGATAGATGGCGACGCGCTTGTCGAATTTGGTATCTGCTACGGTTTCGCCGTTTTCGTAAACGATGGTTTTGTTGCGTGTGTTGATGGTGGAGCCGGGAATGACGGTGCTGCTGTTGCAGGCGGTCAGTGCCATCAGGGACAGGCTGATGAGGGCAAGCTGTTTTTTCATGTCGGTATCCTTGTCAGTCTTATCGGGGTCGTCTGAAAACTTTCAGACGACCTTTTTGTGGAATGTTTTGCTTTATCGGTCGGGTATTTAATGTGTCTGCTGCCAAACTAAATCGCAAATATCGTCTTTGGGATTAAAGCCTGCGGGGGCTTCGAGCAGCAGGGCGCGCAGGGTTTGTTGGTCTGAATTTGAGCACGCTAAGTCCATACGCATAATTATGTCATTTAATTGCGCCCATGGCAGCATTACTTCGCTGGCGGTCATAATTCGGGGATGAGTGGTTTTTTGCACTTCGTCTCCGATGAGCAACTCTTCATAAAGTTTTTCGCCCGGACGCAGTCCTGTAATTTTAATTTCGATATCGCCGTCGGGATGTTGGGCATCTTTCAATTTCAGGCCGCTAAGCGTAATCATTTGTTTGGCTAAGTCAATGATTTTAACAGATTCGCCCATATCCAACACGAATACGTCGCCGCCTTTGCCCATCGCGCCCGCTTGAATGACGAGTTGGGCGGCTTCGGGGATGGTCATGAAGTAGCGGGTGATGTCTTGGTGGGTCAGGGTGATGGGGCCGCCTTCGGCGATTTGTTTTTCAAACACGGGGACGACGGAGCCTGAAGAGCCTAAAACGTTGCCAAAACGCACCATACAGAAGCGGGTCTGTTGGCCGGGTTCGGCGGCGAGTGCCTGCAGGCAGAGTTCCGCCATGCGTTTGCTGGCGCCCATGGTGTTGGTCGGGCGCACGGCTTTGTCAGTGGAGATGAGCACGAAGGTGCTGACGCCGGATTCGACGGAGGCTTGGGCGCACAAGAGCGTGCCGAAGACGTTGTTGCGTATGCCTTCGACGGTGTTGAACTCGACCATGGGGACGTGTTTGTAGGCGGCGGCATGATAGACGGTTTCAACGCCGTACGCGGTCATGACGCTGATCAGGCGTTCTTTATTTTGCACGGAGCCGAGCAGGGGGACGACTTCGATTTGACTGCCGGCGGCTGCCTGAGTTTCGCGCAATTCTTTGTCTATGCTGTACAGGGAGAACTCGGACAGTTCGAACAGCAGTAATTTGGACGGGCGGCATTTCAGGATTTGGCGGCAGAGTTCGGAGCCGATGGACCCGCCCGCTCCTGTTACCATCACGGTTTTGCCGGTAATGTCCGCACCCATGAGTTCGGGGCGCGGGGCGACGGGGTCGCGGCCGAGCAAATCGACGACGGAGATTTTTTTCAGCGCGCTGACTTTGATTTTACCGTCCACCAAGTCTTTCATGCCCGGAATAGTCAGCACTTCGCATTTGTATTTTTCGAGGCTTTGGATGATGCGGCGGCGTTCTTCCTGAGTAGAGCTGGGGATGGCGAGCAGGATTTTTTCCACACCGTAGCGGTCGATGAGCGATTGGATGTCTTCAGGACCATAGACGGTCAGGTCGTAGATGACGGTGCGGCGGATTTTGGGGTTGTCGTCCACAAAGGCGACGGCGGAATATTCGTTGACCTGTTTGATGGCTTCCAGCAGTTGGCGGCCGGATTGTCCTGCGCCGTAAATGATGACGGGCGCCATTTGTTTTTTGTGGCGGTCGGTCAGGATGGCGCGCAGAATCATGCGCGAACTGGTGATGCAGACGACCAGCAGCAAGAAATAAACGACGGGCAGGGCGAGGTGCAGTTTGCGTTCGAAAACCAGAGTGGTCAGGCAGAACAAGACTGCCGAAATCAGGCTGCCGAATGCGGCGGCGGTCAGGACGCGGGTGCTGACGAAGCGGGTAACGGCGCGGTACAGCCCCAGTCTGACAAACAGCGCGATGGTCAAAAAGGCAGTCGAGCCGAAGGCAAGCCAGTTCGCCATGCTTGCCCATTCGTCGGAGTATTGGACTCGGAGGCTTTGCGCGAACCAAAAGGCGATAAAAATCATCAAAACGTCGTGGATGACGAAGAAGGTTTTCTTGACGTTGCGGGGCAGGGATAACAGGGTTTCCAAATTCATTTTGGTATGTTCTGAATAATGTTGTGGGTGGGTTTCAGACGACCCCGGTCATGCAAAGGTCGTCTGAAAAGACGTTTGTTGCTACGGAGCATTGGTTTTCCGTATGTGTCGGTTGCTTGCCGGTTCCCTTTTTTATTCGGCTGAAGCGGTAAATCGCCGCCGTCCCGATGATACGGGCGCGGCGGTTTTTACTTTATGCTGTGGCTTCTGCCAACACAGCTTCGATGTGTTCTTTGCAGAACGCGATTTCGTCGTCGGTCAGCGTCGGATGTACCAAGAACATCAGGCTGGTGTCGCCCAGTTGGACGGCGTTTTTCAGCCGCTCTTTCGGACGCCACGGCGTGTTGTCGAAGGCTTTTTCCAAATAGACTTCGGAGCAGCTGCCTTGATAGCAGGGGACTTTGCGCGCGTTCAGTTCGTTCACGATGCGGTCGCGCGTCCAGCCGTCTTTCAGGTGTTCGGGTTTGACGAAGGCGTAGAACTTGTATTGCGCGTGTTCGATGTAGTCGGCGACTTCAATCAGGCGGATGCTGGCGAACTTGCCCAAGCTTTCTGCCAGTTTGGCGGCGTGCGCTTGGCGGCGTGCCGTCCATTCGGGCATGCGTTTGAGCTGGATGCGGCCGATGACTGCCTGCATTTCCATCATGCGCCAGTTGGTGCCGAAACTTTCGTGCAGCCAGCGGAAGCCGGGGGCGTGTTCGCGGTGGTACACGGCGTCATAGCTTTTGCCGTGGTCTTTGTACGACCACATTTTGCTCCACAGCTCTTTGTCGTTGGTGGTGACCATGCCGCCTTCGCCACCGGTGGTCATGATTTTGTCTTGGCAGAACGACCATGCGCCGACGTGTCCGATGGAGCCGACGGATTTGCCTTTGTATTTCGCGCCATGCGCTTGGGCGCAGTCTTCGATAACCCACAAATCATGTTCTTTTGCCAAGTCCATGATGCCGTCCATTTCGGCGGGCATACCGGCGAGGTGGACAACGATGATGGCTTTGGTATTCGGCGTCAGCGCGGCTTTGATGGTTTCCGCGCTGATGTTTTGGCTGTTTAAATCCACATCGGCAAACACGGGGTTTGCGCCTGCGGTAACGATGCAGGAAGCAGAGGCGAGGAAGGTGCGCGAGGTAACGATGACGTCGTCGCCTGCACCGATGCCCATTGCTTTTAGCGCGACATCGAGTGCCAGTGTACCGTTGGAGAGGGCGACGGCGTATTGCGTGCCGGCGAAGGCGGCGAATTCTTTTTCAAATTCGCGGCATTCGCTGCCCGTCCAATAGTTGACTTTGTTGGACAGCAGGACTTTGGAAACGGCATCGGCTTCTTCTTGGGTGAAGCTCGGCCACGGGGAGAGGGATGTGTTAAGCATTGGCTTTTCCTGCGAAAAGGCTGGTGGAGTCTTTGGGGGCGACTTCTTCCAGCAGTTGGCGGTTGATCAAGGTGTATTTTTGACCGTCGATTTCGACGTATGCCCCATCGTAAGGCGGGAACCAGAACGCGCGGATTTTTTTCTCGACGTCGTCGCCGTCGCGGATTTGCTTCATGGCTTCCATTTCGTCGCGGCTGACGTAGCGGCCGCCGATGTTGGGCGTAGTCGGCAGTTTGGCTTGCGCTTCGACGGCGCGGGCGATAATGCGTTGTGCGAACGGCTCCAATGCTTGCATGGTTTTGCGTTCGAGCGATTGGGCGGTTTCGACAGAAGAATCAATGGGGAAGCGATCCACTTCGATGATTTCGCCGGTGTCGATGGAGGCATCGACGTAGTGTGCGGTGCTGCCCCATTCGGACAATTCGTCCATGATGGCGAGGTTGTAGCCGCCCGTGCCTTTGTATTCGGGCAACAGGGCCGGGTGGAAGTTGATCGTACCCAAGCGCGGGACGGTCAGGAATTCGTCGCGCAGTTTGCGCCAGTAGAGTACGGACAGGCCCAAATCGTATTTCAGACGACCTTCTTTCATTGCTTCCAAGGCGGTGTCGAAAGTGTAGAGCGGCAAGCCCAATTCTTTGGCGGCGGCAGCCGTCGGTGAGCCTTGCAGGTGGCTGTCGGTCAGTACGCCGACGATTTCGATGCCGTTTTGTGAGGATAAGAGCCGGAGCAGGTTGGCGGAAAGCCGTTTACGTCCCATGAATAATATTTTTGTCATGTGAGAGTCCTTTTTGTTTTATCAGCTAATGTGTGATTTTGTTGAACAGTCCGAAGGGGCAATCAGCTGCGCCAAATCCTGCAGGGAGCTGATCCACGCATCGGGATGGTGTTCTTTGTTAAAGTTTTCGGGTAAGTGGTGGTGAATATTGTGCTCGGACGGATGCAGCCCTATGGTGATCCAGCCCAAAGCGTTCGGCGCGATGAAGTCTTTGGAAAGGTTGTCGCCGATGTAGATGAAACAGTCTGCCTTTTCGGCATATTTGTCTTGTAAATAGCGGAAGCGTTTGCCGTCGGGCTTTTCCGAAGCGCAGGCTTCGGAGACGAGGATGTCGTCAAACAGGGAATACAGCCCCAAGGCTTCCAATTTCAAGCGTTGGGTCAGGCTTCTGCCGTCGGTAATCAGCGCGCGTGCGGCGAAGGGCGCGGTCAGCTCGGACAGGAAATCATGCGGGGCATACGGCGTCAGCGTCGGGCGGTGCAGCCGGTATTGCCACAGAAGAACCTGTTTTTCCGATTCGTTGAAACCGCAGTGGCGGCACAACTTGTCCAGCCAGTCTTTGCCGTCGGGGTCGATACTGCGCCATAGGTCGTCTGAATCCCAATCGGGATACAGGACGGCAACGGTATCGACGATTGCACGGATGCCGGAGAGTTTGTATTCGTATTCCGAGTACAGAGTATCGTCCAAGTCGAAGACAATGACGGCGGTTTCGGGATTAATCGTTTTCATGAACCAAGACCTTGGCATCGTAGCGCAGCATGATGAGGTTGTTTTCCCAGTCGTCTGAAAACGGGATTTCTTCGTTGCGGAAGTATTCGTGCATCAGCCAGCCCGGGTAATTGCCGCCTGCGGCATACGTCAGCGGGAAGCCGCCGCCGAAGCGGGGGTTGATTTCCACGCCGTAGAATTCGCCGGTTTCTTCGTTGCAGAAGAATTGCGCCGTAATACAGCCTCGTGCGCCTTCCAATACCGCCATTTTTTCCAGCAGCGTTTGGTAGAGGCTGTTTTTGCGGGTAATGCCTTTGCTGACTTCGCCGGAACGCACTTCCAAGCGTTTTCGCGGGATGGCGCATTTCAGACGACCTTCATGGTCGTAATACATATCGACGGTAAATTCGGAAAATTCGTTTTCGATGTCGATAAGCTCGCAGAACATCAGCTTGGGGTCGTCCACGATTTCAGGCGTCAGGCAGGCTGGCGTGTCGATCCGTTTGGCACCGATGGCGCGGCTGCCGTCGTGGGGTTTGGCAAAGCAAGGGAAAACCAGCTTCTCGCGGTCGTAAATTTCGGGCGAGCGTATGCCGTAGCGGGCAAACAAGCTGGCGGTTTTCCGTTTGTCGCGGCATTGCGCGATGAAGTCCGAGTCGGAAACGACGATGTGGATGCCTGCCGCTTCGAAGCGTTCGCGCTCGTCTGCCAGCTTTTGCAGTTCGGTGTCTATGGTCGGGATGATTAAACCGATGTTTTCGCGTACCGCCAGATCGAAAATGCTGTCGATATACGAATCAGCGCTAATCAGCGGCACTTCAAACGAACCGTCCGAAACGTGGCAGGCGGAGGACATACGCGGCACCAAATCCGTCGTCAAAATCTTGACGTCGTCTGAAAACTTGGCCGCTTCGGTTTGAAAATCCTGTACCAATTCAACGCGCCTTCCCGCGGAAAGGATAAGTACGTTATTTTTTCGCATCAGTGTCATTTCCTGTGAAATAGGGCATGGTGGCTTCTCCCTCAGCCGAAATACCTTCTTTGATAAAGACTTTTTTGACTGTCAGAAACAGGATTTTCATATCCAGCCAAAAACTGTAATGGTCGATATACCAAATATCGTGTGCGAACTTTTCGTCCCACGAAAGCGCGTTGCGCCCGTTGACCTGCGCCCAACCGGTTACGCCGGGTCTCATTTCGTGGCGGCGGTTTTGAAATTCGTTGTAAAGCGGCAGGTAGCTCATCAAAAGCGGACGCGGGCCGACCAGGCTCATCTCTCCTTTTAGAACGTTCCAAAGCTCAGGAAGTTCGTCCAAGCTCGTCGCGCGCAGTTTCTTGCCGAAAGGGGTCAGCCGCTCGCTGTCGGGCAGCGGGTTGCCGTCTTGGTCGACCGCATCGCGCATGGAGCGGAACTTGATCATTTTGAACGGTTTGCCGTCTTTGCCCGGCCGCTCTTGGGTGAAGAATACCGGTTCGCCCAAGTTTTTGCGGATGAGGTATATCAAAATCAAAAATACGGGCGAGAGGAAAATCAGTCCTGAGGCGGAGGCGATGATGTCAAACAGGCGTTTGAAGAATTTACTCATGGGCTAATCTTTCAATCAGGTTGACGATTTTTTGATACGCCACGTCGCGCTTGAAACGGCGGACGATTTCGTCGGATTGAACGGGGTCGTTTTTGCGCGCCAGAATGTCTTTGGCGGCTTGGACGAAGCTGTCCACGTCGCCGGAACGGTAGTCCGCATGCGGCAGCAGGGTGAGGACTTCGGCGACTTCGTCGTTGACCTGGCTGTTTAAAATCGGGTTTTGCAATGCCATGTAGTCGGACAGTTTGTTGGTAATCGACTGCATGGCGTAGGAATGGATGGCGTTGACGGAGATGTCGCAGCCTTTGGCGACCGACATCATTTCGGCGTAGGGGATGTAGCCGTAAAACTGGATGCCCTCGCAGGCGTATTGTTTGAGCCTGTCCAAATCGGGGCCGCCGCCCATGATGTGCAGCTCTACATTTTCGCCGTCGTCCAACAGTTTCCGAACGCCTTTGCACACGGTTTCCACGTCATAGCTGTAACTGAGTGTACCCAAGTAGAAGAAGCGGGTTTTGTCGTCGCCGAAGTCTTTTGCCGGCGCGGCATCGAGTTTCGGAAAATCCGCGCCGATATAGACGACTTCGCCGGGTACGTTCGGATTGGCTTCTTTGGCTCGGTCGAGGTAGGTCTGCGACACAGCGACCAGCGCATCGGCGTAGCGGTAGGCACGGTTGGCACGGGAGGAGAAGGGCAGCAGGTTGTGCGGGATTTTTTTCAAAAAAGGCACGACCGAGGAGAAGGATTCCGGCCATACGTCCTGCACGTCGATAATCAGCTTGTAGCCCAAACGCGCTTTGTGTTCGCCCAAAAGCAGGTTGGTGGCGATCAGCGGATAGGCGGAAAAGACGACGTCTTGCTCGCCCGGACAGCAGTTGTTCAGCCATTGCTCAAAATGTTTGACGAACACATGATGGCTTTTGACGCGGTCCAGCGAGACGTTTTTGCCGTAGCCGCTCTCTTCCAGCAGCATGACTTTCAGACGACCTTGCGAGGCAGATTCGGCATCTTCAGGTCGTCTGAAAGATTTGTCGTAGTGTTTGAAATTGCTGGTAATCAGCAGCACGTCATGAGACTGCGACAACAGCTCGGCAAGATACCAGAAGCGGTTGAAATGCGGCTCGGACGGCAGCGAACAGTAGGGGGCGACGATGGTGATGTTCATATTTTCAGACGACCTCACATATCGTAAGCGGCCATTGTGGTGCGATAGATTTCATCATCGGAACACAAGGTCTCAACGTGTTTATGCAGGGCTTTACCCATTTTTTCGCGCAATTCGGGCTGCTTGATGAGTTGATCGACGGCTTCGATAAAGGCTTCGTCTTCGCCGAAGGGGAAACAGTATCCGGTTTCGCCGGTAATGACCATTTCGGAAATGCCGCCCATGTTGTAGGTGACAACGGGTGTGTCGTAGAGGCCGGCTTCAAGGATGTTGTTGCCGACGCCTGCGCCGTGGTCGCCGATACAGTGCGGCGTGTTCACCAAAATATCGACGTCTTTGAAATAGCCGGTCAAATCGCGCACGCCGCCGAGAAAGGTGACTTTGTCGTCTATGCCCAGGCGTTTCGCTTGCGCTTTCAGATTGTCCATCTCCTCGCCTATGCCTGCTACGTTCAGGCGCACGGGCATATTGCGGTCGACCATTTTCTTAAAGATGTCCAGCATCACATGCACGGCGCGGACGGTATCCAAGCGCGACAGCGTGCCGAGTATGACGTAGTCTTTGGCGGTTTTTTCAGGAACGTAATCGGCTTTGTGCAGGGCGTTGTAGGTGTAGGTGATGCGGTTGGCAGGGAAACCGTGGCGGATGAGTTTTTCCTGTTCGTGTCTGCAGTTGCCGATGATGTATACACCCAGTTTGTCGAAAAGTTTGGCGATTTTCGGATAAGTTTCGGCATCCAAACCGCGCGCGTGGTAGAACACTTTGGTTTTCGGCGAAGAGATTTTCGCCGCGATGGCACAGGCGGGAACGATACGCGCCATTTGACAATGGATGATGTCGGGTTTTTCTTGTTTCAACATCTTCATGTAGGCGAACATGCCTTTGATGTAGCCCAAGATGCCGCCCTGATAAAAATCAATCGGACGCCATTGGATGCCCAAGGCTTGAGCCTCTTTGATGAGCGGGCCATCGGAAGAGGCAAGGACGACCTCGTGGCCGCGCTGCCTGAGCAACCGTCCCAAGCGGAAGGTCGCATTTTCAGTGCCGCCGAGGCCGGACATGGAAGTAGTCAAAACAATTTTTTTCATATCATGTTTTCTATCAAGGGGTGTATCGGTACGCGTTATACGCCGTATCGCGCTGCGGCAGGACGCTGTACAGGAAAATCAAAAAGCAGGGCAGCCAGAGGAAGGGCATACGCAAAATGGTGGACGGGATGAAGCCGCCCAAAATAAACAGGCCGATTGCCGCCAAGCCGATGGCTTTTTGTTTGTTCCGCAGGTTTTGGCTTAAAAAGACGTTCACTGCATACCAAATGATGTAACAGATGAAGCCGATTAAGGAAATCATGCCGAAGCCCAAATACAGTTCGATGATGAAACTGTGCGGGTTTTCAAAACCGAGGCTGTCGCTCAAATGCCCGCCGAAGTATTCCTGAAAGTTTTTAGGGCCGTAGCCGTAAAGCAAAAGCGGCGGATTGCTCCAGAAGTAGTTGTAAATTTCTTGGCGGTAGCCGACCGAGTTGTCACTCTCCAAATTGAACAGGAACAAATACAGGCGGGAAGAAATGTTTTCCAAAAAGGCATTACCGTGCATCGAGAGCAGGAAATCGGCAATGTACTGTTTCGGAATCATCGACAAGCCTGCGCCTGTAACGCCTATGGTCATCAGCGTAAACAGCCCGTTGTTACGGTAAATCAAGTTCAGGATAAACAAAATGATGTAACTCATCGTCGCCGTACGCGATGCGCTGGCGAAAACAATCGCGCCCAAACTCAAAAATAAAATCCAGCCGAACAAATATTCCCTCTTGTTGACGCCGATATTGAAAAATATCAACACGGCAGGGGCGAAGAAGAGGGCAGTCGTACCCAAGTTGTTGGGGTTGAAGAAGAAGCCTTTAATCACGCCGGCCTCAATCGCCAAAATTTCGTCTGATTTGACAAACTGGATGCCGGTCAACACTTCGATAACGGGCGGAATAATGATAAAGGCGCAAAAGTAAACCAACAGCCTGCGTACGAAGCGCAAGGGGTTTTCGTGTCGGCTCAAAATCAGATACAGCAGGTAAAACAAACCGGCGACCGACAGGAAGAAAAAGGTATCCATGACCCTGACCGAATCCAAGGGCGTGATGAACAGATGGATTGCGCTCCAGCCGGTCATCAGCCCGACCGCCATCAGCATGAGTCCTGCCTTGCTATTGAATGTTTTGTTTTCTATGAAAAAAATCAGCAGGGTGGCAGGCACCAGCAAAAGGGTCAGCGGATTGTCGATACGCGGAATCCCCAGCTTATACGACAGCATCGGCCCCAGCATGTAGGCGGTAACCATCGTATAAAGCATAGTAATGTATATATTTTGTTTTTTAATTTTCACGTTGCTTCCTGAAATTTAGGTCGTTCCAAGAGCTTTATTATATGCAGAAATGATTTGTTCGGTAACGGGACGCTCTCCAAATTCTTTCAGGCAGTTTTCGCGCAACAGGCGTGGGAAATATTTTTTCCGGTTCCGATAGAGGGAGATAAGTGCTTCCGTCAGCGATTTTTGGTCTTCGACATCGACCAAAAGCCCGTTGGATGGATTGACGATAGTCTCAGGACCGCCACAGCGCGTCGCGATGACGGGCAGCCCTTGCGCCAAAGCCTCGATGAAAACGACGCCGAAAGTTTCGTGGCGGCTGGCCAATACGAAGGCATCGCTTTGATACATCAATTCCAAGACTTCTTCGTTTTTCAGACGACCTTCAAAGATAACGTTGTTTTCCAGCCCTAAATCTTTTGCCAAACGGTGCAGCTTGAATTCTTCGTAGCCGCCGCCGCCGATTTTCAGTTTCAGGTTCGGATAGGCTTTGACTGCTTCGGCAAAGGCGGGCAGCAGGATGTCGTAGCCTTTTTTATGTTGCAGGTGCGCGACCGAGCAGAAGGTAAAGTCTTCGTTGGCGGGTTTGTCGGCAAGGTCGATCGGCGCTTCAAAGCTGGCGGACAGGATATTGGGAACATATTGCCACTCCAATCCGCGGTATTCTTCTTTCAGCAGTTCGGCAAAGTCGCGGCTGACTGCCAGGCGGCAGGCGGCGTTTTGGGCGGCGGCATACATCAGCGGGCGTTGCCAGTTGCGGATAAGTTTGCGGGCGTAGGTGGTGCTGTGTTCGGTGATGACATACGGAATGCCGGTTGCTTTGTGGATTTCGTATGCAATGATGCCGCCGCTGTTGACGCAGTGCGCGTGCAGGACATCGGGCATGCCGTGGTCTGCAACGTATCGGCGGAACAGTTTCATACTGGCGGCGATTTCCCGTTTGCGGTCGATATGCGGGATGCGCGGGAAGAAAAACATGCTGTCGTACACATAAGTCGGTACGTCTTTGTCGATGTAGGTCCTTATTCCGTAATTTTTCGGGTTGAACGCAGTTTTTGCCTGAGTTCTGAACGAACGGAATATCGGTGCGACGACCCCTACTTTAACTCCGGAGCGTTGCAAGGCTTGTGCTTGCAGGCGGAAAAAGATTCCGTTGACGTCGTCCGGAGTGGATGGATACCAAGAAGGAATGATTAATGTATGCATGATAATACCTGTGTCGAGTGTGTCGGCGTACAAGCCGCATAGGTTGCGGACAGGGCACAAAATCAAAGATTCTCGGTGAGTAAGCGTTTTGTAGCGGCAGAATCAAAAACTGCACGCAGTATGGTTGTTATTGTGTTGAATGTTTTTTATTCAGACGACCTTTCACTGCCGATAAAGCTGAAGAAAGTGGTGTTTTGTATTTCACAGTCAGGGCAATCAAACCTGCCAGCCAGATTAAAGCAAAAATGTAGTAGTTGCCGGCGTTGCCGAAGTAGGTGTAGCCCAGGCACAAAATCAGGCAGAGTGCGGTATGGGTATAAATTTTCCGGCAGGGCAGCTTCTGCCACATCCTTGAAGACAATTCTGTCTTGATGAGCATAAACACCCAAAAAGAAGTCGCACTCGCCATTGCGGCACCCCGTGCGCCCAAGAGCGGAACCAGCCAATACAGCAGGCCGAAGTTCAGCAGGAATGCCGCAATATTGACTGCGGTAATCAGCCAGGTTTTTTTGACGACGTTCAAACCGATGCCGGTCACTTCCGTCAGCGTATAAAACAAAGGAAACATCATGCACGACAGTAAAATAAACTGTACCGATGCATATTCCCCGGGAAGGATCCAAGTGACCACCGGCGAAAAAATACCGATAAAGCAAACCATCGCGCTGATGAGCGCAGTCATCGACAGGGTAATGCCGCCGATTTTGTCGAGGTTGGTGTTGTCTTCAACCCATTTGAACACCAATGGCGCCCATATGGTTGAGAATACGCTTTGGAAAATCAGGGCGACGGCGCCGAAGCTGACCGCCATCGAGTAAATCCCCAGTTGCTCCAAACTTGCCATTTCTTTCAAAACAAAACGGTCGATAGACGTCAGCCCCCAGTAGGCGAGATTGCCGAATGCCAAAGGCAGTCCGTATTGCAACCCCATTTTGTGCAGCTTTGCCGACCAAGGCGAACGGATGGCGGCGGCCAAATCGGTTCGGGTTTGGTAGATCAATACAGCGACGGTCAGTATTTGGGCGGCGGTATAGGCAAAGACCAGGCTGGTGGTATGGGTTGGCAAGCCGATTAGGATGAAGAGCAAAACCAAAACCAAAATCAGGAATTTCGGTGTCAGCTGGCTGAGTGAGAAAGCAATTGCTTTTTCCTGCATCCGTAGGATGAGCGAGAAAAAGCGGATAAACAGGGTGGTCAGTAAAAAAACTAAAAACAGAATACCCAGCTTGGTGTTGTTCAAATTAAAAATAATTTTGGAAGGCCAAGAAGGATTCCACAAAAGTATCAGCAATACCCCGGCAATGCTCAAAACAAACGGGGACAGGCTGAAGGATTTGAACAGCGCGGCTTTGTCTTCGCTGACGTAGTATTCGCGGATATACGCCTGATCCAAGCCCAGCCCCAAAATCAGGATGGTCAGAGCGGATATGGTTTGCAGCAAGACGATACGGCCGATGTCTTCCGTAGGGTAGTACCATGAAATCAGCGGAAGCGAGAGGATGCCGAAAGCCGCACTGCCTATCGGACCCAAAGCATAGCCGAGTATTTTTCTTATATTCATAAATAGGAGGGATTTGTTGCCGCCAAGATTTTCAGACGACCTGAAAACGCAGCAGCATCATATAAATAAGGGCTTTCTTAGGTCGTCTGAAAACAAACGGTCTAAGAAAGCCGACTGCCTGCCGAAACCCGTCGGCAGGCAGTCTGCCTCAATCGTCAAAGGTATTACGCTTTCACGACTTTCGGGTTTTTCGCAGGGAACTTGCCGCGCGTATCGACAATCAGTTTGGCGTGTTCGGCAATCATGTCGTAGTCAAACTTATCGTGGTCGGTGGTCAGGACTACGCAGTCGTATTTCGCTACGGTTTCCGGCGTCAGCGGCTCGCTCTTCAGGTCGAAGTAGTGGTGGCCGGGGATGTACGGGAACTCAAGCACGTGCGGGTCAGAGTAGGAAATGTTTGCGCCCAATTTGTGCAGGCGGTCCATCACTTCCACAGACGGGCTTTCGCGCATGTCGTCCACATTTTTCTTGTAGGCGATACCCAAAACCAAGATTTTGCTGTCTTTGATGGAACGGTTGTGTTCGTTCAAAGCCAGCCCCACTTTGCTGATGACGTAGTCGGGCATGTGGGAGTTCACTTCGCCTGCCAACTCGATGAAGCGGGTGTTCACGCCGTATTCGCGCGCTTTCCAAGTCAGGTAGAACGGGTCGATGGGGATACAGTGACCGCCCAAGCCCGGACCGGGATAGTAGGCGACGAAGCCGAACGGTTTGGTTGCCGCGGCGGCGATGACTTCGTGAATATCGACATCCATTTTGTCAGCAACGATTTTCATCTCGTTCACCAAGCCGATGTTCACGGCGCGGTGGATGTTTTCCAGAAGCTTGGTCAGCTCGGCGGCTTTGGTAGAGCTTACCGGTACGACTTTGTCGATGGCAGGCTGATACAGCGCGATACCGACTTCCAAACAAGCAGGGGTATGACCGCCGATGACTTTCGGGATGGTGCGGGTTTCAAAATTCGGGTTACCCGGGTCTTCGCGTTCCGGAGAGTACACCAAGAACACGTCTTTACCGACTTTCAAGCCGCCTTCTTCAACACGCGGCAGCAATTCTTCTTCGGTTGTACCGGGGTAGGTGGTGGACTCCAAAGACAGCACTTGACCGGCGCGCAGGTAAGGTTTCACTGCGTCGGTGGTGTCGATAACGAAACTCATGTCCGGCTCGCGGTATTTGTTCAACGGAGTCGGTACGCACAAAATCACGGCTTCCACTTCGCCGATGCGGGAGAAGTCGGTGGTGGCTTCAAACAGGCTGTTAGAAGCAGCGGCGATTTTCTCGGCAGGAATATGCTCGATGTAGGTTTCGCCTTTGTTGAGTTTGTCGACTTTGGTTTTGTCGATGTCGAAGCCCAAAACCTGATAACCGATGTCCACATAACGGAGCATCAGCGGCAGGCCGACATAGCCCAGGCCGACGATGCCGATTTTGGCGGTTTTATCTGCAAATTTCTGAATGGTAATATTTTTCATGACAAGTCTCATGTGATGGAAAAGGGCGTGCCGCACAGTGCAAAATGCCGCAGCAGAACCCCGGCCGGCAGTCATAAAAACAGCAGGGTCGGAATCCGTTTTGTCGGTGTCGAAAATAAATCTTTCCCTAAGATTGGTTTTGGACGTAAAAGTTTTGCATGTGCAAATGCAGCATTGCCCGACGATAATGGAGTGTTGGGAAATGTTTATGCAAATATTATAATCAAGCTGGGCGGTAAGATTTTGAATTGTATTATTTTTAGTAATTACTATACCGTTAGTGACTAAATATAATATCGGAAATACAAATAATTAATAAAAATTAGTATTAATATATTTGCGTAATTTAACCTAAAATTAATATTACTTCAGTATATGTTGAAGCGGTATTTGTAACTCTGTCAAGCAAATCAGGCGATGCAGTAAAACACCGTTGCTTCCGACAAAAAGGTCGTCTGAAAACCCAAAATCAGTTTTCAGACGACCTTTCTGGTTTAGGAAGCAGCCTATTTTTTACGCAAAACCCATTTTACGTCCTGCCCGATCAGCTCTACCGAACGGCTTTCCCACTCGCCTTCCGAAGTCAAAACGGCGGGGTTGGCGGGGAGGGTGAGCAGGTTTCTGCCTTCGCCTAAGATTTTCGGCGCTTGGTACAACACGATTTCGTCTGCCAAGCCTGATTCGATAAAGGCGGAGGCCAGCGTCGCGCCCGCTTCGACCATAATCTCGCCGTAGCCCAGTTCTGCCAATTGGGGCAGCAGTGCGGCAAGGTCTATACGTCCGTTGGCGTTTTCAGACGACCTCAAGATGCGGATATGACTGAACGCGTGGTATGGTTTGAGGCGTTCTTCATCATCGACGGCGGTTACGATGATGGTGGGGCTGAGGTCGTCTGAAATTATGTGGCTGCCCAACGGCGTTTGCAGTTTGCTGTCCAACACGATACGCGCGGGCTGGCGCAGGGTCGGGAAGGCGCGGACGTTGAGGCACGGGTTGTCGGCAAGCACCGTGCCGATGCCGGTAAGGACGGCGCAGCTTTCCGCGCGTAAGGTTTGTACGTCCGCCCTTGCGGCTTCACCGGTAATCCAGTAGCTGCGTCCGTCGGCGAGCGCGGTTTTGCCGTCCAGGCTGGCGGCGCATTTGATGCGGACGAACGGGCGGCCGCGTTCGATACGGGAGAGGAAACCGCGGTTGAGTTCGCGCGCTTCGGTTTCCAGCAAACCGCTTTCGGTGCGGATGCCTGCGGCTTCGAGCATTGCCAAACCTTTGCCTGCCACCAAAGGATTGGGGTCGGTCATGGCAGCGACCACACGCGACACGCCCGAGCCGATTAGGGCTTCGGCGCAGGGCGGCGTACGGCCGTAATGGCTGCACGGTTCGAGCGTCACATAAGCCGTCGCCCCGCGCGCCATTTCGCCCGCCTGCCGCAGCGCATGCACTTCGGCATGCGGTTCGCCCGCTTTGACATGAAACCCCTGCCCGACGATTTGGCTGCCGTGTGCAATCACGCAGCCGACGCGGGGATTGGGGGAAGTGGAAAAACGCCCGAGCCGCGCAAGGGCAAGGGCGTTTTGCATCATTTGGGTATCAATACAGTCAAACATAATGTGGATTTCTTAAAGTTTTCCGTTTTCAGACGACCTTTGCCGTGTTTTATTCGTTCAAACGCTAATGCGCCAGACTCACTTCTTTCAAAACGACGGACAAATCTTTCTGCCCCGCATGATGGCTGTACGCGCAAACGGTATAGATATTGGCCTCGTGAATGGCGATGCAGTATTGGTTGAACGTACCTTGCCGGTCTTCGCGATCGGTTTGGTAATTCATGCGGTTGTCGGTGGCGATACCGACGCGGACATTTTGAGTCTCGTCCGATTGCAGGGTGGTTTTAAGTTCGGCGAAATAGGTTTTGGCATCCGTTTGCGCCGGGCCGTTGTTTGCCGCATAAATGGTAATGCGCGCTTCAGGGTCGTGTTGGAGCAGAATCAGGTTGGAGGCGGGAACGTTTTTCGGATGGCGGGCAGAATCGGCGATGATGTCGGTGAAGTGGCTGTTGTGGACGGAGATGGAAATTTTGCCGTCCATGCTCGTCAGCGTTTGAACCGTATCGGAGGCGGCTTTCGACACCGCATCGCCCTGTTCGGGGCTGCAGGCGGCAAGGCAGAATAGTGCGGCGGCTACGGATAAAACTCTTTTCATAAACATCCTCTTCATCATCAACACACCGCTTTCAGACGACCTATTTCCCGTCAGTCTGCACCAGCGTGGCGATTGCCTGAGTAAATTCGGACACGTCGTTGAAACTTTTATACACGGAAGCAAAACGGACATAGGCGACCTGATCGATTTTTGCCAATTCCTCCATCGCCATTTCCCCCACCATGCGCGACGGCACTTCCTTGTTGCCCGACTGATACAGACGCTGCTCAATCAGCGCGACCGTTTCATCGATTTTTTCCTGGGCAATCGGGCGTTTGTGCAAAGCCCGTTCCAAACTGGTTCTCAGCTTGTGCGGATTAAACGCCACGCGCGTACCGTTGGATTTAATCACCTGCGGCATCCGCATTTCGACCGTTTCAAACGTACTGAACCGCTGCCCGCACTCCACGCAACGGCGGCGGCGGCGGATGCTGTTCGTCTCTTCCAAGAGCCGCGAATCAGTGACTTGAGTATTGGGATGCTGACAAAACGGACATTTCATAAGTTTTTGAATTTATTTGTTTGTGAAACGGAATTGTAGCCGATTGAGCTATTCCCGTATAGTCGGTGGGTTTATTGTGGGTTGAAGGGGTCGTTTGAAAACCTTGAATCTGGGTTTTCAGACGACCTCTTTGTTTTAAACGGATACGCCGACGGCGCGGGCGATTGCCAAGCCTTCTTCTACACTCATGTAGACGGGTTGTTCAGGACGGTCGCTGCGGGCGATGTCGCCTTGTCGGAACATGACCAGTTCGTTCACTGCCAGTTGCGACCAAGTTTCGTCGCGGGTCAGCGGTAAGGTGGCGATGACGGCGACTTTGTCGTTGGGGGTGGTGACTTCGGAAAAATCGACCATGACGTCGTCGTCCAAAAGCCGTGCTTTGCCGAACGGGGCTTTGCGTACGATGTAGTGCAAAAGCGTACTGGCGTGGGCAAACAGGTTGTCGCCGTTGGACATAACGAAGTTGAACAGTCCGAAGCGGCGGATTTCGTGGGTCAGTGCGGCGAGGGCGTCGAATAGGGTGTCCGGGTCGGGCTTGCTGGCGAAGCGGCTGCGCAGGCGGTTGAGGATGTAGCAGAAGGCGCGTTCGGAGTCGGTGGTGCCGACGGCATGGTAATACTCGCCTTGTTCGGGGTAGAAATCGATTAAATGGCCGTTGTGTGCAAACAGCCAGTATTCGCCCCACATTTCGCGCATGAAGGGGTGGGTGTTTGCCAGCGAGGTTTGTCCTTGCGAGGCTTTGCGGATGTGGGCGATGACGTTTTCGGATTTGATTTGGTAGGCGCGAACGAGGTCGGCTACGGGCGAGGCGGCGCTGGGTTTGTCGTCGTGGAACAGGCGTACGCCTTTGCCTTCGAAAAAGCCGATGCCGAAACCGTCTGCATGGTGGTCGGTAATGCCGCCGCGGCGGCGGAAGCCTTCAAAGGAAAAGACGATATCTGTGGGGGTGTTACAGTTCATGCCGAGCAGTTGGCACATGATGTTGACCTTTGTTATTTTGATGTGGGGGGTGAGGGTATAGTGGATTAACTTTAAACCAGTACGGTGTTGCCTCGCCTTAGCTCAAAGAGAACGATTCTCTAAGGTGCTGAAGCACCAAGTGAATCGGTTCCGTACTATCTGTACTGTCTGCGGTTTCGTCGCCTTGTCCTGATTTAAATTTAATCCACTATAAAACGGGTAAATCGACGCAATGTACACGCGTTTTGCGTGATCGCCTTATAGATGGAATTATGGTGTATCGGAAGGGGTGTTTCAATAGGAAGGGGAGGGATATTGGGAGGTATTTTGTGTGATTTTATTGTGTTGTGGCTGATGGTGTGGAAAGGTCGTCTGAAATGCTTTGCGGGTTGGGCTAAAGCTTTTCAGACGACCTTTCTTTATTGTGTTTTGACGCTTACAAGGTGCCGTAAGAGTGCAGGCCGCTCAGGAACATGTTGACGCCGATGAAGGCGAAGGCGGTAACGAACAGTCCGATGACTGCCCACCATGCGAGGATTTTGCCGCGCCAGCCGGCGACGAGGCGCAGGTGCAGCCAGACGGCGTAGTTGAGCCAGACGATGAATGCCCAAGTTTCTTTCGGGTCCCAGCTCCAGTAGCGTCCCCATGCGTCGGCTGCCCACAGTGCGCCGAGGATGGTGGCGATGGTGAAGAATAAAAAGCCGACGGCGATGGCTTTATACATGACTTCTTCGATGACTTGCGAATGCGGCAGCCATGATTTTTTGCCGGCGTTTTCGTTTCTCAATGCCCAGAGTTCGGCGATGCCGAGCATGGCGGCGATACAGAATGCGCCGTAGCCGATGAAGTTGGCGGGGACGTGGATTTTCATCCACCATGATTGCAGGGCGGGAATCAGGGGTTGGATGGTGTGCGCTTCGCGGGAAAAGCTGTACCAAAGGACGAAGCCGACGACGATCGCCATGAAGCTGAAGACGAAGCCGCCGAGTTTTTGTACGGCGAAACGGGCTTCGTAGTAGAGGTACATCAGAGCGGTGATGACGAGGAAGAGGATGAAGACTTCGTAGAGGTTGGAAACGGGGATGTGTCCTGCGTCAGGGCGCAGGAGGTAGCTTTCGTGCCAGCGCACTAAAAGTCCGGTAAAGCCTGCGACGGCGGACACCCAGGCGAATACGGAACCCATGCCGAGCAGGGTGTTGGTGGCGACGTTTTTGCGTTGTGCCAACACGGCACCGGTGATGTAGGCGAAGAGTGCGAAGAAGACGAAGGCGCATTGCCACATAATCGCGGACTGGCTGCTGAGGAAGTATTTGAGCAGGAAGCCGTCGGAATGTGTGATGTCGCCATCGTAGAGCATGACGGCGCCGTATGCGAGGACGGCACACAAGGGGGCAAACCAGCGCATGGGTTTAAAAAACCAGCCTAAAAAGACGGTAATGCCCGCGCTTGCCCACAAAATCACCATTTCGTAGATGTCCATGGTGTGCTGAATGCGGGTTTGGGCGAAGAATGCGCCGGCTGCGGTCAGGAGGGCGAATAGGCAGTCGACCGTATTCAGGGACTTGAGGAACGATTTGTGCGTCAGCAGCTCGTGTTCGGGTAGGGGGTTATGGTTATGCGTCATGGTTCAAATCTTTCGCCAGTCGTTGCAGGCTTTGTGTATGTTGCGGAAACTCTTTTTGCAGGTCGCGCTCGTTGCGGCTGGAAGACATGGCAAAGCGGATGTGGTCGTCTGAAAACAGGACCCACGCGCGTTTCTCGCGGATGTAGAACATAAATATCGTGCCGAGAACCAGCAAAACAGAGCCTAAATAGACTAAAAATGCACCGGGCGAACGGGTCATTTGCAAGCCGGAGGAGCGGACTTCTTCAAAGCCGTCCAGTTGCAGGAGCATGGGGGCGGGGTATTCGGTCAGGCCGGTATAGGCGTCCATGCTGTGCAGCAGGAAGCGGTTACGCGCTTCGTCTTGAGGCCATGCGGGCAGCTTGTATTTTTGGATGGTTTCTTCCAATACGGCGTTCATGACGCCGAACAGCATTTCGTAAAAATATCCCTGCATTTTTTCCTGCTGCTCTTTGGGGATGTTCTTGGTGATAAATTCGTCCAACGCCAAATAGCCGCCTTTCGCAAAAATGCCCAAGGTGTTTTCGGCGGCAAGGGTGAATTGCTCGCGGATGTTGTCGGGCGCGTTCAAGGTCGCGTTGCGGATGACGGCTTTGCGTGCGGCTTCGTCTTTCAAGAGTTCGCGCATCGCCATGAAGGTATCGGGTTTGAAAGTCTTATCGGCAGGAATGCGCAGCCAACGGTATTGCTGTTCCAGACCTGTGCGCGTACCGGTGATGAAGAAATAATCCTGTTCCTGCTTAACGGGCAGCATGTAGTTTTTATATTCAACAGCCTGACCCGCTTTGTCGCGGATTCGGTAAACAACGGACGGGCCGATGTTGGTGTATTTTTTGTTTTCTTGAGAGACGGCGCGCACGTCGTTAATCGCTGATTGCAGGGTTTGCTCTTTTTCAGACGACTTGCTCATGTCTTCCACGTTCATAGACGTGAATTGGTCAAACTCCAGTTTGTAGGACGTATTGCCGATGTCGAGTGGGAAGTCGCGCATAGATGTCGCCCTGAGCGTTACCGGCTCGCGGCTGGGATTGCCCAAATTCCAGGCTTTGAACTTCAAATCGGAGCCGCCGTCGGCAAAGCTCGCTTGATAGATGGTGATGCCGTGCAGCGTCAGCGGATGGTTGACGCGGATGGTGTGTTCGGATTTTTTGCCGCTTTCCTTGTCGGTAATTTCCAAATCGCTGGCAAAATCACGCGGCATCCCGGTATTGTAAAAGTCGATGTGGAATTTCTTCAGCTTCACTTCAAACGGCAAATCCTGAACCAGCATCCCGTTGTCGGCATTGAGAAAGACCACGTCCGCGCTTTGCCCTTCGGTAATGTTCACATTGCCGCGGAACGACAGGTTCGACGTACCCAAAATGCTTTCTGGTTTGAAGTCTTTGGCATAGACGGAATGGTTGTCCGGCACGACACGTCCGGTCAGCATACCGATTTTCAGCAGAAGGTTGCTGTCTATCAAGCCGCCCAAGCAAATCACAATCAGCGCGGTATGGGCAAAAATATAGCCCCACTTGTTCATCGCCCCTTTTTTGGCGGCAACCAAAACCGATCCGTCTTCGCGCGTTACGGTTTTGCAGCTGAAGCCTTGTACTTCGAGATAACGCCGGGCAATTTCAGACGACATCTTGCCTTCCAACACAGTCGAATGGCGCATCGCCGCCAATGATTTTTCTTTGGCGTTTTCACGGAACGATTTGATTTCGCGGAGAAAAGGCGGAACATTGCGAATCAGGCACAAGCTGGTCGATATCACCAAAAACATCATGATGACCACAAACCAAGCGGACGCATAAACATCGTACAAGCCTAAAAAGTTGAAAATCTGCGACCAAAACGGACCGAATTTCACAACATAATTGACCTGCGGCTGGTTTTGCTGCAACACCGTCCCGATAACCGAAGCGACGCCCAGAAGACTGAGCAAGGCAACGGCAAAACGCATGGAGCTTAAAAAAGCGAACCAAGGTTTGCGGATAAGGGGGACGGATGAAGAGGATTTGCTCATAGCGGTTTGATTTGATAAAGAATACGGGGATGGTCGGGATTCGGAAGAGGCCCGATTATCGAACGGCACAAAAAATAGACATAATGGGGCAAAAAGCCAAAGGCTGCCATTTGAAAATACTTATTGCCTCAAAAGCGGCGGCATACCATCGCACAAGGTCGTCTGAAAACAACTGCCCAAGGGCAAGCGTTTTCAGACGACCTTGATATTCACATCATCCGCAAACAGACGGATTGATAGGAATCAATGCAGACCTTGGATGAAGTTGGAAACCGCATTCAACTCTTCTTCGGTCAGGCGTTTGGCAATATCTTCCATAATCGCGTTTTTGCGTTGTCCGGATTTATATGCCTTCATTTGATCGACCACATAAGACATATGTTGGCCACCTAAGCGCGGATATGCGCCGATTTCGGTACCGCCGCCCGGAATACCCGCGCCGCTGGGACCGTGGCAGGACATACAGGCAGGAACTTTTTTATCCACCAAACCGCCTCGGTAAATTTTGCCGCCCAAAACAGGATCATTTTGTTTCGGGTTTGCCTCGCCGGATTTGGCCTGTTGCTTGGCATAGAATGCAGATACATTGAGGATGTCTTGTTCGGACAGGTTCATCACCATAGGTTTCATCACAGCGGCGGAACCGTTTGTACGTTTGCCTTCTTTAATGTCCAAGGTTTGACGGTAGATATAGGCACTGTGTTGCGCGGCGAGCTTTGGATACATGGCGATGCCGCTGTTGCCGTCCGCCGCATGACATGCCGCACAAATGGTAGTAGCCACTTCTTTGCCTTTTGCAATATCCGCTTTCGGGGCAGCGACAGCCGCGCCGGCAGCCAAAACCAAGGCCGCTAAAGTCAATCGTTTCATGGAGTGCTCCTGATTACAGCATTGCATACCGCGACAATGCCTTTTTTATACTCAAAACGCCGGATAAATTTTACCCGATAAAAACCGATAATTCTATAAACGTGCTATTCTATACTAGATTTACATTAAATTACTACCATGTTTCGCAACATGGACACGGCAAATTCTGCCACTCCGTCTCAGGGAACAAGGAAATACGGATGAACCTCTTTCAGAACGCCAAATTCTTCACCACCGTCAACCATCTCAAAGACCTGCCCGACACACCTGCAGAAATCGCATTTGTCGGACGAAGCAACGCAGGCAAATCGAGCGCGATCAATACCCTGACCAACCATGTCCGGCTCGCCTACGTTTCCAAAACGCCGGGACGGACCCAACACATCAATTTCTTCGAATTGAGCAACGGCAGCTTCATGGTCGATTTGCCGGGTTACGGCTATGCACAAGTTCCCGAAGCCATCCGCACGCATTGGGTCAAACTCTTGGGCGACTACCTTCAACAACGGCGCCAGCTCATCGGCTTGGTGTTGATTATGGATGCGCGCCACCCATTGAAAGAGCTGGATTTGCGGATGCTGGACTTTTTCCACATCACCGGCCGCCCTGTGCATATTTTGTTGTCGAAAGCCGACAAGCTGTCGAAAAACGAGCAAATCAAAACTTTAGGCTCAGTCAAAAAATCGCTCAAACCCTATATGACCCGTCAACGCATCAGCGTACAACTGTTTTCCAGCCTTAAAAAGCAAGGCATCGAAGAAGTCAACCAAGTCGTCGGAGCATGGTTTGCTACGCATCAAGAAGAAATGGACAACTTGAATATCGGAAATCCGGAAAATTCCGAGTCATTGTAATCGGTCGTCGTATTGTCTGCATTGACGGGACGCAAATCCGTTTATTGTCTTGCAGAGGGAGAGAACAAAATCGTCTTGCTGCTGTGTATGTTGCTTTAAAATAGATAAACCCGAAAAGGTCGTCTGAAAATGTTGGATCATATTTCAGACGACCTTGTTGTTTTTATAGTGGATTAACTTTAAACAAGGACGGCGTTGCCTCGCCTTGCCGTACTATCTGTACTGTCTGCGGCTTCGTTGCCTTGTCCTGATTTAAAGTTAATCCACTATACAATTCGTTTGATTGATGGAGTGAGTGGAAGGGGCGGAATCTAGTGTGGTGAGGTAATTTGAAATCAAGGGGTAGGGGATAAGTTTGATGAACAGTGCAGATGGTATGAAACTGGTTTTTTAGCATTTGGGGAAACTCTCCGCTTTAGGCTCGGATGAGGCAATGCTGTATCGGTTTAAAGTGAATTTTTCTATCTTGTTCACATGGCAATGAATTGAGATTGTACTGCCATATATAAAAAGGTCGTCTGAAATTCCTGATTCGGGTTTCAGACGACCTTTTGACCGGTGTAATTAGAACAGCGAGTCTAATTGTCGATTGTTAACATTGCTTGGCTGTACCGGCGTTTCTTGCAAATCACCGCGACCGCGGTCTCCGCCATCCCGATCGCTATCAGGCGTTGCGGCAGTGTTGGCATTGGCCGGGCGTTGTTGTCGGGAAGGTTGTTGTGCAGGGCGTGGAACGGTACCGCTATTGTCCAGAGTGATATCGGAGCTGGTGGTCATACGTTCTTTCATATAGTATTCGCCGCCGCTGTTCACGATACCTGCCGGTGCTTTCATGCCTTTGTTTTCTACGCCTTTGAGTGCGAAGCGCATGTAATCGACCCAGACTGGAACGGCAATCGTGCCGCCGTAACCTGCGCGGCCCATGCTGCGCGGTTTGTCGAAGCCGATGTATACGGCAGTGACAATACTTGGGTTGAAGCCGACGAACCATGCATCTTTATTGTCGTTCGTCGTACCGGTTTTACCGGCGATATCGGAACGGCCAAGTGCGGAGGCGCCTCTTGCAGTACCGACACGGACAACGTCCTGCATGATTTTGTACATGATGTATGCGTTACGCGGGTCGATGGCTTGAGGAGCGTTTTCGCCTGCAACAAGAGGTTGCATTTGTGCTTTCAGACGACCTTCGCTGTCATAAATCTTGTCGATGACGTATGCGGAAATTTTGTAACCGCCATTGGCAAAGACGCTATATGCTTCAGCGACACGCAATGGTGTTGTTTCACCGGTACCAAGCGCCATAGACAGGCTGGCAGGGATTTCGGACGGTTTGAAGCCGAAACGTTGGATGTATTGTTGCGCGTATCCGATACCGATGGACATCAAGATTCGGATGGAAACCATGTTTTTAGAGGCGGTCAATGCTTGGCGCAGGGTGATATAGCCTGCATAACGGCCGTCTGAGTTTTTAGGATTCCAAGCAGAACCATTGGCACCTTTACCCGGCAGTGAGAGTGGTGCGTCATTAATCATGGTGGATGCTGTCATGCCTCTGGCGAGTGCCGCAGAGTATACGAAAGGCTTAAAGGTAGAACCTGGTTGGCGCATGGCTTGGGTGGCTCGGTTAAATGTCTTGCTGTGGAAGTCATAACCGCCGACCAATGCACGCACGGCACCTGTTTTTGCATCTAATGAGACCAGAGCACCTTGCAATAGGGGTTCTTGAACGACAGACCAATTGTTGCCGCCGCCTTTGACACGGATGACGGAACCGCGACGAATACGGTCGTCTCCCATTTTTTCGTTGTTGACTGCACGGGCTGCAAAGCCCAGTGCGTAGCTGTTCAGATTGAATCTTTTCCCGCTAGGCAGTTGAATCAGAACTCCTTTTTTAGAGGCTTCCAAGACAACGGCAGGAACCATTTTATCAACCGTATATAAAGTAGAAAGATATTGGCTGATCGTTTCTTCTACGTCATCAGTTTTGCTGAGGTCGATGTAGTTCTCTGCGCCGCGATAACTGCTGCCTCTGTCGAAATTACGCAACGCTTTTCTAAGGGCTTCAGTAGCAACACGTTGGTTGGCGGTATTGACGGTTGTGTAGACCTTAAAGCCTTGGGTGTATGCGTCCTCGCCATATTTTTCATACAACTCTTGGCGTGCCATTTCAGCAACATACAAAGCGTTTTGGTCGATGTTTTGCACAAAACGTTCATAATGCAGCTCTTCTTTCAAAGCTTGATCGCGTTGTTGTGCAGTAATCATATTTTCTTCCTGCATGTTTCGCAGGATGTAGGCTTGGCGCTGTTTGGCGCGCTCGGGGTTAACGATGGGGTTATACGCTGAAGGCGCTTTAGGTAGGCCTGCCAGCATGGATGCTTCAGCCAAAGTCAAATCTTTCACGTTTTTGTTGAAATAGATTTGAGCGGCAGAGGCAAAACCGTATGCCCGTTGACCCAAATAGATTTGGTTGAAATACAGTTCTAAAATCTGATCCTTACTAAGCGTCTGCTCAATTTTATAGGCCAATAGGGCTTCATTGAATTTGCGGGTAAATGTACGCTCGTTACTCAAGTAGAAGTTCTTTGCTACCTGTTGAGTAATGGTACTGGCACCCGATTGCAAACCGCCGGCGACTACGTTGCCGATAGCGGCACGGGCAATGCCTACTACGTCTACGCCCCAGTGCTCATAGAAACGTTTATCTTCTGCGGCAATAACAGCGTCTTTCAAAACCTTTGGAAAATCTCCAATTTTTGTAAACTCCCGGCGCTGTTCACCGTAAACCCCAATAATCTGACCGTCGGCAGAATATACTGTGAGGGGCATTTTGGGTTGGTAGTGTTGTAAAGAATCAAGAGCAGGCAACTTGGGGTATGTGACCAAAATCGCAATAGCGAGCAAGCCGACACCGAAGAGTGCCAATCCTAATATCAAACCAAGACAGGTCGTTATAATCTTTTTAATCATGACTAAGTAATAATTTTTGCCATCACTGGCATTAAATAAAGTAAAATAGAAACCGATTTCTGTGAAACACAGTATTTACTGTGCAAAGAAAAAGAAATCCTTTACGGATATCGAAACAGTTACTCACTCCTAACAATACAGGGAAATTATATGATTAGCTTATCAAAAAGCCCTAAAAGCAAAACCAGCAAGGCAAGTAAAGCTTCCGGAGGGTTAAGCAACCGAGCCGCTATCGGCATCGACATCAGCCAGCATGCCATTAAGATGGTTCAGCTGACAGGCCGTAGTTTAAACCAAATTCAGCTAGAAAAATACGTTATTACCAAATTACCTAAAAATATTGTAAAAGGTAACAAAATCCAAGATTACGACCAACTTGTCACCTATTTGCAACATACTTATACGCAATTGCGCAGTTCTTGTAAGAACTTTGTTGCAGCTGTACCACAAAGCTTGGCAACAATAGAGAACATAACTTACAACCCTCGCGATACCGAACTTGATTTGGACGAGTTCGCTGAATCTGAAATTTCAGTAATCGGTCCTATTGATGAAATGAGTTATGACTATCAGGTGACCGGCGTATCCGTTTCCCCGGCGGGGCAGCAGATTACAACCGTAGCAGCTAGAAAAGACGATATTGAGCCTGTTATTGAAATGTTTGAAAATGCAGGGCTTGATCTGTCTGCCTTAGATTTGGATCTTTTGGCTCAGAGAAATGCCTATGCTTTTTGGATTAATAATCATGCACCTGAATTGACTAATGAAAAAGTTGCCGTATTTGGCATTCATGCTACCCAAATGTACGCATTGGTGATGCAAAACGGACAGATTTTGTATAAACAAGAGACCCCTGTCAGTACGGAACAGTTGAATCAACTGATTCAGCGTACTTATCAAGTGACAGAAGAAAAAGCGGCGCAGATGATAGCTTCATCCAGCAAACCATCTGATTATCAAACCCAAGTCGCAGATCGCTTTAACGTTCAGGTGGCGCAAGAAATCCAACGTGTATTGCAGTTTTACTACACTACGCAGACAACAGAGACCTTCTCAAACATTAAACATATTTTATTAACTGGGTTTGCATCGCAACAGGCTGGATTGGCGGAAAGTATTTTTTCTCAAACCAATACTGCGACACAGTGTATTCACCCGGTTTTATATGCTGAACGAAACAATAAAATTGATTTGCCACAGCTGCAAATTGATGCACCGTCTTTAACATTAGCATTCGGATTAGCATTAAGGGGACTGTAATATGATCGAATTTGTTAAAATTAACCTTCTTCCTTATAGGGAAGAAATCAAACAGCGCAAAAAGCAACAATTTAAAGTATTAATGCTTTCGGCGTTATTGATAGGTGCAGGTCTGCTTGTGTTGACATATTTGACAATTAATAATGCAATCAGCAGGCAGGAAGACCGTAATGCCCTTCTAGGGAAGGAAATTGAAAAGCTGGATAAAGCTTTGGGAGAAATTCTAAAACTGCAGCAAGAAAAAGAAAATTTCCTATCAAAAAAACAAAAAGTAGAAGAGTTACAGGAAAAACGTTCACAGGCTGCCTATATTATCGACAGCTTAAATGTAGTCACTCCCGATAACTCTTATCTGACAGCGTTGGAAGCAGAAAGTTCGACATCTTACAAAATTACGGGTCGAGCAAGTAGTGATAATAAGATCGCAATGTTTATGCGTTCTTTACCAAGTACCGGGGTTTTTGCTCAGCCAGAACTTTTGAGTATTAAGAAAATTGATAATTATCAAGAATTTACTCTGAAGGTTTTGTTGAATAATTCAGGTCATCCATCAGTACCCGTACAAAATCCAGCCGCGAACACGACTGAAACTGGCGAACAGAAGCAAGAGGTAAAATAAATGTCTGTAAGTAAAGCAAAAAATATTGATATCCAAAACCTCTATTTGTTAAATATGCCTGCTAAGTTATTTATCGCAGGGTTGGCAATAGCGGGGGTCTTGTCAATAGGATATGTTGGTATTTTCAAAGAGCAACTCGAAACACTTTCTACGCAGGAAGCTAAAGAAGCCGAACTAAAGGAAACATATACGAAAAAAAGTATTGAGGCTGTTAATTTGCATAACCTTCAGGAGGAATTGGCATCTATCCGTTCAGCTTTTGATGTTTTGTTGAAACAACTGCCGACAGATGCTGAAATTCCTAATTTAATCCAAGAATTGCATCAGGCTGGATCCGCTAATGGTTTGCGTTTGGATAGTGTTGTGCCTCAAGCTCCGGTTAATGATGGTCCAATTCAAAAGTTACCCTATGAAATTTCCATTACGGGTAAGCATAATCAGATTAGCCAGTTTGCTCGTGATGTCGGAGGTTTATCGCGAATCATTACTTTGGAATCTCTGAAGCTCTCCCAAGCAGCAGACGGAAAAAGTGGTAAAGAGGGCAAAAGTGATATTTTGACACTGAGTGCCACTGCAACAACTTATAAGGCTCGTCCTGCAGAAGAAGTTGCTGCCGAGCTTGCAGCCAAACAGAAGGAGGCACAGGCTAACGGAAGTGATGCGCAGAATGGTGCTGAAGTTGACAATAAATAAAAGTTATTAGGGAAATCATGAAAAATACTATCTTACTCGTAGGTGTTTTGTCTTTAGCAGCATGTTCCCCCACTCATGATGATTTAAATATGTGGATAAAACAGACGCAAGATGAAGCTAAAGTTAAGGTTACTCCATTTCAAGCACCGACGATTACTCCGCCAGTTGCATATACTCCTCCAGCATATAATGGGTTGAATGCGTTTGACTATCGACGTTTGGAAAATGCACCCAAGGGGAATAATGCTCCTAATTTGAATCGTCAGAAAGAGACATTGGAAGCATTTAGTTTGGAAAATATGCGTTATGTCGGTATTCTGCGTGGTAATAACAAGACATCTGGCTTTATCGATGTAAATGGACATGTTTATACCGTTATGCCGGGCAACTATATCGGTCAAAATTACGGTAAAATCCAAACGATTACTGAGGATAAAATTACTTTGACTGAATTAATAGAAGACAGTTCTGGTAACTGGATATATCGAAAGGCTGAATTGCCGTTAAGTACACAGTCAGATGAAGGTTCAAGTGGTGCTTCGACAGCTGAATCTCGAAGCGAATCTGCCGCAATTCCAAATTAATTAAGGGGTCTCACTTTATGAAAACTAAGCACATGACAAAATTTTTTGCCAGTATTGGCGTAGCCATGGCTGTGCAAACTGCTTTTGCAGGTAATATTACTGATATTAATGTATCTACTCTTCCTGATAGTCAAAAAATTATCAAAATCCGTTTTGATCGTGATGTAACCAGTCCGAGCGGTTTTGTTACTTCGGCTCCAGCTAGAATTGCACTTGATTTTGCTAACACTACTATTCGATTGCCTCAATCAGTATTGGAGTATGCCGATCCGTTATTAAATCAGATTACGGCGGCACAAAATAATGACCGTTCCCGTATTGTGTTGGGTTTGAATAAAACTGCCCAATATAATACTGAAATTCATGGCAATGAAGTTTGGGTTTTTGTTAGCGAGTCAGCTGACCGAAATTTTGCAATGTCTGTATCAAATAATAAGCCTTCTATGCAGGATTCTGTTCCGTCAGAAAAAACAAAGCAAGTCGCTAATTCCGCTAATATCGACTTCCGTAAAGGATCGCGCAATTCAGGTGTTGTTGAATTAAGCGTTCCGGCTTTTACTGGACAGCCTGATATTAAACAACAGCGTGATCGTGTCATCATTACATTGAAAAACTATCCGTTGCCAACACAAGCACAACGTAGTTTGGATGTAGGCGATTTCAATACACCTGTAAAAAATATAACTTTAAAACGAATCGGTAATGATACTCAGCTGATCATTCGAAATAGTTCAAACTGGGAAGTTCGTACTAAGCCGGCAGCAGGGCATTTTACTTTTGAAATTTTACCTAAAGCCGCTGATACGGAGTCACGTGGTTTGAATGGTGGTAATGCAAATAAATCTTTCAATGGTCGTAAAATTTCTCTAGATTTCCAAGATGTTGAAGTTCGTACTATTTTGCAGATTCTTGCAAAAGAGTCCGGCGTCAATATTGTGGCTAGCGATACGGTAAATGGTAAGATGACTTTATCCCTCAAGGATGTGCCTTGGGATCAGGCATTGGACTTGGTAATGCAAGCCCGTAATTTGGATATGCGTCGTCAAGGTAATATCATCAATATTGCTCCACGTGATGAATTGTTGGCGAAGGATAAGGCCTTCTTGCAAGCAGAAAAAGAAATTGCAGAGCTTGGTCCTTTGTATTCACAAACCTTCCAATTGAAGTATAAAAATGTGGAGGAGTTCCGTAAAATCCTTCGTTTGGAAGACAACGGAAGTAGCAATTCCAATGGTCGCAATACCTTGTTGAGCGGTCGAGGTAGTGCTTTGATTGACCCTGCAACAAATACCTTGATTGTTACGGATAATCGAAACGTCATCGAGAAATTCCGTAAATTGATTGATGAGTTGGATGTTCCTACACGCCAAGTTATGGTTGAAGCGCGTATTGTAGAAGCAAAAGATGGATTCTCACGCGATTTGGGCGTTAAGTTTGGTGCTGCTGGTGCAAGAGGAAGAAACTCTTGGGGCAATGATTGGTCAGCTGCTCAGAATAACCACAATACTAACGCCTCAGTGTTCCGCGGAGAGTCTGCTTATCCAACTTGGTCTTTGCAGCCTAACGTAAGCTTACCTGCTACAGCAGCAACGAACAGTATCGCTTTAGTACGAGCCTTGTCATCTGGTGCATTAGGTTTGGAAATCTCTGCGTCTGAAGCAACAGGTAAGAGCAAAACCATTTCTAATCCGCGTGTTCTGACTCAGGATCGTCGAGAAGCTACGATTGAATCCGGTACCGAAATTCCTTACCAAGAAGCTTCTTCAAGCGGTGCGACTTCGGTTTCATTCAAAAAAGCGGTTTTGGGTCTGACAGTTACTCCTAATGTAACTCCGGATGGCCAAATTATTATGACCGTTAAGATCACTAAAGATACTCCGGTCGACTGTACTGTAGATTCTTTGATAACCAAGTGTATTCAGACTAAGAACTTGAATACTCAGGCTATGGTTGAAGATGGTGGCACTTTGATCGTTGGTGGTATCTATGAAGAGGACAATAGCGATACCATCAATAAAGTTCCATTGCTTGGTGATATTCCTGTAGTAGGAAACTTGTTTAAATCACGAGCCAAGAAAGAAGAACGACGCGAATTGTTGATTTTCATAACGCCTCGCATTATGGATGGCGTGGGTAGTAATTTGCGTTATTAAGTGATGCAATAAAACCGGGTAGATGTCTTTTGGATATCTGCCCGGTTTTTATTTATTCAATCTGATAGTCAGGATTTGTGCGTCAAATATAATAGCCAAAGACTTTTAGAAGTCTGAAATTAAAAACAATTAGAATCAACGGATTAAAAATTGGAGTATGGTGTTTGCAGACACGAGTTTGGAAGGGTGGCACAAATAATGCTGAGTATCGTATAAAATGCTTTTTATGGAAAAAATCAACGGTAATTTAATCTTAATTGGCTTGATGGGTGCAGGGAAAACCACTTTGGGGCGGTATATTGCCCAAATGTTGGATCGTCCGTTTTATGATAGTGATCATGAGATTTGTACGGCATCAGGTGTCTCTATTCCCATCATCTTTGAGATGGAGGGTGAGCAAGGGTTTCGTAATCGAGAGACTGCTATGCTCAAGAAGCTAACTGCGATGAAGGATATTATTTTATCAACAGGAGGAGGGTCGGTTTTACGTGAGGAAAACAGGCAAAATATGCGACGAAATGGTATGGTCGTGTATCTTCATGCCTCGCCTGAAGTTCTGTTAGAGCGGACCCGTTATGATAACAGCCGCCCTTTGTTGCAGGTAGAGAACCCGCTTGCTAAGTTGCAAGAGCTCTATAATGCCCGTGATCCTTTATATCGAAATACTGCGCACATTGTGATCGAGTCCGACAGCTGTGCAAAAACGGTGAAACGGTTGTTTGAGGCGTTAAATCGATAATAGATTTGTTATCAGTGAGTAACGATATAGGTTTTCAGACGACCCTAAATGAGAGCTGGCAACTAAAGATTAACAAGGAATCAAAATGCGTACCCTGACCGTCCAAACTCCCTCCCATCAGTATCCTATTTTTATCGGGAATCATCTTATTGAGCAAGCTGATGTTTTATTAAAGCCATATTTAAGTAATAAGGTGGCCATTGTTACGAATGAGACGATTGCGCCCTTATATCTAGAATCTTTTCAGACGACCTTGGATAGATTAGGTATTTCCAGTTTCAGTATTATTCTGCCTGATGGGGAAGAATATAAAAATTGGCAAACGCTCAATCTTATTTTTGACGGTTTAATGCAAAATAGGGCGGAGCGCAAAACGACCTTGATCGCATTGGGAGGAGGGGTCATTGGCGATATGGTTGGTTTTGCGGCGGCAACTTATCAACGTGGCGCCCCATTTATTCAAGTGCCGACTACATTGTTAAGTCAGGTTGATTCCTCGGTTGGCGGTAAGACGGCGATCAACCATCCGCTTGGGAAAAACATGATAGGCGCGTTTTATCAACCTAAGGCTGTACTGGCGGACTTATCTACGCTTAAAACGCTTCCGCAACGCGAATTATCTGCCGGTATGGCAGAGGTCATTAAATACGGCGCGCTTGGCGATATTGAGTTTTTTGAGTGGTTAGAGCAGCACATGACCAATTTAATGATGCAGGATCAGGAGAAACTTGCGCAGGCTGTGTACCATTGTTGCAAAATGAAAGCTGAGATTGTGGCTCAAGATGAGACAGAACAAGGGATTCGTGCATGGTTGAATCTGGGGCATACTTTTGGGCATGCCATTGAGGCCGAAATGGGTTATGGCGTGTGGCTGCATGGTGAAGCGGTAGCTGCGGGATGTGTGTTGGCAGGACGGTTATCCGAGAAACTGGGTAAAATTCATGAGGCAGATACGCTTCGTATTGCAGCATTGTTTGAGGCCGCAAAATTACCATCAGCACCGCCGAAGTTTGAATTTGAAAAATGGATAGAGCACATGAGTCATGATAAAAAAGTGAGTGGCGGCGTCATGCGCTTTATTGGTTTGGATCGTCTGGGTAAGGCAAACATTACGAAGGTTACAGATATGGAAATTTTGCGCCAAACCTTGAATCCGTATCTATAAAGGTCAAGTAATGTCTTTAGAATGAGTCCATAACTTCATATAAAACAGAACAAGTTAATACTACGATATAAGAGGCTGCCAAGATAATTGCATCATGGCAGCCTCTTGAAAATAAGGGAAAGTGATGACGTTGTGAACAGAGAGGGGGGTGTGAGGCCAATCTGTTTTTTGTATTGGGTACTTAGAAAATTGATTGCTGGGAATGTAGGTCCTGCTGTTAATCCATGATAGAGCCAATAAATATAAAAAAGACCTTGTTTTAAACAAGGTCTTTTTTATCTGGTGGAGGTAAGCGGGATCGAACCGCTGACCTCTTGCATGCCATGCAAGCGCTCTACCAACTGAGCTATACCCCCGAAATTTGGTGGCGAATCAGGGACTCGAACCCCGGACACAAGGATTATGATTCCTCTGCTCTAACCGACTGAGCTAATTCGCCGTTTCGTGAAGTCGCTATTATATGTTGTTTTGAGTTTTTGGCAAGTTTTATTTTGTACTTTATGTTTTGTTTTTGTTTTTTAATGGAATAAAACATGGATGAGGTCGTCTGAAACTGTGTTTCAGACGACCTGTGTGTTTGGAGGATGGTTTGAGGTGGGGGATTTCAAAGTTTGTGGCAGATGTCGCCGAAGCGGAAACCTGTCCAGTCGATGTCGATGTTTTTGCCAAAGGCGATGACTTTGAAGAGTTCGCCCATTTCGTGTTGGTCGGTCAGTTTTTGTACGGCGGTGCTGACACGGAGGTAGTCTGCCGTACCTGGCGGGGCGGTTTGTGCCAACAGGTCGGTAATGCCTAGGTTGAATAGGAAATGAGACTGGGACAGGTAGCCGATGAGGTCTAGTCCGCCGTCGGTGCCTGCTTGGGCAATATCGGTAAAGTTGACGTGTGCGGTCAGATCAGTCAGACCGATATGGAAAAACGGGTCGTGAACGGTGTGGTGGCGGTAGTGGGCGATGAGCGTGCCTTCGTCGCGTTGCGGGTGGTAATACTGGGCGGCGTCAAAACCGTAGTCGATAAATATCATGCCGCCACGCCTGATTTTCTGCGCAAGGGTGAGAATAAAGGCGTATTGGGCGGGGTGTAGCTCGCTGGTGTAGGGGTGTTCGGTTTCGGGAAAATAGGTGGCGGCTAAACGCAGGAGGTTAGGTTGTTTCAAAGGTTGCGGGCTTTGTTCAAGCTGTCCGTCGGGGTTAACGGAAACGCCGATGTGTTGAAAGGTGTTTTGAGTGCGGCGGATGGTTTCGACAGGCATGGCATCGAGGACTTCGTTGCCGATGATGATGCCGTCGAAGGATTCAGGCAGTTTGGTCAGGTGGATGACTTTTTGTGCCAGTTGTGGGGTGGTGTGTTCGGCGATGAATTGGCGTTGGCGTTCGGCAAGCTCTGATGAGAGTTCGATGATGTAGTAATGCTTGAGGTCGTCTGAAAGGCTTTTCAATAAGGTGGCGGCGAGATGTCCCGTACCTGCGCCGAATTCGTAGATGTTGCCGGCGGTTTGCGGGAGTAGTTCGGTAAGTTGTCGGGCGAGGGTTTGTCCGAATAATGGGGTGAGGGTGGGGGCGGTGATGAAATCGCCGTCTGTGCCGATTTTGTGGCTGCCTCCGGTGTAGTAGCCGTATTCGGGTGTGTAGAGTGCAAGCTCCATAAATCGTGAGAAAGGAATCCAATTATTTTGGGCTTTTATTTCCTGTTTGATGATTTCAAATAGTTTGGAACTTGAGGCTTGCGCGGCAGGGGAGGGGAGGGGGAGGTGTGTCTTCATAATTGTTAGATAATGTAAAATTTATGAATTTATTTGTCTATTATAACGTGAACGGAAAAGGGGCGTTTTTTCATTTTTTTATACCATATGTTGTGTCTAAATAATATTTTTAATACTACATATTGTGTTTTTAAAAACCAAATCGGGTAAAATGGGTGGTTCGGCTTGTTTGCTTGTTTGGTTAAAATACTGTTTTTTAATGATTTTGTTGTTGCATATGTACTGGGATTTTAGAGTAAGGCGATTTGACCGAGGCGTTAAAATTTTTTATAGTGTGGGCTAGTGGGGCGATGTGGGTAAAAGTGTCTGCATTGCCCAAAAAATTCCGATTTAAACCGATAGGACGAAATTGTGTTTGGTGGCGCTCACGAATTGAGTATTGACAGCAAAGGGCGGTTGGCGATTCCTGCCAAGTTCCGCGATATTTTGCTGCGCCATTATACGCCGTCGATTGTGGTTACTTTGGATTCCCGTCAAAAATTGCTGATGTATCCAGAGGCTGAATGGGCAAAGGTTGCCGAGCAGCTTTTGCACTTGAAAACGGCAGGAAATCCGATGTTGCAGCGTTATCAAAATCTGCTGCTGCACAATGCGGATACACTGGAATGGGATAGCGCCGGCCGCGTACTGATTCCTGCCAATCTGCGCAAACGGGTGGATTTTGAAAAAGACGTTACCTTGGTCGGTCGCGCCAACCGTTTGGAATTGTGGGGCCGTGATCAATGGGAAGCTGAAATGACTCAGGCTTTGGATGATGATCCTGAAGAGTTGGCATTCCAATTAAGTCAGACGGATTTGCAATTGTGAGTAATGCTGAATATCAACATATCACCGTTTTGTTAAACGAGGCGGTTGATGCTCTGGCAGTTCGTGAAGACGGTATTTATGTGGATGGGACGTTCGGCAGGGGAGGGCACTCCCGATTGATTTTGTCCCGTCTGGGCAGTCAGGGTCGTCTGATTGTGTTTGATAAAGACCCGCAAGCGATTGAGGCGGCGCAAAAGCTGGCCGAGCAGGATGGGCGCGTTACGGTAGTCCATGACAGGTTTTCCAGTTTTCAGACGACCCTGGATAAGCTGGATATTGAAGAAATAGATGGTGCGTTGTTTGATTTGGGGATTTCGTCCCCGCAGATAGATGACGGCGCACGGGGTTTCAGTTTCCGTTTTGATGCACCTTTGGATATGCGCATGGATCCGACGCGGGGAATGTCCGCTGCAGAATGGATTGCAACAGCATCAGAACAGGATTTGCACGAGGTTATCAAGAATTATGGTGAAGAGCGGTTTAGTCGCCAGATTGCGCGCGCCATTGTTGCGCAACGGACAGAAAGTCCGATCGATACAACCCGCAAGCTGGCGCAGCTCGTGGCGCAAAACGTCCGTACTCGTGAGCGGGGGCAAGACCCTGCGACGCGTACCTTCCAGGCAGTTCGCATCTTTATTAACCGCGAGCTCGAAGAGGTAGAGGCGGTTCTGCCGCAAGTGATGGGTCGTCTGAAACAGGGTGGGCGTTTGGCGGTTATCGCGTTCCATTCGCTTGAAGACCGCATCGTAAAACAGTTTGTCAAAAAGTATTCGCAACATCCTCCTTTGCCGCGTTGGGCGGCAGTAAAAGAAGCGGATTTGCCTCTGCCGCCGTTAAAGGCGGTGGGAAAGGCAATAAAGCCGGGTGTTGAGGAAACCGCCTCCAATCCGCGGGCGCGCAGCGCAGTTTTACGCGTGGCAGAGCGGACGGGCGGTGAGATTGCAGAATAAGCATTATGTGGGGCAGGTGTCCTCGGAACAAACAGATTGAGGTCGTCTGAAAATAATGAATAAATTAAATATCCTTTTGTTGGTCTTGGTATCGGTATCTGCTTTTGCGGTGGTCACTGTGCAAGACCAATCGCGTTTGCACTTCATCGCTTTGGATAAAGCGCAAAAGCAGGAAATCAAGCTTGATCAGGACTATGCACGCTTGAAATTGGATCAGGCGCGGCTGGCGAACCACAAGCTGATTAAGGTGGCGGCTGAGAAGCAACGCCTCAAACCGCCCGGCGCGGATAATACCGTGATGGTGGAACGAAAAAAATAATATAGCCGGCTTATCCGACACTGCAAAGTGGTGCCGTTAGATAAAGACACGGTTCGGGTGATTATGAATTGAGATGTTAAGATGTTGATTAAAAACGAATATAAACCGAGCATGCTGCCCAAGACAGCCAAAGCTAAAAAACCCATCACCAGTGATGGGCGGATTTCTTTGGTGTTGTGGCTGATTGCGGCTGCGTTTGTCGGACTGCTGGCTCGCGGCATCTATTTGCAAACCACGCAGCATGAATTTTTGAAAAATCAGGGCGATCAGCGTTTTGTCCGTACCCTGACTTTACCTGCGTCGCGCGGCATGATTACGGACCGTAACGGCGCGACTTTGGCGTTGAGTGCGCCGACTGAATCCTTGTATGCCATGCCTTCTGGTATGGAAGAAATGCCGACTGCCGAACAGATGGCTAAGTTGGCGGCTATTGTTGATCTGCCTGTTGAGGCATTGCAGGAAAAATTGGCGAAAAAAGATAAAGATTTTATTTATCTGAAGCGCCAACTCAGCCAAGAAAAAGCGGAAGAAATTAAAGCTTTGGGCATTAAAGGCTTGGCATTCCAAAAAGAGCTGAAACGCCATTATCCGATGGGTAACCTGTTTGCGCACGTTATCGGCTTCACCAATATCGACGGCAAAGGACAGGAAGGCTTGGAATTGTCGCGTGAAGACAGTCTGCATGGTGCGGACGGCGCGAAAGTGGTTTTGCGCGACAATAAAGGCAATATCGTCGATAGTTTGGACTCTCCGCGCAACAGCGATCCGAAAAACGGGCAGGACATGGTTTTGTCTTTGGATCAACGTATTCAAACACTTGCCTATGATGAATTGAATAAAGCAGTGGCTTATCACAAAGCCAAAGCAGGTACGGTGGTAGTATTGGATGCGCAAACCGGCGAAATCTTGGCTTTGGTCAACAGCCCTGCCTACGATCCGAACCAACCGGGCAGCGCCGATAGCGAACAGCGCCGCAATCGAGCCGTTACCGATATGATTGAGCCGGGTTCTGCCATGAAGCCGTTTACGATTGCCAAAGCATTGGATTCCGGCAAAGTCGGTGTGGCTGATCGTTTTAATACCATGCCTTATAAAATCGGTCCTGCTACCGTACGCGATACCCATGTGTATCCTACTTTGGATGTGCGCGGCATTATGCAAAAATCTTCCAACGTCGGTACCAGCAAACTGTCTGCAAAATTCACGCCTAAAGAAATGTATGATTTTTATCATGATTTGGGTGTGGGCGTGCGGATGCACTCCGGTTTCCCAGGTGAGACGGCCGGTCTTTTGAGAAGCTGGCGCAGATGGCAGCCGATTGAACAGGCAACCATGTCTTTCGGTTACGGCTTGCAATTGAGCCTGCTGCAATTGGCGCGTGCTTATACCATGTTGACACACGACGGCGAATTGTTGCCGGTCAGCTTTGAGAAACAGGCGGTTGCGCCCAAAGGCAAACGCGTCATTAAAGCTTCGACCGCGCGTGAAGTGCGTGATTTGATGGTTTCTGTAACCGAGCCCGGCGGTACGGGTACGGCGGGTGCGGTAGATGGTTTCGACGTCGGCGCGAAAACCGGTACGGCGCGTAAGTTGGTCAACGGACGTTACGTTGATAACAAACACGTCGCAACTTTCATCGGTTTTGCTCCTGCCAAAAATCCCCGTGTGATTGTGGCGGTAACCATCGACGAACCGACTGCAAACGGTTACTACGGCGGCGTAGTGGCAGGTCCGGTCTTCAAACAAGTCATGGGCGGCAGCCTGAATATCTTGGGCGTTTCCCCCACCAAGCCTCTGACCAATGTTGCAGCCGTCAAAACACCGTCTTAATCCGAGTATCAACGAGATTATTTTATGTTCAGCAAGTTAACCCCTTTAGCTGAAACCAACATTCCGCCTCTGCTGTGTGCAAACGCAGCAGGGCGTTTGTTGCATTCAGACAGCCGTCAAATTAAACAAGGTGATATTTTCGTTGCCTGTCAGGGCGAATATACGGACGGCCGCAGTTATATCCCCGCTGCCATTGCCAACGGCGCGGCTTTTGTTTTTTGGGACGACGACGGCAAATTTGCGTGGAATCCCGAATGGAAAGTCCCCAATCAAGGCATCAAAGATTTGAAACACCGTGCCGGCATGTTGGCGGCACAAGTTTACGGCAACGTTTCAGACGACCTCAAAGTCTGGGGCGTAACCGGTACCAACGGCAAAACCTCCATCACACAATGGCTGGCGCAAGCCGCCGATTTGTTGGGCGAAAAAACTGCCATTATCGGCACGGTCGGCAACGGCTTTTGGGGCGCATTGGAAGAAACCACACATACCACCCCCGCCCCCGTCGATGTCCAAACCCTGCTCTACCGTTTCCGTCAACAGGGCGCAACAGCCGCCGCGATGGAAGTCTCTAGCCACGGCCTTGACCAGTCGCGCGTCAACGGCGTGCCATTCCGCAGTGCAATCTTCACCAACCTCACCCGAGACCACCTCGACTACCACGGCACGATGGAAGCCTACGGTGCCATCAAGTCGCGCCTGTTTTACTGGCACGGCTTGAAACACGCCGTCATCAACGTAGATGACGAATACGGCGTGGAACTCGCAGGTCGTCTGAAAAAAGACTGCCCCGATTTGACCGTTTACGGCTACGGCTTCAGCGAACACGCCGACATCCGCATTGTTCATTTCACCGCCTCTTCAGACGGCATGGAAGCCGTATTTCAAACCTCGTGGGGCGAAGGCCGTTGCCGCACGCGCCTGCTCGGACGGTTCAACGCGCAAAACCTCGCTGCCTGCATCGCCTTGCTTTGTGCCAACGGTTATCCGCTTGATAAAGTATTGGATGTGCTGGCAAAAATCCGTCCCGCCTCAGGCCGCATGGACTGTATCATGAACAGTGGCAAGCCCTTGGTCGTCGTCGATTACGCCCATACACCTGACGCATTGGAAAAAGCACTCTCCACCTTGCAGGAAATCAAACCGCAAGGTGCGGCTTTGTGGTGCGTATTCGGCTGCGGCGGCAACCGCGACCGCGGCAAACGCCCACTGATGGGTGCCGCAGCCGTACAGGGCGCGGATAAAGTCGTCGTAACCAGCGATAACCCGCGCTTGGAAAATCCGCAAGACATCATCAACGACATCCTGCCTGCCGTGCCCGCGCCCGAATGCGTCGAAGCCGACCGTGCCGCAGCTATCCGTTACGCAGTCGAACGTGCTGCTTCAAGCGACATCATCCTGATTGCCGGCAAAGGACATGAAAACTATCAGGATGTACAAGGTGTGAAGCACCATTTCTCCGATTTTGAAATCGCAGAAAAAGCATTGGCAGAACTCAGGTAAAAATATTTTCCAGATAATTCCTTAAGGCCATTGGCAAATAGGAAATTACACATTACTCCATCTCACTTTTAATAGGCAAAAATATGCAACGTTATACTCCTTTATTCAATGCCTTGCTTGCAGCCGTCCCTTACTTAACCCGTGAAGATTTACCAAAAGCTCCTCCGGCTGAAGATGAGGATTTGGTATGTCATTGGTTATTTAAGCATTTAGGTTGGTATCACGAATCAGGTGAATGGCATTATGCTGATCATCAATTTATGGAGTATATGGAGTGGAAAGAACCGCATTTAAAATTAGTGAAGTTTTATCCTATACAAAAGCTAGGCATTGAAATAGATGCAACAGGAATTGATGACGAAGTATGCAAACGTACATTAGCAGAATTTTGCGCTCACGAAGGTATTCCCGTGCCGGATGATCAAGGTGAATTGGAAGATCTTTTTGAGAGTGAAGAGATGGAAATGTTTGCAATGTTCAATGATAGTAACTATGTCTTAGAGGCTTACGATGCATTGCTTAAGCCTCATGGGCTTCGGCTAATAGACATTGGTTATACCGAAAATGCCTTCCTACTGATGGTAAAAGATGATGATGAGGCAGTGGGAAATGTGGAGCAGGCACTGATCAATTTGGGATATGTCGATATTGAAGAGTAATTTTTGAGTGTATACAGACAGAGTGGAGTTACCGTAGGGCAGAGAAGTTTTGCTGTACTTCGTATTCGACTTATCGATTCCACTATAAATTTGACAACAATGTAATCAATTTTTAGACGGCCCGGCAGCCTTAAGGTCGTCTGAAAACGTTTATCCCCCACAATAAAAGCAACACAACCCACGCATTACGGCACGTCAGCCATTAAACCCATCACAGTTGTTTCAGACGACCCTGATTTGGAATTTTAAAGGTCGTCTGAAAAACGAGGAGACCGATTTGATGCTGAAAATGCCGACAAAAACCCTTTTCATCAGTGCAGTCATGATTTTATTTGCAGGCTGTACCACCAAACAACTGCCGCGCCCGAACGCCGAAATTGCCGAACTGAGGGCGAAAGAACCGCCGGCGGCGCAAAGCCTGCCCAATCCTGTTAAAGGCAAGCGTTTTGACGACACTTGGGGCGCAGCGCGCAGTCAGGGGCGCAGACATGAAGGCGTGGATATTTTCGCTAAGAAAAACACGCCGATACGCAGCACGACGCCCGGTATTGTCACCAAAATCGGGCGCAACCGATTGGGTGGCAAAGTCATCGGCATCCAAGGGCCGGGTGCATGGCATTACTATGCCCACCTCAACAAATTCGCCAGCATCCGCCTGTATGAACGCGTGAAAGAAGGACAGGTCATCGGCTATGTCGGTAAAACCGGCAACGCTAAAACCACGCCTGCCCATTTGCACTACGGCGTGTATCTGCCAAGTGGTGCGATTAATCCGTATCCGTTGATTAATCAGGATAAATAGGTCGTCTGAAAAAAGAGTGAAGAGATGAACGCAAAAAAATTGGTCAAGGCAACGAACATCATCGGTATGGTAGCAGTGACACTGCTGGTGTACTGGGTGTTCGCGTTGATATTGATCCAAGTCTTCGGACTCAAGGTGTTCCGTGAACACATTACAGAAATTTTCCTGATGAGTATTTTGGGGATTTTGGCTGTGATGGGCGGTACGTTGATGTTGAACATCATGTTGAATCTGACCCGTATTGCCGAGCGCGGGCAGGAAGAAGAAGTCCGTGGCGGCAGGAAAACCGTATATCTGCTGTTGGCGGTATTTCCTATTTTGGCTGCGTTGCTGTTCGGCGGCAATTACCTGACTATTCAACAAAAACGGGATATCTTAACCCAATCGTCGGAGCGCATCGTCAAAGACAATTCTGCTCAACTAGATGCCTTGGCCGATTACCGTTTCGACTTGGCGTATATTAAAAAATCGTCAGAAATCCTTGATTTGATGGCTAAAGATGATTTGTCGTTCAAATCTGCCATGATTATCGTGCAGGATAAGATCGACAACAAACCGGTTTATCTGGCTTTTTCAGCCGATTCCCGCCTTAACGTGGGTGGCGAAGCTGTACCTGCCGCCAGTCAAAATGAAGCTGTACCTGCTGCCAATCAAAATGTAGAAGGTAATGATAATTTTGTCATGGATCGAAATGGTGAGAAAGTGATGGTCAAGAAAATGGACTATGTCTATTCTCCGAATTTGAAGGAGCGCGAATACCTGCAAAAAGTATTTGCCGGACAAACCCAGGAAATGCGCTATGAAGCGGAAGACGGTCATTACAGCCTCTGCCACCCCTACCGTAAAAACGGCAAAACCATCGTATTGTGTTTCTCCGATTATCAGGAGTATGGAAAAATAGGTAGCTGAGTGTCAAAAAACTGTCTGAAAAAAACAAACGAAAGAAACCATGAAACCACTAGACCTAAATTTCATCTGCCAAACCCTCAACCTTCCGACGCCGTCTGAAAACAAACCCGTTTCGCGCATCGTAACCGACAGCCGCGACATCCGCGCGGGCGATGTGTTTTTCGCATTGGCGGGCGAGCGGTTTGACGCGCATGATTTTGTTGAAGACGTATTGGCTGCGGGTGCGGCGGCGGTTGTGGTTTCGCGCGAAGATTGCGCTGCTTTGGACGGCGCGTTGAAAGTCGATGACACGCTTGCCGCGTTGCAAACGCTGGCGAAGGCGTGGCGCGGGAATGTGAACCCGTTTGTGTTCGGCATTACCGGCTCGGGCGGCAAGACGACGGTGAAGGAAATGTTGGCTGCGGTATTGCGTCACCGTTTCGGCGATGATGCCGTTTTGGCGACGGCGGGCAACTTCAACAACCATATCGGCCTGCCGCTGACTTTGTTGAAATTAAACGAAAAACACCGCTATGCCGTGATCGAAATGGGCATGAACCATTTTGGCGAACTGGCGGTTTTGACGCAAATCGCCAAACCCGATGCTGCTTTAGTCAACAATGCTTTGCGCGCCCATGTCGGCTGCGGTTTTGACGGCACGAACGATATTGCCAAGGCGAAAAGCGAGATTTATCAAGGTTTGGGCGAAGACGGATTGGCTTTGATTCCGTGCGAAGACGAACATGCCGCCATGTTTCAGACGACCTCCCAAGGTCATCAGCAGCGGACTTTCGGCGTCGATAGCGGCGATGTCCACGCGGAAAATATTGTGTTGAAACCTTTGTCGTGCGAATTTGATTTGGTGTGCGGCGACGAGCGCGCCGCCGTGGTGCTGCCTGTTCCCGGTCGCCACAATGTCCATAACGCTGCTGCTGCTGCCGCGCTGGCTTTGGCTGCGGGTTTGATTTTGGACGATGTGGCGGAAGGTTTGAAAGGTTTCAGCAACATCAAAGGTCGTCTGAACGTCAAATCCGGCATCAAAGGTGCGACCCTGATTGACGATACTTACAACGCGAACCCCGACAGCATGAAAGCCGCAATTGACGTGTTGGCGCGTATGCCTGCGCCGCGTATTTTTGTGATGGGCGATATGGGCGAACTGGGCGAGGACGAGGCCGCCGCCATGCACGCCGAAGTCGGCGCGTACGCCCGAGACCAAGGCATTGAAGCAGCCTATTTTGTCGGCGACAACAGCGTCGAAGCGGCGGAAACGTTTGGTGCAGACGGTTTGTGGTTCGCCGCCAAAGACCCGTTGATTCAAGTGTTGAGCCACGATTTGCCCGAACGCGCCACCGTATTGGTGAAAGGTTCGCGCTTTATGAAGATGGAAGAAGTGGTCGAGGCATTGACGGATAAAGAGGTCGTCTGAAAATGAAAAGCCTTATTGCTGATTGGTACGAAATTATCCGATTTGCGTGATTGAAAAAGACACTAACGCAGCCGTCGCTCAATAACGCTGCCATCTCTCTAAACAACGGATAACGGGTTCGCTAGAAACCTGCATAGAGAGTGAACTTCAGCAGGCACTGAATGTCATAAGCAGCTTGATAATCAACAAAGGTCGTCTGAAACTTTTTCAGACGACCCCAAAAACCAAACTTTAAAACGGGCGATAAGCCCAATGTAACAACAAAAACAAAAGGAAGCCCCATGTTTTTATGGCTTGCACATTTCAGTAACTGGTTGACCGGTCTGAATGTCTTTCAATACACCACATTCCGCGCCGTCATGGCAGCTTTGACCGCTTTGGCGTTTTCCCTGCTGCTCGGTCCGTGGACCATCCGCAAACTGACGCAGTTGAAAGTCGGGCAGGCGGTACGCACCGACGGGCCGCAAACCCACCTCATCAAAAACGGCACGCCGACCATGGGCGGTTCGCTGATTCTGACCGCCATCACCGTATCCACGCTGTTGTGGGGCAACTGGGCCAACCCGTATATTTGGATTCTCTTGGGCGTATTGCTTGCCACGGGCGCACTCGGTTTTTACGACGACTGGCGCAAAGTCGTCTATAAAGACCCCAACGGTGTTTCCGCCAAATTCAAAATGGTGTGGCAGTCGAGCGTCGCCATTGTTGCCGCGCTTGCCTTGTTTTACCTTGCGTCCAATAGCTCCAACAACATCCTCATCGTTCCCTTCTTCAAACAAGTCGCCTTGCCGCTGGGCGTGGTCGGTTTCGTCGTTCTGACCTATCTGACCATCGTCGGCACTTCCAACGCCGTCAACCTGACCGACGGTCTTGACGGACTTGCCGCCTTCCCCGTCGTCCTCGTTGCCGCCGGCCTCGCCATCTTCGCCTACGCCAGCGGCCATGCCCAATTTGCCCAATACCTGCAACTGCCTTATGTCGCAGGTGCGAACGAAGTCGTAATTTTCTGTACCGCCATGTGCGGCGCGTGTCTCGGATTTTTGTGGTTCAACGCCTATCCCGCCCAAGTCTTCATGGGTGACGTTGGCGCACTGGCTTTGGGTGCGGCACTCGGTACTGTTGCCGTCATCGTCCGCCAAGAGTTCGTTCTTGTCATCATGGGCGGTCTGTTCGTCGTTGAGGCCGTGTCCGTCATGCTTCAGGTCGGCTGGTATAAGAAAACCAAAAAACGCATCTTCCTGATGGCGCCCATCCATCACCACTACGAACAAAAAGGCTGGAAGGAAACCCAAGTCGTTGTCCGTTTTTGGATTATTACCATCGTCTTGGTGTTAATCGGATTGAGTACGCTGAAAATCCGCTAAATCTCTTTCCTTTTTCCGACGTTCACATTTTCAGACGACCTGATGAGATCCATCGGGTCGTCTGAATTTTTAAGAGGGCAGGGCAGATGAATTGCCGTCACATATTCTTGCGATGTTGGGACAATGGTGCGTCAAACCCGCCACATTCATTTTCAGACGACCCCTCGCCATATCAAGCTGATATAATCCCCGCCAATCATATTTACACGGAGTCATCATGCAGTTCTCGGCATTCGGCGAAAAATTCACGCAACACAGCGGCATTCTGCAACTTATGGACGATCTCGGCGACGCGCTTAAAAGCGACAAGCCCGTCAACATGCTCGGCGGCGGAAATCCGGCGCGGATCGCCGAAGTCAATGCCGTGTTCGCCGACGTATTTTCCAAGCTGGCGGCGGAACACGCCGTCGAGAACATCGGCAACTACTCCAACCCCCAAGGCGATGCCGCGCTGATTGACGCGCTGACCGCTTTCCTCAACCGCGAATACGGCTGGAACCTGACCGCCGACAATATCGCGCTGACCAACGGTTCGCAGAACGCGTTTTTCTATCTTTTCAACCTCTTCGGCGGCAAATTCAAGGTTTCAGACGACCTTTCCGTAGAGAAAGCCATCCTGCTGCCGCTCGCGCCTGAATACATCGGCTATGCCGACGTGCATGTCGAAGGGCAGCACTTCGTTTCCGTCAAACCGAAAATCGAAGCTGTCGAGCACGAAGGCGAAGCAGGCTTCTTCAAATACCGCGTGGACTTTGACGCATTGGAAAGCCTGCCCGAGCTGAAAGAAGGCAAAATCGGCGCGATTTGTTGTTCACGCCCGACCAACCCGACCGGCAACGTGCTGACCGACGGAGAAATGGCGCGACTGGACGCTTTGGCGCAAGAACACGGCATTCCGCTGATTATCGACAACGCCTACGGAATGCCGTTCCCCAACATCATTTACAGCGACGTGACGCTGAATTGGCACGAAAACATCATCCTCTGCTTCAGCTTGTCCAAAGTCGGCTTACCGGGCGTGCGCACCGGCATCATCGTCGCCGCGCCCGAAGTCGTCAAAGCCATCAGCAGCCTGAACGCGATTGTGAACCTGTCGCCCACCCGCTTCGGCGCAGCCATCGCAACGCCGCTGTTGCAGGACGGTCGTCTGAAACAGCTTTCAGACGACGTCATCCGGCCGTTTTACCGCAATCAGGCGCAAACTGCCGTCTCGCTGCTCAAGCGCGAGCTGGGCGCGTATCCGCTGAAAATCCACAAGCCCGAAGGCGCGATTTTCCTGTGGCTCTGGTTTGAAAACTTGCCCGTTTCATCGCAAACCCTGTATGAAATGCTCAAAGCCGAAGGCACGCTGATTATTCCGGGCGAACATTTCTTCGTCGGCATCGACACGCAGGATTACCCGCACGCCCGCGAGTGCATCCGCATGAGCATTGCGCAGGACGCTCAAACGCTGGAAAAAGGCATCGCCGCCATCGGCAGGGTGGTGCGCGGTTTGTACGACGCGGCGTAAACGGTAAAGTTGACAGCCATTCAGTCAAAAGGTCGTCTGAAAACAGTTTCAGACGACCTTTTATCATTTATTTTTTTTGAAATGAAATTAATTTTCTTTTAGAATTAACCGTTACAATCGACTTTTGAAAGAAAATACAAATGATTAAGCCCGCTTCCAGACTCAGCATCCTCAGCCTCTCCCTCCTTGCCGTTTCGGCGGCATTTGCCTCAGACGAACCCCAAGCCCGAGAAACCGCCGAACTCGAAACCATCACTGTAACCGCCAGCGCGGACGCATCCAAGGGCGGTTTGATTCCTGCATTTAAGGGCGGACAGGTGGCGCGCGGCAGCCGCGTGGGTATTTTGGGCAATAAAAAAAACCTAGAATCGCCGTTCTCCAATACTGCTTACACCAATAGGCTGATTCAGGACAAACATGCGCGCAGCGTCGGCGACGTACTGCAAAACGACCCGACCGTCCGCGTTGCGCGCGGTTACGGCAATTTTCAGGAAGCCTATTTCATACGCGGCTTTGCCGCCGAATCGGACGATACCATGTACAACGGCCTTTACGGCATCCTGCCGCGCCAATACATCGCCACCGAGCTTTTCGAACGCGTGGAAGTCCAGCGCGGCGCATCCGCCTTCTTAAACGGCATGGCGCCGGGCGGCAACAATATCGGCGGCACGGTATCCGTATTGCCCAAACGCGCGTCCAATGAAGGATTGAACCGGCTGACTGCCAATTACGGCGCGGGAAAACGCGGTGGTTTGGCGGCGGACGTGGCGCGCCGTTTCGGACAAAATCAGGAATTCGGCGTGCGCGTCAATGCGGCGCACCATAACGGCAAAACCGCAATAGACGACGAAAAGTCCAAACTCAGCCTGGTCAATGTCGGCCTAGACTGGCGCAATGAAAATGCCCGCCTGTCCGCCGATTTGGGCTGGCAGGACAACAAGCTCAAAGCCACGCGTACCAATGTTACCCTGTCAGGCCTGACCGCCGTGCCGGCCGCGCCTGATGCCTCGTCCAACTGGGCGCAGCCGTGGACGTATTCCAACGAGCGCGACTGGTTCGGCACAATGCGCGGCGAATACGATTTCAACGACAACCTGACTGCCTACGCCGCCTATGGCTTCCGCCGCAGCAAGGAAAACAATTCTCTGGCAAACCTGACTGTCCGCAATGTCAACGGCGACGGATCGATTTACCGCTTCGACAACGCGCGTAAGGATAAAATCGACACGGGCGAAATCGGTTTGCGCGGCAAATTCAATACGGGCGCGGTAGGGCACGAATGGACCGCCGCCGCCAACCGTTTCCAATCCTCGCGCAAAAACGCTTACATCATGGATTGGGGCAACCAATATACGACCAACCTCTACAACCCGTCCCGCTATCCGCAACCCGCAGCCGCCGACCCGCTGTATTCGGGCAACGACATGGGCAATCCTGCTGTTACCGGCAAAACACGCCTGACCAGCTTCGCCTTGGGTGACACCTTCAGCCTTTGGGACAAACGCCTGCAATTCACGCTCGGCGCACGCTGGCAGCAGCTTCACAATGAAAGCTACGCCTACAATACAGGCATGCAAACCGAAGACTACAAAAAATCGCGCATCAGCCCTGCCGCCGGCGCGGTTTACCGCATCACGCCCAACTGGTCGGTTTACGGCAACTACATCGAAAGCCTGAGCCAAGGCGCGACCGCCGCCTCAAGCGCGACCGTCAACGGTACGGCCTACACCGTCAGCAATGCCAACGAATCGCTGAAACCCTTTGTCTCCAAACAAAAGGAAATCGGCACCAAATATGAAGCAGGCGGTTTCGGCGCAGGCCTGACGCTCTTCCACACCGACAAACCGCGTTCGCTCTACGTTGTCGAAAACAACACCGCCCGTCTCACTTCCGAAGGCAAAGACCGCCACCAAGGTGCGGAAATCACCGTTTACGGCGAAGTTGCCCCGGGCGTGAAACTCTTGGGCGGCGTAACCCTGCTCGATGCCAAACAGAAATCCACCGGCTCGTCCTCGACCGACGGCAAACGCACCATCGGTGTGGCCAAAACCCAGGCCAACATCGGCTTGGAATGGGAAGTGCCGAAAGTGCAGGGGCTGGCGTTTGACGGCCGCATGGTCTATACCGGCTCTTCCTACGCCGACGCCGCCAACACGCTCAAAGTCGGCGGCTGGACACGCTTCGACCTCGGCGCACGCTACCGCACCCAAATCGGCAGGCACGAAGCCACCTTCCGCGCCCGCCTCGATAATGTTGCCAACAAGAAATACTGGGCATCCGTCGGCGGCTATCCCGGCAGCGGCTACCTGAACGCCGGCGCGCCGCGCAGCTTCTCCCTGTCGGCATCCGTCGATTTTTAAGGCAGCAAACGGCAAAGGCCGTCTGAAAAATATTCAGACGGCCTTTAAGAATGTCGGCAAACCCTTTCCCCTACCGCAAAAACAAGACAAGCTCACGACAAATCAGCCGGTTGCATTTTCAGCAGCCTCTGATGCCGTGATGTCTTTACCCGAAACCGCCCTGCCCTAAGGCCGCGTTTTCGGACAACCGCTGCAAAATTCCCCGTCTTCCCGACGGTAGTGTTGGCAGCAGGCGGCCAGTTGTGCCTGAAACCCCTGTGTTTCCCCGTCCCACACCAGCGCGCCGTTGCAGCGTACCGCCAAAGCATCCTGCCATTGCCGCGCCAGCATTTCCGTTTCACCGCGCGAGAGCAGGCGCAGGGCATGTGCGGCAGACAGAGCTTTGAGCACCGCATCGCCGAGGAAATATTCCGCCAGCTTCGCACCCAAAGGATAATGCGGACGAATCAGCGGCAGCGAGGCGTACAGATAGGCTTTCAAATCTGTGGCGGTTCGTGAAACGGCTTCCTGCCTGAGCCGCACCGTACAATCCTGCACCGCAATGCCGAAACGTGCGGTAAACAGCCCGTCGAAAGTGTGGGCAAAACCTGAAAAATCGGGCGATGCACCTTTGACCGATGCCGCCCACACACCCAGATAAACCGGCTGCCACATCCATAAAAGCCAAGTGCGGCAAGCCCAATAGACCGCCCCTGCTTCAGGATGTGCCACGGAGAGCCTGCCGAACGCCGATGCCATGATCTCCGCTTCGCGACTGTCCGCCTCTGTTTCAGACGGCCTCGCATCGCCGTCCAAAGCAGGCAGCGCAAGGACGCAGAAACGGATGATGTCTTGGATGGCGAGAGTGTTTGGGAGGCTCATGTCTGCATTTGAATTGAAATAAGAATTGTTATATTTTAACCATATCCAACCGGGCGGAAAAGTTGCCGTTTGACAGCGGACGGACAAAACCGGAACAAAGCGGCAAAGCCGCAGGCCGTACAGACAGTATGGAACCGGTTCACACGGTGTTTCAACACCTTAGCGTATCGTCCGCTTTGAACAGGACAAGCCGGTTCCGTACCGTTTTTTTGTTTATCCGCCGGCAAACATCCTCCGCCCCATTTTACCGAAAGGCCGTCTGAACCCGTGTTCCAACTACAAAACGCCTCATTTGCCGTGCCCGGGCGCACCCTGCTGCACGATATTTCCCTCTCTTTCGAACCGAACAAGGTTTACGGCCTCATCGGTCATAACGGCTCGGGCAAGTCCACGCTGTTGAAACTGCTCACCCGCCAGCATGAACCCGCAGGCGGCAGGATATTGCTGAACGACAAAGAAATACGCGCCTATTCCGCCCGCGCATACGCCAAAGAAGTCGCCTATCTTCCGCAGCACCTGCCCGCCGCCACCGCGCTGACCGCGCGCGAGCTGGTTATGATGGGGCGTTATGCCTGGAGCGGGCTTTTAGGACGCACGAACGATGCGGACAGACAGGCGGTGGAACAGGCGTTGCGGCTGACGCATACGGAAAAATTTGCCGATCAAATCGTCGATACGCTTTCGGGTGGCGAACGTTCGCGCGTCTGGCTGGCGATGTGCCTGGCGCAGCAAAGCCGCTTTTTGCTGCTGGACGAACCGCTTGCCGCTTTGGACATCGCCCACCAAATCGACGTGATGGCACTGGTGCGCAAGCTGTCTCGCGATTTGGGTTTGGGCGTCATCATCGTCATCCACGACATTAATCTGGCGGCGCAGTATTGCGATGAACTGGTCGCGCTCAAACAGGGACGGCTATTAAAAACGGGCAAACCCGCCGACATCATGACCGCAGAAGTGTTGAAAGACATTTACAGCGTCGATATGAACATCATCGCCCATCCTGAAAACGGCCGCCCCGTGGCATTGCCTTGACGCAGGCAAGCCGTCCCGCCGCATAAGCTCCGACCATAAAATCCGCCGCCCGAATCCAAACCGGATGACATTGCAGACCATTGTGGAATACCTGTATCCGATATGTTTCAGACGACCCTTTATTCAAAAACCGAAAGACCTTCCAAGCTGATGTCCCACCGCTTTTCAGACGACATTCCCCGCCTTGCCGCACGGCTGTTTTTTACCGCCGCCCTCCTGTTTTCCCTGCCTGCACCCGCCGCACCGCGCGTGGCGACTTCGGACTGGACGGTCGCCGAAACACTGACGGCGATGGGGCATCCGCCCGTCAGCGTCGCCGACCGCCGCGTGTACGATACCTGGGTGAACCATCCGCCGCTGCCTGCTGCCGTCAAGGAAGCGGGGCTGCGCTTCCAGCCGAATTTGGAGCGGCTGTATCAGATAAAGCCTGATTTTTTCGTGCAATCTTCCTGGTATGCCGCCGCCAAGTCCCAGTTTGAAAAAATCGCCCCGGTACGCGAAGTGGATTTCGGCACGGCAAAAGGCATCGAATATGCCCACACGGTCGAAGCCACGCGCAGGCTGGGTAAAATCATCGGCGACCCTGCCGCTGCCGAAAAGCTGATTGCCGGTACGGAAAACCTGTTTGCCCGCGCCAAACCCGCGCTTTCGGCATATCGCGGCCGCCCGTTTGCGGTGGTGCAGTTTGCCGACGGGCGGCATTTGCGGATTTACGGCAAGACTTCGCTGTTTCAGGCCGTGTTCGACAAATTGGAGCTGAACAATGCCTGGACGGGCAAAAGCAACGAATGGGGTTTCGAAAACATCACGCTTTTAGATTTAGCAAAGCTGCCGCCGGACACACTGCTGATCATCGTCAAACCGCATCCTCAAAATACACATGCAACGCTCGAAAAAAGCGCGCTTTGGCAACGCCTGCCGTTCAGCCGCCCTGCAAACCGCCGCATCTTCGAGCCGTCGTGGAGCTACGGCGCGCTGCCGTCCATGCAGCGTTTCACTTTGCAACTGATGCGTTCGATGTCGTCTGAAAACCCGTCCGCACAAAAGGAAGTCGCATGGTAAAGATTTTCAGACGACCCCTGCCTATCCTTGCCGCCGCGTTGGCAATATCGTGCGCGCTGACGGCGTTTTGGATATTGAAGCTGGAATGGACGCTGCCGTGGCTGCGGCTGTTTGACCGTCCCGACAGCCTGCCTTTGGACGCGCTGATGGTGCAGAACAACACCCTGCCCCGCATGGCGATGGCGCTGCTCGCGGGCGGCAGTACGGCGATAGCGACCATGCTGATGCAGCAGTTGATGCGCAATCCGCTCGCATCCGACAGTACGCTGGCAGTTAGCAGCGGCGCGCAGGCGGCTTTGGTGGCGGCGACCGTGTTCGCCCCTTCCTTCCTTGCCTACGGCACGTCCGCCGTGGCGTTTGCCGGCGCAGCGGCGGCTTTGGGCGCGGTATTGCGGTTGTCGGCACGGCGCGCCCTGCAACCGCTCAGCGTCGTGCTGGCGGGTTTGGTGGTCAGCCTGTATCTGGGTTCCCTCACCGGTATCGTGATGCTGTTTTTCAGCGAAGAGACGCGCGGCGTGATGCAGTGGGGCAGCGGCTCCCTGGTGCAGGACAGTTGGCGCGATACGTTGGGGCTTTTGTGGCGGATTGCCGTTGCCGCCATACTTACCGCCTTTTTAATCAAACCGTTAAACATCATGAGCCTGGGCGACACGCAGGCGGAATCGGCAGGCATACCGGTGAAGAAAATCCGCCTGCTGTCTTTGGCGGTTGCTGCATTTTTGAGTGCGGGCGTGGTCGGCTTTGTCGGCATGATGGGCTTTGTCGGATTGGCGGCGGCGACGCTGGTGCGGCAAATGGGCGTACGCACGCTGTCCATGCGCCTGATTTGTTCCTTCATCGTCGGCGCACTGCTTTTGATGCTGACGGACAACGGCCTGATGCTGCTGAAACACTACCGCGGCACCGATCTGCCCGCCGGCGCTGTAACTGCCCTCGTCGGCGCGCCGCTTTTGTTGTGGCTGACGGCGAAAGCACCTCCGCGTCCTTCGTTTCAGACGACCTCCGATATTTCAACCGCCGCGCCGCACGTCCCGCGCCTCTTGCGTTTTCTGCCGCTTATCGCCGTCGCCGTATCGGTATTGGCGTTTACGGTCGGACGCTATGACGAAACCCTGCGCCTGACCATAGACCCGGAATATTTCGTATTCCGCTACCCGCGCGTGCTGCTCGCCGCCGCCACCGGCACCATGCTCGCGTTGACCGGTGTCATACTGCAAAGGCTGACGCAAAACCCGATGGCGGGCCCCGAACTCTTGGGCATCAGCTCCGGAACGGCATTCGGCGCGATGGCGGTAGTAATGCTGTTCGGCATTACCTCGGGCAGCGGCTGGTTTTGGCTGACAGGTATCGTTTCCGCTCTCGTATCCTTGGGGCTGTTGATGCTGTTCAACCGCAAAAACGGATTTACCCCCGAAAAAATCCTGCTTACCGGCATGGCGCTGGCCGCACTCGCCGATGCCGCCATCCGCATTTGGACGGCAAGCGGCGATTTCCGCGTACAACTGCTTTTATTGTGGATGTCAGGTTCGACCTATCAGGCAACGCCCGAATCCGCCCTTACCGTCGGCCTCCTCGCCGTCGCCTCGCTCCTCCTCATCCTCCCGCTGCAACGCTGGCTCGGACTGCTCAGCCTGAACGCGACAATCGCCCGCTCCGTCGGCATCAACGTCCCCCTCGCACGGCTGGTGCTGATCGTCTCAAGCGCAGCGTTAACCGCCTTATCCACCCTGCTTATCGGCCCCTTGAGCTTCGTCGGACTGCTTGCGCCGCATCTGGCCCGTATGCTCGGCGCACGCCTGCCCAAACAGCAACTTGCCGCCGCCGCACTCATCGGCGCATCGGTTATGATGACGGCCGACTGGCTGGGCAGGCAGGTAATGTTCCCTTACGAAGTCCCCGCCGGAATGATGGCCACGCTCATAGGCGGCGCATATTTCATGATGATGATGCGCAAGCTTTAATGCGAACGGAGATACAAAAAGGTCGTCTGAAAACAGTTTCAGACGACCTTTTTGTTTAATTTATTCGATAATAAAAATCTAACAAAAATAAAATCTCAATTAATAATAACAATATTAAATTGAAGTCATAGTTCCAATAGGCAAAATCTTTCTGTATAGTCCTATTCATAGTTTAATTAAAAGGAAAAATAAATGTCGATACAAGAAATTTATGAATGCCAAGAAACAGGCTACGAATATGCTTTTCGGCAAATCGTTTTATAAACCACTGACCATTTCACAAAGGAAATTATTATGACTGTCTCTAAATGTCCCGTAACCTACCTGACCATGAACAACGGCGCCCCAGTTGCCGACAATCAAAACAGCCTGACCGCAGGCGCGCGCGGCCCGTTGCTGGCGCAGGATTTGTGGCTGAATGAAAAACTCGCCGACTTCGTACGCGAAGTCATCCCCGAACGCCGTATGCACGCCAAAGGTTCGGGCGCGTTCGGTACGTTTACCGTAACACACGACATCACAAAATACACCCGCGCCAAAATCTTCAGCGAAGTCGGCAAGCAAACCGAGATGTTCGCCCGTTTCACCACCGTGGCAGGCGAGCGTGGCGCAGCCGATGCGGAACGCGACATCCGCGGCTTTGCGTTGAAGTTCTATACCGAAGAAGGCAACTGGGACATGGTCGGCAACAACACGCCCGTGTTCTTCCTGCGCGACCCGCGCAAATTCCCCGACCTGAACAAGGCGGTCAAACGCGACCCGCGCACCAATATGCGCTCCGCTACGAACAACTGGGACTTCTGGACGCTGCTGCCCGAAGCCCTGCACCAAGTCACTATCGTCATGAGCGACCGCGGCATCCCCGCCAGCTACCGCCATATGCACGGCTTCGGTTCGCATACTTACAGCTTCTGGAACGAAGCGGGCGAACGTTTTTGGGTGAAATTTCATTTCCGCAGCCAGCAAGGCATTAAAAACCTGACCAACGAAGAAGCCGCAAAAATCATCGCCGACGACCGCGAAAGCCACCAGCGCGACCTGTACGAAGCCATCGAACGCGGCGAGTTTCCGAAATGGACGATGTACATCCAAGTCATGCCTGAAGCCGATGCGGAAAAAGTGCCGTATCATCCCTTCGACCTGACCAAAGTTTGGCCGAAAAAAGACTATCCGTTGATCGAAGTGGGCGAATTCGAGTTGAACCGCAATCCCGAAAACTTCTTCGCCGATGTGGAACAATCCGCCTTCGCACCGAGCAACCTTGTTCCCGGTATCGGCGCCAGCCCCGACAAAATGCTGCAGGCCCGTTTGTTTAATTACGCCGACGCGCAACGCTACCGCCTGGGGGTGAACTTCCGCCAAATCCCCGTCAACCGCCCGCGTTGCCCCGTCCACAGCAACCAGCGCGACGGACAAGGCCGTGCCGACGGCAACTACGGCAGCCTGCCGCACTACGAACCCAACAGCTTCGGCCAATGGCAGCAACAGCCCGACTTCGCCGAACCGCCTTTGAAAATCAGCGGCGACGCGGCGCACTGGGACTACCGCCAAGACGATGACGACTACTTCAGCCAACCGCGCGCCTTGTTTAACCTGATGAACGACGCGCAGAAACAGGCTTTGTTCGACAACACCGCCGCAGCCATGGGCGACGCCCCCGACTTCATCAAATACCGCCACATCCGCAACTGCCACCTTTGCGACCCTGCCTACGGCGAAGGCGTGGCGAAAGCCTTGGGGCTGACCGTTGAAGACGCACAAGCCGCCCGCGCGACCGACCCTGCATTGGGTCAGCCAGGGTTGCTGTAAATGGGAGGAGCCATGTGGATAGAGATTGAAGAATGGTTATCCCACGCAATCCGATACCGCAAACCGTAAGTCATTGATATCGGAGAGATACGCAAAACAAAAAGGTCGTCTGAAAATTTTCAGACGACCTTTTATTTCAAATCTTCAAAAGATTATTTTTTGTTCAGAGAGTCGCGGATTTCGCGCAACAGCAATACTTCTTCGCTAGGTTCTGCAGGTGCTTCTTCAACAGGCGCTTCGGCTTTTTTCATGGAGTTTAATGCTTTGATAACGGAGAAAATCGCAGCAGCGATGATCAGGAAGCTGATAACGGAGTTGATGAACAGACCGAGGTTCAGGGTGACGGCACCGGCTGCTTGGGCTGCCGCCAAGTTGGCATAGCCTTCTGCGGGCGCTTGCGCACCGTTTTTCAGGGTGATGAACAGGTTGGAGAAGTCAACGCCGCCGATCAACAGACCGATAGGGGGCATAATTACGTCGTCAACCAAAGATTTAACGAGGCCGCTAAACGCAGTACCGACGACCATACCGACTGCCAAGTCGATAACGTTGCCGCGCATAATAAACTGTTTGAATTCTGAAGCAATAGACATAAATGTCCTCCTGTATGTTTGTGGATAATAAAGTGAAATTTTTAAAAAAGTGCGTCCGAAGTGACGGACGGGCTTTTTCAAACCGGCAGGCATGGTATCGTTTTATTCGTTAAATAAAATTCAGAAAAGTTAAAATTTGTTTTATGACAAATTTCCCGAAATATGCCGCCTTTTATACGAAAAAAGAACCGCCTGAAATAGCCGGTGTACCTTTTTTACACCACTTATTCAGACGGTTTTTTGTGTAATAAGTTGTCTTTTCTACAAAATATTACAAATCATTACGCCTCTTCGTCGTTCAGGGCGTTGATGCTGTAACCGCCGTCAACGTAAGTGATTTCGCCGGTAATGCCTGAAGAGAGTTCGGAGAGCAGGAAGGCGGCGGTGTTGCCGACTTCATCGATGGTTACGTTGCGGCCGAGCGGATTGTGGGAAGCAACGTGTCCCAAGAGTTTGCTGAAATCGGCAATGCCGGAAGCAGCGAGGGTTTTGATCGGGCCGGCGGAAATGCCGTTGCAGCGGATGCCTTCTTTGCCCAAGCAGGCGGCGGTAAAGCGGATGCCTGCTTCGAGGCTGGCTTTTGCCATGCCCATGACGTTGTAGTTCGGAATCGCACGAACCGCGCCCAAGTAGCTCAGGGCGACGATGGCGGAGTTTCTGCCGCGCATCATCGGACGGGCGGCTTTTGCCAATGCGGGCAGGCTGTATGCGGAAATTTCGTGTGCGGTGTTAAACGCTTCGCGGCTGATGCTGTCGAGAAAGTCGCCGCTCAAGGCTTCTTTCGGTGCGAAGCCGATGGAGTGGACGAGGCCGTCCAAGCCGTCCCAATGTTTGCCCAAATCGGCGAAAACTTGGTTGATTTCGTCGTCGCTGGCGACATCGCAGCGGAACACGAGTTCGGAACCCAATTCGGCGGCCATTTTGCGGACGCGCTCTTCCAGTTTGTCAACAACGTAGGTAAACGCCAAATCCGCGCCTTGTTCGCGGCAGGCTTTGGCAATGCCGTAAGCGATGGAACGCTCGGAAATCATGCCGGTGATCAGGATTTTTTTACCTTGCAGAAAACCCATTTTTTGTCCTTTAAAGTGTGGTATTGCGGTTTGATGAAACTGGGCATTATAGCAAACTGGGGCGGTTTCGGTATAGAAAACAAGAGATAACCTGTCGTCCTGACGTTTTTTGCATTTTTTCAGACGACCTCTTTGTGCTGTTTGCGGCTTCTTTCAAATGCCCGTTTAGTACCTTATGTTCAAACTTGTTGGTCCGGTTCGTGGCGTTTCAGGCGCATGGCGAAAAACACCATCACCGCGCCCAACACCAGCGCGCTGCCCATCGCCAGATGGATGCCGTCGAGCATGGCTTGTTGTGGCGAAGCGGCGGAGGAAAGTTTCTCGCCGATATTGGTTGCGCCGACGAAAAATGCCGCGCCGATCGCGCCGGCAATCGGGTTGATGGTGGTCAGAATCGCCGCGCCGTGGGGGTTGAGTTTTTTCGGCAGCGCGTTCAAGCCGTGGGTTTCGCCCGTTACGCAGGCGGAGACGGACACCGCCATCAGCGTGAACATGGCGGTCAGCATCATGACTTGTGTGTCAATCCGCAAAAACAGCCACAATACAGCCAGCGACACCGTCAGCATCACCGTGGCGGGCAACACGACAAACCGTCCGCCCTTCTTGTCCAGCAGTTTGCCGAATAAAGGCGCGGCAACCGCTTGTGCGATGCTCGCGGGCATCAGAATCAGCCCCGTCGCCGTACCTGTCAGCATCAGCACCTGCTGCGTGTACATCGGCATCATCAGTTCCAAACCTAAAAACAGGAATACCGCGCCCGCCAGAATCACGACGCAGTGGCGGAACTGCTTATACTCAAACGCCCGAAGGTTCAGTAGCGGCGTCGCCAAACGGGACTGGCGGTATGCAAACCAGCCCACCAGCGCAACGGAGGCGGCAAACAGCAGGATAAATTCCGCCAGCGGCAGACTGGCGAAATTACTGCTCGCATACACCAGCCCGCCGAAGCCAACAATCGACAGTACGGCAGACAAAATATCAATCTTCGGACGGCTGATGGTGCTCAAATTAACCGTCAGATACTTGCCCACCAACGCCATCGCAGCCAGCATAAACGGCGCGGTAAAGCCGAACAGCACGCGCCAATGCGTGTGGTCGATGATGATGCCCGACAGCGTCGGCCCTATCGCGGGCGCGGCGGTGAACATCATGGTAATCACGCCCATCGCCGTTCCGCGTTTGTTCGGCGGGTAAATCGACAAAACGCCGTTAAACAGGAGCGGCACGAAAAACGCGGCAGACACCGCCTGCACCATCCGCCCCGCGACCAAAATCCCGAAAGTCGGTGCAAACGCGCAAATCAGCGAACCCGCCAGAAACGTCGCCTGCGTAAACAACACCATCTTGCGCGTTTCAAACCACTGAATCACGCCCGCCGTAATCGGTGTGAACGCACCCATCACCAACAAAAAGCCCGTCGTCAGCCATTGGACGGTGGTTTTGTCGACACCGAAATCCTTCATAATCGGCGTGAGCGCAACATTTAAAAGCGTGTCGTTGAGATAGCCGAAAAATGCGCCGATAAACAGCGTCGCCACAACGGTTTTGGCAGGAAAATCGGGATTGTCGGCGTGGTATTCGTGAGCCGTATCGTCTGCGTCAATATCGGAAGCGTGCATAACATCGTATTGAAATATTTGAGAAACGCGGATTTTAACATGGGATATGTAAAAAAATGTTTATTTGGTTTTCCGCAAAACTTTTATATTCCGATATAATGACGTCTTCAAAAAATCATATTTCAAATAATTACGTTACGGACAAACATTATGGAAAATACTCAACATGTTTCGCGATGGCGTTTCGCCGTGAAAAGCGCCTCGCTGCATCTGCTTGTCAGTCTGGTTTTGGCGGGCTTGGCGGCGCTGCTTGTTTTTGAAGTCTGGTATCCCTTTCCCTATGCCGAACTGACCGGCGGTTTGGATTTGTATAAGTTGGTCGTATCGGTGGATATCGTGTGCGGTCCGCTGTTGACCCTGATTCTTGCCAGCCCCAAGAAAAAAATGCGCGAGCGCGTGGTCGATTTTTCCTTAATCGGTGCGATTCAGCTTGCTGCTTTGATTTATGGGTTGTACAGCGTATCCCTTGCCCGTCCTGTTGCCGCAGCTTTTGAGCGCGACCGTATCAATATTGTGACTGCCGCCGAAATCGATAAGGCGGATTTGGCAAAAGCCAAAGATGGCTTCAAAACCCTGCCTTGGTTTGGTATAGAGCGCGTAGGCGTACGCGAGGCTGCCAATGTCGATGAAGGCAATGAAAGCCTGAGCTTGTCGCTGACGGGTATCGAACCGAGTATGCGTCCGAATTGGTGGCTGCCCGACGGCCCTGCCGAGCGCGAAAAAATCCGCCGCGTGATGAAGCCGTTGTCCGAATTGGCTGCCGCCCGCAATATGTCTGAAGCGGATATCGTCAAATCAGCCAAAGTATCTGCATCCGGCAAACCTTTGTTCTTCCTGCCCCTGACCAGCGGGCGCACGAAAGATTGGGTAGTCATCATGGATGAAAACGCAGATTTTGTGGGTTATGCGCCGATAGACGGTTTTATGACGAATAAAGCCGCGGAGACCAAAACCAAAGAGCAGGTTATTTAAGCGGTTTGGCAGGTCGTCTGAAAACGCAAATTCCAGTTTTCAGACGACCTTTTGCCATCTGCCTTCCAAGCTGCTAAACTATTTACATTATTTTTACTTGAGACATACGCACACATGAAAGACCCAGAGCAGAGCAGCATGACCGCCCGCCGTTTTTCGTGCGTATCGATATGAATCAGGCAGCTTGAGCGTTTCAGGCTGCCTTTTCGCGTTTGAACACAAAGGAATACAAAAATCATGGATTTCAGTTGGTTGGCAGAGCCGCATACTTGGATAGGCTTTGCCACGCTTCTGGTACTCGAAGTCGTCTTGGGGATAGACAACCTCGTTTTCGTCGCCATTTTGGCGAACAAAGTCAAACCCGCCCAACGCGACCGCGCACGCATTACCGGTTTAGGGCTTGCGGTCGTTATCCGCATCATCATGCTCGGCTTCATGGCGCACATCATGACTCTGACGCGCCCACTGTTCAATATCAGCGGGTTGGACGTTTCCGGCAAAGACATGATTATGCTCGCGGGCGGCATCTTCCTGCTCTACAAAGCCACCACCGAACTGCACGAACGCCTTGAAGGGCATAACCAGTTTACCGTTGCCGACAGTCAGAAGAAACACGCGCGATTTTGGAGTGTGGTTGCCCAAATCCTGATTCTTGACGCGGTATTTTCCATCGATTCCGTCATCACTGCCGTTGCGATGGTCGATCACATCGTCGTCGCCATGGGCGCGGTTGCCGTTGCCATGACCGTCATGATTTCCGCCAGCAAACCGCTGACCGAGTTTGTGGACAGGCATCCTACCGTCGTCATGCTCTGCTTGGGTTTCCTGCTAATGATCGGTTTCAGCCTCATTGCCGAAGCCTTCCATTTCCACATCCCGAAAGGCTACCTCTACGCCGCTATCGGCTTCTCCATCCTGATTGAAGCGTTCAACCAAATTTCGCAGCGTAACAGCCGCAAAAACGACTACATCAGCAGCTCGTGGCGCAAACGAACCGCCGAGAACGTCTTGGGCATGATGGGCATACGCGAAAGCGTGCTTGCCAAAGCGGGCGACGAAGCAGAGGACGACGGGCATTTTGAGGAAAACGAAAAATCTATGATACGCAGCGTCCTGACGCTTGCCGAACGCCCCATCCTCGGCGTGATGATTCCCCGCCGCGACATTGAGCGTTTGGACATCTCCCAAAGCCGCGAAGAGCAACACGCCCAACTGCAAAACACCCCGTACAGCCGCCTGCTCGTCGTCGGTAAAGCCGGCGTGGACGAACCGTTGGGCTACATCAACAAAAAAGACCTGCTCGCCCAACTGCTCGAAACCGGCGAACTCAATATCCAAGCCGTCCTGCGCCAGCCGCTCGTCCTGCCGGACAGTACGACCGCATTGGGTGCGATTGAACTGTTCCGCCAAAGCAGCGCGGATTATGCTTTGGTGGTCGATGAATTCGGCGCGGTTTTGGGCATGGTCACCATGAAAGACCTGCTGGAAACCATCGCCGGCGAATTCCCCGAAGAGTTTGAACGCCAAGAAGAACCCGCCGTTCAAGAAAATGCCGATGAAAGCCTGACCGTGGACGGTTCGCTCGAATACGTCGAACTCGCGCCGCAACTCAACCTCCCGCCGCAAGAAGAAGATGCCGACTTCCACACCGTCGCCGGACTGATTATGGAAGAGCTGCAAAGCATTCCCGATGTCGGCGACTTTGCCGACTTCCACGGCTGGCGTTTCCAAGTCGTTGAAAAAGACGGTCAACGCATCGAGCGGGTAAAAATCACCAGGCTGCCTGAAGAAGGCTAAATCGGGATAGGAAGTAAAAAGGTCGTCTGAAAACCTGAGATTTGGGTTTTCAGACGACCTTTTGATATTGAAGCCAGATTGATTTGATACTGTAACACCATGTTTCAAGAAAACATTAATCTTGTCCGTGCATTTTCAGTTCGCTCAAGCCGGGGAGGTCGGCGAAGCTGCGTTCGCGGACGATTTGGCAGAAATTGTCGAGATAGCTTTTGTCGGCGTCTTCGGTGCGCGTGGCGGCGTAGAGTTCGCTTTGCAGGCCGTTGGCGGTGATTTGGCGGTGGACGACGTAGCCTTTTTCGAGATAGGGCATCACGGTCCAGTAGGGCAGGGCGGCGATGCCGCGTTTGCTGGCGACGAGTTGGATGATAGCGATGGTCAGTTCGCTGCGGCGGCGCGGTGGGTTAATGCCTTTGGGTAACAATATTTTTTTGGGCAGGTCGAGCATTTCGTCGGGAACGGGATAAGTGATGAGGGTTTCGCCGATGAAGTCTTCTGCTTCCCAAACGGTTTTGGCGGCAAGCGGGTGGTCTTGGGCGCAGATGCCGACCATTTCGTAGGCAAACAGGGGGCGGAAGCTGATGCCGTTTTGCTTTTCGGCTTCGGATACGATGGCGAGATCGGCGCGGTGTTGCAGCAGGAGTCCGATGGGGTCTGCCTGAAAGCCGGAAACGATGTCCAATTCGACTTGTGGCCACATGGGGCGGAATTCGCCCATCGCGGGCATGAGCCAGTCGAAACAGGTGTGGCATTCGACAGCCAGCCGCAATTCGCCTGCTTCGCCTTCGATGATGCGGGCGAGGTCGCGCTCGGCGGCGGAAACTTGCGGGAGGAGTTCGCGTGCGAGCCGCAACAGGCGTTCGCCGGCGGGTGTAAAACGCAAGGGCGTGGATTTGCGCTCAAACAGGGGGGTGTCGTAATAGTTTTCAAGCGCGCGGATTTGGTGCGAAAGGGCGGATTGGGTCAGGAAGACGCGCTTGGCGGCAAGGGATACGCTGCCGGTTTCTTCGAGTGCCAGCAGGGTTTTAAGATGGCGCAGTTCGATGATGGAATCCATTGGTTTTCACGCTTTCAGACGACCTTTTGAAACGGGCAATATTAAAATATTTCATGCCGGGGTGTAAATGCGGGCGCGTGTTGAACGGCGTGGGGATTGGGGCGCGTCAGGGTTTGCGGTTAGAATGTGGGTCCGATTTTGTATGAATACGGTGAATTGACTTGGAGCGGGGATGGCGTTGTTTCGCTTTGTCCTGTGAAATTCAATCCGCTATGTGTTGAAAGGAATGATATGGCGAAACGCAACGATATTTTGGCGTGGTGCGACGAGGTGTTGCAGGTCGGAATGTTCAAAGACTATGCGCCCAACGGTTTGCAGGTCGAGGGCAGGGCGGAGGTCGGCAAAATAGCGACATCGGTAACGGCAAGCAAAGCGGCGGTCGATTTTGCTGCGGAGCAGGGCGCGGATATGCTTTTGGTGCACCACGGGATGTTTTGGAAAAGCGAACCGGTAACGATTACGGGCTGGAAAAAAGTGCGCATCGAAACATTATTGCAACACCAAATCAATATGGCAGGCTACCACCTGCCGCTGGATGCACACCCTGTGTTGGGCAACAACGCGCAGCTTGCCGATAAGTTGGGTTGGGAAATCGAAAGGCAGTTCGGCGAACAGAACCTGTTGAATATAGGTCGTCTGAAAACGCCGCAGACTTTGGCTGAATGGTTGCAACACATTGCTGCAGCGTTGGGGCGGCAGCCCGTAGCTGTCGGCGATATGTCTCGCGAAATCAAACGCATCGCATGGTGTACCGGCGGTGCGCAAGGATTTTTTCAGACGACCATAGACGAAGGCGTCGATGCTTATCTGACCGGAGAAATCTCGGAATCGCAGTTTCACCTTGCCAATGAAACAGGCGTTGCGTTTGTCAGTGCGGGACACCATGCGACGGAACGTTACGGCATCCGCGCCCTGGGCGAAGCCGTGGCACAGCATTTTGAGTTGGAAGTCTGTCATTTCGACGAAGATAATCCCGCTTAAGCCTTGATAATCGTCATGAAAATTTACCTTAATTTAAATAATGCTTTGAGTATCACGGTAAACTAGGTAGAATTACATCGTTTAATGGCTCGGTATTCCCAAAATTTTAGGACGACTGAATAATGGATAATCAAGAAATCAATAGCGGTCGCCGCCGCTTTCTGACGCTGGCTACGTGCGGCGCGGGCGGTGTGGCGGCTTTGGGCGTAGCTACGCCTTTCGTGGCAAGCTTTTTCCCGTCGGAAAAAGCCAAGGCCGCAGGTGCTGCCGTCGAAATCGATGTCAGTAAAATCGAATCCGGACAAATGTTGACTGCCGAATGGCAAGGTAAACCGATTTGGGTGGTTAACCGTACCGATCAGCAGCTCAAAGACCTGAAAAGTTTGAACGGCGCGGTTGCCGACCCTAATTCCGATGCGGATCAACAGCCCGAATATGCTAAAAACGAGACCCGTTCGATTAAGCCGAACATCCTTGTAGCCATCGGTATCTGTACCCACTTGGGCTGCTCGCCGACCTACCGTCCCGACGTTGCCCCTGCGGATTTGGGTGCAGACTGGAAAGGCGGTTTCTTCTGCCCTTGCCACGGTTCGAAATTCGACATGGCAGGCCGCGTATATAAAGGTGTTCCTGCACCGACCAACCTGGTTGTTCCGCCCTACAAATATCTGAGCGATACGACAGTCTTGGTAGGCGAAGACTAAAAATAAGGAACGATAATTATGGCAAACCAAACCAATAGCAAAGCAAAAGCATTGTTAGACTGGACGGACGCTCGTTTCCCTCTGTCTAAAATGTGGAACGAGCATTTGGCTCAATACTACGCGCCGAAGAACTTCAACTTCTGGTACTACTTCGGCTCTTTGGCGCTGCTCGTCCTCGTGATTCAAATCGTCAGCGGTATCTTCCTGACCATGAACTACAAACCGGACGGCAACCTGAATGCCTATCATCTGCCTGCTGCCTTTACCGCAGTAGAGTACATCATGCGCGACGTGTCCGGCGGCTGGATTATCCGCTACATGCATTCTACCGGCGCATCTTTCTTCTTCATCGTCGTATATCTGCACATGTTCCGCGGCCTGATTTACGGTTCGTACAAAAAACCGCGCGAATTGGTGTGGATTTTCGGTTCCCTGATTTTCTTGGCATTGATGGCCGAAGCCTTTATGGGCTACCTGCTGCCTTGGGGTCAAATGTCCTTCTGGGGCGCGCAGGTGATTATTAACCTGTTCTCCGCCATCCCTGTTATCGGTCCTGATTTATCCACTTGGATTCGCGGCGACTTCAACGTTTCCGACGTTACCCTGAACCGCTTCTTCGCACTGCACGTTATTGCCGTACCGCTGGTGTTGCTCGGTTTGGTCGTGGCACACATCATCGCCTTGCACGAAGTGGGTTCGAACAACCCTGACGGCGTGGAAATCAAGAAACTCAAAGATGAAAACGGCGTTCCGCTCGACGGCATTCCTTTCCATCCGTACTACACCGTCAAAGACATCTTGGGCGTTGTCGTATTCCTGATTGTTTTCTGCTCCGTATTGTTCTTCGCCCCTGAAGGCGGCGGCTACTTCCTCGAAGCCCCGAACTTTGACGCGGCAAACGCGCTGAAAACACCGCCGCACATTGCACCGGTATGGTATTTCACCCCGTTCTACGCTATTTTGCGTGCGATTCCTTCATTCCTCGGTACTCAGGTTTGGGGTGTAATCGGTATGGGTGCGGCAGTTGTCCTGATTGCCCTGTTGCCTTGGTTGGATAAAGGTGAAGTGAAATCCGTCCGCTATCGCGGCCCGATTTTCAAAATCGCATTGGTTCTGTTCATCATTGCCTTTATCGGTTTGGGTATTTTGGGTGCGATGGTAGCTACCGAGACCCGTACTTTGGTTGCGCGTATCCTGTCCTTCGTCTATTTTGCATTCTTCCTGGGTATGCCGTTCTATACCAAACTGGATACAAACAAACCGGTTCCGGAACGCGTAACCATGAGCACCACTAAACAAAAAATCATGTTCTTTGTTTATGTCGGTATTACCGCAGTGGGTGCTTACCTGTTTGCAACCAATATCTGATGAGGGCAGCGAAAATGAAACATACCCTGAAAAACTGGTTTGCTGCCTTGTTATTGGCAGTGCCTATGAGTGCCGCCGTCGCCAGCGGTGGCGGACACTATGAAAAAGTCGAGATTGACCTGCGCGACCAAGTCAGCTTGCAGCGCGGTGCTCAAATTTTCACCAACTACTGCTTATCCTGCCACTCGGCAAGCGGTATGCGCTTCAACCGTCTGAAAGACATCGGTTTGACTGATGAAGAAATCAAGAAAAACCTGATGTTTACGACAGACAACGTTGGTGATGTCATGTTGGCGGCGATGAATCCTAAAGATGCTGCCAAATGGTTTGGTGCGGCTCCTCCGGATCTGACGCTGATTGCCCGTTCTAAAGGCGCGGATTATCTGTATGCCTATATGCGCGGCTTCTATAAAGATCCGACCCGTCCGAACGGTTGGAACAATGTCGTATTCGACAAAGTCGGCATGCCTCATCCCTTGTGGGAGCAACAAGGCGTTCAAGCGGTTGAGCTGGATGCAAAAGGTCAGCCGGTCATGGTGAAAGACGAACATGGCGAATTGAAACCCAAGCTCTATTGGGAATCTACCGGCGCGCACAGCCGTCGTTTGCCAAACGGCAAAGTCGTCCAAACAGAGTACGATGCTTATGTACGCGATTTGGTGAACTATTTGGTTTACATGGGTGAACCGGCGCAACTCCAGCGCAAACGTACAGGCTATATCGTGTTGATGTTCTTGCTTGCAGTGATGCTGCCTCTGGCATACTTCCTGAAAAAAGAATATTGGAAAGACGTTCATTAAGTCTTGTAATAAAAAAGGCAAACCTAATCGGGTTTGCCTTTTTTATAGTGGATTAACTAAACCAGTACGGCGTTGCCTCGCCTTAGCTCAAAGAGAACGATTCTCTAAGGTGCTGAAGCACCAAGTGAATCGGTTCCGTACTATCTGTACTGTCTGCGGCTTCGTCGCCTTGTCCTGATTTAAATTTAATCCACTATATTACACATCTGGTTTCAGACGACCTTTTTTGAAATGGAAAGTGTTTTGTAGAGAGTGTGTTCTGTGCTCGTTTGATTGAAGATAAAGATGGTTTTATCGCTTTATTAGGTGGATGCTAATCCGGCATGGCGGTTTTGTTATTAAGGGAAATCGGGGAATAGGGGTATTTAAAACAACCTTCCCGAATCCTTATATTGTAGCTGCTAAGGGTATTTTTACAGAAAAGAGTGAAGGTTTCAGACGACCCCTTATTCTTGTGTGAATGGAGAGCCTCCGGATTTGTGTCTAACTATTCTCCAATCGGGAAGGTTAGGGTAGATTTGGGTATCTAGGAAGTCGAATTTATAAAAAATGCAATTCATCTGCACTATGAAGGAAAAGAGGAATTGCTGAAAATGAGTGTATTGGATGTATTTAGGCTGTGTCTGATTTATATGTAAAAGGTCGTCTGAAAAGTAGGAATGCTTTTCAGACGACCTTTTTTACTGCCGGTATTATTGTGCTTTAGTTTCGGTCACAAAGCCGATTTTGGTAATACCTGCTTCGCGGGCGGCTTCGAGGGCTTTGTTGACATATTCGTATTCAACGGCCTTGTCTGCCGAAATGGCAACGATGGTATTGGCGTTTTTCTGCTTTTCAGTTTTCAGTCGGGAAGTGACCGTATTAATATCCGCTTTGGTTGCAGAATCACCATCGATGTAATAGTTGCCATTAACATCTATGGTCAGGCGCAGGGGGTCTTTAGGCTGCTTTTCCTTCTGCTTCGCTGCATTTTCTGAAGCGGACGGCAGTTCCAAAGGAATCGAGTGGGTCAATACGGGCATGGTGATCATGAAAACGATCAACAGTACCAACATCACGTCGACCAAAGGCGTAACGTTGATGTCTGACATCGGTGCATCATCGCCGGAATTCATAGAGCCGAATGCCATAATTTAGTCCTTTTGATTCAACAGGCGGACGTGTAAATCGTGTGCGAAAGCGTCCATATCTTGAGAGAGGGTTTTCTTACCGCGGTTGAGGAAGTTATACGCCAAGACGGCAGGAATGGCGACAAACAAACCGATGGCGGTTGATACCAACGCCTCACCAATCGGACCGGCTACCGCGGCAATACTCATTTGACCGCTTTGACCGATATTGATTAAGGCATGGTAAATCCCCCAAACCGTACCGAACAAGCCGATAAACGGGGCAGTTGAACCGATGGATGCCAAAGCAGTCATGCCGTAATCGAACTGGCGCATGTTTTGTTCCATGCTGTTTCGGATTTGAATGACGAGGTATTCATTCAAAGGCAGCTCGGTAGTAAGTGTTTTCGCATTGCTTTGACGATAGCTTTGGTAGGCACGCAGGGATTCGTCCGCTACACGGCTCATTGGTGCATCAATATCTTTCACTTTTTGCACGGCTTCGGTAAGCGTAAAGGCATTAAGCATTTGCGTTTTAACGAGTGCGTTGGCGGTTTTAGCTTTTTTCAGTTTGATGGAGCGCAGGATAATCAGGCACCAAGTCACGATGCTCATCACTAACATCAACACGAATACACTGATCAGAACAAAATCGCCTGATTCGAATATTGTTTTTAAATCCATAATTTTTCCAAATTTTCCAAGTAAATTAAAACTTTTGTCAATAAAGGTGTTGCGCCCGATTACTCAAGAGTAAAAGAGACCGGGACTCGGAATTCAGTCCAGACAGAGGCATTGCAAGCACCATTTTTAACTGCTTTACGCGCAGCTTGGTCAAGAGCATTGGAGCCACTGCGTTTTAAAATTTTAACTTCAGCAACTTTTCCTCCTGGGCCAACCAAGACACTCAGCATAACTGTACCTGTATCTCCGTTTTCTGCCGCTATAGGCGGATATGGCGGTTTAGGAATATGGCAAGTGCCGCCTTTAACGGGATTGGCTCTACTACTACCCGGTCCTGTTCCAGGGCCATTTCCACCGCCGGAACCTCCTCCACTGCCACTACCTGAACCATGTTCGCCTTTGTTGCCACCACTGCCGGGGCCGCTGCCTTCACCTTGTCCGTTACCAGGGCCTTTGTTGCCTCCGCCGTTTCCTTTGCTGTCGCCATGAGGAGCTTTACCTTGTCCGTTGCCTTTACCGTTTTCCGCAGTATTCGGCCCGGTTTTACTGCTGCTGGTGTAGTCCGAGGCTTTAGGTGCAGGCTTGGATTCTGGTTTGGGTTGGGGTTTAGGCTCTGGACGTGGTTCGGGTTTAGGTTCAGGCTTAGGTTCCGGTTTGGGTTCTGGTTTTGGCTCTGGCTTTGGTTTTTCAACCGGCTTGGGCTTCTCTTTCGGCTGCTGGATATCAGCATCCGCTTTTTTTGTTATGACCGGCTTAAACTGTGGTTTGGGCTGTTCGACCGGTTTGGGTTTAGGCTGTGGCTTAGGTTTTTGCGGTTCGGGTGTTTTTTCGGGAGCGGCAGGCGCACCTTCGCCTTCGGGGGTGCCGTCTCCACCTCCGTCGCCACCACCTAAATCCGCCAAATCGACAAACTCAATATTTGCCATTTCCGGTATAAGCGGTTTATATGTTTCCCACAAAAGCGCAATCAAGCCCGCGTGAAGCAATGATACGGTAATGACGGCTACTGGGATTAAAATTCGGTCTTTATTCATAATCGACGCATGATAATAGCAACAATTTTTGTTTGCAACCTGTTTTTACATCTGTTTTTTGAGTTAATATTTATTCTGGAATAATCTAAAATATTAATATGTACAATGCAATATTTTGATATTGCTATTCATTATCACAATAAAACAAAAGAAAAAGAGGAAGCGACGCCTCAGTCAACTGCATTAGAAGTTGTTCATCCGGAAAAGTTCACAAATTTACAATAAAAGTGGTTTGGATAAAACGATGGAGATGGCGTGCCTTAGAGGAGAAAAAGCTGCAAAAATATTATAGTGGATTAAAATTGCAATGATACGGCGTTGCCAACGCCCTTATGTACTACCCGTACACGGCGGGCGTTGCCGCCTTGTCTCATTTTTATTTTAATCCACTATATTTTATTGATTGGCTTGTGTTCTTAGATTGATTCCCGCTATTGTAGGGCGGTAGTTGGTGTGGCTTGAATAGCGGGATAGACCCGTACACTTTCCCAAAAAGGTCGTCTGAAAATAGAAAATTTGATGCTTGTGAAATGTTGTGGTTACAAGAATGATCAGATGTTTCCTATTTTGGGATTGTGCGGGTTTTCAGTTAAGTCTCTTAAAACATATCGGCAGAGTAGGTAGCTTATGCCGATTTATCGTCTGTTTTTTCGACAACGATTTCGATTTTGGGTTCGTATAGCAAATCGTAGGTTGGTTTATTGAGCAGATCCTGCAAAGTAAACCCGTCCAAATGCGCAAAGAAAGCCTTAATCGCTCCGCCCAAAATGCCGGTAAGACGGCAAGACGGTGTAATCAGGCATTCGTTGTTTTCCCCCATGCATTCGACAACCTGCATGGGTTCAAGATGGCGAACGACCGCGCCGACATTGATTTTATCGGGTGTGTCGGCAAGACGCAGTCCGCCTCCTTTCCCTCTTATGCTGGTCAGAAATCCGCCTTTGACAAGCGCGGTAACGACTTTCATCAAATGACTTTTTGAAATGTTATAGGCTTCGGCAATGGTTCCGATATTGACTAACGAATCGTCGTTTATGGCCGCATAAATCAATACCCGCAGACCATAATCCGTATGTTGCGTCAGATACATGGTTTTCTCTGTTCAGAATATATTATTTTTTTAGGGCGGCGGCAGTGTTTCCAGTGGAGAATTGTCGCCGTTATGTGTTTGACTTTATATATGATTAAGTTTCATAATATCTGAAACATTTAAATTAATCCAGTGTAGTTTGATAATTTATTATCATTATAATCAAATATTATGAAGCCGTTAAAACGCCATCCAGCACTTATCGAACTTTCCCGCGAACACCATCACGCCCTTTCACTCTGCGTCCGCCTCCTGCGCGCGCCTGCTGAAAGCCATCAAACAGAGCTTGAAGCCCATTTCCTTGAATTGGAACCGCATTTTGTCGAAGAAGAAACCATGTTCGCCCCGCATTGGCAGAATATTCCCGTTGCAATGCGCGAACGTTTCGAAGCCGAACACGCCAAACTGCGCAGTATGATGGCAAATCCTGAATATCTTAACGAAGCATGGAATAAGGACTTTGCCGTTACCCTACGCGACCATGCCCGTTTTGAGGAGCGCGAACTGTTCCCCGCAGTCGAGCCGTTTCTGCCGGAACCCGAAGGAATCTGATAAAAAAGGTCGTCTGAAAAGTCCAAAAGCACGATTTTAGCGTTTTTAGACGACACTCCTGTCTATTCAAGCCTAAAACAAACCATTCAAAAAACAAACCAAGGAACTACCATGACCGCCTTTTTCAAACACCCTGTTTGGGCAATGGCATTCCGCCCGTTTTACTCGCTGGCGGCACTATACGGCGCACTCTCCATCCTGCTTTGGGGCTTCGGCTATACGGGTACGCCCGAGTTGTCCAATTTTTATTGGCACGCCCATGAGATGATCTGGGGCTATGCCGGACTCGTCGTCATTGCCTTCCTATTGACCGCCGTTGCCACTTGGACGGGACAGCCGCCCACGCGCGGAGGCGTTTTGGCAGGATTGACCGCATTTTGGTTGGCGGCAAGGATTGCCGTTTTCATTCCGGGCTGGGGTGCAACCGCCAGCGGCATACTCGGCACGCTGTTTTTTTGGTACGGCGCAGTTTGCATGGCATTGCCCGTCATCCGTTCCAAAAACAAACGCAACTACGTCGCTGTATTCGCTATCATCGTCCTAGGCTGTACACACGCCGCATTCCACTTCCAACTGCATGCCGGAAACGCATCTGCACTGCTCAGCGGGCTGCAGTCTGGTCTGATTATGGTCTCAGGCTTTATCGGCCTTATCGGTATGCGGATTATTTCCTTCTTTACCTCCAAACGCCTGAATGTTCCGCAAATCCCCAGCCCGATGTGGGTCGCTCACGCGTCCCTCTGGTTGCCCATGCTGACTGCCATGCTGATGGCGCACCATGCCCTGCCTTGGCTTTCATCTGCTTTTGCCTTTGCAGCGGGCGTGATCTTTACCGTACAGGTTTACCGCTGGTGGTATAAAGCCGTTCTGAAAGAACCGATGCTGTGGATTTTGTTCGCAGGCTATTTATTCACAGGATTGGGATTGATTGCCATCGGTGCTTCCTACTTCCACGGCTCTTTCCTTAATCTTGGCGTACATCTCATCGGCGTCGGTGGCATCGGCGTCCTGACATTGGGCATGATGGCGCGCACTGCGCTCGGACATACCGGCAACTCCATCTATCCGCCGCCCAAATCCGTACCCGTCGCCTTTTGGCTGATGATAGCCGCCACTGTCATCCGCATCATTGCAACCTTCGTCAGCGGCACCGGTTACACCCACAGCATCCGTACTTCCGCAGTCTTGTTTGCCCTGTCCTTGCTGCTTTACGCATGGAAATACATCCCTTGGCTCATCCGCCCGCGTTTGGACGGTAAACCGGGTTAATTAAACCAAGCATATCAAACGAAAGGTCGTCTGAAACCTGTTTTAAGGTTTCAGACGACCTTTTTATAGTGGATTAACTTTAAATCAGTACGGCGTGGTTTTACCGAAGTCCGTATCGTTTCAGTCCGTGTTATTGCTCGATACCGTTTTCACGCAATAGCTGGTGAATTTGCTGTTGGGCTTTATCTTCTTTCAGCAGCTGGGTGAGTTGATCGCGAATCAGATCAAACGGCGGTGCTTGAGGGTCTTTTTGTACTTCGCTGATTTTAAACAGGAAGAACTTGTTTTCAATTTCAACAGGATTGTGAGTTACCTCTCCCCGATTCATTGGCCCCAAGATATCTGCAAGCGGTTGGCGCAGCTGCCTTGCCATGACGAAATCTTCAAATGCGGGTTGCTGATTCGGATATCGTTTTGTCAATTCTTCAAATGACAAGCCTTTCAAGAGCAATTCTTGTGCTGCTCGTGCTTCTTCGGGCGTATCGAAGCTAACCTGCTGAATCTTGATCATACGGGTTTGCTGATCGTAAAACTTCAATAATTCAGCATTGCTGATTTCGGCAGTGCGCTTCAGATAGTCGGCATATTGCGCCGCGTAAAATTCCGCTTCCATAGTGAGGAATTGGTTGCGGACCTCGGGGTCTTTATCCAATCCGGCTTTGAGTGCGGCATTTTTGAGAATTTCAATGCTTTGCAAGTGTTTGACGACTTCTTGGCGGATTGCTTTGCCGTCAGGCTGCTGCTTGGATTCAGGACGCTGTTCGGCTTGCTTGAGAATGCGGGCGACTTCGCTGTCTATGCGTGCCGGATCAATATCAGGCGCTTTGGCAACAGCGAATCCGGCAACAGCCGTCGCCATGATGACTGCGGCGGCAGTTTGGTATTTCATGATAAAAACTCCGTGAACAGTTATTTAATTGTGGCTTTTTGCAACAGAGATTGGAGTGCTTCATCGACGCGGGAGGCTTGCAGGTCTTGGGCTATACTGCTTTTAGATTCGTCATAAGACGGAAGCTTTACATCCCGACGGTCGTTGACATAGAAGACGGCATATACGTCGCTGTCTTGCAGAGGCGTTGTAGTGTGCGCGCCTTTTTTCAAATCTTTAACTGCGGCATAGAGCGGGGGAACAGCCTCCTGCAAATCTTTTAAGGGAACATAACCTTGCTGGATGCCGCCCGCTTGTTTGGCGCGTTCATCTATTGAATATTGCTTCAGGACGGAGGCAAAGCTTTTCTTGGCATTTAAATCAGAAATGGCTTTTTGGGCATCCGCTTGGGTGCGGGTAATAATTTCGCCCAGTTGTACTTCTTGAGTGCCTTTGTAGAAGTTGCTGAAATTATCGTAAGCGGTTTTGACGTCTTTTTCTTGGACAGGATTTTGACGGAGGACGTGAATCGCATAAGCTTGTCCAAGTAAATCGCTTTCAAATGCCGCCCATTCGGTTTTGAAATGAGCTTTTTTATCGGCACCTTGTTTTTTGGCGTCCGTACGGGCATGTTCCAAAGCTTGTTTGAATTCGGCGCTTTGGTCGAGTTTCAGGCGTTTGGCTTCTTGTGATACGACGGTATTGATGACTTGGCGCTCGGTCAGTTCTCTGCGCAGCTCGGGAGAATCGGGAATTTTGTTGTTTGCTGCACGCAGCGCGGCAACTTGGGCATCAATGACGCTGCTGTCGATGGTTTGTCCATTAACTGTAACTAAGGTTTGGGCAGAAAGGCTGCCGGAAACCAGAGCAGTCATCAGCATAGAGATGAGATATTTTTTCTTCATGATTTTCTCTTGTTATGTCCAGTATGTCTGTAATTAGTGGAAGTATTCGTCCGGAGTGGCCGCTTTGATGCTCAATGCGTGAATCAGCCCTTCGGAAAACAGATCGTGAAGTAAGGTTTTAATGGTGCGTTGGCGGTTAAGACGGCTGACGCCGCCGAAAGCTTCGCTGACGACTACGACCGTATAATGCCCGCCTCCTTTGTTTCCCGAGTGGCCCGCATGCAGGTGGCTGTCATCCTGAAAGTCAAAAAAAACAGGATTCAGCGTTTTCAGACGACCTTCAATAGCTTCACGCATATCCATTATTTGAATACGGCTTTGAACGGTTTGATCAATACCTCTTCATAGACGCCCGCATCGACGTAAGGGTCTTTTTCCGCCCATTCTTGAGCGGCATCCAAAGATTCAAATTGAGCCACAATCAGACTGCCGGACACGCGCTCCGGATTGTCGGGAAGAGGGTTGGGGCCGGCAGTCAGAAGACGTCCTTCAGCCTTCAAAGCTTCCAAGCGTTGCAGATGGGCAGGGCGTGCCGCCATACGGGCTTCGTGTACATTATCGGCATCGGTGGCCAGGAGCATGTAATATTCCATCAACTATCCTTTTGGGGTAAATATCGGCTCAAATAGGAAAATTGAGCGATAAAGAAAACAAACAAAAAGCCGGTAGAGCCGAACATTTTGTAATTTACCCATTGTTCTTTGAAGTGGGTAAACACAAACCAGTTGGCAATACCTAAGAAAATCATGAATGCGACCCAGGCATAAGTCAGTTTGCTCCAAACATGTTCGGGCAGTTCCAACTCTTTGCCCATAGTCGCTTTTAATCCGTTTTTCCCGCTTAGATGGCTGATCAGCAAAACCAATGCGCCAATCCAGAACAAAACGGTCGGTTTCCACATGATAAAACGGTCATCATGAAGTAGAATGGTCGCGCCGCCGAATACGACGATCAGGATCAGGCCGACCCACTGCATCGTATCGAGTTTTTTGTATTTCCAGTAAGTAAAACCTGCCTGCAAAATGCCGAATACAACGGCAACCGCAGTCGCAGTAATCATGTTTTTCGTGATTGTGTAAGTCAGGAAAAACAAGATGACTGCCAATAAATCGCTTAAAACTTTCATAATCAAACAAACAAAAAAGATGAAACCAATCGGCTAAACGCTAATCATACAGGCAGCCTCACCTTTTTGCACCACCCTAGAAACGAAATTGCCGATGCAGGCGGGCAATAATCTAAAAAAGGGTTTAAAAAATGCCGTCGGGATGATAAACTATGTTATCAGTAGGATTTGTAAAAAAGAAACACAGAAATTACAAACCTGTTAATTTCTCGTTCGTTTCATCACTTAATTCATCGGATTACTTGGCAGACTGCGACTTTAGAAGATATCATAACGTAATATATCGTAATATACGGTTAAGTATGTAGCAGTTCTAGCAGGGTTGTCATTTTACACAGGGGACAAGTTTTGAAAAACCATCATAAAATCAAATTAATCGCGGCATCTGTGGCCTTGGCAGTGTCGTTTGGTGCGAGCGCAGGGCTTGGCGGGCTGAATGTCCAATCCCATCTGGGCGAGCCGTTTTCAGGCAGTATCACCGTAACCGGTGACGAGGCTCAGGCGTTGTTGAAAGGCGGAAAAGCGACTGTTTCCAATAGCAATTTGCGTACCAGTGTCCGTAAGTCGGGCGACAAGGCAGTCGTCACTATCCACTCAAGCAAAGCGATTAAAGACCCTGTGTTGATTTTCCAAGTCGGCGCAGGTTCGCAATCACGCGAATACACAGCCATCATTGATCCCGCAGGCTATTCCGGTAAAACGGATGGTTCAAGCCGTGCGCGCAGCGGTGGCGAATCTTCATCCAATTCTTCTGCTGACAACAATTCATACCATTCTCAATTTGACCGTCAGGCGGCGCGTGACCGCATCAACCGCGCGATACAAAACGGAAATCAAAATGAAACCGTTCGCAAGGAAGCTGTACGAAAAGATAAAAACAACACGAATAAACCGGTACAGACACAGGCACAGCCGTCAAAACAACAGCAACAATCTTCTGTAGGCGCCAATGGAACCGAGATTCGTTATGGCAAGCAGCATCTGGTTCGTCAGGGTGAAACTCTGACCGAAATTGCCACCAAAATCCGTCCTCAAGGCATGACCGTCGAACAAACGATACAGGCATTGGTCAATGCCAACCCCAGCGTGTTCATCGGTAAAGATGCCGACCGTATGCTTGCGGGCAAAGTGTTGTACATTCCGATGCACGGCGATATGAAATCGACGGCATCCAAACCTGCACAAGTCAAACCTCCGGTTCAGGAAGGTAATAAGCCTCAAGCCCAAGGGTCGTCTGAAAAAGCCGGTACCGCAACGCCTCCTAAAGAGACTCCGGTAGAAAACACCAAAGTAGAAAATAAAAAAGAAGATAAAAAAGCTGAGCCGGTACAAGAAGCCAAGCCCGAAACCAAACCGGCTGTAACGACGGCAGGTACTCCGGAACAAAATAAAGCTGAAACAGGTGCAGCATCTGCCGAGCAAGTAAATGTCCTGCCTGAGCCGAATGCGTCGTCCGCAACAGCAAACACAGAACCACAAGAAATTTCTCAGGCACAAGCTGATGTTGAAGCGCGCATTGCCTCGGCAGTTGCCACAGAAAAACAACAAGAAGAAGCATCAGCGGAAGACGGCGGATTATGGCGCTGGCTGTTGATCGGCGGTGTGGCAGCGGCAGGTTTGTTGCTGTTGCTGTTCTTGTTGGGCAAGCGGAAGAATTCGGCTGTTGCGCCTGTGGTAGGTGCGATAGATCAGGACGATCAGGATGAGGACGATCTCGATATCAGTATCGAAGATCATGTATTCCCTGCTGCCACTGCGCCGCAACCGCAACCACAAGTTGTAGCAGAAACTTCCAAATCTGAAGAAGACGGTTTGGAAATTGAAGATGATTTCGATGATGAAGTATTCTTCAATGAGCCGGCTCCTGTTGCCGAACCTGCTCAAGAAAACGTCGATCTGGATTTGAACGAACTGGATAATACTCAAGCCAGCATCGTGTCCGGCGCCGTTACCATCGACGAAGAAACCGAAAAACGCCGTGATATCGATTGGGATACTGTCGAATCTACCGAAAGCGTATATGAGCCGGAACCGGAAAATCCATATCAACACGTTGCTGTTGTAATGGAAGACAGAACTGCTGAAGTAGAAACAGAGCCTCAGCATGAGGAAGAGGCCCCATCAGTTTCTTCTTTTGCAGCAACTCCTGTTTCATCTGTTTCAGACAACCTGTCAGAAGCTCAACCGGAAGCACCGGAAGAAGAGCCAATCCCATTCGAAGTGGAGATTGAAGAGCCTAAGTCGGAAACAATTGACGTAGTAGAAACAGAAGAAGCCGAAACCAAATCCGAAGAATCGGAAGAGGGTTGGGATTTCTTTGCGGAAGAGCCGAAAACAGTTAAAGCCATCGAGCCTTTCCCTGAATTAGGTGCGCAAGAAGAAACGTCGTCTGAAGTTGAAGTTGCTGATATACAAGAAGAAGCTTTGTCTGAAGTTGAAGCAGCAGATAAACAGGCAGATAGCCCAGAAGAAGCACTGGATTTCGTTGTTGAAGAAACAGAGCAGCTACAGACTGAAGCCGATACTCAACCGTTTGAGATTAAGCAAGACGAACCTTTAGCATTCCAAGATGGCGAAGATTTCAGTATTGAAAATACTCAAGAAGCCAGCGCTGACGAAACCATCGAATGGGAAAATCTGGGTGTGGAAGATACTGCCGACATCAGTAATGAACATTCCGGTTTTGAATCAGGCTTCATCTCCGAGTCCGTCGGTATGACGGCTCCACTGGAAGCTAAATATGACCTGGCTAAAATGTATGTTGAAATTGGCGATCCCGATGCTGCCCGCGAGACATTGACTGAATTGCTGGAAGACGCAAGCGGTGAGATCCGTCATAAAGCCGAAGCATTGATGAACGAATTGAATGCCTAATATTGGCAAGTAAATCGAAATTAAACAATGCTAAAATAAAAGATGCCGTGAAAACGGCATCTTTTATTATTTTCAGACGACATATGACTTCATACACCGAATCATTATCCACAAAAACCATACAAAGATGGGCATTAACCCTGTCTTATGACGGCAGCCGATTTTACGGTTGGCAAAAACAAGCCGACGGTTTACCCACTGTCCAGACGGTATTGGAAAGCGCACTCAGTCAAATTGCAGGCGAGACCATCCGAACCATTGTTGCCGGACGAACCGATACAGGCGTACACGCGACTGCGCAAGTTGTTCATTTTGATACCCAAGTGGCCCGTCCCGAGCAGGCTTGGGTGCGGGGCGTCAATGCGTATCTTCCTGAAGGTGTGGCTGTATTGTTCGCGCAGCAGGTTGCCCCACATTTTCACGCCCGCTTTGACGCATACGGTAGAAGATATCGTTACCTTTTGGAATCATCTCCCGTCCGCTCCCCGATATTGCAAGGAAAGGTAGGGTGGACGCACCTCAAACTCGATCCTGAAAAAATGCAGCAGGCGGCATTATTATTAGAAGGCGAACATGATTTCTCCAGCTTTCGTGCTGTCGAATGCCAAGCAAAATCACCCGTTAAGACTCTGTATAGTGCAAAAATCAGCGGTACGCCGCAATTCTTAAAACTAGACTTACACGGCAATGCCTTTTTGCATCATATGGTGCGTAATATCATGGGGGCATTGGTTTATGTTGGTAGCGGCAGGCTTAGTATTTCCGGATTTCAGGACTTAATCGAAGAGCGCAGCCGATTAAAAGCCCCGCCGACTTTTATGCCTGATGGGTTGTACCTGACCGGAGTGGATTATCCGCCAGAGTTCGGTATCATTCGCCCCGAAATGCCGATATGGCTGTGAGGTCGTCTGAAATCTAAGTGCGTGCTTATGGAGAATCTTTCTTTGCCAAAGTCTGTTGCAGGTAACGCCCGCACTGCATCAATAAGGTCGCAGTCCGCCCGAATAGATATGTCTATCAGCCTTTCCAGAAATTTGGTTTGCGGGAATTGTATGTGCAAATGGCAAAAGGTCGTCTGAAATCAATATAGTGGATTAACTTTAAACCAGTACGGCGTTGCCTCGCCTTGCCGTACTATCTGTACTGTCTGCGGCTTCGTCGCCTTGTCCTGATTTAAAGTTAATCCACTATACAAAGATTTTCAGACGACCTTTTCTTTTGAGGAAACTGCGGGACAGGTCATGTCGGTGTTACACCGACGAAACCGCAAATTCAAAGGGCAGGATTTATGTTTCTACATTGAGGGAGGGAATATACCTAATGTTCATGACCGGCTAATTCCATAAATTGCATGCTATAAGAAAGTACACACCTGCACCCGCTTATTCATTCATCCGGCTGATTTAGCTAAAAAACAACAGCCAATCGCCTAAAACGACCGTTTAGGAAATTGTGTTGTAAAAATGCAAACAACGGGTGAGTTGATATTACATTATGATTTATAAGGAAAATATTGCGAATGCCTTGTTGTAATGCGGGTGCTGTGAGGTCAGGCGGTCAGTAGGGGTAGTGAATAAAGTTTGTTTTTTTAGAGAGGAACAATTATAGTGAGAGTCATGGAATCGCTGATTCCAGCGATAATGTAAAGCCTAAGCGGATTCTATCCGGGTCTGCTTAAGTTATTTCTTCACGATAGAAAAGGAATACAGCAATGAAAAAATCTCTGATTGCTCTGACTTTGGCAGCTTTGCCTGTTGCAGCTATGGCTGACGTGACTCTGTACGGTCAAGTTAAAGCCGGTGTTGAAGTTTCTCGTACTAAAGAAACTGTTAATCATGTAAGCACCAAAAACAAAACTGCAACTGAAATTGCTGACTTTGGTTCCCGTATCGGTTTCAAAGGTCACGAACACCTGAGCAACAACCTGAATGCTATCTGGCAAGTAGAGCAAAATACTTCTGTTGCCGGTACTGACAAAGGTTGGGGTACTCGTGAATCCTTCATCGGTTTGGAAGGCGGCTTCGGTAAAGTTCGCGCAGGTAAACTGAACACTGCTCTGAAAGACAACAGCGACAGCGTAGATCCTTGGGAATCTAGCGACGCGAATGCATCAGTTTTGCAATTCGGTAAACTGAAACGTGTTGACGAGCGTAAAGTATCTGTACGTTACGACTCTCCAGTATTTGCTGGTTTCAGCGCAAGCGCTCAATACCAACCACGCGACAATGCTAACCCTGAGGACAAACATGTTCATGACGTGAAAACCCGTCACTCTTTCGACTTGGGTCTGAACTATGAAAACTCCGGTTTCTTCGGTCGCTACGCTGGTACTTTTGCAAAACGTAAAGTTTTGAGCGACGATCATCTGGAACTGTTTAACAGCAACACTACTTTGGGTTCTGGCGTTTACAAAGACTACCAAGCACACCGTCTGGTAGGTGGTTACGATGCTAACAACGTACTGGTTTCTGTTGCCGGTCAATACGAAGGCTTTAAAGCTGACGTAGCTGACGCTAAGAAAAACGAACGTACTGAAGTTGCTGTAACTGGTGGCTACCGTATGGGTAACGTAATGCCTCGTCTGTCTTACGCTCACGGCTTCAAAGCTAAAGAAAACGGCGTGAAACAAGGTAACAGCCAATACAACCAAGTGATTGTTGGTGCTGACTACGACTTCTCTAAACGTACTTCTGCTTTGGTTTCTGCCGGCTGGTTGAAAGAAGGCAAAGGTGGCGACAAAACTCAATCTACCGCCGGTCTGGTTGGTCTGCGTCACAAATTCTAATCTAGTACGATTAGTTTAAATAAAGAGCCTGCTTTATGCAGGCTCTTTTGTTTTTTGAATGATGTGTGTTGGGTTAGATGTGTATCGGTTTCGTATTATCTGTACGGTCTGTGGCTTCGCAGCCTTGTCCTGATTTGAATTTAACCCGCTATTGTTGGCATGAGCAGTATAACGATGAAAGATTGCCGTAGATTGTATAGTGGATTAACTTTAAATCAGTACGACGTTGCCTCGCCTTAGCTCAAAGAGAACGATTCTCTAAGGTGCTGAAGCACCAAGTGAATCGGTTCCGTACTATCTGTACTGTCTGCGGCTTCGTCGCTTTGTCCTGATTTAAATTTAATCCACTATATGTGAAGTTTATTGGATAGAAAAAGGTCGTCTGAAAAACCGGATTCGGATTTTCAGACGACCTTTGTTTGAATCGAAAGTTTGTTTATTCGATGACTTCTTCGGTTGTCGTGCTGCGGTAGGTAGAGCCGTTGAACGTCGGCACGGGCGGGGGCAGCAGGTTGTTGAGGGTCAGGGCGGCGGGGTTCAGGGTAGGGTAGCCGCTGAAGGTTACGGTGTAGCCGCCGTTGGCAGTGCTGTGGATTTTGGCATGTGCACCCAAGGGGAAGGTGCTTTTATTGGTGATGTGTCCGAAGGGGAAACCTGTCAGGACGGGGACTTTGGCGGTGCGTGAGACGTGGTTGACGACGGCGGAGAAGTCGTAGCTTGAGTCGTACACGTCGCGGATGGTGCCCATGCGGAAGTCGCCGAAGATGATGGCGCGTTGTTTTTGCAGGATGCCTGCAAGATAAAGCGTGTTCAACATGCGTTCGATGCGGTAGGGTTGTTCGCTGACGTCTTCGACGAACAGGATGCCGCCTTGGATGTCGGGCATATAGGGCGAGCCTGCGAGGGAGGCGAGAACGCTGAGGTTACCGCCCCACAAAGTACCTTCGACGTTGACGTTGGCGCGTTGGATGGCGGGAACGTCGATGATGTTGACGTTGTTGGTAGTGCCGCGGATGAACGAATCCATGGTGAAGACGCTCGGTTCGAGTTTGCCGAATTCGCTGTAAACCATGGGGCCGGCGAAACTTGCCATATTGCCTTTGGCGAGCAGGGCGAGTTGGACGGCGCAAACGTCGCTGAAGCCGAAGAACAAAGTACCGCGTTCGCGCATTCTGGCGCCGAGTGAAGCGAAGTCGATTTGCGGCAGGATGCGTGCCGCGCCGTAGCCGCCGCGCAAGCCCATGAGGACTTTGGGTGTTTCAACGCGGCCGGTAGCGACCTCTTGGAAGTCGGCGGCACGTTGGGCGTCGGAGCCGGCGAAGCGTTGATAGCGCCGGCTGCCTGCTTGTTGGTTGGTCACGGTAAAACCTGCGTTATAGAGGCGGGTCAAGCCTGCGTTGACGCGGTTGGGGTCTTCGGCAAAGCCGGAAGGGGCGACGACGCGGAGGAGGTTGTCGCCGGAGCGTGGGGGATGGCTGGTTTTGGGCTGCACGGGTTGGGCTTTCGCTGTGTTACCGGTTTGAGTAGACGGAGTGACGGTAGTGCCGGTGCCGCAAGCTTGCAGCAGTCCGGCTCCGGCTGCGGCGGAGCAGGCGCGGAGGAAATGGCGGCGGGAGGTTTGCCAGGTCATATGGTTTCCTTTGCTTGGGTTTCAGACGACCTTTTTGGCAGGGGTCGTCTGAAAATCGGTTGATATGCGGTATCCGATACGCCTATTGAGGTCGTCTGAACGTTACGCCAGCAGGGCTTTGACTTGTTCCGTCCAGTTGTCCGGCAGGGTCATGCCGTGTTCGCGGACGGGGGCTGCCCAAATTGTGGCGGGAAAGTTGGCATCGTTTTCAAAGCGGGCGATGACGTGCCAATGCAGATGGGGAACGACGTTGCCCAGGCTGGCAAGGTTGATTTTAGCGGGACGGAACACTTGGCGCATGGCGGCTTCGACTTTATACACCATTTCCATGATTTCGGCACGTTCGGCGGCTGAAAGGTCGGTCATCTCGGCGATGTGGTCGTTCCAGATGACGCGGCAGAATGCCGGGGCTGCGGCTTCGTTGTGGACGGCGATGACGCGCAGGTTTGGGGTTTGCAGCAAAATGTCTTCGTTGTCTGCGGTGCAGATGGGGCAGGTCATGGGTTTTTCTTTCTGAGTCTGAATAGGAATCGGATGATTTCAATCAGGATTTTTAGAACGAGGTAAATGGCAGTTAGTAGTATGAATGCGTAAAACCACGGTTCAGGTATAAACCACCAAAATAAATAGGAGGGCGTGATTAAGTCGGCACATTCTTCGGCACTCTTAACGTGATCACACAAGCCAAAGCGAAAAAAATCATTGACATCATGAAAGGGCGAATAGGCGAACATAAATGCTATGGGCGTCACACAAATCAATGCAATGATGGCAATCCAAAAGAATGGTTTGAGATGTTTGAGTGCAGTCATGGATGAAGTGTTATAAAAATTTTGCCGCGCCTCGGTTGGCGAGCTCGTCGGCTTTTTCGTTTTCAGGGTGTCCGGCATGGCCTTTTACCCAAGTCCAGCGGACTTCGTGCTGTTGAACCAAGCTGTCGAGTTCTTTCCATAAATCATCGTTTTTAACCGGTTTTTTGGCGGTGGTTTTCCAGCCGTTTTTTTTCCAGCCGTGTATCCAGCTTTCCATGCCGTTTTTGACGTATTGCGAGTCGGTGCAGATGATGACTTGGCAGCGGCGTTTTAGGGATTTCAGGCCTTCGATGACGGCGGTCAGCTCCATGCGGTTGTTGGTGGTTTCCGCTTCGCCGCCGAACAGTTCTTTTTCATGTGCGCCGTAACGCATGAACACGCCCCAGCCGCCGGCACCGGGATTGCCTTTGCATGCGCCGTCGGTGTAGAGATAGACGGGTTTGTCCATAAAATACCTTTGTGTGAAGAGCCATTATCATAACACAAGGCGGGAGGTCGTCTGAAAGCGGGGTTTGGGAATGGTTTATTAAGTGGACGAATGGATGCCACGCTGATTGTCGGCAATAGGAAGCAGGTCGTCTGAAACGGTTTCAGACGACCTGTTTGACTATGGGCGCGGTGTTAACTGCCTGAGCCGACGGTGTAAACCTTACCGATGCTGCTGGGGTTTTGCAGGACGGCGGCGACGGCGGTGGCGAGTCCGTTTCGGCTCATGTAGTTTTTAGGGATGCCGTCGGGGCGGTCGGTCAGGATGTGGCGGTTGTCTTCGCTGTTGTCCAAACCGCAGGGGCGGAGGATGGTCCAGTTCAGGCTGCTTTGTTTGAGGTAGATTTCGGCTTCGGTTTTGGCGCGGACGGCTTCGCCAAGGGCTTGTTTGAAGGGTTCGCTCATCATGTCCCATTGTTCGCCGCAGCCCATGCTGGTAATCAGGATGAAACGGGCTTGCGGGTTGGCGGACTGGGCGGCGGCGATGATGTTGATGTTGCCCAGTGCGTCGCTGCGTATGCCTTGTTCGTTTTTGCCGCCGACGAAGCTGATGACGCTGTCGGGGCGGTATTGCGCGAACACTTTGTCGAGCGCGTCGGCATCGAGCGCGTCGGCGGTGGTCGTCTGAATGCGGTGTTCGCTAAAGAACGAATCTTCAGACGGCTTTCTTAATACGGCGACGGTGTCGGCGGGATGGGTGAGTGTGCGGATGAATGCGCGGCCGGACGGGCCGTTGGCGCCGAAGATGAGTTGCATAGGGTCTCCTTTGTATGTCGGATGGTTCGGGTTTCAATAATCTGCTTACTCTGTTGAGTGGTTGTGGGTAAGGTTAGTTGATTTTTCAGACGACCTTTTTGGGTTTGATGTTGTGCTGTCGTGGGCATAGCCCACATTACGTTCCGACTATTGTGAAACTGAAACCCAAAAGTGTACTCCGCACGGTTCGTGCTTTGCCCTCTCCCTAACCCTCTCCCACGGGGAGAGGGGATGGGTTGGCAGGGAAGCTAAAAGTGGCAGAGAAGCCAAAAATGGGAGCAGTCGTAAAATGGTTCAGTTGTAGCGTGGGCTATGCCCACGATTTTGCTCCAACGGTCGTCTGAAATCTGTATTTGTTTTTAACGAAACTCGCTGTATTCGTTTTAACTTCGTTGATGCTGTGTTTTCAGACGACCTTGTTGTGTTTGAAGCCGTGTGGTCGTGGGCATAGCCCACGCTGCTTCTTTTCGGTTTTCTTTCGCGGTAGAGCGGTGGTCGTCTGAAAATGGGCGAGGCAGGTTTTATAACAACTGCCGTAGCGTGGGCTTTGCCCGCGGAATCGACTTACCGGTTTTGTGTTTTGCCCTCTCCCTAGCCCTCTCCCACGAGGAGAGGGAATGGGTTGGCTGGGAAACTCCAAGTGGCAGAGAAACCAAAAATGGTTCAGTTGTAGCGTGGCCTATGCCCGCGATTTTGCTTCAACGGTCGTCTGAAATCTGTATTTGGGTTTCAGCAAAACTCGCTGCATTCGTTTTAACTTCGTTGATGCTGTGTTTTCAGACGACCTTGTTGTGTTTGAAGCCGTGTGGTCGTGGGCATAGCCCACGCTACTTCTTTTCGGCTTTTCCGCGGCAGAGCGGTGGTCGTCTGAAAACGGGCAAAGCGGGTTTTATAACAATAGCCATGGGTGGTACCCGCGGAATTGACTTACCAGTTTGGTGTCGTGCCCTCTCCCTAACCCTCTCCCGCGGGGAGAGGGAATTGAGGATACTGAAATTCAACCATTTTTGGATTTTCTGCCACTTGGAATTTGTCAGCAAATCTATCCCCTCTCCCCGTGGGAGAAGGTTAGGGAGAGGGCGGTAAGCGCAAGCTTACTTTAGTGGCAAACACCAATCTTGCAGGCAGTCTGTCGAATTTCATCGGCTATTTACGATGCCGGAAGATGATTTTGTTTGTGCAGGAATGCAGCAATTTCTCTCGGTTTTCATGCGAAGGTCGTCTGAAACCTGTTTAAGCTGCCTCAAACAGTTTTCTCATGGCTTCGATTTGATGCTGTTTGAGTTCGCCGGCTTCGTCGCGGCCGACGAAGATTTTGAACATGGCGCCGCCGTTGCGGTTGATGAAGTTGAGTGAGCAGGTATCTTTGCCCATAAACGGGCGTTCTAAAAGGTAGATGGCGGCGCAGTTTTCGTAATAGATATGACCGTGTACGCCGCCGTCGGTTTCGGGGTGGTCGAAATTGTAGAAGCCGCGGCCGACTTTGCCGCCGGGCAGTTTGCCGGTGACTTCGACGATGGCGTCGGGGGTGTGGGCGATGAAGGTGACGGCTTCGTCCCAAGCGGCGACGGCTTGGAGGATTTCGACGATGCGGCTGCCTTCGGTTTGGCGGATGCAGTTTTCGGGCAGGCAGCGGATGACGTCTTCAAAGCTGCATTGGTTTTGCGCGGCGAGCATTTCGAGCACTTGGCCGGGATTTTTTTCCAATGATTGGCGCAACATGATTTGTTGTTCGGATGAAAGTTTTTGCATGGTTTGATCCTTTTCTTGAGTCGGAAGGGTAAGCATGAGTTTGCGGATGAGGGTAGGCGACCAGTAGCGGCCGCTGGTGTTCAGGCGGATGAGGCCGTCCGAACCTTGTTCTTCAAAGAGCTGCATTGCCTGCCATTGGGCGATCAGTTTCTGCGCGGCGGCGTTGCCGTCAAACAGCGAGGGATTCAGACGGCCTGTTTCCATATCGTGCTGCACTTGTCCGAGTAGGGTTTTGTTCGGGCTGTGGCCGCTCATGAAGGCGATGTTTTTTTCGCCTTTCGGGGTGGCGAGGTAGCTGTCCAAATCGCCCTGCACCTGATAGCTGAAGCCGCCGAAGTTGCCGCCTGCGCCGGAGCCGAACGCCCAGCAGGGAATGTTGGATTTGACCAGCGTGTTGTAGCGGTTGCGTTCGCCGCGGCCGGGATAGGCGAAATGGCTGTTGCTGACTTGGTTCCAGCCTTTTTGCGCCAGCGTTTCGACGGCGTAGGCGTATTGGTCGGCCTGAACGTCGAAACCCGGCGGGGCGGGAAATGCGCCTTTTTCCACCATGCGGTTGATGGGCAGCATGGGATAGAGGTTGAAGGCGTAGGTGTCGAGTCCGGACAAAGGCAGGGCGGTGGCGCGTTCGAGGTCGTTTTGCCAAACGGCGTCGGTTTGGTTGGGCAGGCCGAACATCAAATCGACAACGATGACGGCATTGATTTCACACAGTTTTTCCAGATAGGCAAAGGCTTCGTCGCCGCCGTGTTTGCGGCCGAGGCGGCGGCGGATGGCGGTGTCGAAGGTTTGCACGCCGATGGAAATGCGGTTGGCGCCTGCTTCGATGCAGGCTTGGGCTTTTTCGATGTCGAAATGGCTCATGCGGCCTTCGATGGTGAATTCGCAGTCGTCGGCAATCGGCAGGTATTGGTAACAGGCGCGGATGAGTCTGGCGAGGTCCGAGGTTTGCAGCGCGGTGGGCGTGCCGCCGCCGAAATAGACGGCGCGGATTTTGCCGTTGCCTTGGCGGATTTCGGATTCCGCCGCCATTTCTTCGATGATTTTGTCGGTGTAAACGCTGCTGTAACTCTCTTTCCACGCGTTGCGGTAGAAGCCGCAGAACACGCAGTGGTTGGCGCAGAAGGGGATGTGCAGATAGGCGAGCGCGTCGGAATCGGCGGCATGGGGGAGCTTCTGCCGCCAGATGTTCCGCCATTGCGGACGGGGAATCGGTATGCCGCCCCATATCGGCATCAGAGCCTGCCGTTCGGGAAAGGCTTTGGGCGCGGATTGGCGCGGTGTCCAAACAATCTGCTTTTCCATAATTGATTAAAAATGATTATTAATCATATTAGGAAATTAAATCACTGTCATCAGGCAGTGTCAAGGATGATGGAGCGGGAAAACGGAACATAAACAGTGTCGGCAGGTGAATAAATATAGTGGATTAACTTTAAACCGGTACGGCGTTGCCTCGCCTTAGCTCAAAGAGAACGATTCTCTAAGGTGCTGAAGCACCAAGTGAATCGGTTCCGTACTATCTGTACTGTCTGCGGCTTCGTCGCATTGTCCTGATTTAGTTAATCCACTATATTGGTGGAATGGTTTAAGGTCGTCTGAAAAATCAAAGGCTTGGTTTGCTTTTAGCCTTAGTGATGAGGCATTCAACCGAAAACCTGATGAATAGGTGGCAAAACCGGCGAACCGATGGCGCAATGAAAAAAGGTCGTCTGAAACCCAAAATCGGATTTCAGACGACCTTTAAGCTGTATCTTCAGACGGATAGCTTACATTTGCTGTTTCGCCGCGTTGATGGCGTTTTGGTCGGGATTGATCAAAATCTCGACGCGGCGGTTTTGGGCGCGGCCTTCGGCTGTGGCGTTAGATGCAATCGGGTGGCGAGAGCCGTAGCCGGCGGTGGTCAGGCGCGAGCCGTTTACGCCGCGGGATTGCAGGTAGTCGGCAACGGCAAGTGCGCGGTTGCGGGACAGCGGTTCGTTGATGGCATCATTGCCGGTGTTGTCGGTATGACCGTTAATCGTCAAGGTCGTGTCGGGATATTGCACCAGTGTTTCGGAAGCGGTCGCCAAAGCGTTTCGCGCCTGATCGCTCAATGCCGCGCTGCCTGTGGCGAAGGTGACGTTTTCAGGCATCACCAACTTGATTTGGTTGCCTTGGCGTTCTACTTCGATGTTGGTGTTTTTCAGGTTTTCGCGCAGTTTTTTCTCTTGGTAGTCCATGTAGCCGCCTACGCCCGCGCCAATCGCGCCGCACGCCAACGCGGAATTGCGCGCGCCTTTACCGCCGTGGGTCAGTGCGCCGACGATGCCGCACACTGCCGCGCCGCCTAAGCCGTACATAGCGGTTTTGCTGGTGTTGCGTTGTCCGCTTACAGGATCGGTTACGCAGCCGGTCAGTGCCAAAGGGATTGCCAACGCGGCAACGGTCAGAGGTTTCAAGAATTTCATTGAGATGTCCTTTCGACAACGACGCAGGGGTCGTCTGAAAATCAGTTGGAAGAAGGGATGGTTCCCGCCATGACTCATATTGCCATTAATCCAATCGCTGTCCATTCATTGCCCGCGCGTTTCAGGGATAACGCGATGCGGCAGCCTTGATTAAGGTGTTTTTCATTCAAAACAAAAGACTAGGTTTGAAGGGGTTGTCATCACGCAGGAGTATCTATTTGATTGGGCAAAAGAAAAGCGATTTGGTTCACTGAAAGCCGATAATTGGCATGGCGGTATGCGGATTTGCCGCGATACCGCTTTTTAACGCTGTTTCGCACGATGCCGCCGATACCATCCCGCCAGCGCAAATTTCAAGCGCACTTTCACATCATAGCCCACAGACCCTGCGCCCAAAATGAACAAGACGGCGGATACCGGCAGCGCGAAATGGTGTCCGATTTTGTGGTAGCCCCAAGCACCCACGACGCCACCCAATAGAAATGCCCACATCAAGCCGTTCAACAGCCACATCTTCGGCTTATTGACATGAACATGAGGCAGGCGCGGATGATGTTTTTTCGAGTAATACAGCGCACGAGAAAGCTCGATGCCCAAGTCGGTCGCCGTGCCGGTCATGTGTGTCGAACGGATGGCGCCGCCGGACAAAAGCGTCATCACCGTATTGTGCATTCCCATGATGAAACACATTAAAAACAAAGCCAACGACGGGAAAACCAAATTCCCGTCCCCGATGTTCCACTTCGATGTCGTCAGACCGAACAAGCCGAATATCAGCAGATAAACCGCTTCCAGCCACATGGAAAAACCGAAGCTGCCGCGAAACCGCTTCTGCTGCGTCCACAAAACCACCCAGCCCGAATGCGCCGCGCCGACAATAAAGCACAACACGCTGATCAAAGCCACCGCCGCCGTTACCCATTCGCGCAGATAAACAGCGTCCGCCAGCATCGACATCGAGCCGGTAACGTGCGACGTATAACGTGAAAACGCAAAGAAACCGCCCGCATTGATTGCCCCCGCCAACATTGCCATGATATAGCCCAGCCTGCGGAAGCGCGCATCGGAAATATGGTGTTCGTGCAGATACGGCCTGTCCGCCTGCCAAAACGGTGGCGCGTGCAGGCGTTCGTGCCGACGCTTGTGGCGGCTGGTCGGCTGCTGTGGCTCGTTTGGTGTTTCTTCGTGATGATTTGCCGTCATATCAATCCCTTTTCAATTTTTCAGACGACCTCGATTCGATTGGATATGGTGCGATATTGTATCGCTAAGGGCTTCTTCAATGAATATGGCGAAATCACTATAAAAAGATCAGGGCGAGATACGAGGTCGTCTGAAAATGGCTCTTCACTTTTCAGACGACCTCTTGTCAGGTGGTACGGTTTGTTTTGGCCTGGCTTTGCCGTTTTGTCGGTTGGATATGGACGGTACGACGGGCTTCACAATTTGCCGCAAAAGGCGTACATTATCCCTATCCCTTGATATAAAAAGGAAAAATCATGTCTCCCATTCGAGCTTCCCTGATGTTGTGTATCGTGGCAACCCTGGCCGCTTGTGCCACTACGCCCGAACAAAAAGCCGCCCGCGAACGCGCGCAAAGACGTTATGAACAGAATCTTCAAGTCAGTCTGGCTGCCGAATGCGATCCGGAGACTGCCAAACTGATGCGCAAACAGTTCGAGCAGGCGGAGCAAGTCGGCACGCCCAGTGCAGAACAAAAAGCCTTCCGCCTGAAATACATCGACAAAGTGTCCGACCCGATGTTCCAGGCCTGCTATAAGATGGCATGGCAAAATTATATTTCCCAACAACAGCTGCGCGAAGCACGCTATTACCGCTATTACGACGAGTGGGGATTCCCGTTTTACCGGCCGTATTACTGGTGGTAAGAAACGGCTTGATGTCTGTGCAGCCTTGAGCCGATAGAGTGGGGCAATTGTAGAGAGCCGGCGCTAAGGCGGGCTGTTTGTGGTGTTGCAGTGTCCGTTACCGAAACATGGAGAAAGACAGCCGACGATGTAAAAAAGGTCGTCTGAAAACCCGTTTTCAAGTTTTCAGACGACCTTTCGCTTTATACAACGTCTTTATTTCTTCGCTTTGCCTTTGCCCTTAGCAGGTTTGGCAGGTGCTTTGTTCAATTGGGCCGTAGCGGTTTGGTCCAATACGCAGGACTTGGTGATGATGTTGTCCACAACTTGGTTTTGACCGTTGACGACAGTTTGTTGACGGATAGTCAGCATATTGCCGTCCACTTTGTCGATGTTGGCATAGTTGGCGCGGTTGGCAATCCATGCCACGCCTTCACCCCAGAAGCCATTGACATCATTGCCGGTGCCGACGATGCGGGAAAGACCCGGAGTCAGCTGGCCTTGGTATTTCACTTGGGCAATCACAGGCTCATCACCTTGGAAACCGTACATGACATTCAAAGGATCAGTACCGTTTGGTCCGCATTTGTAAGCCACTTCCTTGGTGCGTTCAATATTATTGACTTCCATGGTTTTAGGCGTTTCAGGTGCGGGAGCGGATTGTTGCGCAGTAGGAGTCGGAGCAGTTTCCGGTTTAGATTTAGAGCCGGAGCTGCCGCATGCAGACAGCGCGGTAGCGATAAGGACGGCGGGAACGATTAATTTCAGATTGGATTTCATCAAGTTACTCCGGATTTAGTCTATCGGGGTCAGCATAAACTGACAGAAAACCCTACCTTAACAGAGAAAAGAAGGCTTGTCTTGTCCATATATGAAAACACGATACTCATTATCAATAAAGTGCTATTTGTTCTTTTGAAAACAGTGGATTTGATTTACGCAAAGCTAATTGAAATTAAGTAAAGATATATCACGAATCAACAAAATGTCGATTTTGAAGGGCGGGAGAGTAATGTTTAGTGCTGCAAGATAGGGAATGATGTAAGGAAAATGATGGAGGACGAACTTTGAATCTGGGGAGGGCAATGAAAGTCGAAGACAGTGAAAAGGGCAGGGGAAAATGAATGGGTTTGGCGTGAAAGAAATTCTCGCCTTGTTTTCAGTGTTCTGGAAAATGGTGCTTTTAAAATTTGAGTGGATGGGATAAGGCTGTACGTTTGGTGTAGAGCCAATCCTTTTGTTTCAAAGATTTCCTATTTGAGAACGGAAACTTGGGGATAGCAAGCGATAGTCTGAAAACCACGCCTTTATTGAGTTTGGTTTTTATTGTGGAGATACATTGGATGCAATACTTGGGATACATCGGATAGGGGGAATATAGTGGATTAACTTTAAACCAGTACGGCGTTGTCTCGCCTTAGCTCAAAGAGAACGATTCTCTAAGGTGCTGAAGCACCAAGTGAATCGGTTCCGTACTATCTGTACTGTCTGCGGCTTCGTCGCCTTGTCCTGATTTAAATTTAATTCACTATAGTAAGCGGTTTTTCTTTTTATCCGATGCGTTGGACAGAAAAGAGAAACCGCTTAGATTTTTAATTCTAAGCGGTTTCTTGTTTTGGTGCCGACAGCGAGATTTGAACTCGCACAGCCTACGGCCACTACCCCCTCAAGATAGCGTGTCTACCAATTTCACCATGTCGGCATTTTGAAAACTTTTATTTCTGCTGCTGAGGAGCGGGTGCAGCAGGTGCGGATTGGTTTTCAGCGGGAGCGGCAGGTTTCGGAGCCTGCTGGGTTTGTTTCACATTGCTGAAGTCCAAACCGTGTTTGTTTGTATGGGTATGGATATAAACCATTGCCATGCAGGTTGCGAAGAAGAAAGTCGCTGCGATGGCGGTTGCGCGGCTCAGGAAGTTTGCGTTGCCTGCGGAACCGAATACGCCCTGCGCGCTGCCGCTGCCTGACCCGAAGGTCGCGCCTGCGTCCGCGCCTTTGCCGTGTTGCAGCAATACTAACACAACCACCGACAAAGCGGAAATAATATTAATAATCCAGATAAGGGTTTTAAAGGCTTCCATATGTTTTCTACGAGGCTTGCGCTGCGTTGATGATGGCGGTAAATGAGTCATACGATAATGACGCGCCGCCAACCAATGCGCCGTCTACATGAGGTACTGCGAAGATGTCGGCTGCATTGTCTGCTTTCACACTTCCGCCGTAAAGAACGCGGATTTTAACATCGCTTCCGCACAAAGACAAGATTTCTTTGTAGATGAATGCGTGCATGTCGGCAATTTGTTCTACGGTGGCGACTTTGCCGGTGCCGATTGCCCATACCGGCTCGTAGGCGACGGCGATGTTTTTGGTGTTCAGTCCATGCAATACGGAGAGTTGGTGGGCGATGACTTCGTGTTCTTTGCCGGCTTCGCGCTCTTCGAGGCTTTCGCCGACGCACAATAGGGGAATGAGGCCTACGTTGAGGACGTTTTCCATTTTGCGGCGTTGGATTTCGTTTTTCTCGCCGAAATAGAGGCTTCGTTCGGAGTGTCCTATGAGGACGATGTCTGTGCCGATATCGGCGAGCATTTCTGCGGAAACTTCGCCTGTGTAGGCGCCGTTGTTGGGGAAGCGGCTGACGTCTTGAGCGCAGGTGAGGATGCGGTTGTTGAGGACAATCTGCATGGCGTTGTGCAGTTGCAACAGGTAAACGGTCGGTGCGGCGAGGCCGATGAGGACGCGTTCGGCGGTGGGCATGATGCGGAAGCGGTGCATGAGTGCGTTGTTGTTTTGGAGTCGGCCGTTCATTTTCCAGTTGCCGATGACCCATTTTTGATCCCACATTCCGATTTGGTGATACATCTTTTTTGCTCCGTGTTGTGTTTCTTTGGCTGTACGCTGCGTGTAGCGTGATGTAACGTGAAGTTTAGTGGATATGCGACGGGTTAGCAACTTGAAACGGGATGCCCGGGGTCGTCTGAAATGCTGTTTCAGACGACCTGTTTTATAATAACTGCTTGATATACACATATATAGGACATGGCTATGCACGCGCTTCATTTTTCGGCTTCGGACAAGGCCGCGCTTTATCGGGAGGTGTTGCCGCAGATTGAGTCTGTGGTGGCGGACGAGACGGATTGGGTGGCGAATTTGGCGAACACGGCGGCGGTTTTGAAGGAGGCGTTCGGCTGGTTTTGGGTGGGTTTTTATTTGGTCGATACGCGTACGGACGAATTGGTTTTGGCGCCGTTTCAGGGGCCTTTGGCGTGTACGCGGATTCCGTTCGGGCGCGGGGTGTGCGGTCAGGCTTGGGCGAAGGGCGAGACGATGGTCGTCGAGGATGTCAACGCGCATCCCGACCATATTGCCTGCTCGTCTTTGTCGCGTTCGGAAATTGTGGTTCCGCTGTTTTCAGACGACCGCTGTATCGGCGTGTTGGACGTGGACAGCGAGCATTTGGCGCAGTTTGATGAAACGGATGCTTTGTATTTGGGCGAACTGGCGAAGATTTTGGAGAAGCGGTTTAAGACTTCGCGTCAGGCGGCTTGAGACTGAAAAACAGGCGAGCGGCGCGCACTGAAGTTGGCGTGGCGGGAGTGTGGTTTTATAATGTCTGCCATTGCTAAAACAATTATTTAACGGAGCACAAAATGGATTTTGAAAAAGCGCGGTTCAATATGGTCGAACAGCAAATCCGTCCGTGGGATGTATTGGATTTTGACGTTTTGGACGCGTTGGAGGAGATTCCGCGCGAGCGTTTCGTGAACGAGTCTTTGCAGGGTTTGGCGTATGCCGACATGGAGCTGCCGCTTGCCAACGGTCATAAGATGCTCGAGCCGAAAATCGTGGCGCGGTTGGCGCAGGGCTTGAAGCTGACTAAAACCGATACGGTTTTGGAAATCGGCACGGGTTCGGGCTATGCGACCGCGCTTTTGGCGAAACTGGCGGGTAAAGTGGTTTCAGACGACCTCGATGCCGAGCAGCAAAACCGCGCCAAAGCAGTGTTGGACGGCTTGGCTTTGAACAATATCGATTATGTGCAAAACAACGGGCTGACCGAGCCTTCCGCGGGCGCGCCGTTTGATGCGGTTTACGTCGGCGGGGCGGTGGACCGCGTGCCTGACGTATTGAAAGAACAGTTGAAAGACGGCGGCCGCATGGCAGTCATCGTCGGCCGCCGGCCGGTACAGCGCGCGCTGCTGATTACGCGCAAGGGCGACGAATTTGAAGAAAAAGTCTTGTTTGACACGCTGGTCGCGCATTTAGACGACAAAGAAAACCGTCCTTTCGGCGATTTCGATTTTTAATCTTTTTTGAAATCAAAGGTCGTCTGAAAACCAGCCGGACATGGCGAAACGTTTTCAGACGACCTTTCATCGTTTCCATCATTTCACACACACAATATCATGACGATCCCTCAACTCACCCCGTTGCAACTGCGACAATGGCAGGAAGAAGGCCGCGCGTTCCATCTGCTGGACGTGCGCACCGACGAGGAAACCGCCGTCTGCGCCCTGCCTGACGCCATCCATATCCCGATGAATCTGATTCCGCTGCGCCAAAACGAGCTGCCCGACGACGATTTGCCGATTGTCGTTTACTGCCACCACGGCATCCGCAGCCTGCATACGGCGATGTATCTGGCGGACGCGGGTTTTGAAAATCTGTTTAACCTGCAAGGCGGGATTGATGCTTGGGCTTTGCAGGTGGATGGGACGATGGCGAGATATTGAGATTTCGGATAGGAAAGGGCGGTAGGGCATGGCTGCCGCTTTTTTGTGTGCGGATGATCCGAATATCAAAAAATCCTGAAATCCGTTTGCCGGTTTCAGGATTTTTGATTGGGCACTGTTTTTCAGACGACCTTGTATGCAGGGGTCGTCTGAAAACCTTTATCCTTGGGTATTGGGTTTAACCCATCAACCTTTAAACCAATCGTCAAGGGTTTAATGATTCAGGCGTTTTGGGCTTCGCGCTGCCAAAGGGTTTTTTGGGCGAAAACCAGTTTGTTGTCCGTAAATTTCACGTTTTCCAAGCGTAACGACCAAACATCGCTTTTCATCGCGCGGGCAAGCGGATGGGCTTTGTAATAGAGGGCGAGCACTGCTTTTTTCTCTGTTTCGTCAGTCAGCAGTTGCGCACTGGCCGTCAGCTGTATACCGTTGATTTTGGCGATATTTTCCGGCTGGCCTGCGATGGTTCCGGCGATGTTCGGATTTTTCAGCATCAGGCTGCCGTGTTTGGAACGTGCCGAAGTCAGGACAATCAGCCTTGCTTGCGCTTCATCGGGCACATAAAAGCAGCAGGCGCTCCAAATTTCGTCGTCTGCGGCTGCCGCAATGCTGATCACATGGTTGGCGTGTAGGAATTTGATGATGTTGTCGGGGATGGGCTGCATGATGGATTTCGATTGAAAATGGTTCGGAAAGCTTGGATTAAAAACTTTCCGAACCGTTGTCCGTTTAGCGTTTCATTTCGCTTTCAATGGCGCGGATATTGGCCTGACGGTCGTTGACGGCTTGGGTCAGGCGGCTGATTTTTGCCTGATCGCCTTTTTTCTTGGCGACATTCAGTTGCGCCTGCGCCCTGACCAAAGCCACTTGTTCGTTGCGGACTTCGTTTTCCAAGATTTGCTTGCGGGTCAGTTGCGGTTTGGGTTTGGATGCAGGCAAGATGGGGGCGGGCAGGATTTTGGCTTTGCGGTTCAACTCGGCGGCGCGGGCTTTGGCTGCTTTCAGGTCGCCGACGGAAGTCGCTTCGCCAAGCTTGCCGTTGCGCAATTTGATGTCCAAACGGGGATTGGCGGCTTCTGCCGTGTTGGTTACGCTGCCGCCCGTCGTGCGCGGCAAGACTTTGATGTCGCCCGGCTCGGGAGCGGCTTCCCCGAGGGCTTCTTTCAGGTCGACCCGCTCGGGTACGGCCCTGCCGGCTTCTTCAGGGCTGACGTTTGCAGTGCCGTCCGTATGGGATTCGGTGCAATCATTGCCGATTTTTTTCTCGGTAAATACTGCGTTGCCGTCCACTTTGCAGATATAGCCGGCTTGGGCGGAGAGGGCGGCGCTTCCCAGCCCGAAAGCCAAAATCAGTCGGTAAAAAATCGGTTTCATCTTTATTTCAGTATATGGCAAAGGTTTTGATTATACTATGCAGCCAGTTATAACGAATCAACTTATTTCAAACAAGGTAAAATTTTCCGATGCCGTCTATCATTGTGAAACGCTGCACGGGGATATCGTGGGCGCAAACCTAAACAGGCTGCGGCGATTATTGCGTTAAATATATTGGTTAGGCGGCTGTCGGGGTAGGTGTTCCTCCGTTTCTGCTGCCCATTAGTCTAAATAATGTCCATTTTTCTATTTTCAAACAACGATGAAAAATTCTTTCCTGATTGCCGGCGTTGACGAGGCAGGGCGGGGTCCTTTGGTCGGCAGCGTGTTTGCCGCCGCCGTTATCCTGCCGCCGTCTTACCATTTGCCCGGTTTGACCGACTCTAAAAAACTCAGCGAAAAAAAGCGCGATACATTGGCGGTCTTGATTAAAGAACAGGCGCTGGCATGGTGTGTCGCGCAAGCCGATCCGCAAGAAATTTTCGAGCTGAATATCCTTCATGCCACGATGTTGGCAATGAGCCGCGCCGTACACGGGTTGGCGATCAAGCCCGATAAGGTGTTTATCGATGGCAATAGAGTGCCGAAGGCCCTTGGCGTGGATGCCGAAGCGGTGGTCAAAGGCGACAGCAAAATCATGGAAATTTCGGCGGCTTCCGTTTTGGCGAAGACCGCGCGCGATGCCGAGATGTATGCGTTGGCGGAACGTTATCCGCAATACGGTTTCGACAAACACAAAGGCTACGGCACGGCGCAACACCTCGAAGCCTTGCAGCGATACGGCGTATTGCCCGAACACCGCCGCGATTTTGCGCCCGTGAAGGCGTTGCTGGCGCAGGGAAAGCTCTTTGAGTAAACGTTTGCCTGATTTCTTTTTTCAGACAACCTCTGTCCGTATTCTTAAAATTTGTTTTTACCCGAACTTCTAAACTTACCGCGCGGAACACAACAAGGACACAAAGCCGTCCTTGCCTCAAACAAGGTCGTCTGAAAATGTTCAGATGACCTTTTCATATACCCGCAACACGCTATTCGTCAATACTCCGCCGAATGCCAAAACGGCTGCCCTACGGTCGGCGTACTGGCTTGAGCTTTGGTGCGCGCTTCGACCGGTTCGGCTTCAAATGCCAGCCGCCCGGATTCGACGGCGAGTGCGAAGGCACGCGCCATGTTGACGGGGTCGCCGCTGCGGGAAACGGCGGTGTTCAGCAATACGCCGTCAAACCCCCATTCCATCACTTGCGCAGCCTGCGAGGGCAAACCCAAGCCCGCATCGATAATCAGCGGCGTGTCGGGCAGGCGTTCGCGCAGGACGTTCAGCGCATAGGCGTGAACCGCGCCCAAACCCGTGCCGATCGGCGCTGCCCACGGCATCAATGCCTGACAGCCCGCGTCGAGCAGGCGGCGGCAGGCAATCAGGTCTTCGGTGCAATAAGGCAGCACTTTGAAGCCGTCTTTAATCAGGATTTCCGCCGCTTCGACAAGCTGGAAGACGTCGGGCTGCAACGTGTCGTCGTCGCCGATGAGTTCGAGTTTGATCCAATCGGTTTCAAACACTTCGCGCGCCATCTGCGCCGTCGTAACCGCTTCCTGCACGCTTTGGCAGCCTGCTGTGTTCGGCAGCACCGGGATACCGATTTCTTCCAAAAGCGACCAAAACCCCTGACCGTGCGCCTCGCCGCCGCTTCCCGCGCGGCGCAGCGAGACGGTAATCATCGCGGGTCGGGCGGTTTGGACGGATTGTTTGAGGATTTCGGGCGTCGGGTAGGCCGCCGTTCCGAGCAGCAGCCGTGAAGGGAAAGTTTCTCCGTATAGGGTGAGCATGATGGGTTCCTTTGTAAAGTTGTTTTTGGGGGCAGGGGTCGTCTGAAAAGGCAAAACCGCCTAGCCGCCGACCACCGGCCGCACAATATCGACTTTGTCGTTTTCGTTCAAAACCGTTTCCGCATACGCGCCTTTGGCGACAAATCCGGTATTCACCGCGACGGCAAAAGGCTTTTGCGGCGCGGTTTGGGCGATGAGGTCGGCGATGGTTGTGCCGTGAAGTTCGGCGGGTTCGCCGTTTAAGATGATGTTCATGGTTTCTCGATATTTCGTAGGTAAGTTTCTTTATTCGCGATGCGCCTGCTCTTGCTTGAACCCGTCGCCCCATTCCTTCAATGCCGTCAGCACGGGCGCAAGCGTTTTGCCGTAGTCGGTCAGGCGGTATTCCACTCGTGGCGGGACTTCGGGATACACAGTACGCAAAATGATGCCGTCGGCCTCCAATGCGCGCAGTTGCGCGGTCAGCGTGCGTTGCGACACATCGGGCAGGATGCGGCGGATTTGGTTGAAGCGCAGCGTACCGTCCGTGTGCAGGCGGTAGAGTATTGTGCCTTTCCATTTGCCGCCGATGACGGAAAGCGCGGCTTCCACCGAGCAGCCTTCGGCGCAGTCGTAGCTTGGGTGCGGTGTGCGGGGCATGGTGGTATCCTTTATGTAACTATCTGAAAAACAAGTGCGTTCTTGTTAATGGTGTGCTTCAGGCGCATGATACACGCTTTCAGACGACCTAACAGGAGAACATTATGAAAGCCATCGGTTTCAACCGCCCTTTGCCCGTTTCCAACCCTGAAGCCCTGCTCGACATCAATCTGCCCGAACCCGAACTGCGGCCGCACGATATTTTGGTTGCCGTGCAGGCGGTTTCAGTCAATCCTGTCGATGTGAAAGTTCGGGTGGCACATACGCCTGCGGCAGGGCAGTACCGCGTATTGGGTTACGACGCGGCAGGCATCGTTCAGGCAGTCGGCAGCGAAGTGCGGCATTTCAAAGTCGGCGACGAAGTGTATTACGCGGGCGCCATCAACCGCCAAGGTTCGAACGCACAATTACAGGCGGTGGACGCGCGCATTGCCGCCAAAAAGCCGCGTTCGCTGGATTTTGCCCAAGCCGCCGCGCTGCCATTGACGGCGATTACCGCATGGGAAACGCTGTTCGACCGATTGGACGTGAACAAACCCGTGGCAGGCGGCGCCAATGCGCTGCTCTTAATCGGCGGCGCAGGCGGGGTCGGCTCGCTTGCCATCCAGTTTCTGAAAAAGCTGACCGACATTCAAGTCATCGCCACCGCTTCCCGCCCCGAAAGCCGCGCGTGGGTGAAGGAATTGGGGGCGGATTTCGTCATCAACCATCATGAAAACATGGCGGAACAGGTTGCCGCGTTAAATATTGGCGCGCCGTCGTTTGTTTTTTCCACCAACCATACCGACCGCCATCTGCCGCAAATCGTGGAACTCATCGCCCCGCAAGGCAGAATCGCACTGATTGACGACCCCGAAACGTTGGACGTGAACCCGCTCAAAGGCAAAAGCCTGTCGCTGCATTGGGAATTTATGTTTACCCGTCCGCTGCGCGAAACGGCAGACACCGAACGGCAGGGCGAAATCCTGGCCGAAACCGCGCGGCTGGTGGATGAAGGCATCATCCGCCCGACCGCCACCCAAATCCTGCACGGCATCAATGCCGCCAACCTGCGCCACGCCCATGAGATGCTGGAACGCGGAGATATGGTCGGCAAACTGGTGGTGGAAGGCTGGGACAACTGAATCCACCGATTATTCTTTGCGCCGTTATGCCGGCGTCTACCTGTATAGCATCTGAAATAACGGCAATCGAATATCCTAATTGAGCAGGTCGTCTGAAATTTGGTTTTCAGACGACCTTATTCATTCCACAAAGCCTGAAACGCTTTAACCACCGCTTCGGGATTTTCCGCTTTGGTAACGGCGCGGACGACGGCGAGTGAGGAAACGCCGGTTGCCAATACATCTTCGGCGTTGTTCAAATCGATGCCGCCGATGGCGACGACGGGCGTGCCGCCTGCCTGTTTTACATATTCGCGCAGTTTGTCCAAGCCTTGCGGGGCGGTGGGCATTTGTTTGGTCGTGGTCGGGAAAATTGCGCCGCTGGCAACGTAGCTGGGATGTACGGATAAGGCGCGGTCGAGTTCGGCGACGGAGTGCGTACTCAAACCCAAGCGCAAACCGGCGGCGGCTATGGCGGCAAGGTCGGCGGTGTCCATGTCTTCCTGCCCGAGATGCACGCCGTATGCCCCCGCTTCTATCGCCTCGCGCCAGTGGTCGTTGATGAAAAGCTGGGTACGGCTGCCTTGACAGGCGGCGACGCAGCGGGCGATTTCGCGTTTCAATTCGTCGCCATGCAAGGTTTTACAGCGCAGTTGCACCGTGTCGGCACCTGCTTTGACCATACGCTCCACCCAATCGGCGGTAGGAACGACGGCGTAGAATTTGAGCGGGGATTTTAGGGGCGGGAAGGTCATGGGGGTGTCCTTTTAAGTTATCGCTGATGGCGTTCTTGCAGGCGCTCGGTATGCGCCCGCAGTTTTTCGCCGTCGGCTTGGTATTCGTTTGAAGACAGCACGGCAATTGCCGCTTCTATTTCCTGTGGCAGCAATAAGGTCGTCTGAAAACGTCTGATATAGGATGCTGCCTGTCTGATACGGCAGACATTCGGCGGCATTTGCGTTTTCAATTCACAATCACCGAAAAAAAACACCATTGAATGAAATTTTTCTTCCGGCAGTTTCAGCAGTTCGGATAATGCTTTGATGTGTGCGTAATTTTGGCGCAACGGATTTTGAAAGTAGTGTTTCTGCTTATAGACGACTTGAGTCCATTTCGATTGCTTCTCGCTGCCGAAAATCCAACCTGTGTAATTTTTGGTTTCTATGACAAATATCCCGAAAATTGAAACATAGATATGGTCGATTTGCGTCGTGCCGCTGCGGGACGGAATAATCAAATCGTGAAATTCGATATAGGTTTCTTCATCCAAATCTTTTCCGATTACAGAACGGACTGCCCGTTCGCCTATGCGTCCTTTTACTTTCGGATTTTGGAGCAGCGCTTTCAAAAAAAGTAGGGGAATGACGAGCAGGAAAATCCAAAAGATACCTGACAGGTTTCCTATTGCTTGTTCAATCATGACGTTTTCCTTTTTGTTTTATTGTTTAAGTTAAAGTGAGCAGCTTGGTATAGCCATCTAATGGGGTCGTCTGAAAACATCGAGTATTCACATTCATGCCGTAAAGTAGAAGACGGATGATACTTGATGGGAAGCTTCCCCCTCTTATAACCAACGGCGAACGCGCCGACAGTAAGACTCGTATTCTGCGCCGAATTTCTGCGCCAAAACTCGTTCTTCGGGCATGATTTGAAAGCGTGTCATATAGGCAACAAATGCAGCCAAAAACAACCACGGCAGCGGGTGCGCCAAATAGCCCGCCCATGCGACCAGCCAGCAGCCCATACCCGCATACATCGGGTTACGGCTGAAACGGTACACGCCGTCTGAAACGAAGTGTTCGGTTTGTTCGGGGTTGAACGGGCTAATGGTCGTGCGCACACGGCGAAACGCCCACACACCCAATACGCCCAACAAAGTCCCAAACACCATCAAAACAACCGACAGCAATATAGGAAAGCGCGGCAGTATGCCGGCCAAAGCCGACACTTGGACAGAAATGTACATCAACAACGCACAAATAAAACATATCGCCGGCGGCGGAATTTTGGTATCTAAATTCATATTGTTACCTTTATAAAATTGATAGCACGACGTTTTCAGACGACCTCAAACTTATTTCTCAATATACGCCAAACCGCTTTCTTCATCACGTTCGGGCGCGTCTTTTCCGTCAAACAGTGCCACTGCCAATCTGACGGCGGCGGCGGTTACGGCGGGGGAAATCATGAAGCCGTGGCGGAAAAGGCCGTTGATTTCAATCAGGCGTCGGGCGCGGCTGTAACGGATTTCGGGATTGTGGTGGTTGAGCGTGGGGCGCAGGCCGGTGGCGATTTCGAGGATGTCGGCTTCGCCGAAGGCGGGGTGAACGGCATAGAGCGCGGACAAGAGTTCCAGCCCGGAACGTACGCTGGCGGGGGCTTGGCTTTCGCTTTCGATTTGGGTCGCGCCGATGACGAAGACGTGGTTTTCTTTCGGGGCGATGTAGAGCGGATAACGCGGGTGCAGCAGGCGCACGGGGCGGTTGAGCGTGATTTCGGGCGTATAAACCCGCGCCACTTCGCCGCGTATGCCGCGCAAGGTGCTGGTGTGTTCGGGGGATTGGTTCCACGCGGTTTTTGCGCCGTAGCCGCGGCAGTCGATCAGCCAGTCGTATTGGGCTTGCAGGTCTTCGGGGACGCATTCGTGTTCCCAATGGCAAGGGACGTTCAGCCCGTCCAAAGTGTCGGCAAGTGCAGACAAGATTTGCCGTCCGTCGAGCTGGCCTTCGGTCGGCAGGTAGAGGCCGTCTGAAAAACGTCCGCCGAGCTGCGGTTCGCGTTCGGCGATTTCATCGGCGCGCCAACGGACGATTTCGTCATCCGCTACGCCGCCGCGTTTGAGGTGGCGGACGAACTCGCTGGATAAAGGTTTGTCCTGCCCGTGCCACACGATCAGGCTGCCGTTTTCCTGCATCATGGTCGGCGTTTTCAGACGACCTCGGATGTTGTGCCACAGCGGAACACTCTGCCTGCCCAGTTTGATGACTTCAGGCGTGGCTTCGACCGCCTCCGAAGCAGGCGCGAGCATGGCGGCGGCAACATAAGCGGCGGCGTGTTCGCCTTTGCGCCCCCCTTTGTCAAAGAGGGCAACCGATAAACCTTGTTCTGCAAGTTGTAAGGCAGTCAGACGGCCGCAGAGGCCGCCGCCGAGAATGGCGATACGGGGCATGGTGGATTCCTTTGTAGTATGGTGCAATCGGGAAGTCGAAAGATAAGACGGAAGCGGAATCCACCGAATGGCGGGAAATGCGGGAAAGGGAACGGAAGCCTTTTCAGGCGTTTGACGGCTTGTTTCCTACGCAGGCATTACCCCGACAGGTTCTACGGATTCCGCTGATGCGGTCTCAGCTGTTTGCGGGAACAAGCAGCACTCCGACAAGAGGTTTCCAGTTTACATAAAATCGATTGCTTTGGCAAAGTCAGGTCGTCTGAAAAATGGGTTTCGTATTTTCAGACGACCTGTTGTAAGGTGTTTTGAGTTGGTTGAGAAAATGGCGTTAGGGAGAAGCGCATCGGCATTATTGATATATACTGTCGCCAATGAACAAGGGGCTTTGCGTTGAAATTCGTTTTTGCGAAAAGCGCCGAAGTAGGTTTATTTAAATCAGGATTGTCAGGATTACCATGTTTCAGCTTGCCTATTTTCAAATGGTCGGTGCCGGCAAAGCACGCAATCAGGATGCCTTGTTTGACGGCACGGCGGTGCGTCAGGTCAGGCTGCACAAAACCCGCGTGTCTGAGGCGGATGATGCCGTGCGGCTGGCAGTGGCCGACGGCGTATCCAGCAGCCCCGCCGCGCATCTTGCCAGCCGGTTTTGGTTGGACGCCTTCGTGCGCGAGGGCGATGCGGAAGGGCGTTTCCTGCGAAGGTTGCACGGCAGCTTTTGCGACACGCTTGCCGATGAATATTTCGGCTCGTCCTCGACTTTTGCGTCGGCAGTCGTCGAGGCGGACGGTTTGTGCCGCATCTGCAATGTCGGCGACAGCCGTGTTTACCATATATCGGCAGAGGGGCGTTGGCGGCAGGTAAGCCATGACCACACGGTGTTGGCTGATTTAATCGAGCAGGGGGAAGCGCGGGCAGATACGGAATACGCCGATATGTACTATTCTTTGGCGCACTGCCTGATAGCGGATGACGAAGAAACCCATTTTAAAATTTTTACCGATTCATTTGCTCTGCAAAGAGGCGAGGCAGTTTTGGTTTGTTCTGACGGTCTGCACGACGCGCTACCTCATGAACGCTTGGAAGCATTATGGAACGCTTCCCCGTCTTTGCTAGATAAGTTGGAAGCCTTACGCCGAGCAGTAAAAAGGGTTCCCTATCATGACGATTGTTCGGCAGCGGTATGCCTGCGGCAAAGATAGTGGACCAATCCTAAAATCGGTTATGCAGTTTCTTGAGAATATTTCAAAGGATTGGGGTAAAGGGTCGTCTGAAAAGGGATGCTTAGACCAATTTACATATAACGCATCACATATTTCAACCATCTCATCAACGCCGCCAGCAGTATGCCTATCGACAATCCCACCAAGGCTGCCTGCCATGTCCATTTAATCAATAGCGCGCTGACCAAACCGCCGATTGCGCCGCACAGATATTTGTCGCGCCGTTTGAATTCCGTTGTCTGCTCGGCTAAATCTTCTTCGATAAAACAAATTGCGAAGAGTGTAGCCAATGCCAGACAGAAGCCGATAATAGGGAGCCAAGGTGTATCAATGTGACCAAGGACTTTATCCAGAATCATATCTCCGCCGTACATCAGTCCGAGAACAGTGGCGATAGTCAGCAATATCACATAGCCCGCCATGTTGCTGGTGACGAGCCAGTCAAGAATTCGTTCGCATAGTTTTTTGAGAAACTTCATGGGTGGTCTGTTGTTGGGTTGGATGGGAAAGTATAGTGGATTAAATTTAAACCAGTACGGCGTTGTCTCGCCTTGCCGTACTATTTGTACTGTCTGCGGCTTCGTCGCCTTGTCCTGATTTAAATTTAATCCACTATAACCTATGCTTTCTTCGGAAAACTTGTTTTGATTGCATTGAAGCTGAGTTTTCAGACGACCTTTGGGTTATGGCACGTTGCTAATCCTGCCAAAACGATACCCAGCCGAATTTTTGGGCAATATTGTCGCAAAGTTCCTCCTGCATGGTGGCAAAATTAGTGTAGCTGTTGGTGTCGTGTACAGAAAAATAGGCGGGCAGGGTGGAGGCGGTGTTTTGCGCGGCGGTTCGGAAGCAGCCCGCAAACCAGCGGCCGAAATATTCGTGTAACCCGCTGTAAAAATCGTCTACTGCATCCCATACTTCTTCTTCGGCATCTTCGTCATCTTCTTCTTCGTTTTTGTCCTGTTCCAAGCCGTATATCTCGTCTTCCACATCTGCATCAAATTTGGGCAGGCATTCTTTGGGGAAGTCTATGATGCCGTCGCCTAAATAGCCGCCATTTGGGTTGCGCAGCCAGCCGTAAACAGAGAAATCCTGATATTCGTATTCCATAATCAGTGCCACCGCCTGATCAAATGATTCGTTTTCATCTGAAAACCCCCAATGCCTGCCCTGCAATATTTCTTGGATAAAGGCGGTCAATTTGGGAGCGCGTTCGGCGCAGTCCTGCATAAATTGGGTTTTATATTGTTGCATCAGTTGCTCTGCTTGGGTGGTAAGCATGGTTTTTCCTTGTTGTTGAAGGTTTCGGGTCGTCTGAAATTTGATAACCCGAAGGACAGGCTGCCTTTTTCAGACGACCTTCGGCAGCAGATATTTAACAAGCGCAGGCCGGCTCAAACCGCAACAAAACGGTCAAATATTCCCAAAATGTTGGGTTTGAACCCGACCTATGCCTTGTGTTCTCGCCGTAGGGCAGGTATGTGCTGCCTACGCGTCCTGTGTTCCAAAACAGCCTGAAACCGCAAGGATGGAGGCATTTGTGTTTTTCAGGCTGTCCCAATTTACCGCTGAATCTGCGAGGTAATCGTGCTGTCGGTAATCTTGTCGTCTTCCGCCAGCAGCATGGCTTTGGAGAGGACGACCGAGAGTGTGTTGTCGCCCTCAAACGGGATAAACAGCTTGTCGGATGCGTCTTTTTTGCGGCTGTCGGGCACGATGCAGAGGTATTGGTCGTCCGGCAGCATCAGGATGTTGCTGCTGCCGATGTGGATTTTGTAGGTACGCAGTTTGCCCTGCACGACGAGGAAGTTGCCGTCTATGTGGGCAACCTTGGCGATTTTCAGGCGCGGCAGCAGGGTTTCCAGCACGGCTTTGCGGGTTTTGGCGACTTCGCCCAAATCGCCGAAGGAATAGCTCTGCCAGTAGCTGTAAAAACGCGCCTCTCCGCCGTTGTCTTCCCAAGTCGGGTCGTTGCCTACGCTCGCCACGCCCACAAACAAATCCACGTCGCGCAACACTTCGGAAAACATGCGCGGCGGAATATCAATTAAGTCCAGCGCGGTGGCATTGTAACCGTCGTCCAACCGGTGAAAGCGCACTTGGTCGGTGCTGACATACTGCCAGATACCGCTTTCCGTCCACGCTTCTTCGCTGTCCACCGCGTTTGTCCAAAATTCGGCGCGCAGGTTGTATTCGGGCAAATCCAACGATACGGTTGCATCGTCGCCGCCGTCCCACGCGCCGGCCAGCGAGCCTTTCCAGCCGCGCCCTTTGGCAAGCGTCATGTATTGGTGTTGTTTCAGGATGTGGGCGGCAAAACGGTTGCTGTATGTTTTGGTGTTGATTTCGGCTTCGGTAAGCAGATAGATTTCGCGGTATGCCTGTTTCAGCGGCTGGCGGATTTCTTTGTCCAGCAGCAGTTTACGCCATTGGGCGATGCTTTGCTGCGTAGCGAGCGCGGGATGCCACAAGCTGATTTGCAGGCAGTCCGAAACATCGGTTTGCGCGCCCGTTTCGTCCACCCATGTTCCGTCCAACCACAATGCAGTGCAACCCTGCGTATCGTTTTCGTCGCGGAAAAACTGCCATATTAGCGGGCGCGTGAGGCAGGACATCAGCCCGTGCTGCCAGTAATACTGTTCGGCGTGTTCCAGCGGTACGCGGTGTTCGGAGCGCATCATTTGGTCCAAGCGGTCGCGTTGGGCTGTGAGCGTGGTGTTGAGGTTTTTTTGTGCGGCTTTAATCTTTTTCAGTTTGTCGGCATGGTCGGTTTTCACGAAGGCGGGTACGGTTTTCTGCGGCGAGCCGTCGGGTTTGAACCAGCGCAGTTCGGACTTGCCTACGCCCGTTACCGCCAGACGGCAGGTGTAGCCGCCGAAGTCATAGTCGCGGCAGCCTTCCTGCAAGCCGAAACTGTCCACCGCCATGTCTTCGATTTCGTTGCGGGATACGCCCCGCTGCGCAGCGGCTTCGTCCAAATATTTGGCAATCGCGCTCTGTACGTTGCTGAACTTAATCCGCAGGCGCAGGCGTGAAAGGCAGGCGATGCCGTCCAGCCCTTTGGAGCGGAACAGCGCGTAGAAACAGGCGTTGCCCATAGCAGCATAGCGCGCGCCGAGATTGGGGATTTTGTCGTATGAATGCAGCGCAAGCTGGGTAAGGGCGGACAGGGTGGCGCTGTCGTGGAAATGGCTGCACATCCACACCAGCCCTTTGAGCACGGTCTGGTTGATGCTGCAAACGGGCAGGACATGGGTGTCGTAGTTGTATGAGCCGCCTCTGTATTCGTGGGTAAAGGTTTCAATACGTACTTCTTCATTACCGTAGACAAATTCTATCCAGCCGTGCAGCATCTTTTTGAACCTGTCCGCCCCCAGCGTGTCAATCAGCGTTTTGGCTTCTTTTAGGTATTTTTCGCTTGGCTTGCCCGCATTGGCGGATAGGGCAAGCGCAATGATCTTGCTCCATACGTCCTGCTGTTCCGGTGGCAGCGCGGCAAGCTGCGGATTGGCGTACTGGGCAAACTCGTCGTCTTGGGCGGGGAAGCAGGCTTCGGCAGAACCGCCTGCCAGTTCCGCCAGAGCGGCAAGGTTGGCGGTAGCGGCTTTCTTGTCCCACAGGTTTTCCGCAAAGACGCGGTAACGGCTGCAGGCGTTTTTCAGGCATTCCGAAAGCGTTTCGCTCGGATTGGGAAACTGTTTTTTGATTTGGTTGATCAGATATTTGAGCGGATAGTCATCTGCCTGTCGTTCGGACAGCCCGTTGTCGTCCAGCATGGCGGCAAAAATGCGCTGCACATCCTGCTCTGTCATCGGCAGCGTTTTGCGCGCTAGAGCCATCGCCACCGCCGCACGGGTGGTGCCGTAACTGCGTATCCAGTCCCCGCCTTTATTGTTAAAAACTTTATTTCGTCCCCAGCCGCGTATCAAATCAATGCAGTGGATCAGGAAATCGACGCGGTATTCGGGAGCGGCTTTCTCCACTTCGGTAAAGCTGGGGCAGAGTTTCAGATTTATCGTGTCGTATTCGTTCAAACATTTTTGGCGCCATTCCCTTTGCAGTACGTCGAGAAGCTGATTGAACTCGGCACGGCGACTGTCGGAAATCTGCACGGTTTGGTTTTGGGTCATAGGACTTTCCTTGTGTATGGATGTGTTGGTTATAGTGGATTAACTTTAAATCAGGGCAAGGCGACGAAGCCTCAGACAGTACAGATAGTACGGAACCGATTCACTTGGTGCTTCAGCACCTTAGAGAATCGTTCTCTTTGAGCTAAGGCGAGGCAACGCCGTACCGGTTTAAAGTTAATCCACTATATTTCGCTGCAAAGGCGGACAACGTCGGTAAGGGTTTTCTTGTCCGCACTGTTCAGGCTGTATCGGGTGGTTTCGGTAAAGGCGCGGTAGCGTTCTGCGACGGTTTTCAGGCTGCTTATCCGCCCACCAGCGGCGTGAGTTTGATGAAATTGACGACCAGTCCGTCATGCAGGTACACCATGTCGTCCAGCGTTTCCAGTTGGCGGTTGTCGGCAAGGATGAAAAACGCGTTCTGCTCAAAAGCTTTCAGGGCGACGGCGATTTGCTTTTCCGCGTCCACAGGCTGCGGGTGCGCGCCTTTTTTGCCGTGCGTTTCCCGAATCACGATGTCGCCGCGATCGGTGGGGATAACGAGGCTGTGGCGCAGCAGGGCATCGGCGGCGCGGTCATTGTAGGCGGCGACTTCCTGCCGTACGCGTTCGGCAATCAGCTCCGCCGCGCTGATGTGGTTGGTTCGGAACTTCAAAAACAGTTCGTGCAGCACTTTGCCGGCGAGGTTTTGGTCTTGGATGGTGATGGTAGCTGCAATCATGGATGACTCCTCCAAACAGAAAACAAATGAATCATACTGTTTTTTGGGCGTTTCAGGCAGCCTGAAACAAAACATCCTGCACTTTGATAGAGGTAAGTGCAGGATGCTATTTACATTTTAGTTATGTAGGAACTTTGTTTAACTTCGTTGAAGCTCACGTTTTCAGATGACCTTTGGCGGCAAATATTTCCCCGCTTCGCGCAAGCTCAGTTTGGCCATTTTGTGCCGGTGTCGGTTGATAAAGCCTTGTACCCATTCGGGGTTGGTTTTGCTGTAATCGCGCAATGCCCAGCCTATGGCTTTGTTGATGAAAAATTCTTTTTGCCCCAGATTGTTGCAGATGATTTTTTCCAGCAGCGCGGTGTCGGTGTGCTGTTTGCGGAGCAGTTGGTGGTCGATGGCGACGCGGCGCAGCCAGATGTTGTCGTCCGTACTCCATGCCAATAGGACGGTGTTGACTTCGGTGTAGCGCAGGGCAATGTCGCCGACAATACGATCGAGTACGTCGGCGCTGTCCCACCATGATTTTTCGGTAATCAGCGTTTGCAAGCGCGGGATGTCTTGCGGGGGCAGGCGCTGCTGCATTTTTTTCAGGTATTCGAGCGCGGCGTATTGCAATTCGCGGTGCGGGTCGTCCCAGCAGCGGCGCACGAAATCCCAATCGACCGGCTGTTTGGCGGCGCCTTTGAAAAACGGGCTGCACAGGTGGGCAAGCTGGGGTTTGCCGATGCCGAAATAGGTAAAGCGGTGTTTCATGTATGCCTGCATCGGCACCACGGCGCGTTCGGGGTTGGCGTGTTGTTGCAGGACGGCGAGCAGGGCGGGGTAGTCCATACGTTTTTCCTTTTTGCAGGAGATGGCAGGGTTTGGGGTCGTCTGAAATCTTGGTCTTTGTTCTGCTTCCCTTTCGCCGCGCTGGTTTTTTAGCGGAAACATTTTCATCCTAAATGTGGGTGCAGCGCCTCTCGAAAAATCTTGGCGGGTTGTCTGGCTGAATCTGTTTTCTGTTTTTCTTTGATATGGCGGGTTCTTTAGAAAGGATTTGTTTTCAGACGACCTCTTCTTCCAAATCGCCTTCGCGGGTTTCGCGCAGGTGTTCACGCAGACGTTGGAGTTCGTGCTTGTCCAGCCACTTGCGGCGGCTGCGTTGCAGGAGGATGACGAGTGCGGAAATTTCGTTGCGCATATTGGTGCTGAGCCAGAGGAAGCCCTGCCATTCGTAATGGAGGCGGGCGGCGAGTTTGCCCAGCTCGGGATTGATGGAGGTGTCGATGCGGATGCGGCGGGCGTAGTGGCCTTTGATGAGGCGGACGGTCAGGCGCAGGTCGCGTTGGAGGCGGTTGAAATGGCGGTCGAGCAGGCGGATTTCGTGTTCGTTGAGGGTAGGGGCTTGCAGCTTGGCGGCGGTGGTGAGGAGCAGCTCGGTGGTGTTGACGATTTTGCGGTGGGCGTGCTGCATGGCTTCCATCATGGCGGGGCTGATGTGGCTTTCGCCTGATGTAGCAGCGAGGTGGCTGCGGCTTTTGACCATGCGGGCGTTGATTTGGCGCATTTTGACCATGTTTTGCTCCAGCCGCTCGCGGGTCATGCGTTTGCCGTTGCTGATTTCGGCAATCATTTTGCCGCATTCGGTCAGGTTGTCGGCAAGCATAAACCGCCACATGAGTGTGGAACGCAAGGGCAGGAGTTTGGCGGAGATGATGGCGATGGCGGCGCCGATGAGGACGTTCATGGCGCGCATGAGTCCGCTGTCGAGCCAGTTGTTGCTGTTGTCGCCGATGAGCATGCACATGGTCAGTCCGGCAAGCATGGGGACGTAGCCGTTTTTGCCAACCGCCGCCCAACCTGCGGCTGCGCTGGCGGTGCCGACGGTCAGGTAAAAGAGAATGCCGCCGTGGAAGTAGTGTTGGTTGAGCCACAACAGGGTCAAACCCGCGCCCAAGCCGATGACGGTGCCGAGCATACGTTCGACGGCTTTGGAGTAAATCGCGCCTTGAAATTGGAGCATGCCGAGTACGACGAATACGGTCATGCCTATCCATTCGCCGTGTTGGAGGTGGAGGAGTTTGGCGAGCAGGGTGGCAAACAGTACGGCCAGTCCGAGCCGGACGGCGTGTATGAGGCGGCGGTAGCGGTAGCGTTCGTAGGAGTTGAGCCAGCGTTTGACGAAGCGTTCGCGTTGTGAGGCGTTCATGATTGGGCTATCTTGTTGAGATTTTTGGGTTTATCGGGCGGTATTGTAACGGGAATCGATAGGGAGATACAGGTTTCTGAATAAAGGATTTTCGGCTGGGCTGAAACAGATTGGTTTGGGGAGATTCGGTAAAAGGCAAAAGGTCGTCTGAAACGCTGTATGGTATTTCAGACGACCTTTTTAACCGGGCTATGGGTTTACCAAATATCGGATTTGATTTTGCGTTTCAAGCCCGGATGTTCGGAAAGTTTGAAGACGGGATCTTTGCCCATTTTCAGTTTCGCCGTGTAGTCCCTCAACAGCAGGAAGGCAAGCGGAGAGAGGATCAGGATGGCGACCAGGTTAATCCATGCCATCGTACCCATCGCCATATCCGCCATATCCCAAATCAGCGGGACGTTGGCGACTGCGCCGAAATATACCCAGCCCAAAACGAGCATGCGGAACAAGGCGGTCAGCAGCCAATGGTTTTTGATGAACTGCACATTGGATTCGGCGTAGGCATAGTTGCCGATGACGGTAGAAAAGGCAAACATAAACAGGATGATTGCCAAGAAATCTGCGCCCCATGCACCGACTTGGCTGATAATCGCTGCTTGGGTCAGCTCTGCGCCGTTCAAATCGCCGTAAGGTTGTTGGTAAACCAAAACGATAAACGCCGTGCAGGAGCACACGATAATCGTATCGACGAATACGCCCAGCATTTGAATCATGCCTTGGGAAACAGGGTGTTTGACTTCGGCTGCCGCGGCGGCGTTAGGCGCAGAACCTTGACCTGCCTCATTGGAATACAGGCCGCGTTTGATACCGATCATCATGGTTTGCGAAATCAAACCGCCGAGCAGGCCGCCGCCGGCAGCTTTAAAGTTGAACGCGCTGTCAAAAATCTGACCGAAGACATGAGGAATCAGGCTGATGTTGGTGATGATGATGTAGAGCGCCATCAGCAGATATAAAGTCGCCATCAGCGGGACAAGCATTTCGGCAAAGCGGGAAACGCGGCGGATACCTCCGAAAATAATCGGCGCAGTCATGATGACCAATGCGACGCCGACCGCATGTTCGTCCCAGCCCCACGCGGCTTTGGCGGTTACGGCGATGGTGTTGGTTTGAACGGCTTCATAAACGAATCCGAAGCAGAAAATCAGGCTTAATGCAAATACGATGCCCAACCATTTTTGACCCAAGCCTTGGGTAATATAGTAAGCAGGACCGCCGCGGAAATGATGGTTGTCGTAATCGCGGATTTTGAACAACTGCGCCAGTGAAGATTCGACAAACGCCGAACTCATACCGATCAATGCGGTGATCCACATCCAAAATACCGCGCCCGGGCCGCCGCTGCTGATGGCAATTGCTACGCCTGCGATGTTGCCTACGCCTACGCGGCTGGCAAGTCCGGTGACGAAAGCCTGAAACGGCGTAATACCGTGCGGATCATCGCCTTGTTGGCGCCCGCCGAGCATCTCTTTGATACTGCGTCCGAGCAGGCGGAATTGTACGAAACCGGTGGCAACTGTGAAAAACAGCCCTGCACCCAACAGGACATACACCAGCCCTGTCCACATCGGATCATTGATTTTCTGAACCAATTGGTGCAGCGATTCGGTAAAGTTGTTATCCATAAAAACCTTTCTGAGTTTGAATGACGGACGGTTTGCCGCCGTTCGGAAGTAGTGCATTGTAACAGACTGTCAACAAATTGAAAAAGTTTTATATTGGCGTGAAATAATATATCTAATTAATTGATATTCAATAATTAAAATCCTTGATTGGGGGCGGCTGAGGCCGGATCTGCTTTCCTGTGCGAAGCGGACAAATGCCTGAAAGAGGTCGTCTGAAAACGGGTTGGGTCTGCCTCGGAACTGCACGCAAAGTGCCGTATATTTCCCAACTGTTACCGCTTGTTATTCAATTGCGCCGAAAAATACGGTTTACGTTAGAATGCCATCCGAAATTCCGGCTGTATGGCGATAAACGCGGCAGTCCGGTTTCAGACGACCTTTGTGCCACAAACAGGAAAATCTATGCATGCTACGATTCAAAGCCGTTTCGCGCCGATTTTATACGTCGTAATATTTTTTGCGGGCTTTCTGACCGCCTGCCTTTGGTTTAACCCCAAAGACTATCTTGCTGATTTGGCGCCCGTTGTTGCCGCGGTTTGCGCCGTTGCGCTGGTGTGGTTGGCATGGACGGCGGTTTCAGTCATTGCGCGGAAAAAGAACGAATGGCTGCGCAGGGAAAAGTTGATACAGCAGGAAAAAGTCCATCCCGTCTTGCATGCTTCCCTGCAAAGCGTGGAAGAGCAGCCGGAGATGCTGGCATTGACTATCCGCAACCACGGCAAAGGCATGGCGAAAAACATCCGCCTGCAAGTGTCGTCCGTGTCCGATAAAGCGGCGGAACGCGCTATCGTTGAAGCGGTCAGCAAATTGGTTATCGTTGGCGAAGGCTTGGATATGCTGGCTTCGGGAGAAGTGTACGGCAGCGTCTTTGGCGATATCCGCGAGCTGTCGGCAAGTCTGCCGGAGAAAAAATTCGGCGGCATCATGAAGCTCGTCATGACGTATTGCAATGTGTTCGGCGAAACCTGTATCTCCGAAACATCTTTGGATTTAAGCCTGCTCAACGCGGTGGAGCTGTCCGAAGCCGAACACAAACCCAGCAAATTATTGTATTGATGATGGCTGAGTCCGACACTAAAGGTCGTCTGAAACGCATTTTTGCGAAGCAGGTAAAAATAGCTTCTGGAAAATGAAAGCCGTTTCAGACGACCTTTATGATTGTCTTTACGTGCCAACCTCTTTATAATGCGCACACTCTTACGGGAGTAGCCATCTGATTTTCACTGACAATCAGAGCCGTTATCAACATAATTGACCGAGTTCGACAAAGATCGGTCATGGTGGCGGCATCTTCCTGACAACAGGAAGACAGGCAAGACGTAAGCGTTGTCCATACCCTTGCGGGCGGTATGTGCAACGCTTTTTGTTTTTGCCCGCTTCGGTTGAGTATCTTATGGAAGCATTTTTCTCTTCAATACTGGGCGTTGCCATTGCCGAAATCGGCGATAAAACGCAACTGCTCGCTCTTTTCCTTGCCGCACGTTTCGCCCAGAAAAACGCGGTAGTCTCCGGCATCTTCATTGCCACTTTACTGAATCATTTGGTTTCCGCATTTGTCGGCGTATGGCTGGCGGAAGCCATTTCTCCTGAGATCGTCAAATGGGTCGTCGGCATCAGCTTCATCGCGGTCGGCTTGTGGCTGCTCCTGCCTGATAAAGATGAAAACCCCGACAGCCGTTGGCTCAAATACGGCGCGTTCGGAGCGACGGTTTTTCTGTTTTTCATGGCGGAAATCGGCGACAAAACCCAAATCGCCACGGTCTTGCTGGCGGCAAAATACCAATCCTTATCCATGGTCGTACTCGGCAGCGTTGCCGGATTGATGTTGGCAACCGTCCCCGTGGTTTATCTGGGCGATATGCTGATGAAAAAAATCCCCGCCAAAGCCGTGCGGATTTCCGCCTGCGTACTGTTTTGCGTATTGGGCGTCATCACTTTGGCGGGCGATGGCATTATGTTGAAATAGGTCGTCTGAAATGTGGGAAATCTTATTCAGGCATCCGGATTTTGTCGCCGTCAACAAACCTTGCGGCGTATCCGTACATCAGGAAGAGGGCGAAGTCAGCCTGACGCAGACGCTGGCGGCGCAGCTCGGTCTTGAGCAGGTTTGGCTGCTGCACCGCTTGGACAAGCTGACCAGCGGCGTGCTGCTGTTTGCCTTAAACCAGCAAAGCGCGTCGGAGTTGGCGCAGCAGTTTGCCGCCAAAACCATGCGTAAAACTTATTTGGCGCTGGCAACGGACAAGCCGTCTAAGAAGCAAGGTTGGATTAAAGGCGATATGGAAAAATCACGGCGCGGCGCATGGAAACTGACGCGCGGCATGGAAAATCCCGCCGTAACCGAATTTGGCAGCCACAGCTTAGAACCCGGCCTACGCCTATTCGTCCTGCATCCGCATACGGGCAAAACCCACCAACTCCGTGTCGCCATGAAAAGCTTGGGCAGCCCGATTTTGGGCGATACGCTCTACGGCGGGAAGCCTGCATCGCGGATGTTTCTCCACGCTTGGAAAATCAAATTCGACTATCAAGGTCAGACGTTTGAAATTGTCGCGTCTTTGAGTGAGGAATGGCCGTTGAGGAATATAGATTTTTTGTGAACATCAAGCCGCCTGAAAACCTGCTGCAACAGCGTTTTCTTTTTAGTTTTTCAAAACGTAAGCCTGACGGTTTGTCGTCTTCTCTTCATGAAAGAGGGCGGCAAACCGTCAGGCTTGTTTTCAAGTCATGTTTGATGTTTGGGGTGCTAAACGAGGTCGTCGGCAGTTTTCAGACGACCTTGGGTTTGAATCCCGCTTAAGCCAACTCTCGGAAGAACACCTGCGAATTGCGGCCGTTGGCAAGGTAGTCGCGGCGGCGTTCTTCGGGTAATGCGTCGGGAGAGGTCGTCTGAAAACCGCGTTCGGCAAACCATTCGCCTGTGTGGGTGGAGAGGGCGAACAGGCGGCGGATGCCCAAGCTTTGGGCTTTTTGGAAGAGGTGGTCGAGCAGCATTTCGCCGTAGCCGCCGTCGCGGGCTTCGGGGGAGACGACGAGGCAGGCGAGTTCGCCGATTTCGGGATCGTCGAAAGTTTTGAGGGCGACGCAGCCGTAGATGTTGCGGTCGTGTTCGAGGACGGAGAAGCCGGAGATGTGGTTTTCGAGATATTCGCGGCTGCGGTGCAACAGGATGCCTTGCTCTTCCAGCGGGCGTATCAGGGCGATGATGCGGGGGATGTCGCGGCTGTGGGCTTGGCGGATGGAGACGAAGGAATCGCGGGCGATGGCGGTGCCGCAGCCTTCACGGGTGAAGAGTTCGCGCAACAGTCCGCCGTCTTCGCGTCCGCTGAGGATTTGTACGCGGCTGACGCCGTTTTCGACGGCGTTGACGGCGGCTTGGAGCAGGCGCACGGGAACGTTGTGTGCGGTTTCTATCAGGTGGCGGACTTCGCCTGAGGATAGGGTGGACATGAGGACGCCGTCGGCGTTGCAAATGCCGGCTTCTTCGGTCAGGTACACGAGTTTTTCGGCTTGAAGGGCGACGGCGACGGCTTCGGCGGCTTCGCTCATGCTGAGGTTGAAGGTTTTGCCGCCGTAGGAGTGTCCGAGCGGGCTGATGAGGACGATGGCGCCGTCGTCGAGGCGGCGGTTGATAGAGTCGGTGTCGGTTTTGCGGACGATGCCGGTGTAGCCCATGTCTATGCCGTCAATGACGCCGAGCGGACGGGAGGTGAGGAAATTGCCCGAAGCGGTGGGAATCGGTTTGTTGCGCAAGGGGGCGGATGCGCTGCTGCACAGGGCGGCTTCGATGTCGCTGCGTATCATGCCGACTGCCTGCTTGGCGTCGCGCAGGGTGGCGTCGTCGGTAATGCGGCGGTTGCGGTGGTATTGCGGAACGAATTGTCTGTCGGCGGCGAGGCGGTTGAGGAAATGGCGCGTGCCGTGTACCAACACGAGCCGCACGCCCAATCCGGCGAGCAGGTGGAAATCGGCGGCGAGCCGGTTCAGGGTGTCGCCTTCGAGCAGGCTGTCGGTGATGCCGATAACCAGTGTTTTGCCGCGCAGGTAGTGGATATAGGGCGCGGCTTCGCGAAAATCGGCGACAAAACCCGGAGATGTGTTCATAGCAAGACCAGATAGAAAAGCTGCATGATGAGGACGGTCAGCGCAACCAGTACCGCCAGCGTCCAGTTGAAGCCTTCTTCGGATTTGGCGGGTTTGGCAGCGGCTGCCGCCATCAGGGCTTGGAACTCTTCAGTCCGCCGTTTTTCTTCTTCTGCCCGACGCTTTTCCTCTTCGGTACGCCGTGCCGCCTCTTCTTTGGCTTTTTTGGCGCGTTCGGCGCTGTCGAGCAGGCTGGCGATTTCGTGGCGGGAGAGTTGTTTGCGGTTGCGGATGTTGCCGCCCATGTCGTGTACGAGGCGAACGTCGGTAACGGCATTGGGCAGTGTGTCGGGATTGGCGGGTGCGGAAGACGGCGCCAGGCTGTCTTTGGCTTTGAACAGGCCTTCGCATTTATTGCAAACGACAAAGCCTTGTGCGACGTTGAGCTGGGTGTCTTTGACCCAAAGTGAGGTTTTGCAGTGTGGGCAGATACAGGCGGGCATAGGGGTTTTCCGTGTAAAGTGTGGGATGTGTTGTTTTAATGTGTGTTTGATTGGGTTGGGTCGTCTGAAAAGGGATTGTCCGTCTTCAGACGACCTTTTGTATATCCTATTTTAGGCAACGCCGTAGCGTTCGCGGTAGGCTCTGACCGGCTCGAGGAAGCCGCCGAATTCCGCATTGTTTTGCAGGAGCGTGAACAGGTCGTTCAGATTGGCAATGGCGACGACGGGCAAGCCGTATTGTTTTTCCACTTCCTGAACGGCGGACAATTCGCCCGTACCTTTTTCCATACGGTCGAGCGCGATGGCGACGGCGGCGGGCGTTGCACCTTCCGCTTCAATCAGTTTGACCGATTCGCGCACAGATGTTCCCGCAGAAATTACGTCGTCGATAATCAATACGCGGCCTTTGAGCGGCGCACCGACCAACACACCGCCTTCGCCGTGGTCTTTCGCTTCTTTGCGATTGTAGACAAACGGCACGTTCACGCCTTTTTCCGCCAGCATCATCGCAGTCGCTGCCGCCAAAATAATGCCTTTGTAAGCCGGGCCGAACAGCATGTCGAATTTTACGCCGCTCTCGATAATCGCCTGCGCATAAAACTTCGCCAGTTGCAGCGTCGATGCGCCGTCGTTAAACAGTCCGGCGTTGAAAAAATAAGGCGACTGACGGCCTGCCTTGGTCGTGAATTCACCGAATTTCAATACATTCTGCGCCAGCGCAAACTTGAGGAAATCTTGACGGAAATCGGACATTTTGCTTCTTTCAAAAGATATTGATTTATAAAGGAAGAGATTATAAAGGATTCATGAGGAAAATGCAGGTCGTCTGAAAAAGTGAGTTGATTTTATGTGTTTCCTGCCAATAAATTGTTAGCTTAGTTATAATTTAGTTATATTTTGTTTGTAAATTTACTTGAATTAACTATTACATATGGGTTGTCTTATCTTTTTAGTATAAAATGTCTAAGTCATTGATTCAGGTGCATCGCAAGCACAATCAAGACTTGTTCCCGAATACAGAAACTTCGAGATTCAATTTAAAAAAGGATGATACGACATGAAAAAAGTACTTGCATTGATTTGTACAGCAACTTTGGCTGCCTGCGGAGGCGGGGGTGGCGGTGGAAATTCCACTCCATCTTCACAATCTACGCCTAACGCAGGTCCAAGCAACCCATCAACGTCGCAGAAGCCTGCAACTCCCCCATCAACGACAACTCCTGCAAAACCTGAGACGGGTAAAACACCGACTACTCCTAAAACGCCTACCGCTCCTAAAACTCCTGCTACTCCGACGGTTCCTACCGCCGCACAGCAAACAGTTGGCGGTAATAGCATTGCCATCGATAATAGCAACATCAAACACATCCGCGTTGACGGTGTGGATTTCGACTTGACCCAAAGCGGCGGTATTTCTTTGAATAATTGGAAAGGCAAAGTTCCTGGTTTCATTTCAGGAATTGCATCCGGCGAGCCGAAATCCGTACAGAAATTCTTGGTCAATACCGCTTCAGCAAACGCTACTGCCGGCGTGTTGGAAGTTAACGGCAAAAAACAAGCTTTCTTCAGCGGACACTTTACGCCCGCAGCCGAGCTGCCTAAAGGGCAAGTTCATTACAACACCAGCGTTGCCGCTATGCATAGCGGCGCAAATTACAATATTACCCGCACAGAGTTGACTGCCAATTTTGACAGTAAAAAATTAACAGGCACTATCTCTCGTGATGCTAAATTTGGCGACAACATTGCTGTTAATGCCCAAATTAGCGGCAACAAGTTTGAACAATCTGGTGCGACCCAAGTCAAAGGCGGTTTCTTTGGCAAAAATGCAGCGGAAGTTGCAGGCGGATTCTCTAGCGGCAATACGGTAGGCGCATTCGTCGGCTCGAAGAAATAATCTTCCGGTAAACGGTATTGCAAATAAAGGTCGTCTGAAAACAGGTTTTCTGGTTTCAGACGACCTTTTGCTTTTGTACGCTTTTTAATTTTTTGTATTTGGCTATTATCTGTGTCAAATGGTGACGGCGATATATGGCAGGTTGATACCGAAATTCTCAGATTCTATTCAGATAGATTGATCGAGAAGAGAAGAGGTAGAAAAGGATTCATGAGGGAAATCTAGGTCGTCTGAAGGGGAAGTTGTGGCAAAGTGAAAAGAAGCCAAATCTCGATTTTTCAGACGACCTTTGTATCAACGTTAATCCGACAAAATAAAAACCCCGCAGGGAAGCGGGGTTTCTGGGATGTTTCGATTAAGGCTTAGCGTAGCCGTGTACGCCGTTGTATGGAGAAGGAATCCAGCCTTCATCCACTGCCGGACGTTCGCCTTGACCTTCAATTGTTTGACCCGGAGCAACTTGTTTGGTAACAGTGCTGCGGATTTTCACATCAACGCGACGGTCAGGCTCGATACATGCGATCAAAGCAGCGCGTTTTTTGGCTTTGGATACTTTTTTGCCCAGTTTTGCTACTTCTGCTTCACAAGTAGCAGTCATTTGAGCTTGAGACTCACCAAGACCTGTAGCGGAAACTTTGCTGGAAGGAACGCCACGACCTACCAAGTAGTTGGCCACTACGTTGGCACGACGCTCAGACAGGTTTTGGTTGTACTCTTCAGAACCCATGAAGTCGGTATGACCTTCGATACGTACGGTTTGTACGTTTTCGTTGCTCAGGCGTTGAGCCAGGCTGTTCAGGTTTTCTTGAGCTTCAGGACGCAGGATGTCTTTGTCGAAGCCGAACAGGGTTTTCGCAGACAGGGAAACAGTTTCGTCAACGTATTCGGGAGCTTGTTGAACTGCGGCTACCGCTTCGCGGTCACCACATTCGACACGACCTTGGGTTTCTTTGTCGAAGTAGCTGTTTTTCCAGCACTCGCCGTAGTTGTTACGGACGACTTCTTGAGATTGGCTGCTTACGGTGTAGCCGTGTTTGGTGTGCGCTTCACTTGCCATTGCAGTGCCTGAAGCAACCAATGCAACGAACAATGCGCTTAATTTCAGCTGTTTGGTCATTTTATTCCCTCATCAAAATTGTTATGCGGCGGATACAGGAAGCAGCCGCAGCAAATTACCAATATACAGGCCGCAGCATAAAACAGCGGCAAATCGGATATATCAGTTTGCACTATAAAGAAGCATGGCACAGACTGTCAATACTCGATGCCTTGATAAAAACATGAAACTGCTTGCCTCCTAATGGTGAATCATGCCTAAAAATCAAGCTTGTGTCATTTATTTATCAGGAAATTCGGGTCTGTTTCTATTTGCAGTTGCGGAAACGCAACAAGAGGTTGCGTGCTGTAAAGACGGTTTTCATAGTTTATATGTATAGTTTTATTGAAAACAAAAACTTCCTTGTGCGTTTTTTGGATGTCCGACAAATCCGGCAAAATATGTTAAATTATGTGCCGCTTGTCGTATAAAACATACAAACACAATACAACCGGACTACCTATGAAATTACAGCAATTGCGGTATGCGTTGGAGGTGTACCGCCATAATTTGAATGTATCTGAGGCTGCGGATGCGCTATTTACTTCGCAACCGGGTATTTCCAAGCAAATCCGCCTTTTGGAAGAAGAACTGGGGGTGCAGATTTTTATACGCAGCGGCAAGCGTGTGGTGTCTGTTTCCCAGCCGGGTAAAGCGGTGTTGGAAATTTCGGAACGGATTTTGCGCGATGTCCAAAATATTAAGAATATCGGCAGCGAGTTTACCGATCACGACAGCGGTGCTCTGACGATTGCGACGACGCATACGCAGGCACGCTATGCGCTGCCTTTGATTGTGGCGGATTTTGTGAAGCGTTATCCGAGGGTCAATCTGACGATCAAGCAGGGGAGCCCTGCTGCTATTGCGCAAATGGTCAGCAATGGCGAGGCGGATATTGCGATTGTGACGGAGCGGATTGACGATCATCCCGAACTGAGCAAGTTGACGTGTGATGAATGGAACCATGCGGTCATCGTGCCGAAAGAGCATCCTTTGTTGGAATGTATGAATCCTTTAAGTATTGAGGATTTGGCTTCGTTTCCTTTGATTACTTACGAATTTGCATTTAATCAGGGCAGCAGTATTGCGCGTGCTTTTAATAAGGCGCATTTGGATAATCCGGATGTGGTGTTGTCGGCAGCGGATACGGATGTCTTGAAGACTTATGTCCGACTGGGGCTTGGGGTCGGATTGATGGCGAAGATGGCATTTGATCCGGAGAAGGATGCGGATTTGGAATTGGTCGATGCGGCGCATCTGTTTGAACCTTCGCCCATTTGGATTGCAGTACGCTCGGATACTTATCTTCGCGGTTATACCTACGATTTTATCGAAATGTTCTCGCCGAAGCTGACGCGGGATGTGGTGGACCGTATTCTTTATACGCCGGTGGTCGAAGATTTTTCTATTTGATTTTGGATATGGCAAGAGGTCGTCTGAAAAGCAGAAATGTTTTTCAGACAACCTTTTTTAGTGCGGTTGATATTGGCTGGGACTTTGAAATTCAATGTATAGTGGCTTAACTTTAAACCAGTACGGCGTTGCCTCGCCTTGCCGTACTATCTGTACTGTCTGCGGCTTCGTCGCCTTGTCCTGATTTAAATTTAATCCACTATATTAAGCGCAGGCAAAAAACTGCGGGCAAAAAAAACGCCTCCTGCCGGGAGCTGGCGGAGGCTATCCAAGGAGTTTTAAAAGTAACCCTAAAGAACTATGAAACTAGTCAGAAAGAACTATATTACTAATCTGAACGGTTTGCAAGTTCGTCGAGTGGTTTTAAATTAACTTTACGTCCGAACAAGGTTTGGATTTCGGGTTGGTGGCTGATACCGATGACGAGGGTGTCGGGAAGGTTTTGTTTGAGAACCTGCATCAGCGCCAATGCGGATTCACCGTCGAGCTGGTTGGTGGCTTCGTCGAGGAACAGGATTTGCGGTTTGTGCAGCAGCGCGCGGGCGAGGCTGAGGCGTTGCTGTTCGCCGCCGGAGAGGATGCCGTGCCATTCGTATGGTTTGTCTAAATTATCTTTCAGGCGGCCTAGTCCGACTTGTTCCAAGGTCGTCTGAATAAGTCGGTCGTCTTGGCAGGCGGGGTGGGGATAGCTGACGGTGTGGCGCAGGGTGTCGGCGGGGAGGTAGGGGCGTTGGGGAAGAAAGAGGAGGTTGCCGTCGAGGGCGAAGCTGCCTTGGTAATACGGCCATAAGCCTGCGAGGGCGCGCAGCAGGGTGGATTTGCCGATGCCGCTTCTGCCTTCGAATAATACCCATTCGGGGGCGTGGGCTTCGAGGTTGATGTCGGTAAGCAGGGGGCTGCCGGTTTGGGTGTGGACGGTGAGGTTTTGCAGGACGAGGATGCCGCTTTGGCGGTGGTTGTTTAAAGTCAGGGCGGGTGCGGGCGTTGGGCGGGCGGCGCTTCTGCCTTCTTGTTCAACTTGTTCCAAGGCCGTCTGAAAACCGGAGAGGCGTTCGACGACTGCCGCCCATTCGATGAGTCGGCGGTAGGAGTCGGTAAACCAGCCGAAGCTGTCTTGGACGCGGGCAAACGATGTGCGGGTCTGCAGCATGTCGCCGAAGGTCATGGTTTTGGCGAGGTACATGGGTAGGGTGGCGAGGATGGGGATGAAGATGCTGATGCGGACATAGGTCGCCCAGAAGGTTTCCTGGCGGAATTCGCAGTTGGTAAGACGACGCCAGTTGTCGCGGATGCGGAGGTAACGCTGTTTCAGACGGCCTGTTTCGGCTTCGCCGCCGTTGTAAAAGGCGATTTGTTCGGCGTGGTCGCGCACGCGCAGGAGGGCGGCGCGGTAGTCGGCTTCGCGGTGCTGGCGGTCGATATTGAGGTTTTTGAGTTTGCGGCCGACGAGGTGGGCAATCAGGGTGCTGATGACGGAATAAATCAGGGCAACCCAGACGAGGTAGCCGTGTATGGTGATGTCGCGTCCGCCGATGTTGAAGGTCTGCACGCCGGAGAGCGTCCACAATACGGCGACGAATGCGCTGAATTTGGCAATATTATTGATGAAGGAGCGAAAGAGGCTGATGCTTTTGTCGGCGAGGAGGTAGATGTCTTCGGCGATGCGCTGGTCGGGGTTGTCGGGTTCACCGGTCAGGCGCAGGCGGTAGTGTTTGTGGCCTTCGAGCCAGTTTTGCTGGAATTGTTCGGTCAGTTGGGTGCGCCAGCGGAAGATGAGGCGTTTTTGCAGCCAGTCGCCGCAGACGATGCAGCCGATAATCATCGCCATGTAGCCGAGGTATTCGACGATGAGCGTGGGCATGGACGCGCCGTCAAATGCGGCGAGCGCGTCGTAGAAGCGTTTGTCCCACGCGGCGATCCAAACGCTGATGGTGATGGAACAAAGGGTGAAGCCGATGAGGACGGCGAGCATCAGCCATTGAATGCGCCCGTGTGCCCCTGTCCAAAAAGGGCGGGCGAGTCGGAAGAATTTTTTGAGGATGTTCATGGATTTGTGTTTGTATCGATAATGAAAGGCCGTCTGAAATCGGGATTGTACTTGAACTGCACCCCAAAAGTTGGACATCCCCTCCAACTCACAAGGTGCAGTTTTTTTATGAGCAAATATACATTACACTTCAAATACCAAGCCGTACTCCACTACCTGCATATACGCAGCCAACAGCGTACCGCAGATCACTACGGCATTTCCCGAACCCACCTGAGACGATGGATACGCGCCTATCAAGAAGGCGGCATCGGCGCACTCGAACATCCCCAATCCAAAACCATGCCCCAACATCGAAAAAACCCCTTCATCGCAGATAAACCCGACCAAGAAAAAACGCAGGCAGAGCTTATTGAAGAGTTGTGCTATATGCGCGCAGAGGTCGCCTACCTAAAGGAGTTAAAAGCCCTCAGCCAAAAGCAGACCGCAAAGGACAAAGCCAAACCGTCCAAACACTGAGGGCGCAACACCCGCTCAAATACCTGCTGCACATCGCAAACCTGCCTAAAAGCAGCTTTTACTACCACCACCAAAACCGACCCGACCCCGACGAAGCCGACAAAGCCCTCCTTGTCGAAACCTACCGGCGGCATAAAGGACGCTACGGACAAAGGCGCATTGCCGCAGCATTGGGTTGGAACCGCAAAAAAGCGGCGCGGTTGATGAAGCAGTTGGAACTGAAAGCCCTCATACGGGCGAAAAAAGCCTACCGCCATCCCGCTATGGGCGAAATATCGGAAAACCTCCTCAAACGCCTATTCAAAGCTGAAAAGCCCAACGAAAAATGGCTGACCGACGTTACCGAACTCAAAGGGAAGGACGGCAAACTGTACCTCTCACCGATATTGGACCTGTTCAACCGGGAAATCGTCGCCTACGCCATGAGCCGCAGAGCCGACAGCGAAATGGTGAAGGAAATGCTTGAAAAAGCCACACCCCGTCTGACTGATAAAGGAACGATGCTTCATTCGGACCAAGGTGTGCTGTACCGTACGGCGGGGTATAGGGAATTGCTTGCGGAGCATTCCATGGTTCAAAGCATGTCGCGAAAGGCGAACTGTTGGGACAATGCGCCGATGGAGAGCTTCTTTGCGGTGTTGAAGACGGAGTGTTTCTATAACGCAGGTGAATTGACGGTAGATGAATTGATGAAGCAGATAGATGACTATATGGATTACTACAACCGGGAGCGTTGCAGTTTGAAATTGAAAAAGCTGAGTCCTGTCGCATACAGAACCCAGCTTGCACAGAGCGCCTGAATAGGCTTTTATGAGTGTCCAAGATTTTGGGGACAGTTCAACTTTCAGACGGCCTTATTTCATACGGCGGCTACATCTTCCACTTCAGGCTGAACACGGCATTGCGCGGTTCGCCGTAGAAGCTGCCGCTGTTGGCGGCACGGCTGTATTGGTTTTCGTAGTAGCGTTTGTCGGTCAGGTTGTTGACCGCCAGCCCCAGTTGCAGGTTTTTGCTCGGGCGGTATTGGACGTTGGTATTCCAAACCGTGTAGCCGCCTTGCTTGATGGAGCCGTAGGAGTTGGCGGTTTTGCTGCTGCTCTTTAAGCCCAGCCCGACCGTCCATTTACCGTCATCCACCGGCAGGATGTAGCTGGTGTAGAGGCGGAACATATGCTTCGGCGTATGGCTGCTGAAGTTGTAGCCTTTTAGGCGCGATTCAACATTGTTACCGACGCTGTTGCGGTTGGTGCTGCGGTTGAAGGTGTAGCCTGCGTAAACCTGCCAACGGTCGGTCAGGCTGCCGGAGATTTCGGCGTCCAAACCGCGGCTGCTTTGATCCAGCGGTTCCCAATAAGGATGTGGCTTGGCATTGACGCGTTGGTTGTTGTTGTCTTTGTCGGCTCGGTAGAGGGCGACGGAAGTATTCAGACGGCCTTCGTTCCATTCGCCTTTCCAGCCGATTTCGTAGTTGCGCCCCATAATCGGCGGCAACAGGTTGTCGTTGTAGTCGCGGTTCATCGTTTGTTTGAAGATGGATGTATAGGCGGCGTAAACGCTTTGTTTAGGTGTAATGTCGTAAGTGATGCCGGCATAGGGGATGAAGCGGTTGCGTTTGAGCGCGTAATACGTGCCTTCCGAGCTGTCTTTGAGGTTTCTGTCCCAATAGAGGTTGCGGTGCCAGTTGGTATAGCGTCCGCCGACAATGACGTGCAGTTTGTCGGTAGGATTGATGCGCGCGCCCAAACCGAAGGCGTGAGTGCGGTAGTTGCCGTTGCCGCCGCGTGACTTGGCGGTATCGGCATTCCAATCGGGTTTGGCTTTTTCGCTGCCGTTGAACGCATCTGCGTTATATGTACTGCTGTCGTCGAACCAGCGGTTGCCCGTGTTCATCTTCTCTCTGGAATAGCTGTGCATGAAGAAGAGGTCGTGGCTTTGGCCGAAGGAGAAAATACGGCCGGTCAGGTTGTTTTGGAAAGTAAACTGGCGGCTGTCCGTGTCGTAGCGGTCGAAGCTGTAAGTTTTGCCCAAACCGTCTGCGCCTATGCCGTTGTCTGTACCGCCCAGCGTGTAATATTCTTTTGAGTTGTCGCTTTTGCGCCAGTCCAGCTTGCTGCTCAGTTTCCAGTTGTCGTTGAAATAATGTTCAAACTCGGCAAAGAGGTTGTGTTTTTTCAGACGGGCTTCGTTCCAATCTGCACCGAGATAGCGGCTGCGTTTCCATTCTTTGCCGTCTGCGCGCATAGGCAGGCCGTCGGGGTCGGGCGTTTTGGTTTGGTTGAGATAGCTCGCGCCCCAAGTGAGCTTGCTGTTGTCGCCGATGTCTTTGTCCATCACGCCGTAAAGCAGGATGTCGCGGCCGCCGGATTGGTCTTGGAAGGTTTTGTTGCTGCCAACCGAGCCGACAAAGCGTCCGCGCAGGCCGTGTTCCGGACTTAAAGCGCCTGACGCGTCAAACGTGCCGCCCACTTTGCCCCATGTGTTGACCGTCAAATCGGCGGAAAGCTGGCGTTTGGAGGTTGGTTTCTTACGGACGGCGTTAATCGTGCCGCCCGGTTCGTTGTTTGCCTGCGTCAGCCCGGCCGCGCCGCGTACCACTTCGATGCGGTCGTACATCGCTATATCGGTTACGCTGGTCGGGTCGCCGGACGGACCGCCCAAGCCGAATCCGCCGGGCGAGCCGATTTGAGTGGCAATGCCGTCTTCTTCAAGTTGCTCGATAAAATAGCCGCGCGACATGAAATGCGTGCGCCCGCCGCTTTTGAAGACGTTGACGCCCGTGGCGTTTTGCAAAGCGCCTTCGAGGCTGGTCACGCCTTGGTCTTCAAGTTGTTTTTTGGTGATGACGCTGACGGATTGGGGAATTTCTCTCGGAGAAAGCACCAACCCCGTAGTCGAGCGCATCGCGGATACGGTATAGCTGTTTTGATTTTCGGTTCGCAGGCTGCGGTTTTTGCCGACCACATTGACCTGCTTTAATTCCACCTGCTGCACTTCTTCAGCGCCGTGAACGGCTTGCGGCAGCGCGGCAAGGCAGAACGCCAAGGTGCTGAGTTTGAAAAGTTTCTCTTTGTTTGTATTGTTCATTTGGTTGATTCCAGATAAAGCTGTTGTCGTAAAATGTTTATTTTTATTTGATATTTATAACCATAAAAACTATAAATATTCAAAGTATTATGTTTTTCAGACGACCTGCGTCAGATAAAACGGACGGATTTTATCAAATCTCGGCGGATAAAAAAATGTTGCCGCCGGGCGGAATACCCAATGGCAACTGCTTATCCAAGGTTGCAAAGATAGATATAAGGAACTAGCTGAAAATTAGTTATAAAGAACTATAAGCTATCTGTAAAAAATGGCAACCGTTTTTTCAGACGACCTCACGTTTTTTCACATACTCTTGCCATAAGTCAAAATTCTGGCCGGCAATAAAATACCCCTTCTTCTGTTTGGCGGAAGAGGGGGTATCTGCGTATCAGTCAGTTTTATAGTGGATTAACTTTAAACCAGTACGGCGTTGCCTCGCCTTAGCTCAAAGAGAACGATTCTCTAAGGTGCTGAAGCACCAAGTGAATCGGTTCCGTACTATCTGTACTGTCTGCGGCTTCGTCGCCTTGTCCTGATTTAAATTTAATCCACTATAGCTTCATTTTCTTGCGAACCGTGAAAAGGCGGATTGCCGTGTGGCTAGGCAGGTCGTCTGAAAACCGGTCAACGCCTATATGGCATCATTATCTTTTGTGTATCCTATATTCAGTGGGGTTCATAAAGCTAAAGGTCGTCTGAAACCAGTTTTCAGACGACCTTTGGGTTATTTGCGGTTGGGGTTGATCCATTGCCATTGTTCGCGCAGGGTGTTTTCGAGGGCTTTTTGTTTTTCCTGCGGGCTGTTGAGGCCGTCGGTCAGGCGGTTGTAGTCGATGGTGATGGACGGGTTTTGTACCGTGCCTCTGATTTTGAGCGGAATGGGTTTGTTTTGCGGGTTCAGGGCATTGCGGATGAGCAGGTCTTCCGATAGCTCTTGGGTGCTGAGGTCGGTATAGCCGCTGCTGACAACGTGCAGGCTGTCGGAAAAGAGTTCGGTGTTGACATGGCGGCTGATGCCTTTGTCGATTTCGCTGTTGAGGACGAAATGGTGGAAAGGGGTTTTGGGCGGCGGGGTTTGTTGGGTGTTGTCTTTACTGATGATGCCGTTTTTGAGGATGTTGTCCATGTCGATACCGTGCCATGCGCCTTCGGAGATGTTGAGGGTCAGCATCCCGTTGAGGTTTTTGAGCATTTGATCGCGGTTGTTGCCTTTGGTGGTCAGGTCGATGACGGCGTTGCCGTTGCCGCTGAAGCTGTGGAAACCGAACAGGTCTTGCAGCAAGGGTTGGATTTGTACGCTTTCTGCGTTTTGTTGGAGGTGGTAGGAGAGGGGTGTGGTGTTGGCTATGCTGATGCCGCCCTCGGTACGGCCTCCGTAGAGTCCGGCTTTGAAGTTGCTCAGGGTGATATGTTCGTTATTGGCGGTCAGCCGGGTTTCGACGTTGTCCAATTGGAAACCGGGCGTTTGGATATTGTTGACCTTGATGCTGGCTTCGATATCGGGGGTGTTGGCGTGGTTGAGAAATTTCGGGTAGGGGTCGTCTGAACCGGCTTGAAAGTCTTCCAAGTAGGGGGTGAGGTTGAGTTTTTGCAGGGCGACGCCTGCTTCGAGTCTGGGTTTTTGCTCGGCTTGGGTTTGATATTTTAAGCTCAAGGCAACGGGTTGGCGGTCGAATGTGCCTTTGAAGCTGCCTTGCCAGTTGCCGGAATCGGTCAGGCTGAAATTTCCGTCGAGCATGCTGATAAAGCGCGGTTGGGGCAGTCGGTTGACGGTGTCCTGCAGGGTGGTAATGCGCAGGCTGTCGGATTGCAATCCGGTTTTTTTCTGCCACAACATGGGGCCGCTGACGGTAAAGCTGGTTTGGCGCAGTTGGTTTTTGTATCTGCCGTTGAGATCGAAGCTGTCCAGGGTGATGACGCTCGGACGCAGATTGGTTTTGTCGAGTTTGAAGGAGCCGTCCCATTGGCTGTCGGGCGAGCCTGCGGTAAAGGCTCCGCTGACGGTATTGAGGCTGAGGTGGTTGTCTTTGAAGATGAGTAGGGGTGCTTGGGCGGTCAAGTGGAGGTTTTGTTGAACGCTGTCTGCGCGCAGGTTGATGTTGCTGACTTGCAGGGTGTGGTTTTGCGTTTGCCAGTCTAAGGCGCTGGTGATATTGATTTTTACCGTGTTTTGGTCGCGGCGGCTCTGCGCTTCAAAGCGGAGCTCGGGAATGCTCCAGTTTGCTGCGTTGGTTTGAAGCAGGCCGTTGCCGTTCCATTCGAGGGGGAACTGCGGATTGCGGATGTTGCCGCCGATTTTGAAACGGCGGCCGTCGGAATCTTCCGAACGGAGGTTGAGGCTGAAGTCTTCGATGGTGTACGGTGTGTTGTCGAGTTTCAGACGCAGGGTGCTGCTTTCTACGACGAGGCGGTTGAGCGTGGCTGTGTTGCGTGGCTGCTGCCAAAGGTCTTGCAGGCTCCATTTGCCGTTTTCGGTGCGTTCGATTGAGACATCTGCGCCTTTAAGCACCCATTTTTCGATAATGGGTGTGTCGTTCCACAGACTGCTCCAGCCGATTCCGATGTTGGTTTCTTTAATGTGGATGGCGGCTTGCGTGCTGTTGGGGTAGGAGATGACGACGTTTTTAAGGGTAAGGGTGGGGCGGGGGAACCAACTGCGCCGGATTTCCGGGCTGAAGCGGATGGTGCGTTGGGTTGATTGCAGGGCGGATTGGGTAAGGGTTTCGATGCGTTTGGGTGTGAAGAAGTTGTAAACCGATGCGTATAGTCCGGCTGCGGTGGCGATGACCGCTATGAGGCTGAAGATGAGGAATTTCAGCCAGAATTTTCCGGAGTTTGGCAGAAGGTTCATGGGCTTTTATAAAAATTAAAGTATAAGAGTATAGCACATGCCTTTGGGATGGTTGGTGCGGTAGGACAGAGGGTTGTAAATGGGTATGAATGGTGGTTGCGAGTTTCAGACGACCTGATGGTTTGCTATGCCTTATATAGTGGATTAAATTTAAATCAGGACAAGGCGAGAAGCCGAAGACAGTACAGATAGTACGGAACCGATTCACTTGGTGCTTCAGCACCTTAGAGAATCGTTCTCTTTGAGCTAAGGTGAGGCAACGCCGTACTGGTTTAAATTTAATCCACTATAAATATGAATGTGGGCGGTTTGCACTTGTCCCTTTGTGTTGAGGTATCGTTTGGATAAAACGTGGCTATATAATGCAGGTTCTATTAGTATGAGGAGGGGGTCGATGATTATCGTAATGCGCAAATGGTCGAGTGAGGAATCTGTTCGACGGGTGGTGGATACGATTCGCAGCCGTGGCTTGCGGGAACATATTTCGCGTGGCGAAGAAAGGACGATTATCGGCGCGCTGGGCGACGAGCGGGTCTTCCATTCCAATGAATTGGCGCGGCTGCCCGATGTGGAACGCGTGTTCCGGGTTTTGAACGATTGGAAAATCATCAGTCGGGAGGGGCAGTCTGAAGACAGCAAGATTTCGATACGGGGTGTGTTGTTTGGCGGCGAGAAGGTTTTGGATATTGCGGCGGATATCAATCGGATTGAGGATGCGGATGCGGGATTTGTCGATCCGTTTTATCTGTCGGCACGGCCTTATGCGGAAATGGACAATGGGAGCGAAAAGGCGAGAATCCAACTGATGCAGCAGGATATTCGGCGGCTTCATGAACAGGGAAAACCGATTTTGGTGCGTATCCGCGATGTGCGTCAGATTGATGAGGCTTTGAAGGCGCAGGCAGACGTTTTGTATCTGGGCGGAGAGCTGATGGGGAATCGGGTCTTGTTGGATGAAGTGGGTCGTCTGAATACGCCGGTAGTGTTATGTAAAGATAAGCATCATCGGGTTGATGATTGGCTGGCGGCTGCCGAGCACATCGCTTTACGCGGCAATCACCATATTATCTTGGGTGAGGCAGGGACTTTGAGTTTCGAGCCGGAACATGCTTATCGTTTGGATGTGGATGCGATTGTCAGGGTGCGGCAAACCTGTCATCTGCCGGTGATTGCGAACATCACGCGGTTGTGGCACAACGATATGCCGCAACATATCTTATATCGGTTGGCGCAGGCTGCCGGTGTTAATGGGATTGTCGGTTCCGGGGTGGATTGATATTTCAGTTTTTAACTGAATTTTGGCATAAAGTGCTGTTGCGTGGATTGGGCGTATATCTGCCTTATTTTGTTATCGAGTTTTCAAGGCGGTTTTTGAAGCCGGATAATGGGATGGTAGATATACCCTGTCTTGCAACGGGATTTTTATGGCGTTTGGGATATGGATATTGCTTAATCAGGCGTCAGGAATGGGTTATCAAAACCGTAGATAAAAAAAACCATTCATACCAAGGGAGAAGTATGAATGGCCAATACATTGCGGGAAAACGTCTTACTTGCTGCACCGCCCAAAAGGGATAAAAGAGCGGTGTGTGTCAGCGATTTGAATTCTAGCAGCATTAGTATTAAATGCTGTTAAGAAGTGAAATCTTTTGAATAAATTGCGCGAAAACTCCGATAGGCGTTAATTTATTGAGATAAGCGGTATTAAATTTGTTGTATTTTAAATTTCATATGTCATATTTTTACAACAACCATTTCAGAAGGTCGTCTGAAAAGCTATTTTTCAGACGACCTTTTTGTATATGAGGCATACCAAGATGCGTAGCAATGGCATTTTAATCCCATCGGGCAAAATGCCACTATTGCCGCTATCCGTCGATTTGCCCGCTGTTGGTAGGAAGGAAGTGGGTGCAGAACCGCCATTCGTGTACCGCTTGATCATCGATATAGGCGTTAGGTTTGGGTAAAAATGCTTGGAAACATTCCGATATGCCCAATTCTTCTGCGCTGCGACGGGCGTAGTCGGCTCCTCCGCTGCTCCAGAGGTAAAGCATATGTCCGTTTTCATGCAGGCTGCGGACTTGGCGGATGACTTCGGGCATGGGAATGCGCGTACTGCCTACGCTTCTGACAAGGGTGTCGTCCACATCAATGAAAATAACGGAAGGTCTGTTCATCAGGTTGATTGCTTCAAAATGGGTGGGTTGATGTCAAAAAGGTCGTCTGAAAAACCTTTTCATATTTTCTATCGTTGTTTTGTTCAATCTAGTGCTGCCTTTGTTAAAACGGGTTTATTGATTCTCCCGTATCCATTTTTCCCAACGCTCGAACAGGGCGGGTTGCAGGGCGGCGATGACGGAACGTTTGAAAACGTGTTCGCCGCTCCAAAAGTCGTCGCCTTCCAAAGTGGACAGGTTGCCGCCTGCTTCTTCGAAAATCAGCGCGCCGGCGGCGTAGTCCCACAGTTTTTGCCCGCCGTGGACGTAAACGTCGTAGCGTCCGCTGGCGAGGTAGCACCAGTCGAGCGTGCTGCTGCCCATGCTGCGGATGGTGCCGAAGGGGGCGAGCGTGCTCATGCGGCTGGTGAGTTTGCCGGAGCGCAGGTATTTGATTTCGACGCCTGCGATGGCTTCGCTGAGTTTTTTATCGACGGTGCGCAGGGGCAGTGGTGTGCCGTTGAGGTATGCGCCTTTGCCGCGTTCGGCGTAGAAGCATTCGCCGCTGACGGGGTTGTAGATGATGCCGAGCTCGGCGCGGCCGTTTTTGACGAAGGCGACGGAAACGGCGAAATGGGGCAGTCCGTTGACGAAGTTGTTGGTGCCGTCTATGGGATCGACGACCCAGAGTCCGTCGGTATGCGCGTGCAGTTTCCAGAGGGTGGTTTGTTCCTGCACGCTCATTTCTTCGCCGAGCATAGGGCTGTCGATCAACAAGGGCAGGGCAGCGGCGAAGGCGGTTTGGGCGGCGAGGTCGGCTTCGCTGAGCATGGAGCCGTCTTCTTTGCGGTGCGACGGGGTATTCAGGAAGCGCGGCATGACTTCGGTTTGCGCGATGTGCCGGACGACTTTTTGCAATCGGTGTAACACTTTTTGTCCTTGTTTTTGCGGTTGGGGTGCGAAATCGTATAATCGCGTTATTATATCCGTTTTCACTTGAAGAACCATGTCCAGATTTTATCTGCCTGATGATTTATATGCGGGGCAAGTCGTTGAACTGCCTGATAATGTTGTGCGTCATTTGAATGTTTTGCGCGTGCGCTGCGGGGAGGAGGTCGTTTTGTTTAACGGCAATGGCAAGGCGTATCCCGCGCGTTTGGATGTTTTGGAGAAACGCCGTGCCTGCGCGGAAGTGTTGCGCGAGGAGGAGGCGGACAATGAGTCGCCACTGAAAATCACGCTGGTGCAGTCGGTATCGAGTGGCGAACGTATGGATTTTACTTTGCAGAAAAGCGTGGAGCTGGGCGTGGTGGCTATTCAGCCGGTAATCAGCGAACGCTGCGTCGTGCGCCTGAGCGGCGAGCGGGCGGACAAACGGGTGGCGCGTTGGCAGGAAATTGTGGTGTCTGCCTGCGAACAAAGCGGCAGGAATATTGTGCCGGAGGTACGCCCGCTGCTGCCTTACCGCGAGGCTTTGAAACAGATGTCGTCTGAAACAACCAAGCTGTTGATGAGTTTGAACCGCGCCCAAAGTTTGCGTACCGTCAAGCCGTTTTCAGACGACCTGATTTTTATGGTCGGGCCGGAAGGCGGCTGGACGGACGAGGAGGAGAGAATGGCGTTTGAGGCGGGATTTCAGTCGGTAACGCTGGGCAAACGGGTGTTGCGGACGGAAACCGCTTCGCTTGCAGCGATTGCGGCGATGCAGACGCTTTGGGGGGATTTTGTGTAACCGAGGTCGTCTGAAAACGGGATGGGAAGCGTAAATCCCTAGATGGTTTGAAAAGTAAATTTTATTGAAATCATATGTTTATATTTGTTTTTCAAACCATTGCGCGCTTTACCTGTTTTACGCCTTCGCGGCGTTGGGCAATTCATCCGTTTTCGCTTACAATAGCCGATTATCCGAATCAACGCTCAAAGGCCTTCACATGCAATACGCCAAAATTTTAGGTACCGGCAGCTATCTTCCCGCCAACCGCGTCAGCAACGATGATTTGGCGAAAAAAGTCGATACGTCCGATGAGTGGATTACGACCCGTACCGGCATCAAGTTCCGCCATATTGCAGACGAAGCCGAAAAAACCAGCGACCTTGCCGCCGAAGCATCGCGCCGTGCGCTGGTTGCTGCCGGTGTCGCTGCCGATGAAATCGATTTGATTATCGTGGCGACCGCCACCCCCGATATGCAGTTCCCGTCCACTGCGACCATCGTTCAACAAAAGCTCGGTATAGAAAACGGCTGTCCCGCATTTGACGTACAAGCGGTCTGCGCGGGCTTTATGTACGCCTTGTCCACCGCCAATGCCTACATCAAAAGCGGCATGGCGAAAAAGGCTTTGGTCATCGGCGCGGAAACGTTCAGCCGCATCGTGGATTGGAACGACCGCACGACCTGCGTTTTGTTCGGCGACGGCGCAGGCGCAGTAGTGTTGGGCGCGTCCGACGAAGCGGGCATCATCCACAGCAAACTCAAAGCCGACGGCAACTACCTCGACCTGCTCAACGTACCCGGTCAAATCGCCAACGGGCAAGTTTGCGGCTCGCCCTACGTCAAAATGGACGGGCCGGGCGTGTTTAAATTCGCGGTCAAAATGCTCGCAAAAATCGCCGACGAAGTCATCAGCGAAGCAGGTTATACCCCCGATGAAATCGACTGGCTCGTGCCGCACCAAGCCAATAAACGCATCATCGACTCCACCGCCAAACACTTGGGTCTGGACATGGAAAAAGTCATCCTGACCGTACAGGAACACGGCAACACATCCGCCGCTTCCATCCCGCTCGCGCTGGACGTCGGCATTCAAAACGGTCAAATCAAGCGCGGACAAAACCTGCTGCTCGAAGGCATAGGCGGCGGCTTCGCTTGGGGCGCGGTGCTGGTGAAATACTGATTTTTGTCTATTTAAAATTTAAAAGGTCGTCTGAAATTGCGTTGGTGCGGTTTCAGACGACCTTTTTGATAGGAACGCCGGGATTCGTATTTTGAGGGTAGGGTTAGTTGTTTATAGTGGATCAACTTTAAATCAGGACAAGGCGACGAAGCTGCAGACAGTACAGATAGTACGGAACCGATTCACTTGGTGCTTCAGTACCTTAGAGAATCGTTCTCTTTGAGCTAAGGCGAGGCAATGCCGTACTAGTTTAAAGTTAATCCACTATAAAGTGTAGAAGATTCAGGGCGGTAGTTGAAAAGTATGCTAGGCAGAGGGGGAAGGGCGCTGTCTCTGCCGAGCATTGAAAAAAGGTCGTCTGAAAATGTGTCGTTGCTTCAAACCGACACCGTTTCAGACGACCTTTTATTTATTATGGTTAAAATCCACATGAATTATGATAAATTGGTATAATTTCAAAACTGATTATCCAATACATTTTTTCCTTAATATAAAAATAAAATGAACCATAATAAACATTACGGGACAATCGCCCATTGGTTCGGGGAAATGAGCCGCGGCTCCATTATTTGCGACGAGTCTTCGCAACGCATCTTTGCCAACCGCCAATCCCTCCACCCCGATTATCAAGAACCTGAAACCGGACACCGTGTCAGCTTTCAAATAGAAACGGAAAACAACCGCGCCGTCGCAAGGGATGTCGAGCGCGTCAATCCGGGTTATAAAAACAATGACAGCGCGGTCATTACGCTGACCGACTGGGATTGGTCGAAGAATGGTGGTTATGGAATGGACGTTTCAAATGAAGGGCAGCCGGTGTTTGTGCTGGGACAGTTTCTTGCCGACCAAACCCGTACGCCTAGGGCGGGCGACCGCCTTGAAGGCACGCTCCGCCGCCATCCCAATGGACAATGGCTGCTGGTCAATGCCGTTATCCGCAGTACGCCTGAGTCCGAACCCGAGCCTGAATCGATGCACGCTGCGCACGCCCAAAAAGCGCAAGGTCAAACCGTACACTTTTTCCGTCCGGAGCACGGTCCTAAAGTTGAAGTCAAAATTGAGCAGCCGTTGGTTGCCGAAACCCGCTATCCCGCTCCGAAATCCGCCCAAAGGAATCTGCTGCCGCCCAATCAGGTCATGAGCGGTACGATTACCACATGGGACGATGCCAAAGGCTACGGCTTTATCCGTTTCGGTGACGAATCCCAAAATATTTTCTTCCATATCAGCGCGTACCATTACAATACCTGCCGTCCGCAAACAGGGCAGCGCGTCAGTTTCTACTGCAACCGCCCGATAGAAGGCAACCGCCAACAAGCTGTCAAGGTTGTCCGGTTGGGCGACGAAGCATTCCTGTTTGACGAATTGCCACCCGACTACAACAGGCTCAATATCGATATGCAGGCACTCCTGATCAATAGCGTCATCGCCGTCGTTTTCCTGACCGTTGTCGCCGTACTTTCCAATAAACTGTTTTTCATTTACGTCCTTATCAGTATCGCCGCCTTCATCCTCTATCAACAGGACAAGCAGACGGCGATGGAGTCCGCGCGCAAAATCAGACGTAAAAACGAATACCAAAACCGTATCCCAGAAAACAAACTGCACGCATTCAGCCTGCTGGGCGGTTGGCCCGGCGCATTGGTTGCGCGCGCCGCGTTCCGCCACAAAACCAAGAAAGTTCCTTTTGTTCAGATTTTCTGGCTGACAGTGGCAATAAATGTTGCCATTACCTATGCCCTGCTGATACATTACGCCGATAATCCTCTGACGAATTTTCTGAAAAACTAAACTGAAACAAAGGAATATCATGTCTTTTGCATTTTTCTTCCCCGGTCAGGGTTCGCAAAGCCTCAATATGATGGACGGTTTCGCAGGACAATCAGTCGTAAAAAACACCTTCGACGAAGCTTCTGCCGTCTTGGGTCAAGATTTGTGGGCGATGATTAACGGTACGGACGCCGACCTCATCGGGCAGACCGTGAATACGCAGCCCATTATGCTGGCTGCCGGTGTTGCCGTTTACCGTGCCTATCTTGAAGCGGGCGGCAAAACGCCAGCCGTCGTTGCCGGCCACAGCCTCGGCGAATACACCGCACTTGTTGCTGCCGGTGCATTGGATTTTGCGGATGCAGTCAAACTCGTCCGACTGCGCGCCGAACTGATGCAGTCTGCCGTACCGCAAGGCGTAGGTGCGATGGCGGCGATCCTCGGCTTGGAAGATGAACAGGTTAAAGCCATTTGTGCAGAAGCCGCGCAAGGCGAAGTGGTCGAAGCCGTCAACTTCAATTCACCCGGACAAGTCGTGATTGCGGGCAATGCCGCCGCTGTCGAGCGCGCCATGAATGCAGCCAAAGAAGCGGGAGCCAAACGCGCACTGCCGCTGCCTGTATCCGTTCCTTCGCATTGCAGCCTGATGAAGCCTGCTGCGGAAAAACTTGCCGAAGCGCTCAAAACCGTCGAAATCAGACAGCCGCAAATCCGCGTCATCCATAATGCCGATGTTGCCGCTTACGACGATGCAGAGAAAATCAAAGATGCACTTGTCCGCCAGCTTTACAGTCCTGTACGCTGGACGGAAACCGTCAACGCGCTCGTTGCAGAAGGTATTACCGAATCCGCCGAATGCGGACCGGGCAAAGTGTTGGCAGGTTTGGCAAAACGCATCAACAAAGAAGCCGTGTGCAGCGCTTTGACCAATTCCGAACAAGTCGCGGCCTTTATCGAAGCACATTAAATTTGCCGCCTTGTCTGTTTCAGACGACCTTTCTTAATGAAAGGTCGTTTTTTAATGCCTGTCGGTTGTGTTCGCATAGGGAGGTGCAGACAGCAGGAGGGTGTTTCTTATTCCAATCCACTATCAATTTATTTTGAACATTTAAGGTCGTCTGAAAAAACTTTACAGAAATAAAAATCGTTATTCATTTAAAAACAGCAATTTCGTCGCATCGGTAACTTCGTTGCGATATAATTATAGGCTTTACCAATCCGACAGATTGATAAAATATTCAATCTGCATTAATCCGGAACACCGAGCCAATGATAGAAAAACTGACCTTCGGCCTGTTTACCCAAGAAGATTCGCGCAGCTTCATGCGCTTGATGGCTTACATCCGTCCTTATAAAGTCCGCATCATTTTTGCGTTAATTGCTATCTTTGGCGTCGCCGCCACCGAAAGCTATCTTGCCGCCTTTATTGCCCCCTTGGTCAACCAAGGCTTCGCTCCGCCTTCCGCTCCGCCCGAACTCAATACCGCAGGCGGCATCGTCGCCACGCTGCAAAACTGGAAAGACCAATTTACCTACCTGATTTGGGGTACGCCTAACAAAGTCTGGGTTGTACCGATATTTTTTATCTTTTTGGTCATTATTCGAGGCATCAGCCGCTATGTCAGCACATATCTGCTGACTTGGGTTTCCGTCATGGCAATCAGCCATCTGCGCCGCGATATGTTTGCCAAAATGCTGCAACTCTCTTCCAAATTCCATCAGGAAACCCCGTCCGGCACAGTTTTAATGAACATGGTGCAAATGGCGGAATCATCCATCAGCAATGCCAGCAATGTTTTTATCGTACTGACCCGCGACACCATGATTGTCATCGGTTTGGTCTGCGTCCTGCTGTATTTGAACTGGCAGCTCAGCCTGATTGTCGCCCTGATGTTCCCGTTGCTGTCTTTACTGTCCCGCTATTACCGCAACCGTCTGAAAGATATCATTGCCAGTGCGCAGCAAAGTATCGGTACGCTCAATAACGTCGTTAACGAAGTCCACCAAGGACACCGCGTGGTCAAGCTCTTCGGCGGTCAGAAGAAAGCGTCCGAACGCTTTGCCGAAGTCAATGACACCATCGTCCGTCTCGGTAAAAAAATCACACAAGCCAGCGCGGCGCGTTCTCCGTTCAGCGAGTTGATTGCATCGTTTGCTTTGGCGGTCGTCATCTTTATCGCCCTTTGGCAGAGTCAGCAAGGCTATACCACCATCGGCGAATTTATGGCGTTTATCGTTGCCATGTTGCAAATGCTCGGTCCGATCAAAAACTTGGCGAACATCAGCATCCCCATGCAGACCATGTTTATCGCTTCGGATGCGGTTTGTCAGTTCCTTGATACCGAGCCTGAACAAGACAAGGGCACCAAACATCTGAAAAACGTTTCAGGTCGTCTGAAATTCGAAAACGTCGATGTCCGCTACCACGAAGACGGTAAAAAAGCCTTGGACGGCTTCAATCTCAACATCCGCCAAGGTGAACGTGTTGCACTGGTCGGACGCTCAGGCAGCGGCAAATCCACCGTCGTCAACCTGCTTCCGCGTTTTGTCGAGCCAAGTTCCGGCGCGGTTTATTTAGATGATGTGAATATCGAAGACATCAAACTCGACAACCTGCGTTCCCAATTCGCCCTTGTTTCCCAAGATGTTTTCCTGTTTGACGACACTCTTTTGGAAAACGTCCGTTACAGCCGTCCCGATGCCACTGAAGAAGAAGTATTGGCAGCCCTCAAAGCCGCGAATTTGAAAGACTTGGTTGAAAGTTCGCCATACGGCTTGAACCAACCGATAGGCGCAAACGGCAATCAGCTCTCCGGCGGTCAGCGTCAACGCGTCGCCATTGCACGCGCCATTTTGAAAGATGCCCCCATCCTGCTTTTGGACGAAGCCACCAGCGCGCTGGACAACGAATCCGAACGCCTCGTCCAACAAGCCCTCGAGCGCCTGATGGAAAACCGCACCAGCATCATCGTCGCCCACCGCCTGACCACCGTCGAACAAGCCGACCGCATCATCGTTATGGATGAAGGCCATATTGTCGAACAAGGCACACACAGCGAGCTGATGGCTCAAAACGGCTATTACTCCATGTTGCGCAATATGCCGAAGCAGGCAGCAGGTTGATTTTCAGACGACCTGTCGGTCAGTTGAAGGACGATTTGCCTAAGAGGTCGTCTGAAAACACCGAGCCGAAAGACAAGGAAGGCTGCCGAACAGACAGAAAGGAACTATCCGCATGAATCATCAAGCCCAGTCCCCCACCGTCTCCGTGATGATCCCTTACTACAACTGTAAGGAATACATTGTAGAAACCATCCAGTCCGTCCTTAGCCAAAGCCATCAGAATTTTGAAATCATCATTGTTGACGACGGCTCCGACCCGGAACACGCCGATTATTTGAGGGAGTTTCTGGCGGACAAGCCCGCCATACGTTACGCCGTACAAAACAATCAAGGCGTTGCCGCCGCCCGAAACCATGCGGCGCGGCTGGCGGGGGGCAAATACTTCCTGTTTCTCGATTCAGACGACCTCATCCTGCCGGATTACATCGAAAAATGCGTTACGGTTTTGGAAAACAATCCCGACTGTAAGTTGGTGTATCCGTTGGCGGAATATTTCGATGCGCAAGAAGGCTTATGGAATCTGCCGGATTATGACGGTTTGGAAAGCCTGTTGATGGGCAACCGTTTCCCTTCATCCGTCTCCATGCACCGCGCTGAAGATTTTGCCGCCTTGGGTGGATTTGATGAAAACCTGACGACACATGAAGACTGGGATTTCTGGATACGCCTCTTAAGCAACGGCGGAACCGTTATCCGTATTCCGGAAGTGTTGTTCCGCTACCGCAAACGCCGTGACGGGTCATCGCTGATCAACCGCTTGGAGCAAAATCCTGATTTAAACCGCGAAGACTGGCAAAAAGTCTACGAAAAAAACCGCGCGCTGTTTATGCAATATCATTTGGGATATTCCGACTGTATTCAAAAAATATCCTTACTAGAACAACAAATCCAATCTTTATCCGAGCTAAACCTTCAATTGCGAGAAGACAATACCAATATGCAAAATCAAAACCAAGAATTGCAGCATGTCATGGCAAAACTGCTGCAACAAACCGAACTGTCTGTCAAGCAGACCGAGTCTCTGCAACAGCAAATCGACATGTTGATGCAGTTGATGGTGCGCAGCCAGGCAGCAGAAGAGCAATCAAAAGAACAAGAAAAACAAATCAAACTGCTGAAAAAACAAATCGATACCTTGCAGCAGGAAAAACAGTCGCTCGAACACACCATTCATACCTTGAACGAAAACAGACAATCGTTCGAGCAAACCATACACGGACTCAATGAAAACCGTGCTTTATTGGAACAGCACATCCGTCAGGAAAGCCAACGGTTGGCGAAATACAAAGGCTTGTGGACGGTTAAGGTATTCAAGCCGTTCGTTAAAACCGAACAGGCCATCAGCTCTGCCAACCGCTACCGTAAAGGCTTCCGTCTTTTGGTGCGCGAGAAGGGCAGTATCGGCAAGGCATATCAGTTTTTACGCCGCCATTACAAGCAGACCCATTCGATTAAAAGCGTGAAACAGCTTTTAAAAACAGTTGGTTCTTCGCCCGTTGTTGCACAGGAAGTGCTCGGCGTTCAGGCAGACCCAATTCCGCAAACGTTTATTCAGCGGCTGACCAAACATGCTGCCGACACGCTTGCGCCTAAAGTTGCCATCATTGCCGAACTCAGTATTCCACAATGCAAAAAATACCGCGTCATCCAAAAGCAGGAAATGCTTGAGGAGCTGGGCATTCCTTGTTCTGTTACCTCGTGGACGGACAGCAATGAGGCTAAGAAACAGATTTCTTTGGCAAGTTTGGTGATTTTCTACCGTGTTCCCGGTTTTGACAGCGTGATGGATTTGATTGCGGAATGCCGTCGTCTGAATATCAAAACATTATGGGATGTCGATGATTTGATTTTTGACGAAGATGTCCTGAAAACCAGCAGCACCATCAATTCGCTTGAACCGGCCGAAAGAGAGGGCGTGATCAACGGCGCAAAACTTTACCGTCAAGCCATGTTGGCGTGCGACGAAGGCATCGCTTCGACTTCCGGGCTGGCAAAAGCCATGAAGGAAGCAGGTTTGGAAACCGTTTATGTGGTTGAAAACGCGTTGGATGATGAAACGCTGGCAGCGGCGCACAGCATCGAGGGTCGTCTGAAAAAACAAGAAGACGGCTTGATTCGGATTATTTACGGTTCGGGCACCAAAACACACAACATCGACTTTTTGGAAGCCGCTCCCGCGCTTGCCAACATATTGAAAGAAAATCCGAATGTCAGGTTTAGAATCATCGGCTATTTGGAGCTGCCCGAATATTTCGACGATGTACAAAGCCAAATCGAGCGCATCCCATTTTGCAACTACACGGAATACCTGACTTATTTGTCCGAATGCGACATCAGCATCGCGCCTTTGGAAAACTTCGTTTTCAACGATGCCAAGAGTAACATTAAATATCTTGAAGCATCGATTACCAAAGTGGCATCCGTATGTTCGCCAAGGGCGGCTTTTGCCGATGTGATTGTCAACGGCGAAAACGGCTTTCTGGCAGACAGCGAACGGCAATGGCATGAAGCGTTCGCTACCCTGATTCAAAATCCCGAACTGCGCGACAGTATGGCGCAGGCGGCATACCGTACGGTTACGGAAACGTACAGCCCGCAAGCCATCGGCAGCACGCAGCTTGCACCCGCCATCCGTTTTGAATCTGCCGCAAAAGGGAAAACCAAAGTCTTATCGTTTAATGTTTACTATCATCCGCAATCGTTTGGCGGGGCGACAATTGTTGCCGAGCAACTGAACAAACTGCTTGCCGATGAAGAAGCCTATGAAATATATGCGGTAACGACTTTGCCGATGAAGAGCTGGCTGCCGCCGTACAGCGTCATCCGTTACGAATACGGCAAAGTGACCGTTTTCGGCGTTGCCGTTCCTTCAGAAGATGCAGCCGCCCACGAAAACCCGCGTTTTGATGAAGCCGTCAAAGACATCATCGAACTCGTACAGCCTGACATCGCCCATATCCACTGCATTCAAAGCATGGGCGTCGGTATGGTCGATATTTGTCGGGAAGCTGGTGTCAAAACCCTTGTTACCCTGCATGACGCATGGTGGATTTGTCCGAACCAGTTCATGCTCGACGAAAATGAAGTCTTCCGCGAGCAATGGAATACCGAAGACGAACGGAGCAAAACCATAGCCCGCTCTTTGTCAAAAATCGATATGTTGCTTGCGCCCAGCAAATATTTTGCCGAGCTGCATGAAAGAACTTTGGGTAGGAACGTCCTCGTCAACAAAAACGGCGTTACCCGCCCCTTGGGTCAAATATCCAAACGGAAAAAAGACATTATCCGCTTCGGTTATGTCGGCGGAAAAACCAAAATTAAAGGCGTTCATCTGATTTTGGACGCCTTCAGGAAACACCGTTTCCCCAATACCGAACTGGTTGTCGTGGACAATATGCTCAATGTCGGAGCACGTTCGTTTTTTGACAGCGATTTCGACGGTGTGGAACGCTTCCGCATCGAACCTGCTTACAGCCAAGATACCATCGACCATTTTTTCTCGGAAATCGATGTTTTGCTGTTCCCGACCCAATGGAAAGAAAGTTTCGGCTTGACGGTCAGGGAAGCAGTGTTGCGTGATGTTTGGGTAATCGCCACGGATGCTGGCGGTGTGTCCGAAGACATTATCGACGGCGAAAACGGCACGGTCATTCCGTTTGACAGCGGCGTGGAAGAATTGAGCCGCGCCATTGCCGAAGTTTGCGAACGCTATCAAGCGATGGACGATGGCGCAGTCATTGAATTGCCGAAAAGCCATATTCGGACTTTTGCGGAACAAAAAGACGAATTGGCAGGCCTATATCAAGAAATACTGTCGAACCGAGCAGATTGATGTTTTCAGACGACCCTTTCGATGGCAGCAAAGGGTCGTCTGAAAATGACAGCGAATGAATTTAAATCTGTACAGCGTTGTGCCGCCAAGCCAATATCCAATGAGTTGAAGTACCTAAGATTAACCGCCCCGCACCCGAATCATGAATAAAACCATCATCCTTGCCGTTCCCTATATGTACGAACTCGACAAGTGCATCGAAAAAAACCTGCGTTTTTTGGGGTTCGACGTCGTCAACCTTTGTTACGACGACAGGGATTCTTTTTATCCCAATATGGCGAGCAGGGTGAAAAACTTATATTACAAATATGTTGCCAAAGACGGCGACTACAAAAAGGTTTTGAAATATAGCCGCTATCGGGATGACATTGCGCGCAAGCTGGGTTCGTTAAACGGCAAAAAAGCGGATTACGCCTTGTGTATCCGTGCCAACATTTATCCCAAAGAAATCATTGCTGCCATTCGTGCGCACAGTGAAATATGCGTCAATTACCAATGGGACGGCATCGGGAGATTTCCCGATATCTTGGAATATTTGGACTATTTTGACCAATGCTGGGTTTTCGACCCGCAAGATATTAAGCAATATCCGGAGTGCGGATTCAAAGCCACGACCAACTTCTACTTCGATTTGCCTGTCCCCGAACTGCCGTCAAACGACGGTCTCTATTTCCTCGGTGGCTACGAATTGAGGAGGGAAGGGCAGACCAAGCATTTCATCAGCGAAGCGGAACGCCTCGGGTTGCCTTTGGATTTCCATATTTATTGCAAAGACGACCGCGCCGAAAAAGCCTTCGGTACCAAAGGCATCACATATCTCGACCGCAGCAGCATTCTTAGTTTTGAAAACAATTTAAGCAAGGTACAAAGCTGCGGGGCAGTGGTCGATTTTGCCCAGTTTGACCATTACGGTTTGTCGTTCCGCATTTTCGATGCCCTGCGATTCGATAAAAAACTGATTACGACCAACCAAAGCATACGCGACACCGACCTTTATCATCCTGACAATGTGTTTTTATGGGATGGCGGCAGCTTGGACGAATTGCCTGATTTCTTGGCGCGTCCGTATCAGCCGGTCAGTCCGGATATCAAAGAAAAATATTCGTTTACCCAATGGCTTAACCGTATGCTCGGTATCGGCAATTAATGAAGGCGAACCTGTGCCGCAGCCGTTTTAAGAATTTCATCATTGCCTGATTGTATAGTGGTTTAAAGTTAATCCACTATATTTTCAGACGACCCTTCCTCTTTACCGTACGACGATTATGAAAAAGAAAACCGTTATCCTGGCTATGCCGGAGCTGTTTAAAATCCACGAGCTCATCATTGAGAATCTGGAAAAATGCGGCTTCAACGTACTGTCCCTGACTTACGAAGAAAAAGAATTCAAATACAAAAGCATCTTCCAACGTATGCAGAAAATCTGGTACCGCAACGTCCTCGGACGAATGGATTTCAAGAAACGGGTGATGTTCCGTTTGGTGGAAGAGCGGCTGGAAGCGTTGTTGGAACAATATCCCGAGCAGGCAGATTATTGCTTCATGATTTGGCTGGGCGCGTATCCGAAAGAGTTTATTTCCAAGCTGCGCAACCACGCTAAACTGATGGTCTATTACAACTGGGAAGCGCTGACTTTCTTGAAAGAAGATTTTGAAAATATCGAATTTTTCGACAAATTTTATTTCTTCGATCCATTTGATCAAAACAAGCTGCCCGAATACGACCATGTATTGCATCCGACCACAAGTTTCTATTTCGACAGCTTCACGCCGTCTGAAAAAACCGAAAACAAAATCCTCTTTATCGGATCGTACGCAGAAGACCGCAACAGCGACATCCGCGCATTCTGCGATGCTGCACGCGCCATCGGTTTGGATATCGACTTCCGACTGGCGAGCAAGAAAATTGCCGAAGAGCAAGCCGCACTGGGCATCCCCGAAGTACAGTTCTTCTCGTTTGCCAACGCGTTGTCTTACCGCCAGAATTTAGAAGAAGCCGCCAAATCCTCCGTATTGGTCGACTTCCTCAACCGCAAGCATTACGGCTTGTCTTTGCGGATTTTTGAGGCCATTGGTTTGGATAAAAAACTGATTACCACCAATCCGACCATCGTGCATTACGATTTTTACCATCCCGACAATATGTTCTACTGGAACGGCAGCAATCTCGACGAACTCAAAGACTTCCTGACCCGACCGTTCGTCCCCATCGCGCCGGAATTGAAACGCAAATACAGCTTCAGCAACTGGATAAACTGCGCATTCGATATCGAGCCGAACATACCGATCGGGCTGCCGCATATCGACAGGGATGCCATTAAGCAGATATAGCGGAGAAGCAGATTTGCGGGATAGGCGGTACAAATAAAAGGGAAAATATTCACTGAGTGCTTCGGCACTTTCAAAGTCTATTCACAATAAACGATGTTTTGCGGACGCCGGCTGTTCAAACGCAGGCGGTTTGTCCGTTAAAAGACATCTTTCACATCGAAAATGTACGGTTTGCCGTACCTTCTCCCGCTTGCCGTTTCCCGAATCTGAAACCTATCCTGTTTTCAAAGGTCAGTTTGAACAGGGCAACAAGATATTTATTCATCTGTATAACAATAATAAGTTGATGATTTTAAAATCAATAGGAGGACACACACCATGTCTCGGAAACCTATTATCCTATTAGGCATGTACCAAGTTAACGACATTTATAAATTGCTTATCCAAAATTTAGAAAAACAAGGATTTCAAGTTGTCGATATCAGCTACAACCATATCGCGCCCCCTTTCAAGTATTCGTCTTTAAAAATGAGGCTGGGGGCATTCTGGTGCAAAAAAGTCCTGAAGCAGAAAAAGAAAAAAGAAATTTTGAGAAAAAAAGCCCGGCTTCGGCATTTCACGAAAATTTATCAAGAAATGATGGAGAAAATAAAGACATACGAGTATTTTGATTACGCATTGTTTTTAAACGGACAAATCTATCCGAAGTATCTGCTGGAACAGGTCAAGCGAAAAACCGAAAAGCTGATGGTGGCCTACCAATGGGACGGGTTGGACAGATTTCCCAAAATATGGGAGAGCATCGATATTTTCGACAAAGTGTATGCCTTCGATCCTGAAGATAACCGGAAATATCGCGATAAAGTCATTCCCGCCGCCAATTTTTATTTTGAAGTAGACCAACCAACCGATACCGACAACCGCTACGATTTTTATTTTCTGGGCTCGCATGTTCCCGATCTCGGCAGGGACAAAGCCATTTCGACTTTTTCCGAATATGCCGAAAAGAAAGGCTGGAAAATCGATTTCACGATATTCCATGTCAACGACGGCAGTTTGAACGAACATTCCGATGTTTATCCCGACAGTATCAAAGCGACGGCAGAGCCGCTCACGTTCGAGGACAACATCAAACGCGAAATGCAAAGCCGCGTCTTGCTGGATTTTAAAGCAGCGGTGCATACGGGTTTATCGTTTCGGACAATCGAGTCGGTCGGCTATCGGAAAAAGCTCATTACCACCAATGCCGAAGTTGCCAAATACGATTTTTATCATCCCGACAATATCTATATTTGGGACGGCAAAACCTTTGACGGTATGGAAGCGTTTCTCGACAAACCCTATCGCGAGTTGCCGCCCGAAATCTACCAAAAATACAGCTTCGACAACTGGTTGAGATACATATTGGATCTGCCTCCGTATCAAGAAATCACGTTACCCGAGTAAGCCTCTTTGAGGTCGTCTGAAAGCCTTTGATGTTTTCAGACGACCTCAAAAATTAGATTCATCACACTATTTATGCTATAAGGTCGTCTGAAATCAACAGACTCCATTCCCAAAACAAGGAAGTAAACATGAGCACACAAGATTTAAGCGGCAAAGTCGCATTGGTAACAGGCGCATCACGCGGTATCGGCGCGGCGATTGCCGACACGCTGGCGGCGGCAGGTGCCAAAGTCATCGGTACGGCAACCAGCGAAAGCGGCGCGGCAGCGATTAGCGAGCGTCTGGCGCAATGGGGCGGCGAAGGCCGTGCATTAAATTCCGCCGAACCCGAAACCATCGAAAACCTGATCGCCGACATCGAGAAAGAATTCGGCAAGCTGGATATTCTGGTCAACAACGCCGGCATCACCCGCGACAACCTCCTGATGCGTATGAAAGAAGAAGAGTGGGACGATATCATGCAGGTCAACCTCAAATCCGTGTTCCGCGCCTCTAAAGCCGTATTGCGCGGCATGATGAAGCAGCGCGCCGGCCGCATCATCAACATCACATCCGTTGTCGGCGTGATGGGCAATGCCGGTCAGACCAACTATGCCGCGGCAAAAGCGGGCTTGATCGGTTTCTCCAAATCCATGGCACGCGAAGTCGGCAGCCGCGGCATTACCGTCAACTGCGTCGCCCCCGGTTTTATCGATACCGACATGACCCGCGCGCTGCCTGAAGAAACCCGCAAAACCTTCGAAGCGCAAACTTCGTTGGGCAAATTCGGCGAAGCGCAGGACATCGCCGATGCGGTATTGTTCCTCGCTTCCGACCAAGCGAAATACATCACCGGTCAAACGCTGCACGTCAACGGCGGGATGTTGATGCCTTGATTCGGCTGGCAAAATATAGTGGATTAACTTTAAACCAGTACGGCGTTGCCTCGCCTTAGCTCAAAGAGAACGATTCTCTAAGGTGCTGAAGCACCAAGTGAATCGGTTCCGTACTATCTGTACTGTCTGCGGCTTCGTCGCCTTGTCCTGATTTAAAGTTAATCCACTATAAAGAAGGTCGTCTGAAAACGGATTTCAGACGACCTTTTTGTTTTGCCGCTTGGATGAAAAGGCTGGGATAAACAGTTTAACCTTTGTTCAATATCTGTTTGTTTTCGCCTTCGCGCCGCAGCTCTTTGGGGAGGACGAAGACGATGCTTTCTTCCGCACCTTCGCCTTCGCGTATGGTTTCGTGTCCCCATTGCTGTATGGTTTGCAGGACTTCCCTGACCAAAACTTCGGGGGCGGACGCGCCGGCGGTTACGCCGACTTTGTGTTTGCCTTCGAACCATTCGCGTTGCAGGTAGCCGGCGTTGTCGACCATATAGGCATCGACGCCGCGTTGGGCGGCGACTTCGCGCAGGCGGTTGCTGTTGGAAGAGTTGGGCGAGCCGACGACGATGACGATGTCGCATTCTTCCGCCAATTCTTTGACGGCGGTTTGGCGGTTGGTCGTGGCGTAGCAGATGTCTTCTTTGTGGGGGTTGCGGATGTTGGGGAAACGGGCGTTCAGCGCGGCGATGATGTCTTTGGTTTCATCGACGGACAGGGTAGTTTGGCTGACGTAGGCGAGTTTGTCGGGGTTTTTGACTTGCAGTCCGGCGACGTCTTCAACGGTTTCGACCAGCAGCATCCTGCCGGGCGGAAGCTGTCCCATGGTGCCTTCGACTTCGACGTGGCCTTTATGTCCGATCATGATGATTTCGCAGTCTTGCGCGTCGAGGCGGGCGACTTCTTTGTGGACTTTGGTCACGAGCGGGCAGGTGGCATCGAATACGCGGAACCCGCGTTCGGCGGCTTCCTGTTGCACGGCTTTGGAAACGCCGTGTGCCGAGTAAATCAGGATGGCGCCTTTGGGTACGTCGGCGAGGTCTTCGATGAATACCGCGCCCTTTTCGCGCAGGTTGTCCACGACGAATTTGTTGTGGACGACTTCGTGGCGGACGTAAACCGGTGCGCCGAATTCTTCCAGCGCGCGCTCGACGATGCTGATGGCGCGGTCAACGCCGGCGCAGAAGCCGCGCGGGTTGGCAAGGATGATGGTTTTTTGGGTCATGTGTATGGTCCGGATTTCAGACGACCTTATGGGTTGTCGGTTGTTGGTTCGTCGGTCGGTTTGGGTTGTTTTTTGTGGAACAGTCCGTCTAAAACCAATAAAACGGCACCGACGCAGATAAAGCTGTCGGCAACATTAAACGCGGGATAACTCCAATCCTTCCAGTAAAACAGTAGGAAATCAACGACATGACCATGAATCAAGCGGTCGATGGCATTGCCAAGCGCGCCGCCGATAATCATGGCGGCGCCGATTTTGCCGGAAAGGCGGAACTCGTCGCGCAGGATGGCGCGGGCGAGATAGGCGCTGATGACGAGTGCCAGCCCTAAGAAAAAGAATTTCTGCCAGCCGCCTTGGTCGGCAAGGAAACTGAACGCCGCGCCGGGGTTGTAGGCAAGGGTCAGGTCGAATAAGGAAGGGATGATGTTGAGTCGCTCACCTTCTTGGAAGTGGGCGAGGATTTCCCATTTGGTCAGTTGGTCAAGCGCGATGCCGGTCAGCGCAATCAGCAGGTAGGCGGTTTTTTTGGAAAGGGAGGAAGACATTTGGTTGAAGCTGCCTGAATAAAAACAAAGCGGCTATTTTACCCGAAAGCGCAAAAGCCGTGTTTCAAAAGGTCGTCTGAAACCTTTTATTACAGCCAAGGCGCAGGGTTTTGCAGGGTTATCGCAAAACCGCGTAAACGCTGCGTGCAAAAACACTGTCATACGTAAAACAAGGTTTATTTGCTTGATAGGGTGTTGCCTTGCCGATAACATGGCGGCGTTTTTATATGCCTTCCCCGAAAGGATACAGTATGGCTAAAACAAAATCTTTACTGGCAACCGGCATTTTGGCGCTTTTCTCCGCCACCGCTTTCGCCGCCCCGCTTCCTGCCGAAATTTACCGTCCCGCAGGCGCGCATACGGTTAAAGCCGACCGTCAGGGCAACGGCGAATTCGAATACGAAGCCGAGCTGCCCGCACGCGGCAACCCGATTCCGTCTTTGGCGAAAAAAGTCATCGCCCACGCGCGCAGCAAAGGTTTTCAAGTGGTCGAATCTGAAATCAAACACGACGATGCCGATTTGAAATTCAAACGCGGCAGACAAGAATTGGACGTGTCCATCGAAAACAAAGGACACGGCCGCATCGAATACAAAGCTGATTTAGACTTGGACAAACGCTAAATCGAAAAATACCGGAAAGGTCGTCTGAAAAGAGGTTTCAGACGACCTTTCTTGTTTGGTTGGATAAACAGAACCAAACGGTAGAGCAGGGCATTTACTGTGGTTTAGGTCAAAGCCGAATCATGCCGTATCGTTTTATTTGCCACCGCAATATTTTGTTTTACTGTAAAACACGGTAAAATCCGCGCTCAAAACAATATAGTGGATTAACTAAATCAGGACAAGGCGACGAAGCCGCAGACAGTACAGATAGTACGGCAAGGCGAGGCAACGCCGTACTGGTTTAAAGTTAATCCACTATATAAAGCAAAACCATGCCCGAAAGCACCCAAATGCTCGATATGGTTTCGCCTCAAATAAAAAACGCAGATTCATGCGCCATTGCAACCCAAACGTCTTACGAAATCATGAAAACACTCTTACTCCTCTCCCTGCTCGCCGTGTCCGCAGCAGAAGCCGCCGACGTGCCGTCCGAGCCTCAAAACCAGCCTGCCCCCGAGTTGCAGGTCAAAACGGCAGAACCTGCCCCCGTCGAAGAAGCAGCGGCCAAGCCTGCTGCCGAAACGTCGTCTGAAAAAGTCGTCAACGTCGATGCCAAAACCCTGCTCGACAATCCCCAATTGCTTTCCCGCGCCATGTATTCCGCCGTTGTGTCGCGCAACATCGCGGGCATCAAAGTCGTCCTGCCGATTTACGAACAATGGCCGGGACACGATAAAAACATGGCGCTCTACGCGCACGGATTGGTTGCCCAAGATGAAGGCAAAATGAAAGAAGCCATCGGGTATTACCGTCAATTTATCGCCGAAAACCCCAATGCCCCCGTCGTCCGCTGGCAGCTTGCCACCGCTTTGTTTGAAGACAAGCAAAACGAAGCCGCCGCCGACCAGTTCGACAAACTCAAAACAGAAGCCAACCTGCCCGAGCCGCTCGTCAAAGGCATCGAATCCTACCGCAAAGCATTGCGCGAGCGCGATTCGTGGAAATTCAATGCCGGCTTGAGCGTTACCCGCGAACAAAACATCAACCAAGCGCCCAGCCGCCGCACATACGGCAACTGGACCTTCCCCGAGCCTATCGACGCTACCGCCATCAACTACCAACTCGGCGCAGAGAAAAAATGGTCGCTGCCCAAAGGCTGGTACGTTACGGCAGGCGCGGACAATTACGGCAAAATTTATCCCGAACAAACCAAGTATAACGACGTGACCACCCGCTTTTCGGTAGGCGCAGGCTACGCCGACCAGCGCAACGACATCGGCTTGACCCCGTTCCACGAACGCCGCTTCTACGGCAACGACCCGTATACCTACTCCAGCGGTGCGCGCCTGCACATCAACCGCTGGTGGCAGCCTAAGCTGCAAACCTTGAGCGCCGTTGAAATGGGTCGTCTGAAAAACACCCGCCGCGCCCGTTCCGACAGCAACAACCGCCTGTTGAGCAATTCCGTCGTCTATTACCGAAACGCCCGCCAATACTGGGTCGGCGGTTTCGACATTTATCAGGAACGCAATAAAGAAGACAAATCGGACAGCTTCGACCGTTACAGCCTCCGTACCGCATGGGGGCAGGAATGGGGCAAAGGGCTGTCCACCATGTTGCGGCTGAGTGCGGCACAACGCCGTTATCAAACGCCCAGCCTTTTGAGCGGTCAGGAAAACCGCCGCGATAAAGAAGCGGATATTTCTCTCGCCGTGTGGCACCGCGCTTTCCACTTCAAAGGCATCACCCCGCGCCTGACCGTCGCCCACCACAAAACGTGGAGCAACGACAAATACTACGAATACGGCAAAACCAGAATGTTTGTCGAATTCAGCAAAACGTTCTGACGGTTTGCTTTGAGCGATAAAAAAGGTCGTCTGAAAACCTTGTTTCTAGGTTTTCAGACGACCTTTCGTTTAGCCCGACAGGAAATGCGGATTACAGGCTGTAATACATTTCAAATTCCAACGGGTGCGGCGCCATGCGGATGCGGCGTACGTCTTCTTCTTTGAAGGCGATGTAGCTGTCGATCCAGTCTTTGCTGAACACGCCGCCGCGCAGCAGGAATTCGTGGTCGGCTTTGAGGGCGGCGAGGGCTTCTTCCAAAGAGGCGCAGACGGTTGGGACGAGTGCGTCTTCTTCCGGCGGCAGGTCGTAGAGGTTTTTATCGGCTGGGTCGCCCGGGTGGATTTTGTTTTGAATGCCGTCCAAACCCGCCATCAGCAGGGCGGCGAACGCCAAGTATGGGTTGGCGGTCGGGTCGGGGAAGCGCGCTTCGATGCGGCGTGCCTTGCTGCTGTTCACGGATGGGATGCGGATGGATGCGGAACGGTTTTTGGCAGAGTAGGCAAGCTTGGTCGGCGCTTCGAAGTGCGGCACGAGGCGTTTGTAGGAGTTTGTGGACGGATTGGTAATCGCGTTCAGGGCTTTGGCGTGTTTGATGATGCCGCCGATGTAGTAGAGCGCGGTGTCGCTCAAGCCGGCATAGCCGTCGCCTGCGAACAGGTTTTGACCGTCTTTCCAGATGGATTGGTGGACGTGCATGCCGCTGCCGTTGTCGCCCATGATGGGTTTGGGCATGAAGGTGGCGGTTTTGCCGAAATTGTGGGCAACGTTTTGGATAACGTATTTCATGTCTTGGGTTTGGTCGGCGCGTTTGACTAAGGTGGCGAAGCGCGTGCCGATTTCCATTTGGCTGCCGGTGCCGACTTCGGCGTGGTGGACTTCGACTTCGATGCCGAGTTCTTCCAAAATGTTCACCATGGCGGAACGCAGGTCTTGTCCGGCGTCAATCGGTGCGACGGGCGCGTAGCCGCCTTTGATGGTGGGGCGGTGGCCGGTGTTTTGACCGTCCATGTGCAGGCCGCTTGCCCATGCGCCGCTTTCGGACGTGATTTCGTAACGGGTTTTGTGCATGTCGGTTTCAAACTCTACGCCATCGAAGACGAAGAATTCGGGTTCGGGGCCGAAGTAGGCCGTGTCGCCGATGCCGGAGGATTTGAGGTAGGCTTCGGCGCGGCGGGCGATGGAACGCGGGTCGCGGTCGTAGCCTTGACCGTCGGCGGGGTCGATGACGTCGCAGGTGAGGACGACGGTGGTGTCGTCGTAGAAGGGGTCGATGAAGGCAGTCGCGGGGTCGGGGCGCAACTGCATGTCGGATGCCTGAATGCCTTTCCACCCGCCGATGGACGAGCCGTCAAACGCCTGACCGTTTTCAAACCACTCTTCGGGGTCGTCGAGGACGATGCGGGCGGGGACGGTGAAGTGGTGCTGCTTGCCTTTGGTATCGGTGAAGCGCAAATCTACGAAGCGGGCTTCGCTTTCTTCAATCAGTTTTACTGCGTCTTTGATAGACATTTTCGGCTCCTAAATGGGAAGTAACGGATATGGAATCTCGCGGAAAATCTGCTGCATTTTATCACGCCGAAGGTCGTCTGAAACCGCAAATCCGTTAAATTTCTGACTTGCGGAATATAGTTTCAGACGACCTGATTGTCAACAATATGCTTCGGTTTGTCTGTTCAAAAGCGGAATTCCCGCCCTTTTGTCCGAATGCCGACAAAACAGATGCCGTCTGAAAGCAGTTCAGACGGCATCTGTTGTTTAGTTTGAAAACGGTCAGCGAGGATCGTGGTTGCAGACAAATTTGTACTGAGCCTCTCCAATCGAACCGGGAATAGCATAACTCCAATCATCATAGGATGGTGTATAAGAACCGATAGAGTTTCCCGATTTGGAATACCACGTAATCGTCAAAAACCTATAACGTTTACCACTGCAATCCATTTCTCCCAACGTTTTCACTGTATTATAAAATTTTCCATTGCTATGCTTTTGCGGCTTGGCATACCTTGCTTCAAACCATGCTCTATCGTCCGTACGGCTGTCTGCATCACCAAACAAGGTAGCAGTATTGTCATTGCTAATACCTAACCACACCCAATCCGCCGCCACCGCCGGCGTTGCCAACCCCAATGCAAATACTGCCAAGCACAACATCTTTTTCATGTCCGCCCCTTTCGTTCTTGTCAACAAAATAAAGTTAAATTGTAAAAAAATAAAGTTAAATTGTAAAAAAGAAATGACTTTTTTTCAAGAAACAAATATTCCATCATACTACCTGACAACCGTTTCAGACGGCATCGTTTCCATCTGTACGCCGCCGTTATAAAATAGCCGTCCCGTCTTTTGGAACACGACCATGACCGCCCTCCCCCGCTACGCCGTTTTCGGCAACCCCGTCGCACACAGCAAATCGCCGCAGATTCATCGGCAGTTTGCCTTGCAGGAAGGCGTTGAAATCGAATATGAACGCATTTGCGCCGACATCGGCGGTTTCGCGCAGGCGGTTGAAGCGTTTTTTGCCGACGGCGGACGCGGGGCGAATGTTACCGTACCGTTCAAGCAGGAAGCGTTTGCCTTGTCGGACGAACATTCCGAACGCGCGTTGGCGGCGGGTGCGGTCAATACGCTGATTTTGCTGGAAAACGGTAAAATACGCGGCGACAATACCGACGGGCTCGGACTGACGGACGATATTTCAAAGAGGCTCGGGGTGGAACTGTCGGGCAAAACCGTCTTGCTGCTCGGCGCGGGCGGCGCGGTGCGCGGCGTGATTCCCGTATTGAAAGAATACCGCCCCGCGCGCATCGTTATCGCCAACCGAACCCACGCCAAAGCGGCGGAAATGGCGGCGCATTTCGATATTGAAGCCATACCTTTGGATGAACTGGAAGGCTGCTTCGATATCATCATCAACGGCACATCCGGCGGCTTAAGCGGACAGCTTCCCGCCGTATCGCCGAAAATCTTTGAACATTGCACTTTAGCTTACGATATGGTTTACGGCGGGGCGGCAGAGCCGTTTTTAGCGTTCTCCCGCCAATCAGGCGCAAAACAAACCGCCGACGGATTGGGCATGCTGGTCGGGCAGGCGGCAGCTTCCTACCGGCTTTGGCGCGGCTTTGCGCCCGATGTCCTGCCCGTCGTCCAATATATGAGAGAGTTATAAAATGTTCCGCATCATCAAATGGCTGATTGCCCTGCCTTTGGGCGCATTTATCTTTTTCAACGCTTATGTGTACGGCAACATCATCACTTACCGCGCCGTCGCGCCGAATAAAACCGCCTTCATGGCGATGCGGATGCGGCAGTTTCAAAGCGAAGGTAAAGATGTCGCGCTCGATTACCGCTGGGTACCTTACGACCGCATTTCGGTCAACCTGAAAAAAGCACTGATTGCCTCCGAAGATGCCAAATTTGCAGAACACGGCGGCTTCGACTGGGGCGGCATCCAATACGCCATCAAGCGCAACAAACAAAGCGGCGAAGTCAAAGCAGGCGGCTCGACCATCAGCCAACAGCTTGCCAAAAACCTGTTTCTGAACGAAAGCCGCAGCTATATCCGCAAAGGCGAAGAAGCCGCGATTACCGCGATGATGGAAGCCGTTACCGACAAAGACCGCATTTTCGAGCTGTATCTGAACGCCATCGAATGGCACTACGGCGTATTCGGCGCAGAAGCCGCGTCCCAGTATTTTTATAAAAGACCCGCCGCCAACCTGACCAAACAGCAGGCCGCCAAACTCGCCGCCCGCGTCCCCGCGCCGCTGTTTTACGCCGACAACCCCAAAAGCAAACGCCTGCGCAACAAAACCAACATCATCCTGCGCCGCATGGGTTCGGCGGAGCTGCCCGAAAGCGATATGGATTGAGGTCGTCTGAAAATCAGGTGAAGGGGTTTCAGACGACCTGTCGGGTGGTTTGAATCAGGAGCGATGGTAGGTTGACTTATATACAAAACAAAGGAATGGAAATGAAACCAATAAAACCCTTATTCTTGTCTTTATTGCTTCTGACTGCCTGCGGAACGAATACGCCGCCTGCCGCGAAATCCGAAGTGTCCCTGCAAAAGCAGGAAGAACAACTTTTCGGGGCATGGGACTGCGAATTGAAAGCGCAACGCGATATCCATTCGTTTGCGCCTAAATTTATTGAGTTTCAGCAAAAGGACAAACTGCCGGCGCATTTATGGGCAGGGTATATCGAGATTGAGTGGAAAGAAGAAAACCTGAACGACGCAGTTCCCTTACGTTATCGGGAATGGTATAACGGCTTCTGGCGCATTAAAGACGACAGGCATATCGTCATGACTTTTGAAAGCGCAGGCTCGGAACGTTTGTTTGACGTCAAAGACTTAAAAACCGCCAAAGGCCGCGAAGCGGACCGTTCTTATATGAAATTCAGTGAACAAATGGCCGCCAAGAAAAGTTTTAAATCCACCGATTACCAAATTCTCGATATCAACCAAACTTCCATGAGCATCACCGACGGCGAATCTTTAATTGCCTGCCGCAAGATAGAGAAGGTTGAAAGCGAATAAGCAGGTATCCGATTTTGAGGTCGTCTGAAAACCATGTGACGGGTTTTCAGACGACCTTTGTGCAACTGTAATCTTGTTTGCCGCATCACATATATCGCCTATCTTCCCAGTTTCGATACGTTCTTCCGTCGTTCCCGCGCAGGCGGGAATCCATTGTAAAACTTGAGAAATCTTGGTTTAAAAAAAGGTTTCTGAATTTCAAAAATGGATTCCCGCCTGCGCGGGAATGACGGCAAGCGGTAAGTTGCGTGTCGAAAATAAAGTAATTTAGCTAAAGTGCATAATGGCGTTGGCAACGCTGTATCATTGCAATTTTAATCCACTCCAGAAAACGCCCGTTTCGTCATCTTTACCCCGCCTGCGAGGGAATGACTAAACGGGCGTTTTTGAATGGTTTTCTTTCTGCGCCGCTGTCTTCGGCAAAATTTACGCCACGAAATCCAAACCTATGTCCAACGAGCGGCTGCTGTGGGTCAGATAGCCGAGGGCGATGCCGTCCACGCCGGTTTGCGCCACGCTCCGTAAGCGGTCGAAGCCGATGCCGCCCGATGCTTCGCAATAGATGGTGTGGGGGTGGGCGGTTTGCGTGTGGCAGCGGTTTGCTGCTTCTTTCAAGGTTTCGTCGTCCATGTTGTCCAGCAAAATCCGTTCCGCGCCCGCCGCGATGGCTTCGTCCAGTTGTGCCAGCGTGTCCACTTCGATTTCCACGCAGGTCAACGGTCCGACTGCCTGCTTCGCCTGCCGCACGGCTTGGGCGATGCTGCCGCAATAGGCGAGGTGGTTGTCTTTGATGAGCACGGCGTCGTCCAAACCCATGCGGTGGTTCACGCCGCCGCCTGCCCTGACGGCGTATTTTTGCAGGACGCGCAGCAGGGGGATGGTTTTGCGGCTGCACACGATGTCTGTACCGTATTCGGCGACTTCGGCAACGGCACGAGCGGTGGCGGTGGCGATGCCGCTCAAGTGCGTGAGGTAGTTGAGCGCGGTGCGTTCGGCGGCGAGCAGGGCGCGGGCGTTGCCTTCGACGGCGGCCAGCGTCTGACCTGCGCGGACGGTTTGCCCGTCGTGAATTTCGGCTTGGAAGCGGACGGACGGATCCATCGTCTGGAAGGCGAGGCGCGCCAAGTCCATGCCGGCGATGACGCCGTCTTCGCGGCTGACGAGGAAGAGTTTGGCGGTTTTATCGGGGGCGATAACGGCGGCGGACGTAATGTCGCCACGCCTGCCCAAATCTTCGCTCAGAGCTTGTTCGACCATGGGGCGCAACAGGGTGTCGGGCAGGGGGAAGAGGGTGTTTTCAGACGACATGGGGTTTCCTTTGTTGAAAAATATTGGTGTTGCGGCGAGGGCAAAACTTCGTTTGAGGTCGTCTGAAAACGGGCTAACGGCTGCCCAGCGGCAGTCCGATGTCCGAAATCAGCCTGTCGGGCAGGACGTCGTCGCGGAAGCGGTAAAGCTGCGCGGGACGGCCTTTGCTGCCCGATACGCCGGTATCCGACGGCTCGATGAGGTTTTGCTGCTGAATCTGGCGGCGGAAGTTTTGCTTGTGCAGCAATCTGCCGCTGATGGCTTCGACGCTGTTTTGCAGTTGCAGCAGCGTGAATTCGGGCGGCATCAGTTCGAAAATCACGGGGCGGTATTTGATTTTGGCGCGCAGGCGGGACAGGGCGGTCGCCAGTACGCGGCGGTGGTCGTGGCGCATGGGCTGCCCCGTGAGCGTGAAGTCGAAGTTTGCCTGCGGCTCGGCGGCTTCCGCTATCAGGCCGCTTTCATACAGCATTTCATAGCGTTGCAAAACGTATTCTTCCGACCAGTTTTCCGGTTCGACCCCCCAGCACAAATGAATGCGCTTGAGCCGCTTTTGGCGCACTTCCTCCGTGTCTGCCGAGTTTGCCCAAATGCGCAGGCGGCTGACGACGGCGTCGCGCTGCCCGCCGTCGGTGCGCAAGTCTTCCCACGGGAAATAGCCGTAGCAGTCCTGCCATTTCGCGTCGGGATGCAGGATGCTGTCGGCGGCCTCGCGCACCAGCCCCAAATAGCTGACGTACAAGACGGGCATGCCGTGTTCGTTGCGGCGGTGGGTATCGACAAAGGTGTAAAGCTGTTCCACATAGCCCATAGGCTGCGAAGTCTGCTTGGCGACCCACAGCTTCACGCCCGCCTGCAGGGAATTGCGCAGGGGGGAGAGCGGGCCGTTGGGCAGGAGCGTGCCTTGGGCGACGGTCAACACCCGCAGGCCGCCGTCGGTAACGGCAATCAATACGGGAACCAGCTCGACGATGCTTTGCGGCGGGGCTTCGGCTTCGGGGTAGGCGTCCATGCTCGGCTTTCTGCGGGTGGGAAAGGCTTTATTGTAAACCAAAGCGGTTTGTCGGAACGAAGCGGGTCGGTTTTGCGGTATCTCAAACCTGTATTCAGACGACCTTGCATATTATACTCAAGTTGAGCATAATATAAAAACAGTTTGAAAAACAGACGGCAAACCTTCATGCCGTCTGAAAAACAGCCACAAGGAAACATCATGCAAACCGCCGCCCGCCGCTCGTTCGACTACGATATGCCCCTCATTCAGACGCCGACTTCCGCCTGCCAAATCCGTCAGGCGTGGGCGAAGGTTGCCGACACGCCCGACCGCGAGACGGCAGGTCGTCTGAAAGACGAAATCAAGGCTTTGCTGAAGGAGAAAAACGCGGTCTTGGTGGCGCATTATTACGTCGATCCGCTGATTCAGGATTTGGCTTTGGAGACGGGCGGATGCGTGGGCGATTCGCTGGAGATGGCACGCTTCGGCGCGGAACACGAGGCCGGTACGCTGGTGGTGGCGGGTGTGCGCTTCATGGGCGAGAGCGCGAAAATCCTCTGTCCTGAAAAAACGGTGCTGATGCCTGATTTGGAAGCGGAATGTTCTTTGGATTTGGGTTGCCCGGAAGAGGCGTTTTCGGCGTTTTGCGACCGACACCCCGACCGCACGGTGGTGGTGTACGCCAACACTTCCGCCGCCGTGAAAGCGCGTGCCGACTGGGTGGTCACGTCTTCGGTGGCGTTGGAAATCGTGTCGTATCTGAAATCGCGCGGCGAGAAGCTGATTTGGGGGCCCGACCGCCACCTCGGCGACTACATCCGCCGCGAAACGGGTGCGGATATGCTGTTGTGGCAGGGTTCGTGCATCGTCCACAACGAATTTAAAGGGCAGGAATTGGCGGCATTGAAGGCGGAACACCCCGACGCGGTGGTGCTGGTTCATCCCGAATCGCCGCAAAGCGTCATCGAACTGGGTGACGTGGTCGGCTCGACCAGCAAACTGCTCAAAGCCGCCGTATCGCGCCCTGAAAAGAAATTCATCGTGGCGACCGACTTGGGCATCCTGCACGAAATGCAAAAGCAGGCGCCCGACAAAGAATTTATCGCCGCCCCGACGGCGGGCAACGGCGGAAGCTGCAAAAGCTGCGCGTTCTGCCCATGGATGGCGATGAATTCGCTGGGCGGCATCAAACACGCCCTGACAGGCGGGTGCAACGAAATTCTGTTGGACAGGAAGCTGGGCGAAGCCGCCAAACTGCCTTTGCAGCGTATGCTCGACTTCGCAGCAGGGCTGAAGAAAAAAGATGTGTTCAACGGCATGGGCCCCGCCTGATTTGCCGTCCATATTATAGTGGATTAAATTTAAATCAGGACAAGGCGACGAAGCCGCAGACAGTACAAATAGTACGGAACCGATTCACTTGGTGCTTCAGCACCTTAGAGAATCGTTCTCTTTGAGCTAAGGCGAGGCAACGCCGTACTGGTTTAAATTTAATCCACTATACCGTTTCAGACGACCTCTCAAACAAGGACAACACCATGCAAACCGATTGCAACGTATTGATTGCCGGAAACGGGCTGGCGGCACTGACGCTCGCCCTGTCGCTGCCTGAATCGTTCCGCATCGTCATTTTGTGCAAAAACCGGCTGGACGACACCGCCAGCCGCCATGCGCAAGGCGGAATTGCGGCGGCGTGGTCGGGAGAGGACGACATCGAAAAACACGTTGCCGATACCTTGGAAGCGGGCGCGGGTTTGTGCGACGAAGCCGCCGTCCGTACCATCCTGTCGCAGGGCAAACCGGCAATCGAATGGCTGCTGGCGCAGGGCGTGGCGTTCGACCAAAATAATAACGGCCTGCACCTGACGCGCGAAGGCGGGCATACCTGCCGCCGAATCGCCCACGTCGCCGATTACACGGGCGAAGCCGTCATGCAGAGCCTGATTGTCCAAATACGCCGCCGCCCGAACATCCGCGTTTGCGAGCGGCAGATGGCGTTGGACATTCAAACCAAATCAGGCGCAGCGTGCGGACTGACCGTCCTCGACCGCCGAACGCAAGAAACCTACCGCATCCGCGCCCGCCATACCGTACTCGCAGGCGGCGGCTTGGGACAGATTTACGCCGCCACCACCACGCCGCCCGAATGCACGGGCGACGCCATCGCCATGGCGATACGCGCAGGCTGCGCAGTCGAAAACCTCGAATTTATCCAATTCCACCCCACGGGCTTGGCAAGGTCGTCTGAAAACGGCCGCACCTTCCTGATTTCCGAAGCCGTGCGCGGCGAAGGCGGCATCCTGACCAACCAAGCGGGCGAACGGTTCATGCCGCATTACGACCGCCGCGCCGAACTCGCGCCGCGCGACATCGTTGCCCGCGCTATCGCCGCCGAAATCACCAAGCAAACACAAGACTTCGTCTCGCTCGACATCAGCCATCAACCCGCAGCGTTCGTCCGCCAGCATTTCCCGTCCATCCACCGGCACTGCCTGTCCCAATGCGGTTTGGACATCACGCGCCAAGCCATCCCCGTCCGCCCCGTGCAGCACTATACCTGCGGCGGCATCCAAACCGACCCCTATGGCAGAACCTCCCTGCCGCAGCTCTACGCCTTAGGCGAAACCGTCTGTACAGGATTGCACGGAGCCAACCGCCTCGCCAGCAACTCCCTGCTCGAATGCGTCGTTACCGCCAGACTTGCCGCCCAAACCATCGCGGACGGACAAGCATTCCAAACCTTACCGTCCAAAAGGTCGTCTGAAAACACCTCCGCCGAAGCAGACATCTTTTCAGACGACCTCCAAAACACATTCAGCCGCCCCGTCCTGCAAGCGTTCAACCAACGCCATCTGGGCATTCTCCGCAACGATACCGACCTGCGCCGCGCCATCGCCCAACTGCGGCTTTGGAAGCAAAACCAAACCGAACCGCACACCGCGTCCGAATACGAAAACCGCAACCTGCTCGAATGCAGCCTCGCCGTCGCCCAAGCCGCATACGCCAGGCGGCAAAACATCGGCGCGCATTTCAATACCGACTTGGCAGGGAGTGTCGATTGGAAAAAGCAGGCGGCAGGCTGAAGGGTAGGGCTGCGCGGGAGTTGGGGATATTCTCGTGAAAAAATGAAGAAAGGTCGTCTGAAACCATTATTTCAGACGACCTTCTTCCAAATCCAAACAAATCAATCCATCCCATCTATTTCCCCTCTAAATATCATCCGTGCAAGCAACAATCGGTGCAATCGGTTAAAATGGGTCGTCTGAAATTTGTTTGACCGAATTGAGAAAACCATGTCCCAACAATACGTCTATTCCATGCTGCGCGTGAGCAAGGTTGTGCCGCCGCAGAAAACCATCATTAAAGATATTTCCCTTTCCTTCTTCCCCGGCGCGAAAATCGGTTTGCTCGGTTTGAACGGCGCGGGCAAATCCACCGTGCTGCGGATTATGGCGGGTGTGGATAAGGAATTTGAGGGCGAAGCCGTGCCGATGGGCGGCATCAAAATCGGCTATCTGCCGCAAGAGCCGGAGCTTGATCCTGAGAAAACCGTGCGCGAGGAAGTGGAAAGCGGTTTGGGCGAAGTAGCTGCGGCGCAGAAACGTTTGGAAGAAGTGTATGCCGAGTACGCCAATCCCGATGCGGATTTTGACGCGCTGGCGGAAGAGCAGGGCCGCTTGGAAGCAATTATTGCGGCGGGTTCGTCCACGGGCGGCGGTGCGGAACACGAATTGGAAATCGCCGCCGATGCGCTGCGCCTGCCGGAATGGGATGCCAAAATCGGCAATCTGTCCGGCGGTGAAAAACGTCGTGTTGCTTTGTGCAAACTCTTGTTGAGCAAGCCCGATATGCTGCTGCTGGACGAGCCGACCAACCACTTGGACGCTGAATCGGTGGAATGGCTGGAGCAATTCTTGGTACGCTTCCCCGGCACAGTCGTTGCCGTAACGCACGACCGCTACTTCTTGGACAACGCCGCCGAATGGATTTTGGAACTTGACCGTGGACACGGTATCCCGTGGAAAGGCAATTACTCGTCTTGGCTGGAGCAGAAAGAAAAACGCTTGGAAAACGAGGCAAAATCCGAAGCCGCGCGCGTGAAGGCGATGAAGCAGGAATTGGAATGGGTACGCCAGAATGCCAAAGGCCGCCAAGCCAAGTCCAAAGCGCGTCTGGCGCGTTTTGAAGAAATGAGCAACTACGAATACCAAAAACGCAATGAAACGCAGGAAATCTTCATTCCCGTCGCCGAGCGTTTGGGTAATGAAGTGATTGAATTTGTGAACGTTTCCAAATCGTTCGGCGACAAAGTGTTGATTGACGATTTGAGCTTCAAAGTGCCTGCGGGTGCGATTGTCGGCATCATCGGCCCGAACGGCGCGGGTAAATCGACGCTGTTCAAAATGATTGCGGGCAAAGAGCAGCCTGATTCGGGTGAAGTAAAAATCGGGCAAACCGTGAAAATGAGCCTGATCGACCAAAGCCGCGAAGGTTTGCAAAACGACAAAACCGTGTTCGACAACATCGCCGAAGGCCGCGACATTTTGCAGGTCGGACAGTTTGAAATCCCCGCCCGCCAATATTTGGGTCGTTTCAACTTTAAAGGCAGCGACCAAAGCAAAATCGCGGGGCAGCTTTCCGGCGGCGAACGCGGACGTTTGCACTTGGCAAAAACCTTGTTGAGCGGCGGCAATGTGTTGCTGCTGGACGAACCGTCCAACGACCTAGATGTGGAAACCCTGCGCGCGCTGGAAGACGCATTGTTGGAATTTGCCGGCAGCGTGATGGTGATTTCGCACGACCGCTGGTTCCTCGACCGCATAGCCACGCATATTCTGGCGTGCGAAGGCGATTCGAAATGGGTGTTCTTCGACGGCAACTATCAGGAATATGAAGCCGATAAGAAACGCCGACTCGGCGAAGAGGGCGCGAAACCGAAACGGATTAAATATAAACCGGTAACGCGTTGATAGGAAAATAAGAAAACGTCGTCTGAAAACTTGAAAAAGGGTTTTCAGACGACGTTTTTGTTAAGCAGGGATTGTTCGGGCGTTGTTTATTTATTGGTTTGATTCACAATGGTGAAACGTTTGTTGAAGCAAAGAAAAGGTCGTCTGAAAACGTGTGATGCTTGTTTTCAGACGACCTTTTGTGTACGGTCCGTTATTTTTGCTTACGCAGTTGCGGGTGGTTTTTCAGATTATCCAAGAGGATGTCAATCATGCGCGGTGCGGTCTGGGCAAGGTCGAAACTTTTGTCGGACGAGAGCCAACGCCAAATCAGACCGTCCAGCATCGATTTGATGAAGATGACCGCCATGTCGGTATCCAAATCTTCGGATAAGGCATGTTGTGCGATGGATTTGGTCAGGACTTCGGTAATTTTCTCGCGCCAAATCGATTGATGTTTATCCGCAATGTCGATGACGGCGGCGTTCTGCTCGGTGTGTTCGCATTTTAAAAACAGGATGATGTGGAATTTATAGTGGATGTCGTTGGTTTGCAGGCGCGTGAAAAAGTGCATCAAGGTGCGGCGGAAAAGCGACCACTCTTGTTCATCGCTATCAGCCGCGTCCTGATGCATACAGTTTTCGATGTCATCGCAAATGCGCTGGAAGAGGGCGTCGAACAAGTCTTCTTTGTTTTTGAAATGCCAGTACAACGCGCCACGCGTCACGCCGGCGGCCTGGGCGATTTCGTTGAGCGAAGTGCGCGCGATGCCTTTTTGGTAGAAGGTTTCCAGCGCGGCGAGCATGAGATGTTCTTTGGTTTTAAGGGCTTCGGTTTTGGTTTTCCGCATGATACCTATTTCAATTGGGTGGAATATTGGGAATTATAAAAAATACTTTGTATCCATGCAAGCATGTATGTATAATGGCACTCGTAATTGAGATTAGCTCTCAAGTATAAAATAAATTTTCAGACGACCTGCTCCGGATATTGAGGCAGGTTATTGTTGTTTCGGAACCAAAAATCGGCTCTGATAACAAAGTATAGGGTAAAACCTCATAACAATTATACAGATAGGAAATGTAATGGCTTCTTATGCTTCTAAGGTGATGCGCATGGCGGCAATCGCCGCCGCTACTGCGTTGGCTCTTTCAGCGTGTAACAAAGGCTCCGATGCGACGCAAGGTGCAAAAGATGGAAAAGGGCAGCAGGCAGCTGCGCAAAAAGAAGCTCCGCCCCCTGTGGTCGGTGTCGTTACCGTCCATCCTGAAACCGTCGCGCTGACGACCGAGCTGCCGGGCCGTTTGGAGTCGCTGCGTACGGCGGATGTCCGCGCCCAAGTAGGCGGCATCATCCAAAAACGCCTGTTCCAAGAGGGCAGCTATGTCCGCGCCGGACAGCCGCTTTATCAAATCGACAGTTCCACCTATCAAGCTGATCTGGAAAGCTCGCGCGCCCAATTGGCAGGCGCGCAGGCGACCCTTGCCAAAGCCAATGCCGACTTGGCGCGTTACAAGCCGCTGGTTGCTGCCGATGCTATCAGTAAGCAAGACTACGATGCGGCGGTAACGGCGAAACGTTCTGCCGAAGCAAGCGTCAAAGCGGCTCAGGCGGCGATTAAATCTGCCGGTATCAATCTGAACAGGGCGCGCATTACCGCACCGATTTCAGGTTTCATCGGTCAGTCCAAAGTATCCGAAGGTACGCTGCTGAACGCAGGCGATACAACCGTACTGGCGACCATCCGCCAAACCAATCCTATGTATGTGAACATCACTCAATCCGCGACCGAAGTGATGAAGCTGCGCCAACAGGTTGCCGAGGGCAAATTATCGAGCGTGGACGGCGCGATTGAAGTGGGCATCAAGTTCGACAACGGCGAAGTTTATCCGCACAAAGGCCGTTTGCTGTTCTCCGATCCGTCTGTGAACGAAACAACCGGACAAATCACGCTGCGCGCGTCAGTGCCGAACGACAAAAACATTTTGATGTCAGGTCTTTATGTGCGCGTCCTGATGGAACAAGTGGCTGCCGACAACGCTTTTGTCGTACCGCAGCAGGCAGTAACGCGCGGTACGAAAGATACCGTGATGATTGTGAACGCCAAAGGCGAAATGGAGCCGCGCGAGGTAACAGTCGCCCAGCAGCAGGGAACTAACTGGGTGATCACTGCGGGTCTGAAAGACGGCGACAAAGTCATTGTTGACGGCATCGCCATTGCATCCATGAGTGGCGGGAAAAAGGTTACGCCTAAAGAATGGACACCTCCTGAAAAGGCTGCCGCATCTGCTGCCGGAGCCGCACCCAAAGCTGCTTCCGAAGCGAAAAAAGACGTTCAGACGACCTCTGAAGCCAAACCGGCATCCGCAGCTAAATAAGGAAGGCATCAATGGCTAAGTTTTTTATCGACCGCCCCATCTTTGCATGGGTCATTGCGATTTTTATTATCGCATTGGGTGTTATCGGCATTAGGAGTTTGCCGGTTTCCCAATATCCGTCCGTTGCTGCTCCGACCATTACGCTGACCGCCACTTATCCGGGTGCGTCCGCGCAGGTGATGGAAGACAGCGTGCTTGCCGTTATCGAACGCAGTATGAACGGTGTGGAAGGTTTGGACTACATGAGCACTTCCGCCAACTCCAGTGGTTCGGGTACGGTCAGTTTGACGTTTACGCCTGAAACCAACGAGGATCTGGCGCAGGTAGAGGTGCAGAACAAACTTTCCGAAGTATTGAGCAACCTGCCTGCCGCCGTGCAGCAATATGGCGTTACCGTATCCAAGGCGCGTGAAAACTTCCTGATGATTGTGATGCTCTCGTCAGACGTACAGTCCACCGAGGAAATGAACGACTACGCACAACGCAACATCATTCCTGAATTGCAGCGTATCGACGGTGTAGGTAAGGTGCAGTTGTTTGGTGCGCAACGTGCCATGCGCATTTGGGTTGACCCGAAAAAACTGCAAAACTACAACCTGTCTTTTGCTACGGTGACCAATGCGCTTGCAACACAAAACATCCAAATCTCGGCAGGCTCCATCGGCTCTTTACCGGCCGTTGAAGGTCAGACTATTTCGGCGACCGTTACTGCGGAAGGACAATTAAAAACGGCTGAAGAGTTCGGCAACATCATTTTGGTATCCAATACCGACGGCTCGAATGTTTATCTGAAAGATGTGGCAAAAGTCAGCTTGGGTATGGAAGACTATTCCTCTTCCACCCGTCTGAACGGTGTGAACACCACCGGTATGGCGGTGATGTTGTCCAACAGCGGTAATGCTATGGCAACCGCCACTGCCGTAAAGGAAAAAATGGAGGTTTTGAAAAAATACTTCCCGCAGGGCATGAGCTGGAAAACGCCTTACGACACTTCAAAATTCGTTAAGATTTCGATTGAGAAAGTGTTGAGTACGCTTGGAGAGGCTGTTTTACTGGTGTTTGTAGTGATGTTCCTCTTCCTGCAAAACATCCGCTATACGCTGATTCCGACCATTGTCGTGCCGATTTCGCTGTTGGGCGGTTTTGCCTTCATCTCTTATATGGGCATGTCGATTAACGTATTGACCATGTTTGCGATGGTATTGGTTATCGGTATCGTGGTCGATGATGCGATTGTGGTCGTTGAAAACGTCGAGCGTATTATGGCGACGGAAGGTTTGCCGCCTAAAGCAGCAACCAAAAAAGCGATGGGTCAGATTTCCGGCGCGGTGGTCGGTATTACCGCCGTCCTGATTTCCGTATTTGTGCCTTTGGCGATGTTCAGCGGTGCGACCGGCAATATTTACAAACAGTTTGCTTTAACCATGGCGGCATCGATTGCATTCTCCGCATTCCTCGCACTGACGCTGACGCCGGCATTGTGCGCCACCATGCTCAAGCCGATTCCGAAAGGGCACCATCAAGAGAAGAAGGGGCTTTTCGGTTGGTTTAATAAAAAATTCGACAATTGGACGAATGGCTACGAGGGCTGGGTTGTCAAAGTGCTGCGTAAGACGTTCAGTATGATGATTGTCTATATCGGTCTGGCAGCCGCAGGCGTATTCCTGTTTATGCGCTTGCCGACCTCCTTCTTGCCGACTGAAGACCAAGGCTTCATCATGGTCAGCGTACAACTGCCTGCGGGTGCGACCAAAGAGCGTACCGATGCGACAATGGCGCAAGTTACCCAGTTGGCGAAAAGCATTCCTGAAATTAAAGACATCATTACCGTTTCCGGCTTCAGTTTCTCAGGCAGCGGTCAGAATATGGCAATGGGTTTTGCCATGCTTAAGGACTGGGAAGAGCGTAAAACGCCGGGCAGCGATGCAACCTCTGTCGCCAATAAGTTGAACGGTACGATGATGAGTACACTCAAAGACGGGGTCGGTTTTGCCCTTACGCCTCCTCCGATTATGGAATTGGGTAACGGCTCAGGGCTGACCATCAACCTGCAAGACCGCAACAATACCGGTCATGCCGCATTGCTGGCGAAGCGCAATGAATTGATCGGCAAAATGCGCGAAAGCGGTCTGTTTGACCCGAACACCGTCCGTGCCGGCGGTCTGGAAGATGCGCCACAGTTGAAAATCGACATCGACCGCGCCGCTGCTGCCGCACAGGGCATTTCGTTCTCAGACATCCGCACGACCCTGGCTTCCTCTTTGGGTTCGTCTTATGTCAACGACTTCCCGAACCAGGGGCGTCTGCAACGTGTGATGGTTCAGGCTGATGCTTCTGCTCGTATGCAGCCGTCCGACATCCTGAATTTGACTGTGCCCAACAGCTCCGGTGTCGCTGTCCCGCTTTCTACCATTGCTACTGTTTCCTGGCAGACAGGTACGGAACAAAGCGTACGGTTTAACGGCTATCCCGCTATGGAACTTTCCGGCTCTCCGGCTACCGGTGTTTCATCCGGTCAGGCAATGGCTGCGGTTCAGAAAATGGTGGACGAAATGGAAGGCGGTTACAGCCTTGAATGGGGCGGTCAGTCACGCGAAGAGGCTAAAGGCGGTTCGCAAACCTTGATTTTGTACGGTTTGGCGATTGCTGCCGTGTTCTTGGTGCTTGCCGCGCTTTATGAAAGTTGGTCTATCCCGTTGGCGGTCATCCTCGTGGTTCCGCTGGGGTTGGTGGGCGCAGCATTGGGTGTGACCGGGCGCAATATCTTTGAAGCTTTGTTGGGCAGCATCCCCTCGTTTACCAATGATATTTACTTCCAAGTTGGTTTCGTAACCGTAATGGGTTTGAGTGCGAAAAACGCGATTCTGATTATCGAGTTTGCCAAAGACCTGCAAGCGCAGGGCAAGAGCGCACTGGAAGCTGCGTTGGAAGCTGCACGCCTGCGTTTCCGTCCGATTATCATGACCTCGTTTGCCTTCATTTTGGGTGTGGTTCCGCTGTATGTTGCCAGCGGTGCCAGCTCTGCCAGCCGGCGTGCCATCGGTACGACTGTGTTCTGGGGCATGTTGATCGGTACGATTTTGTCCGTGTTCCTTGTGCCTTTGTTCTATGTGGTTGTGCGTAAATTCTTTAAGGAAAGCGCGCACGAACATGAAATGGCAGTAAAACACGCTGCCGAAGCAGGCATGATTTCCCACGAAGATCAAAATACGGACAACAAGCACTAGCAAAAAGGTCGTCTGAAAACCGAAATACGGTTTCAGACGACCCCAAGGAATCCTTATGAACAAAATGACATTCAAAACGGTATTGAGTACCGTCGCCGCAGCCGTCGCGCTGTCCGCCTGTACCATGATCCCGAAATATGAACAACCGCAGGTCGAAGTTGCCGAAACCTTCAAATACGACACCTTCGACGACGGCATCCGCGCCGCCGACTTGGGCTGGCAGGACTTCTTTGCCGACCCGCGCCTGCACCGCCTTATCGACATCGCGTTGGAACGCAATACCGACCTGCGCACCGCCGCGCTGAACGCCGAAATCTACCGCAAACAATACATGATTGCCCGCAACGACCTGCTGCCGAGTATAAACGCCAGCGGCACCGGTACGCGGACAGGCAGCTTGAGCGGCGGCGTTACCCGCAGCGAATACAGTGTCGGTTTGGGTGCGGCAGCTTATGAGCTTGACCTTTTCGGACGCGTCCGCAGCAACAGCCAAGCCGCATTGCAAGGTTATTTCAGCGTAGCCGCCAACCGCGATGCCGCCCACCTTGCCCTGATTGCCGCCGTTGCCAAAGCCCATTTCAACGAACTGTACGCCCAAGAATCGATGGCATTGGCGCAGCGCGTCCTCAAAACCCGCGAAGCCACCTACAAACTTTCCCAAATGCGCCACAAAGCAGGCGTGATTTCCGCCGTCGATTTGCGTCAACAGGAAGCCCTGATTGAATCTGCCAAAGCCGATTACGCGAACGCCGTCAAAAACCGCGAACAAGCCCGCAATGCTTTGGCAACACTGATTAACCAACCCCTGCCGGAAGACCTGCCTGCCGCGCTGCCTTTGAGCAAACAGTTCAAAATCACCCGACTGCCTGCCGGCTTGAGTTCCGAAGTCCTGCTGAACCGTCCCGACATCCGCGCCGCAGAACACTCGCTCAAACAAGCCAATGCCAACATCGGCGCAGCGCGTGCCGCCTTCTTCCCCACCATCAGCCTGACCGGATCGGTCGGCACCGCGTCCGGCGAGTTGAGCGGCCTCTTCAAAAGCGGTACGGGCATCTGGTCGTTCGCACCTTCCATTACCCTGCCGATTTTCAACTGGGGCACCAACAAAGCGAATCTCGACGTAGCCAAGCTGCGTAAAGAGGCGCAAATCGTTGCTTACGAAGCTGCCGTCCAAGCCGCCTTCCAAGACGTATCCAACGCCTTGGTCGCACGCGAGCAACTCGACAAGAGCTACGCCGCGCTAAACAAACAAAGCCGCGCTTACAACGACTCCCTGCGCCTTATCAATCTGCGCTACAAACACGGCGTATCCAACGCCCTCGACCTGCTTGACGCAGAACGCAGCAGCTATGGTGCAGAAACCGCGTTGCTTGCCAACCAGCTTACCCGCCTTGAAAACCTCGCCGACCTCTATAAAGCACTCGGCGGCGGTTTGAAACGCGAAACCGTTAGCCAACCTGCCACGCAGCAGTAAGACTGTTTGAAACAAACGGCATCAAAAACGTCGTCTGAAAACCGGATATCAGGTTTCAGACGACGTTTTATATTAGGGTTTGATTTTTAGATGTTTAACTGGGGTCGTCTGAAATTGGAGATTTCCATTTCAGACGACCTTTTCAGTCACGGATGGAAGGGTGTCATCAGGGAGGGAGCGGTATTCCGTCAGCAGCTTCTTGCGATTTCCAGTTTGATGGGGGCTGTGTCGTTCTCCATACAAAACAAACACAAAACCCGCTGTTGAGATAGCGGGTTTTGTGTTTTTCGGTTTTGAGTATCTGATATAAATGGGAACGGTATTTCTCGTATATGCGCACTCCGAAGGTAATGAGACAAAAAGAAGAGGGGATAATCTGTCGTTTAATGGCTCGGAGCGGACGGCTTCCGAGTGGTTTTGATTATACGCTAATAAAAATAATTATCAATACAAAATTGATAAGAAATCGTAAATTTAATATAATTAATTGAAAAATAATAAGATTTAATGGTTATTGCTGACAGAGTTGGAAAGAAATAGAAGAGGATAAACCGGTATCGGTTTGAAGTATTGCGATAAGAAAGTGAAGCCTATCAGACAGATGGGGCATTAGGGTGGGGCTAGACCGCGCTGGTTTGATTAAACGTTGATTGACTATATAGTGGATTAAATTTAAATCAGGACAAGGCGACGAAGCCGCAGACAGTACAGATAGTACGGCAAGGCGAGGCAACGCCGTACTGGTTTAAAGCTAATCCACTATACATGATTGACTTTGAATGATTCAAACTCAAAGGGTCGTCTGAAAACGGATTTCAGACGACCCTTTTGCTATATGGCAAACACGCTTGGAGGATTTGCGCAGAGAGACCTTAAACTTTGGTTTCTTCGGCTTGCTGTGCTTCTTGAGCGGCTTGTTCCGCCTTAATCGCTTCCAATGCGGCGAATTGTTCGGCGACACCTTGTTCGATTTTCGACAGGCTGGCGGATTTTGCTTCGTGGTAGGCTTCTTCTAAGGCATAGCTGAAGCCGACATCGTCTGTGCCGCCGTGGCTTTTGATGACGATACCGCGCAGACCTAGCAGGATGGCGCCGTTGAATTTGCGGGGATCCAGTTTGCTTTTCAAGCCTTTCAGGGCGGGGAGGGCGGCGACGGCGGCCATTTTGTTGAACAGGTTGCGTTGGAATTCCTGACGGATGGCTCCGCTCATGAATTTGACCGCGCCTTCGATGGTTTTGAGCATGATGTTGCCGACAAAGCCGTCTGCGACAATCACGTCGGCTTCGCCATATAGGACGCCGTTGCTTTCAATGTTGCCGATGAAATTCAGTTTGCTGCTTTTGAGCAGTTTGAAGGTTTGTTTGACGGTGTCCGTGCCTTTGATGTCTTCGGTGCCGACGTTCAGCAGGCCGATGCGCGGGCTGCCTTTTTGCGGGTAGAGGGCTTGGAAGAGTTCGTTGCCGATGATGGCGAACTGTACGAGCTGCTCAGGCGTGCAGTCGACGTTTGCGCCCAAATCGAGGGCGAGGGTCAGGTGTTCGCTGTCGGAGGGCAGGAATTTGGCGATGGCGGGGCGGTCGATGCCGGGAATGGTTTTGAGGACGAAGCGGGCGGTCGCCATGAGCGCGCCGGTGTTGCCGGCGGAGACGGCGGCTTGCGCGGTGCCTTCTTTGACTTGGTTGATGGCAATGCGCATGGAGGAGTCTTTTTTGTTTTTCAGGGCAAGCTGCGGGGCTTCGTCCATGCCGACGACTTCGGAGGCATGGAGTACGGTAATGCGCTCCATCGGCGCGTTGGCTGCGGAGAGGGCTTGGCGGACGGCGGATTCGTCGCCGACCATAATGAGGTGTACGTCTTGCTGCTGTTTCAAAAAGGCAAGGGCACCGGGGACGGTAACTGCGAGACCTGAGTCGCCGCCCATGGCATCTACGGCCAATGTAATCATGTTGTTCTCCGGTTTGTGCTGTGAAGCGGAAGAGGGGCGGTGTCGGCTGCCTCTGTGGGTTTGTTCGGCTTCACAGTCGGTTTCAGACGACCTTTTTGCGATACGCGGTACGGGGTCGTCTGAAAAGGGGTGTATGTGTGGTCGGGGGCTTCGGATTGAAGGGTTGCGTTCCACATTCTAATGCGTTTTATGAAGATGCGCTGAAAAGAGGCAAAATCTCGTTTTGTCGGTGTTCTACGAATTTTGCTTTTGCCGTTTCGGGAGAAGGCGGGCTTCTCCGTCGCGGGTTTATTTTTTGCCTTCGGCGGCAAGGCGGTTGTGTTCGTCGATGTCGAGCGCGTCCCAAGGGTAGTTAATCCACCAGTCTTCTACGGTCAGGCCGCTGAAGTAGGGGATGCCTTCGGGGATTTTGCCGACTTTGGCTTTGATTTTTTCGTGCAGGACGGCAACACCGATGGTGCCGAAATCTTCTTTTTGCAACTCGGTCAGGCAGAATTCCATGGTCACGCGGCTGTCGTCGACTTCATCGACTACGAGCACATTCTTGCCTTTCAACGCGTCGGGCACGGGGTCGAGCCATTGGACTTTTTTGACTTCTTCCGTCACCTGTCCTTCGTTGTCGCTGTCGTAATAGGCGGTGGTTACGGCGTAAATCGGGATTTCCAGAAAGCAGCGCAGCATACGGGCGGGGATGAAGCCGCCGCCGCCGATGGCGATCATGGCATCGTATTTGACGCCGGAGTTTTGGATTTTTTCCGCCAACGCTTTGATAACGCGGTGGATGTCGTCGTAGGTGTACCAGATTTTCTGTTTCATGGCGATTCCCGATTCAATGGGGTGTATCAGTTTGAACTGCAAGGATTTTGTGCCGCATTTTGAAGCATGGGCAGGCATGGATTCGGGCAGTTCGGATGTAATGTAAAAAAGCCAGCATTGCATGGCAATATTCTGGCTTTTTCAGTCAGTCGAATAAGATTATTCGCCTTTGGCTTTCACTACTTTACGGCCGCGGTACATACCGTTGGGGGAAATGTGGTGCGGGCGGTGTACTTCGCCGGTTACGCTGTCAACAGACAGAGAAGGCGCGGTCAAAGCGTCGTGAGAGCGGTGCATACCGCGTTTGGAAGGGGATTTTTTGTTTTGTTGAACGGCCATTTCAAGCTCCTAGATAAATAAAACTGTGTCCTGATTAACTGCTTTTCAAACCTGCTAAAACAGCAAAAGGGTTGGGTTTGTCCTGATTGACTTGTTCCAGCGCGGCATTGTCGCAGTTTTCGTGGCGCGGGGAGAAGGGGAACGACATTAGGATTTGGTCTTCCACCAACCCGCGTACGTCGAGTTCTTTCTCAATCGGCATGCCTTCCAACTCTTCGTCGGCAAGCATTGCTTCATCCAAGTCCTCTTCGTTGGCGAACAAAACAATACGGCTGGTTTCGTCGAGCGTAAACGGCATGGGGCGGATACATCGCTGGCAAATCAGCGGCATATCGGCTTTGACGTTCAAATCGAGAAACAAACGCTGCAGTCGGTCGCGTCCGCCGCTCAGCGTAAACGACACTTTGGTCTGTTTGTCGGCCGGATAATCGTGCGAACGGACTCGTTCGTCCAATTCCTCAAGCAGGAAGCTGCCTTGCAGGGTCTGCTTTTCGGAGGCGAAAACTTCTGGGTCAATCAAATTAGGGTCTGACATAAACGGGGTATGATATAATTTCGACAGTCTAACGTCAATATTTTTAAGCAAAATATGAGTGCAAAACTGCCTTTGATATTGGGTTCGGGTTCGGTGTTCCGCCGCGCGCAGCTCGAACGTTTGGGTATTGATTTTCAAACTGCCGCGCCTGATTTCGACGAAACGCCTGCTGCGGGTGAAAACGCGGCGGATACTGCCTTGCGTTTGGCGGAAGGGAAGGCGCGTTCGCTGGCGGCTCGATTTCCTGCCGCGTTGGTAATCGGCGCGGACCAAGTGGCGTGGTGCAATGACCGCCAGTTGGGCAAACCGATGAACGTCGCAAATGCACAACAAATGCTCAGGGATTTGAGTGGCAGAAAGATTGAATTTTACAGCGCAATCGTGCTTTTGAATACTGCTTCGGGACGCATTCAGCGCCATATCGATAACACGTCGGTCGTGATGCGCGCGCTGACAGACGGGCAGATTGAGCGTTATCTGGCGCGCGAACCGGACGCGGTTTACTGCGCGGGTGCGGCGAAGAGCGAGGGCTTGGGCGCGGCGTTGCTGGAGCGAATAGACAGCAGCGACCCGAACGCGCTTATCGGTTTGCCCATCTTCAAACTGGTCGAGTTTTTAAAAAACGAAGGCGTAGAAATCATTTAGGTCGTCTGAAAACAGTTGTCTGACGGTTTCAGACGACCCTCCGTATAGGAAACACCATCATGTCCCCGATTCTTTACCTGATTCCCACCCCTTTGGGCGCGCCCGATACGCCTTGCCTGCTGCCGCACGAACAGGCGCAGATTACCGGTTTGACCGATTTCGTCGTCGAAGCCGAGAAAACCGCCCGCGCCCATTTGAAACATTTGGGCGTTACGACCCCCATCCGCGAGCTGAACCTGCAAACCCTCAATGAACACACCGATTTGAAAACTCTGCCCGAACTTCTGAAACCTTTGCAGGAAGGGCGCAGCATGGGCATCCTCAGCGAAGCGGGTTGTCCTGCGGTTGCCGATCCCGGCGCGAATTTGGTGGCATTGGCGCACCGACACGGCTATGAAGTCCGTCCGCTGGTCGGCCCGTCCAGCCTGTTGCTCGCGTTGATGGCGTCAGGGGCGAACGGGCAGAATTTCGCGTTCAAAGGCTATCTGCCGTCCGAGAAAAGCGAGCGTATCGCCGCTTTGAAGAGCTTGGAACAGCGTTCGCGTCAGCAAAACGAAACCCAGCTTTTCATCGAAACGCCTTACCGCAACGACGCGTTGCTCGCCGACGCGCTGGAAACCCTGCAACCTGAAACCCGCCTCTGCACTGCAACCGACCTGACTTTGCCGACGCAGGAAATCATCAGCCAAACCGTTGCCGCTTGGCGGAAATCGAAAACGCTGCCGAATTTGAAAAAACGCCCGACGATATTTGTGTTGCACGCGGGTTAGGGAGGTAGGGCGGGCGGTTGGATGAATTATAGAGCCCGCCATACTGAAAAAGGTCGTCTGAAACCTTCTAGATAAGGTTTTCAGACGACCTTTGCTTTATTGGGAAATACTTAAAACCAATGCAACAATCCGACAGCCATCAACACTGCCGTGATACACGCTAAGAGCGCGCAGATTTGCAGGGCTGTCGAGTTGGCTTTGGGGTAGCCCATCAGATTGGGCAGCGGGTTGGACGGCAATATCATGCCGTAGACGAATTGAAGCAATCCGCCTGCGACCATAGGCAATGTAAATACCGGTAATATCAGGCTGATGGCGGCAAGTACGAGGCTGATTCTGAACATCCATATCGCCGGATAATGTCCCTTTCCAGCATCATTGCAGCGCTTTTCCAGCCAAGTGCTTTGATAGTGCAGCAGGCCGTAAAGGGCGATGGCAAAGACATGCACTGCGCCGCCGACCTGCCGGTTGATGCCGCATTGACCCAAACATGATTGGGTTATCCACAGCAATAGTGCGGACACTGCGCTGATGCCCAGCAAAATGGGCAGGTTTACTGCCGCAAAGCGCGTACGGCTGGCGCGGCGGTTGTCGAAGGGATCGGGCCTTTCGTCGTATAGGATGAAGCCGTCGGGTTCTTCGGAGTATGTGTTCATGATGTGGTGTGGTGAGTGATGATTTAATTGTAATGTGGTGTGGTTTTGCGTTTTCAGACGACGTCTTTGAATGGTTTATCAAACGTCGTCTGAAAATAAAGGTTCGGTTTTGTATTTTAATAGCGATGCAGTTTAAACGGCAGTTTTCCGTCGCTGTTTCAGACGACCCCTGTTCCTTACCAATTCACGCGTACTGCCCTGCTGCCGAGCAGTTTTTCCAGTTCGTCGAATAACGCAGAGCTCGGCGTAACCATCCATTTTGGCGGCACTTGAAACTTGCCCGACGCTTTGCCGTTGCTGTACGACAGTTGCAGCGGGATGTGCGGCGTGTCGGGCAGGCGGTGGGCGGTGAGGATGGTAGCGAGGCGCTCGATGTCGTGACCGGGGGCGAGGGCGAGGCTGAGGCTGCGGGCGTAGCGTTCGCGCGCCATTTGCAGGGTCATGACTTGGTTTGCCATGATGCGCAGCCCGTCGCCGCCGCCGTAGTCGTCGCGGCTGACTTTGGATTCGATAATCAGCACTTGGTCGGACTTGAGGTAGTCGGCGCAGTTTTCCAGCGTCTGGCCGCTGACCATGATTTCAATCTGCCCGCTCAAATCTTCGAGGCTGACGAAGGCGATTTTGCCGCGTTTGCCCATCATGGTGCGCACGGCGGTAACGAATCCGGCGAGGCGCACGCTGTCTTGCGGTTTCAGACGGCCTAATTTGGTCGGGGCGATTTGGCGGACTTCTTGGGCATACGGGCCGAACGGGTGGCCGGACAGGTAGAAGCCGATGACGGTTTTTTCTTCGGCGAGTTTTTCCGATTCGCTCCACATGGGCGCGTCGATGAGCTGCACCGGTTCGATGGCATCTTCCATCATGTCAAACAGCCCGCCCTGATTGGCGTTGGCGGCTTTTTGGTCGGCGTTGTTCATGGCGAGGTCGATGTTCGCCAAGAGCATGGCGCGGTTGGGTTCGATGCTGTCGAACGCGCCGCCGCGTATCAGGGCTTCGAGGGTGCGGCGGTTCATGTGTTCTTTGCCGACACGCTCGCAGAAGTCCAACAGGCCGGTAAACTTGCCGCCGCTTTGCCGCGCGGCGATGATGGATTCGACGGCGGCTTCGCCCGTGCCTTTAATCGCGCCGAGTGCGTAGCGGATTTTCATGTTCGGATACGGCGTGAAGCGGTAGTCGGATTCGTTGATGTCGGGCGGCAGGAACTCGATGCCGTTGGCGCGGCAGTCGTCGTAGAAATGCTTGAGCTGGTCGGTGTTGTCCAGTTCAGACGACATGGTTGCCGCCATAAATTCGGCGGGGTAATGGGCTTTGAGCCATGCGGTCTGGTAGGAAATCAGGGCGTAGGCGGCGGCGTGGGATTTGTTGAAACCGTAGCCGGCGAATTTTTCCATGTAGTTGAAGATTTCGTCGGATTTTTCGCGCGAAATGCCTTGTTTTGCCGCGCCTTCGGCGAAGATTTCGCGGTGTTTCACCATTTCTTCGGGCTTTTTCTTACCCATGGCGCGGCGCAGCAGATCCGCACCGCCGAGCGAGTAGCCGCCGATAATCTGCGCCGCCTGCATCACTTGTTCCTGATACACCATAATCCCGTAGGTCGGCGCGAGGATGCCTTCGAGCAGCGGGTGGATGTATTGGAATTCCTGCCCCTTCATACGCGCGACGAAGTCGGGAATATTGTCCATCGGGCCGGGGCGGTAGAGCGACACGAAGGCGATGAGTTCTTCAAACTTGGTCGTGTGCGCCGTTTTCAGCATTTTTTTCATGCCGGTCGATTCGAACTGGAATACGGCGGTGGTGTTCGCGTCGCGGAAGATTTTGTAGGCGGCCTGGTCGTCGAGCGGGATTTTGCCGACATCGACAATATCGCCGGTGGTGTTTTTGATGTTGTTCTGCGCCATTTCGATGATGGTCAGGTTGCGCAGGCCCAAAAAGTCGAACTTCACCAAACCCACGTCTTCCACGTCGCCCTTGTCGTACATGGATACGGGCGAGGCGGATTCGTCCGCCTGATAAACGGGGCTGTAATCGGAAATCTTGCCCGGCGCAATCAACACGCCGCCCGCGTGCATACCCAAACCGCGCGTCAAGTCTTCCAGCTTTTTCGCCAGCGTAATCAGTTCGTCCGCTTCTTCCACCTCAATCAATTCCTGAATCTGCGGCTCCGCCTTCATGGCATCGTCCAAACCCAAAGGTTTGTTGGCTTCCAGCGGAATCAGCTTCGACAGTTTGTCGCACAGGGTAAACGGCAGTTCCAGCACGCGCCCTACGTCGCGAATCACCGCTTTGGACGACATCGTGCCGAAAGTTACAATCTGGCTCACCGCCTGCGCTCCGTATTTGTCGCGCACATACTCAATCACGCGGCCGCGGTTGCTTTGGCAAAAGTCCACGTCGAAGTCGGGCATGGAAACGCGTTCGGGGTTCAAGAAACGTTCGAACAGCAGCGCGTATTTGAGCGGATCAAGGTCGGTAATTTTCAGCGAATACGCCACCAGCGAACCCGCGCCCGAACCGCGTCCCGGCCCGACCGGACAGCCGTGCGTTTTCGCCCAGTTGATAAAGTCTTGTACGATAAGGAAATAGCCGGGGAATTTCATCTGGATGATGATGTTCAACTCAAAATCCAGCCGCTCCTGATATTCCGGCATTTTCGCCGCCCGCTCCGCTTCGTCGGGATAAAGCTGAACCATGCGTTCCTGCAAGCCCTCGTTGGACAGCTTCACCAGATAATCATCCAGCGACAGGCCGTCGGGCGTCGGGAACAGGGGCAGGAAGTTTTTGCCCAGCGTGATATGGATATTGCAGCGTTTGGCGATTTCCACCGTGTTTTCCAAGGCTTCGGGCAAATCGGCAAAACGCTCCAGCATCGTTTCCGGCGGAATGAAAAACTGGCTCGGCGTAAAATCGCGCGGACGTTTCTTGTCCGTCAGCACCCAGCCGCCCGCGATGCACACCCGCGCCTCGTGCGCGTTGAAGTCATCGCGGCTCATAAATTGCGTCGGATGCGTCGCCACCACCGGCAAACCCAATTCCTCCGCCAGCTTCACGCTGCCCGAAACGCAAGCCTCCCATTCGGGACGTTCGGGCAGGCGTTGCAGCTCCAGATAAAACGCATCGGGGAACCACGCCGCATACTTCAACGCCGCCGCACGCGCCGCGTCTTCATTGCCGTTCAACAGATTCACGCCCACTTCGCCGTAATGCGCGCCGCTCAAACAAATCAAGCCGCTGTTGTCGCCGTTTTCCAGCCATTCGGGATTGAGTTCCGCATGATGGACATTGCGCTCTTTGCCGACATAAGCCGCCGTCAGAAGCTCGCTCAGGCGCAGATAGCCCGCATCGTTGCGGATAATCAGCATGGCGCGGAACGGTTTGTCTGGCGCATTCGGATTGCCTATCCACACATCCGCCGCTCCGACGGGCTTAATCCCCGCGCTGCGGCAGGCTTTATAGAATTTCACCAAACCGAATTCGTTCATCAAATCGCTGATGCCCAAAGCAGGCAAACCGTATTCCTGCGCTTTGGCAATCAGTTTTTTAATCCGCACCATACCGTCGGTAATCGAAAACTCAGTATGCAGGCGCAGCGGGATGTAGGTCGGCTCGGTCATAGCAAAATCGGCGTGAACAATAAAAGGCGTATTGTAGCAGGGTTGGAAAAAGGTCGTCTGAAAAGGAGTGAAGCGGGCTTTCAGACGACCTCAACGGTAGAGGCAGATGGCGGAAGCAGCATGGTATCGGTTTGTTTGGCAATCGGGCGGGACTGTGAAACGGTTTCACAAAAATGAAAAGACGACGGTATAAACTGCAAAGGCTGGCAAAGCGGCGGAATAGGAATGATGAATATTGATTTAAATCATACGTCATTGAGGGCTGATGCGATAATATGAATATGTTATCAAACAACTTCAAACGAAAGGAAAACCATGAAAGCCGTCCGCTTGGTTCTTGCCGCATTTTTGGTTTCTACGCTTGCCGCCTGCGGCAGCTCCTCTTCCGCGCTGTCCGATGCGATAGGCAAAGGCTTTGATCCTAAGGCTAAGGGCGTGAAATACATTACCGTTTTCGAGAGCGTTCCCGAAAACGGTACGATGCAGCTGAGTGCCAACAATAAGGTGCAAACGCTTAAAAAAGGCGACAATTTGGACACCGCCTTTCTGAAGCGCGACAAGATTTCCTATTATGACTACGTCGGCAAAATCAACGTCAACGGACAGGTCATCGATTTGGAACGCGGCGACTTTATGGTTTACAAACAAGACAATTCGGCTGTCGCTGCCAAATATATCAAGCAGAAAGCCGATCCTGCCGACGGCAACAAGCTGAAAGACTTGCAGGCGTATGAATTTAAAGTCGGCGAAGTGCAAGGTAAGGAAATTGCCTTTAAAGACCTGCCGCAACTGGGCCGCTATACCTACCGCGGCATCGCGTTTAACGGCGACGATAATAGCGGCCGTCTGACGTACACCATTGATTTCGAGAAAAAACAAGGTCAGGGCAAAATCAGCGGCATGGCACCTGATTACAATGTCGATTTGGCTGCCGCCAACATTGCCGCAGCAGGGGCGGGTTCGGCAATCAACGGACGCGCGACGCTCAACAATGAAGACAAAGGTAGCTACCGTTTGAACATTTTCGGCAGCAAGGCTGAAGAGATTGCCGGTAAGGCGCAAGTGAAAGTCGGCGATAAAGAGAAAGACATCGGACTTGCCGGTAAAAAAGAATAATCGAAAGAGACGTGTAAAAGGTCGTCTGAAAACGCGGTTCAACCAAGTTTCAAATCCGGTTTGCCGCTTTTCAGACGACCTTTTTTGATGGGGCGGAGTTTGGACGCGGACGGATTGTCCGGCTATGGCAGCCGATATCGGAAGGGTCGTCTGAAACCGGACATCAGGCGTAGTGGCCTGCGCCCAAGATGCAGGCTTTGGCTGCACCGGTCGCATGGTTCGGGCTGCTGGGCGTTCGGTTTATCCAACACGCGGCGAGCCAGGCAAAAGCGGCAGCCTCGACCCATTGCGGGTCAAGGTTAAGTGCTGCGGTGCTGTTCAATCCGACAGCGGGGGAGAACAGGTCCGCCAAATCCTGCATCAAAACCGGATTGCGGATGCCGCCGCCGCAGACGTAGAGATTGCGCGTGTCGGGGGCGGCTGTATCGACGGCGTCGCGGATGGTTTGCGCGGTGTAGCGAACCAAGGTTCTTAAAACATCTTCGGGCTTTTCGCCGCCTTTCAGACGACCTTGAAGCCAGTTTAAGGAGAAAAGCTCCCTGCCCGTACTTTTGGGGTGGGGTCGTCTGAAATAGGGATGGTCGAGCAGGCGGTCCAGCAAATCAGGCAGGATAGTGCCTTGTGCGGCGCGTTGTCCGTCGCGGTCGTATGACTGCTGCCAGTTGTGCTGCATCCACGCGTCCATCAGCATATTGCCGGGACCGGTGTCGAAGCCGAACGCGGCTTGCTGCGGCGGTAAGACGCTGATGTTGGAGATGCCGCCGATATTGAGGACGACGCGGGTTTCCTGCGGATGCTGGAACAGGGCTTGATGGAAGGCGGGAACCAGCGGCGCGCCTTGTCCGCCCGAAGCCAAATCACGGCTGCGGAAGTCGCCGATGGTAAAAATGCCGGTCAGTTCCGCCAACAGGGGCAAGTCGGCAAGCTGGATGCTGTAACCGTGTTCGGGGGCGTGGCGGACGGTTTGCCCGTGGCAGCCGATGGCGGTAACGGCTTCGGCGGGCAGGTTTTGTTCTGAGAGGAGGGTGTGGACGGTTTGCGCGTAAAGGCGGCTGAGGGTCTGGGACAGGATATTGCTGCGGTGCAATTCGTTGTCGCCGATATTTTGAAGGTTTAGAAGCTCTTGACGGAGGTCGTCTGAATACGGGGTAAAGGCATGAGCCAGCGCGCCCTGCCATTGATTGCCCTGCATACGAATAAGCACGGCATCTGCACCGTCCATGCTGGTGCCGGACATGATGCCGATATAAAGTTGGGTATTCATGGGTCGTGGTTCGGATTAGGCCGTAAAAAAACATTTTAACGCGGTTTTGCGATTTGTCAGGTATTTGGCGCGGCGAAGGTAAATAAATGTTTCAAGAAAGATTGCAAAAAGGTTACAATAGTCTGAAACACATCCGCAATTCTTAAGGAAGCTGATCCTATGGCTCAAACTCAGATGAGTGCCAACTTGAAGCTGATTAATGCTGTCTTTGCCGCTATGCTGGTGGGCATGGTCGGCTATTTTATTTACTGGGGCTTGGGCTATACCCATTACAACCATTCTATATTGTTCATTATCGCTACCATGTTCGGCGTTTTCATGGCGTTTAACGTGGGCGGCAACGATATCGCCAATTCCTTCGGTACCAGCGTCGGCTCCGGTACGCTGACGATTCCCCAGGCTTTGCTGATTGCGGCGGTGTTCGAGGTCAGCGGCGCAGTGATTGCGGGCGGCGAAGTGACCGATACCATACGCAAAGGCATTGTGGATTTGAACGGCATCGACCTTCAGCCCATGCAGTTTGTCTTTATCATGATGTCCGCGCTGCTCGCAGCGGCATTGTGGCTTTTGTTCGCCTCGCGCAAAGGCCTGCCCGTTTCCACTACCCACGCCATTATCGGCGGTATCGTCGGCAGCGCGGTCTGCATGGCGGTGATGAACAATATGAATGCGGGCGATCTGATTCAATGGAGCAAATTGGGCGAAATCGCCCTGTCTTGGGTTTTGTCCCCCATTTTGGGCGGTACGGTTTCCTATTTACTGTTTTCCAGAGTGAAGAAAAACGTTTTGGATTACAACGCTTGGGCGGAAGGCACGCTCAAGGGCATCAAGCAAGAAAAAAAGGCTTACAAAGAACAGCACCGCCTGTTTTTTGAAGCCTTGAGCGAAAGCGAAAAAGTCGAATACGCCACCAAAATGGCGCACGACGCGCAAATCTACGACGAGCCGGATTTTGATCCCGCCGATCTGAAAAGCGACTACTACCGCGGCCTGTACGATTTGGACAACCGCAAAAACAACGTTGACTCCTATAAAGCCCTTCATTCTTGGGTTCCCTTTATCGCCTCTTTCGGCGGGATGATGATTGCCGCCATGCTGATTTTCAAAGGGTTGAACAACCTTCACTTAGGCATGAGCAACGTCAACAGCTTCCTGACCATCTTCATGATCGGCGCGGCAGTGTGGATGGGTACGTTCGTATTCGCCAAAAGCCTGAAGCGCAAAGATTTGGATAAATCCACCTTTCAAATGTTTTCATGGATGCAGGTATTTACCGCCTGCGGCTTCGCCTTCAGCCACGGCGCAAACGATATTGCCAACGCCATCGGTCCGTTTGCCGCCATTATGGACGCCTTGCGCACCAACAGCATTACTTCTCAAAACGCCGTTCCGCCGATTGCCATGCTGACATTCGGTATCGCCTTGATTGTCGGCTTGTGGTTTGTCGGTAAAGAGGTGATTAAAACCGTCGGCAGCAGCTTGGCGGAAATGCACCCCGCTTCGGGCTTTACCGCCGAACTTTCCGCCGCCGCCGTCGTGATGGCCGCCTCCTTTATGGGGCTGCCCGTATCCAGTACCCATATTTTGGTCGGCGCGGTACTCGGCATCGGTTTGGTCAACCGCAACGCCAACTGGAAGCTGATGAAACCCATCGGCTTGGCATGGGTCATTACCCTGCCTGCCGCCGCTATCCTGTCCGTGACCTGCTACTTGATTCTGCAAGCCCTGTTCTAATCGGATTGCTACACAAAAGGTCGTCTGAAAGCCCTGTTCCCGCTTTCAGACGACCTTTTTTATGGCGAAATCAAGATAAAAGAGAGGCAAGATAAGTGTTCGACCGGTTTGGTTCGGAACGTAGAACATTGCCGTCTAAACGAAAAGAACGATGATTGGACGCAATTTTTAGATATTTTCTTGAAGTTTGTTTGCTCAAACCCTTTTGAAATGTTCCCAAACCGGTTTGCAGTTTTCCGGCAGCTCGGGACACGCGCCGAGGATGCCGCCGCTGAAGTCGTTTAAGCGGTGGAAATCGCTGCCCGCGCTGGCGAGCATGCCGAAGCGTTCTGCCAACAGCGCGTAGTTGAGGCGGTCGTTTTTGCAGCAGTTGCCGCTGTGGACTTCGATGCCTACGCCGCCGAGGTTTTTAAATTCTTCAAACAGATTGCGCTTGGCGGTGGCGGACAAATCGTAGCGCATGGGGTGGGCGATGACCGCCATGCCGCCCGCGCCGTTGACGGCGGAGACGCAGTCTGCCAGCGTCGCCCATTCGTGGCGGACGGCGCAGGATTTGCCGTCTCCCAAGTATTTGGTGAACGCCTGCTGCTTGTTTTTGACGTGTCCCGCTCGGATGAGGAACTCGGCGATGTGGGTGCGGCTGACCATTTCTTTGTTTGCCGCCAGCGCGAGCGCGCCGTCGTATGCGCCGCCGATGCCTTTCTTTTCAAGCTTGACGGCGATGGCTTCAAGACGTTTCAGACGACCTTGCCGCACTTGCGCCAACAGGTTTTGCAGGTTTTCGTCCTGTTCGTCGAAATCCAAACCGACAACGTGTATGGTGCGCCCGCGCCAAGTTACGGAGATTTCCACGCCGTTGACGAAACGCATCCCGAGCTTGTCGGCTTCGGCACGCGCTTCGGCGATGCCGCCGGTGTGGTCGTGGTCGGTCAACGCCAGCAGCGTGCAGCCGTTTTTATGTGCAAGGCGCACGACTTCGGCGGGGGAGAGCATACCGTCGGAAACGGTGGAATGGCAGTGCAGGTCTATCATGGGGCGTTATGTGTGTGGTGAATGAAGGGCGGGGATGATCATGTTGAAAACCGAGTCGGACAAAGGTCGTCTGAAATCCAGTAGTTCGGATTCTTGAATCCGACATTTCAAATCCTGCCGTAATGATTTGAATGGACGAAATATTAGAAGCTTTGTCGGATGCCACTATCCGAGCAGCGGTGTTTAACAATAAAAGGTCGTCTGAAAACGCGGTTTCATCCAGCAGAACCGTTTTCAGACGACCTTTCCGTTGTCTTCGTCGTCCGTCCAACCCGCTTCTTTCAATTTCCGCCGTTGCGCGTCGTAGCGGGCTTTTTCCGTCCAATAAACCGTCTGGATGCAGACGTCGCCGCAGTCGCTGCCGCAGCATTCCCACGATTCGGGACGGACGGGTTCGTCTAAAAGCGGCTCGCCCAAGAGGGCTTCGGCTTTATTCTTCAGGGTCGTATCCATCGGCGATTTCCAAGCGCGCGCCGTCAAACTCGATGACTTCGCCGCCACGTATTTTGGCGGTTTTGCGGGTTTCGGTTTCGCCGTTGCGCAACACCAGCCCTTCGGCGATAAACGCTTTCGCCTGCCCGCCGCTTTCGGCAAGTCCGGCGAGCTTCAAGAGGTCGCATAAGGCGATGTATTCGTTGTCTTCGAGATAGACGGTGGCTTCCATGAGGTTTCCTGTAATGGGTTCGGATGCGTGAAATTGTAGCATAGGTCGTCTGAAAGCCGTTTCAGATGGACCACGGCTTCTATATCAGCGTTGCAATTCGCGTTGTAAGGCTCTGCAAGCGGCATCGTTTTCGCCCATGCAGGAACGTTGTAGCGCCTCCAGCCGCTCTTGGCGTTTGGCTGCGCGGTCTTCCGCCGTTTGATTGCGCATTTCCTCTTCGGTTTCTTTGGCGTTGCGGCAGGCGTTGTCATAGCCGCCTTTGCAGGCTTTGCGGTAGAGTTCGAGGGCTTTGGGGTAGTCCATGCCCAAACCGCTGTATGGGTCTAAATAGAGGTTTGCCAATACGTTGCAGCCCTTCATGTTTTTGCCGTCGCAGGCTTTTTTCAGCGGCAGGTAGGCATCGGCGGGGCTTTCCAGATAGTCGCGGGTCCAAATGCCGAGCGTGACGCAACTGTCGAGCTGGTTGCGCGTGCATTGCGTGATCAGGTTTTGATAGGCTTCGTCATCGTAGTCTTCGGCGTATGCTGCCGGCAGCAGTCCGAGCAGAAGGGCGAACAGTAGGGAGGTTTGGGCGGTTTTCATGGTTTCTCAAGAACCTTTGTGCGGATAAGGGTTTGTCGGCGGTTGCGCAATCTGAATGCGGATATCTTTGAAGACGATATCAACGTTAACCTATTCGGTTTTCCAAACGAGATTTGACTGCCGCCTAATCTGTTGCATCTTTGCAAAAGGTCGTCTGAAAACGTTCAGACGACCTTTGGGTTTTATTTGCAGGTTTTCACATTCAGGCTGCCGTAGCGGCCGACGATGTTGCGGATTTCTTGTGCGTCTTTTTCATCGACCGACATGAAGATGACGGTCATGCGGGAGACGCTGAGGGTGCTGTCGGCGGCGTTGCCTTTGTCGTCTTGTTCGACGATGCGCGCGCCGCCGAAACCTGCTGCGGACAGGCGCGAGATGAGGACTTGGGCGGAGGAGCGGCTTTTCATGACGCCGAGGCTGATTTCGCCGTTGTGGAGCGTGCCGTTGAAGCCTTTGTTGCCGAGGGCTTCGAGGCGGTTCATGGCTTCGCTGTCGGCAGGCAGCACGACGCGGAAGGTTTTGGCGGCTTGGTCTTTCGATGCGCCGCGTTTTTCTACGGTGCGGCTGGCGGCGTGCGGCCAACGGGTCAGCAGGCCTTTGATGCGGTGGTAGTCGTCTTCGTCCAGGGTAACGCTGGCGTTAGACGTACATTGGCGGGCGGCGGATGCGTTTTTGGCGGCAGGATTTTCGTTGGCGGCAGCATTCGGATTGGTGTTTTCGGCGGCGGCTTTTTCTTTTTCGCGGCGGGCTTTTTCTTCACGTTCTTTTTTTTCTTTTTCGCGGCGCGCCTGTTCCTCTTCTTCTTTTTTCTTGCGTTCGGCTATGGCTTCTTCGGATTCAGGCTCGGGCAGGTCGGCTTGTGTTTCGTCGGTTTGCAGCCAGTCGGGTTGCGCGTTGTCGGCAGGCGCGGGGGCTTGCTGCGGGCGCAGGGATTCGGGTTGGGCGAGTTCGTGGGCGCCGCCTTCTACGGGCGCGGCGTTGGGGGATTTGGCGTTGTTGAGGCGGTGCGTAATCATGCCGCCGAAGACGATGATGTTGAGTGCCACGAGGGCGGCGAAAAGCCATTTCATGAGTTGTTTTCCTTTTTTGTGTTCGGTTGCCGTTTCGGTGTGCGGGCGGTTTTGTGTTGTTATTGGTTGTGGCGGATCGGCGTCAAAGCCAATCGGCTGGAGTTTGCTGCGTCTGAAGGTCGTCTGAAAAGCAGTGTTGCGTTTCAGACGACCTTTTTGAATCTGCGCTACGGTATGGCTGCTTATTCGGGCAATTTATCAGGCTGTTCCTGCTCTTGCGCGACCCAGTTCAATAAGCCGTAAATGACGAGATTATCTACAATTTTTACTGTATTGTCCAAAACAAACTGCTTGGGCAGGGCGTTGACAACTTTGCTTGCGCCGCCGCCGGTGATGATGACGTCAACAGGTTTGCCTTCGCCCGTTTTTTGTTGCAGCCGCCCGTGCATCATGATGACGGCGCCGCAAACGGCATCCATCATGCCGCTGGTGATGGCGTTGGGCGTGGTGGTGGGGAAGGGGTACACTTTGCCGGCGGGGCGGTCGAGGTTGGCGGTTTTGGCGGCGAGGGCTTCTTTCATGAGGTGGAAGCCGGGCATGATGGTGCCGCCGAGATAGTGGTTGTCTTCGGTGAGTGCGTCGGTGGTTACGGCGGTGCCGCAGCTGACGACGACGCAGGCATTTTGGCTGAAACGGCGGCTGCCCAAGGCGTTGAACCAGCGGTCGGAGCCGTGTTCGGCGGGGTTGCGGTAGTGGTTGCGGATGCCGAGCGCCTGCGGCATGGAGGGCAGCCAGCGGACGGGCGCGGTCAGGTGGGTTTCGACCAGGGCTTTTTTGAGGTCGCCGCACACGGCGCAGCCGACGATGCGGGTGCGGTCGTCTGAACGCGCTGCCCATTCTTCGCCGAGCTTGCTCAAATCGCGGTACGGCGCACGGGTGACTTCGTTGAACACGCCGTTTTCCACCCATGCCCATTTGAGCTGGCTGTTGCCGCCGTCGAGCAGGAGGAGGCGTTCGGGCGGGCGCGGCGCGGCGGTGCGGGGCGTGTCGTCGGGGCGCAGGCTGATTTCGCCGCTGACGACGGTTTGTTCGCCTGCGGCTGTCATCAGGTGCAACGCGCCTTGCGCATCGACATTGAGTACGGTGCCTTCGTTTACGGTTTGCCCGTCGCGCAGGAGCAGGACGGGTTTGCCGTGGTCGCGGTGGGCGGTTTGGTATTCTTCAAGGAAGGGGGCGAACCCGTTTTGCGCGTATTGCGTCAGCACGACATTGAGTTCGCCCAACAATTTGTCCAACAGCGTTGAAGCGGGAATGCAGTGTGCGGAGGCGGTGCCGCGGGCAAGCTGCGCGTTGTGGAAGAGGGCTTGGACGGAGGCGGCGTTTTCGACTTCTTTGGGCAGGACGAAATTGATGCCTATACCGATGACGGCGGCGGTTTTGCCTTCGTTGCGGACGGTTTCGATCAGGATGCCGCCGAGTTTGTCCCTGTCGGCGACCAAATCGTTCGGCCACTTGATTTGTATGTCCAAACCCGATGCGGCTAAAGCGCGGCGGCAGGCGAGCGCGACGGCGGGGGCGAGCGAGCCGAGTTCGTGCTGCGGTTTGTCGAATACCCAGCCGAAGCTGAACATCAGGCATTCGCCCAGCCGGTGTGTCCACTTGCGTCCCTGCCGCCCGCGGCCTTTGGTTTGCAGATGCGCGACGCAGAGCGCTTTATGGGCTTGTTCGGGCGAAGTGCGCGCCAGATTCAGGATTTCGTCGTTGCTGGACGTGCATTCATGTTTTAAGGTCGTCTGAAAACCGCGTTCCGTGCCCAAACGCTGCAACGCTTCTTCGTCAAACAAGGCAAGCGGGCGCACGAGCCGCCATTGCCCGTCGTGCTGGCGCAGCAGTCCGCGGATGTGCGCGGGCATCTGTTGCCAAAAGCCGTTGAGCTGGTGCGGCTTCACGCCCGCGATACGCGCGAGATGGGAAACGTGTTGCGGCAGACCGTTGGCAAGTTCCGCCAAAACCCGACTGTGCGGCAGTTTCAGCGCGGTCATTTGCCGCCCTCGGCTGCGCGGATTTTTTCCAGCGTTTTCGTAGTGGAAGTCTGGTGCAGGAACGGAATGGAAAACACTTTGCCGCCGCGCGCCAGCGTTTCTTGCGCGCCGACGATTTTTTCGACCGGCCAGTCGCCGCCTTTAATCAGGATGTCGGGTTTGATTTGCTCGATCAACTCGGCGGGCGTGTCTTCGTCAAACCAAGTGACCAAATCCACGCTTGCCAATGCCGCCGCTACCGCCGCGCGGTTTTCCAGCGGATTGACGGGGCGGTCGTCCCCCTTGCCCAAACGGCGCACGGACGCATCCGTGTTCAAAGCCAGCACCAACGCCGCCCCCGCCGACCGAGCCTGCGCCAGATAGGTAACATGCCCCCTGTGCAGAATATCGAAACAGCCGTTGGTAAACACCAGCGGGCGGGGAAGCGTGTGCAGACGTTGCGCCAATTCTTCGGGCGGGCAGATTTTGCGTTCGAAATCGGGGAGGGACCAGTCAGACATAATCGGGATTCCGTCAGGGATAAACAGACAGGCGGTATGATACCGAAGCGGGCGGAAAAGGTAAATTTGAGGGGGAGGGTAAGGGGTCGTCTGAAAAGGCGGAATTCGACAAAATTGCCACTTTGGCGTTGTCCCTGTATGCGCCGGTTTGTTCGGCATCACGTCATGCAACCATGAACGATGACCTTGGAAATGGAAAAAGCCGGAATCTGCGGGAAGCAGAATCCGGCTTGTCTAGGTCGTCTGAAAATGGCTAGGACATCCCCAAGGTTGGAAGGCGGTTCAACCCGGTTTCAGGTTTTCAGACGACCTTTTGTTCAGACAGTCAAACGATGGGTTTAATCGTCGTCGTAATCGTAGTAATCATCGTCCCAGTCGCGGTAGTGTTTGCGGTGGTGATGTTTATGTTTGTGTTTTTTGTAGTACGTATCGCGGTAGTACGGATCGCCGTAGCCGTAACCGTCGTAGCCGTAGTAGCGGGATTCGCGGTAACGACGGTCGCGCAAGGCGATATCGTTGTCTTTTTGATTCATTTTTTTATTGTGGTAGGCGTAGGCGTTGCCTGCCAAACCGCCCGCCACTGCGCCGATGATCGCGCTTTGTCCGTCGTTGCCCAACAGGCCGCCCAAGGCTGCGCCTGCTGCTGCGCCGGCGAGGGTGGCTTTTTTCTGATTTGCCGTGCCTCGCGCTTCCGCGTGGAGGGCGGGGAGGCTGAGGCTGGCGGCGAGCAATACCGCCATAAGTGGTTTCATAGTCATTGTTTCTTCCTTTCGTGAAACACGGCAGATGCCGGAGTTATTTTCATTATAATCAGCCCTTTGTTTACCTTCGCCCGCCTGTGGAAAATTAGCGTAAACAAATGTTGCTTTTGTTCGGTACGGTTACTCGGCTGATAGACGGAAAGCTTGGTCTGTCTTGGATTTGGCGGCAATAAAACGCCCCGAAGCCGCAATGCGGTTTCGGGGCGTTTGGGTTTCAGACGACCTGTGCGGTGTCTGCAACACTTGTTGGGAAAAAGCCTATTCTTCAGGCAGCCGCCATACGGACAGAATGAATCCGCCCCAGATGACGACGAGTGCGATAATCATCATGACGATGGCTGAGGTACTCATTCTTTGTCTCCTTGTTCATGTTCGTGTTCGTCTTTGACGTTGAAGTTTTGACCATGCTTCCAAGGCAGAAGCGACAGCACCACGGAGATGACAATCAGACCGATCGACATGCCCCAGCCGAAGATATTGAGGAAATCGCTGGGATATTTCGAGTAGTTTTCTTTAAGCAGGCCGATTGTGTCTTGGTACAACATATAGCCGAGCATGGCAACGGTAAAGATGACGCTGGCAGTCCAAATCGCACCGACGCGGACGGAGGAGAGCGCGTTCAGGTGGTTGCGCAGTTCGGGCAGTTTGCGCAGGGCGATGATGGCCAAAACATAGACGAAGCCGGCGGCGACGATGCCGTAGGTGTTGACGAATTTGTCCAATACGTCCAAAACGGGCAGGCCGGTGGTCGTGCCGAAGAGCAGGGTGGAGATAATGCCCATCGGAATGCAGACGAGCAGGGTGGCGTTGACGCGGCCGATGTTCAATTTGTCCTGAATGGCGGCAACGATGACTTCGACGATGGAAATCATCGAGGTAATGCCTGCGAATACCAGCGAACCGAAGAACAATACGCCGATCAGCGCACCCATCGGAGCTTGGTTGATGATGGTCGGGAAGGCGATGAAAGCCAAACCGATGCCGCTGGAAGCAACTTGACTGACGGCTTGTCCATTGGCTTGTGCCATAAAGCCCAGCGCGGCGAATACGCCGATGCCGGCGAGCAATTCAAAGCTGCTGTTGGCAAAGCCGACAACCAAGCCGGTACCGCCCAAGTCGGTTTTTTTCTTCAGGTAGGAAGAGTAAGTCACCATGATGCCGAAGCAGATGGAGAGCGAGAAGAAAATCTGACCGTATGCAGCGACCCAGACTTTGGGATCGGAAAGTTTCGACCAGTTGGGCGTAAACAGCGCGTCCAAGCCCTTGGCCGCGCCCGGCAGCGTCAGCGAGATGCCGACCATGATGATGAACATAATCAAAAGCAGCGGCATGAAAAACGACGATGCGCCTGCCACGCCTTTTTGTACGCCCAAAGCCATGATGATGCAGGTAAACAGCCATACGCCGATCAGCGGGCCGACGACTTTGCCGACAAAATCCAAGCCTAAGGCTTCAGGACCTGCCATGTTCAAAAAGTCTTTAAAGAAAAACGCCTGCGGATCTGCGCCCCATGCCGCGTTCAGCGAGTAATACGCATAGCTTGCCGACCAGCCGATGATGACTGCGTAGTAGATACAGATGATGATATTGGCCATGACGTTCCACCAGCCCACAGGCTCGAACCAGCGGCCGAGGCGGCGGAAAGCCAGCGGTGGCGAGCCGCGGTAGCGGTGGCCGATGGCGTAGTCGATCAGCAGCAGCGGGATACCCGCAGTCAAGAGTGCGACCAGATAGGGTAGGAGGAACGCACCACCGCCGTTTTCGAAGGCGATGTAGGGGAAGCGCCAAATGTTGCCCAGGCCGACGGCAGAGCCGATGGCGGCAACCATAAACGCGCGGCGGTTGCTAAACGTCGCGCGTTCGTTTGTTTTGGAATCAGACACGTTGATACCTCTTGCTTTGATGTGGTATGAAAACAGCCGCTTGGCGGCTTACGGTTATAGAAATGAGGTCTGACAGGGGTAATGTCGTCTGAAAAAACAGTCGGCTTGTGGCCTTTGTTTACAATCTATGGCTGTATCGTAAAAAAATTTAACAGGCTTGGCAAGTGGGGGAAACGGATTTTTAGCTGTATTTCAGGCAGTTTGGGGAAGATGAGGGAAGATGGGATTTAGGATGGGGGCGTTTTTTCAGACGACCTGTTTTTTCAAAGGGGGTATTTATAGTGGATTAAATTTAAATCAGGACAAGGCGACGAAGCCGCAGACAGTACAGATAGTACGGAACCGATTCACTTGGTGCTTCAGCACCTTAGAGAATCGTTCTCTTTGAGCTAAGGCGAGGCAACGCCGTACTGGTTTAAAGTTAATCCACTATATGTTCTTTGATAAGGAATGAGGTGCTTGCTCTCAACCATGTATTTTGCGTGAAAATATATTTTTTAATTTGTTTCGACTATAATGATATCGTTTTACATCTATATTGCGCGGAAAGTAATCTTTTTTATATTTCTTTATAAATCTTCTGATTTTCATCGAAAGGAATCTTCATGAAAAGATTTGGCAGCACTTTGTTTATCCTGGGTCTTTTAGCGTTCGGTTTGAATTATATGAATGCTGTGCCGAAAGTTTTAGCATGGATTTATAACTGGGGGGAAGATACTGCAATGTGGATTAAAGCAGGGATTACCGGTGGCGGCGCTCTGCTTTGGTTGTTGGGTCATTTTGCCGAAAAAGGCGGACAAGAAGCGTTGGAAGAAGACGACGAGTAAATTTGAGCGTCAACGCTGCGGCTGTTGCGGATACGCACTGGCGCAGCGCTTTGAAAAAGAAAGATATAGTGGATTAACTTTAAACCAGTACAGCGTTGCCTCGCCTTAGCTCAAAGAGAACGATTCTCTAAGGTGCTGAAGCACCAAGTGAATCGGTTCCGTACTATCTGTACTGTCTGCGGCTTCGTCGCCTTGTACTGATTTAAAGTTAATCCACTATAAAAGGTCGTCTGAAACAGGTTTTGGCTTAATTTGCCAAGCTTGTTTCAGACGACCTTTCGATTTATCCGCTCACGCTGAATTCTGCGGTTTTATTTTTTCATCGCATCAGTCAAGGCTTTGACGTTGTAGCGGTACATGCCGATATAAGTATTGGCAGGTGCGCCGCCGAGTGCGTCGGAGTAGAGTTTGCCGCTAACGTTGACGCCGGTTTCTTTGGCGATGCGGTCAACCATGCGCGTGTCTTTGATGTTTTCGGTGAACACGGCTTTGATGCCTTCGCGTTTGATTTGGCGGATGATGGAAGCCACTTGTTTGGCGGACGGCTCGGCTTCGCTGCTCACGCCTTGCGGGGCGATGAACTCGATATTGTAGCGTTTGCCCATGTAGGAGAACGCGTCGTGTCCGGTCAGAACTTTGCGCTTAGCAGCGGGAACGGCGTTAAACGCAGCTTGAGCATCGCTGTGCAGTTTTTTCAGCTGCACTTGGTAGTTGCCCAAGCGTTGTTGATAATAGGTTTTGCCTTCGGGGTCTGCCTGAATCAGGGCGTTGGCAACGTTTTGGGCGTAGGTCGTCATCAAGACGGGGTCGTTCCAGACGTGCGGGTCAAATTCGCCGTGGTCGTGGTGGTGGCCTTCGTGGTCGTGATGATGTTCGCCTTCTTCGGCTTTAAGCGCCTGTATGCCTTTGGCTGCTTCGGCGAAGGGGACTTTGCTTTGTTTGACGGCACGCTGAACATCAGCCGCTTCCAAGCCCAAGCCGTTGAGCAGGACTAATTTTGCACCGCGGATTTTTTTGATGTCGCCGCTGGTCATGTGATAGGCGTGGGTGTCTTGGTTGGCACCGACTAAATTTTGCACGGCAACACGGTCGCCGCCGATTTGTTTGGTAACGTCGCCCAAAATGCTGAAGCTGGTAACGACGTTCATCGGGGCTGCATAAACTGCGCCGGACATTAATGCAGCGATGATGCCGAGTTTCCAATGTTTCATGTTTTCTCTCTCCAGATTGATATAACGTAACATTTTTATTTTAAAACAGTGGGACGGAATCTTCAAGCAGCCTCCGCTTAAGAACGCGCTTTATGCCTTGAAAACGGGGGATTTTGGGAGGAGGGCAGGGGTTTGTTAATTTATTATGAAATCAGAAATGGAATTGTATTTATTGATTTTTAAGATAAAAGAGAGAGAATAGCGGGGATTTTTGTTGCGTGATGTAGCGGAATTGGGTTGAAGATTATCTTTTCCAAATAAATAAAATCAGAAAGATGCGGGTTTTCCCTTTTTTGAGTGAGCGGGAAATCAAGATTAAATGCGTATATTTTAAATATAATTGAAATATAAATTTCCTTATATGGTATTTTGTAGAACAAAATAATTCATTATCTTTTTGGGATAAAAATAAGTAGATATGATTGAACAAGATTTATTTGATAAAATGTTAATTACATCACACTACAAATTTGCTATAATGTGCGAATCAGTTAACCACCCTATACCCCAAAAGGAAAAACCATGGGCATTAAAGTCGCCATTAACGGATATGGCCGCATCGGCCGCCAAGTATTACGCGCCATCTACGATTACAACCTGCAAGACCAACTTGAAGTCGTCGCCGTCAACGCCAGCGGCAGCCTCGAAACCAACGCCCATCTGACCAAATTCGACACCGTCCACGGTCGCTTTAATGCCGACATTTCCCACGATGCGACCCACCTCATCATCAACGGCCGCAAAATCCCGTTCTTCTCCACCCGCAACCCCGCCGAACTGCCCTGGCGCGACTTGGGCGTGGACTTGGTGATGGAATGCACCGGCTCGTTTACCAGCAAATCCAAAGCCAATGCCCATCTCGAAAGCGGTGCGAAAAAAGTGCTGATTTCCGCGCCGGGCGAGGCTGACGTTGACGCGACCATCGTCTACGGTGTGAACGACGATGTGATTACCGACGACATGACCGTCATCTCCAATGCTTCCTGCACCACCAACTGCCTCGCCCCCGTCGCCAAAGTATTGAGCGAAAACATCGGCATCGTCAAAGGCGCGATGACCACCATCCATGCCCTGACCAACGACCAAACCGTGACCGACGTGCGCCACAAAGACTTACGCCGCGCCCGCAGCGGTGTGGAAAACATGATTCCGACCAAAACCGGCGCGGCGAAAGCCGTCGGTTTGGTCTTGCCCGAATTGAAAGGCAAACTCGACGGCCTTGCCATCCGCGTGCCGACCGTCAATGTCTCATTGGTGGACTTGAGCTTCCAAGCCGCGCGCGATACGAGTGTCGAAGAAATCAATGCGTTGATGAAGGCCGCCTCAGAAGAAGGTCGTCTGAAAGGCGTGTTGGGCTACAACACACTGCCGCTGGTGTCTATGGACTTTAACCACACCACCCAAGCCAGTACCTTTGACGCAACGTTGACCAAAGTAACCGACGGCAACATGGTCAAAGTGTTCGCTTGGTACGACAACGAGTGGGGCTTCAGCTGCCAAATGCTGAACACCGCCCGCCGTATGTTCGGTTTGGAAGTGCGCCCGTTTGAATAAAACGGATGGTTTGATACGCTAAAAGGTCGTCTGAAAACTTGAATTGCCCGGCAAAAATTGGGCGCGTATAAGAGACTGTTCGGACGTTTTGAATAAAGCTGGGTTCTGTATATTACAGGACTCGGCTTTTTTAATTCAAACTGCAACACTCATGGTTGTCGTCATACCTAAAAAGATGAAGCACACACATAGTTTCAGGCAGGAATAAAAAACTGCACCTTTGTGAAAGGTGCAGTTTACGGGTTTCAGACGACCGACTGATTTACTTTTTCCTTAACGCTGCAAGCTTTTTGGGAACGGCTTTTTCTGCGAGACAGGCGCAAACTCAAACACTTTCTTGCGTGCATTCCATTGTAGCGGACGGATACAATTTTGATATTGTGCGCGTACTTTACCGCGTGTGTCTTCGCCGCATAGCTCTCCGCCCACGCCTAAATAAAGTTTGTTGCCGATGATTTTTGTTCCGACTGCGCCATGAAGAAATGCCTGTTTGGCAGAACCATCCGGCTGGCCTGCAAAAACAGTGACCGCCCAGCCGCCGGAGCCGCCTAGATCAGGTGCGTTGGCGCAGGTGACCTTGCTCATGTCGTAGACAAAATCATGATAACCGTCGTTATTCAAATCGATAATATCCAAAGCTTGACCAACAGAGAATTTCCCCCCCATTTCACGGCAGGTTTGTTTATCTTCATTGATGGCTTCCTGTACTTTTTTAGGAATTGCTATGGGTGCGCGTTCGGCGGCAGCAAATTGCATACTTGCCATGAATACTGCCGCTAAAAGCAGTTTTTGCATGATTTTCTCCGAATTAGGCAAAATTGGTCGGCTGTATCAGGTATCCATGCTTGTTGCCATACTGAGTTTTCAGACGACCTAAACCAAGATTTATGGTGTTGCGACTGTAAATGTAACATCCACATGATCTTTTTGCTGTTTCAATTCGAAACAATCGAATCCCTCGCTATTTACGCAAACATTGACTATTTTTTTGCCGGTCCATTGAATGGAGGTTTCCGTTTCTTCGTTTATTTGACGTTTCATATTACGGGTTGGCAGGGTTTTGGGCAGTACTCCGTTTTGCCCCTCTTTTTTTAAAGCAGCAGTATAAGCGTCAGATAAAGAGTTACCTGAATAACGGCATTTGGTTACGCCTAATTCTGTTCCATCCCATTTCTGTTTGCCGCAGGAGAGTTTGGCTCCGCCGGCATTTGCGGCAGCAGTGGTCAGAAGCAGGGCAACAGCCAATACAATTTGTTTTTTCATCAACATTCCTTCAAATCATAGACGTAGATTGCATAAAAAAGATTCTAATCGTCTGTCCTGTCAGGGTTTCAGACGACCTGATCTGCATTTTACAGTTTCACCGAATGCTCGCGCGTTTCGTGGAACACGATGTCCGGCCAGCGTTCCTGCGTGAGTCCCAAATTCACGCGGTTGGGGGCGAGGTAGGCGAGGTTTCCGCCTGCATCTATCGCCAGATTGCCCGCATTGGCTTTTTCAAACTCCGCCAGCTTTTTCTTGTCGTCGCACGATACCCAGCGTGCCGACCAGATGGATGCGTTGTCGAACACGGCTTCTACGCCGTATTCGTTGGCGAGGCGCGAGGTAACGACTTCAAACTGCAACACGCCGACCGCGCCCAAAATCAAATCTGCGCCGCTCATCGGTTTGAAGACCTGCACCGCGCCTTCTTCGCCGAGCTGTTGCAAACCTTTTTGCAGTTGCTTGATTTTCAGCGGGTTTTTGATGCGGACGCTGCGGAACAGTTCGGGCGCGAAGAAAGGGATGCCGGTGAACGCCAGTTGTTCGCCTTCGGAGAAGCTGTCGCCGATTTGGATGTTGCCGTGGTTCGGGATGCCGATGATGTCGCCTGCGTAGGCTTCTTCCACCAGCTCGCGGTCGTGCGACATGAATGTAACCACGCTGGAGGCGGCGATTTCGCGGTTGATGCGCAGGTGTTTCATCTTCATACCGCGCTCGAATTTGCCGGAGCAGACGCGCAAAAAGGCGATGCGGTCGCGGTGTTTCGGGTCCATATTGGCTTGGATTTTAAAGATAAATCCGGAGAACTTCGGCTCGTCAGGCTCGACCATGCGTACGGTCGCGTCGCGCGGTTTCGGTGCGGGTGCCCAGTCGATCAATGAATTGAGGATTTCCTGAATACCGAAGTTGTTAATCGCCGAGCCGAAGAATACGGGCGTGAGTTCGCCGGCGAGAAATTCGTCGAGATTGAACTCATTGGAAGCCGCCTGCACCAATTCGATTTCGTCGCGCAACTGCTGGATTTCGAGCGGAAAGCGTTGTTCCAGTTCAGGATTGTCGATGCCTTTGATGATGTCGAACTCGTGCGGCAGGCGTTCACCGCCGGCTTCAAAGAGATAGATTTCGTCGTTCAGGATGTGGTACACGCCTTTGAAGTTTTTGCCCATGCCGATCGGCCAAGTGACGGGTGCGCAACGGATTTTTAAAATGTTTTCCACTTCGTCCAGCAATTCCAAAGAATCGCGCACTTCGCGGTCGTATTTGTTCATGAACGTCACAATCGGTGTATTGCGCAGGCGGCAGACGTTCAAGAGTTTGATGGTTTGCGCTTCCACGCCTTTTGCCGCGTCGATGACCATCAACGCGCTGTCCACGGCGGTCAAAACGCGGTAGGTGTCTTCGGAGAAGTCTTGGTGTCCCGGCGTGTCCAAGAGGTTGACGGTGTGGTCTTTGTAGTCGAACTGCATCACTGACGAAGCGACGGAAATGCCGCGCTGCTTCTCGATTTCCATCCAGTCGGAGGTGGCGAATTTGCCGGTTTTCTTGCCTTTTACCGTACCCGCGCTCTGAATCGCGCCTGAAAACAGCAACAGCTTTTCGGTCAGCGTGGTTTTACCCGCGTCGGGGTGGGAGATGATGGCAAACGTGCGGCGGCGGCGCACTTGGTCGAGGATTTCTTGGGACATGGGCTTTCTTTGCAAAAAGGTTCAGGCCGCTTTTCCGACGGCCTGAGAAAGGATTGAGATGGCGGGGATTGTACAAAAAAACATTAATCGGTTCAATGATTAGGGGATAAAAAAGGTCGTCTGAAAACTTTTCAGACGACCTTTTACGATTGCGGATTAAGCCTTGTCGTGGAATTCGTGGAATTCATATTGGTAGGACAAGCCTTTGCCTGCTTTTTTCTGCGCCAGATAATCGTTGTAAACGGCGCGGATTTCTTTGCGCAGGAGGAATAGGGCGATTAAGTTGGGGATGACCATGAAGCCGTTGAACATATCGGACAGGCTCCAAACCAAATCGACTTTGCCCAGCGTGCCCAACACGATAGCCAGCAGCACGAGCGCGCGGTAGATGCCCAAGTGTTTTCCCCTGAAGAGGAAGCGGATGTTGGACTCGCCGAAGTAGTACCAGCCGATGATGGTGGTGAAGGCGAAGAAGGTCAGGCAGACGGCGAGCAGTTGCGAACCGAAGCCGGGGAAGGCTTTACTGAAGGCAAATTGGGTAACCGCCGCACCTTGTTCGCCGGAAAGGTTGGCATCGGTCAGGAGGATAATCAGTGCGGTGGCGGTGCAGACCAAGATGGTGTCGATGAAGACGCCGATAAATGCCGCCAAGCCTTGTTGAACAGGGTGGTTCACGTCGGCGGTAGCGTGCGCGTGCGGCGTCGAACCCATACCGGCTTCGTTGGAGAACAGCCCGCGTGCCACGCCGTAACGGACGGCTTCGCGCATACCGATACCCGCTGCGCCGCCTAAAACGGCTTCGGGATTGAAGGCGGCGGTAAAGATGTGGTTGAACATCGGTACGATGTGGTCGGAGAATTCAAACAAGATAACGACCGCACACAAAATATAGATAATCGCCATAAACGGTACGACGAATTGGGCGATGTTGGCGATGCGGTTTACGCCGCCGACGATAATCATGCCCGCAAGGATGGCGAGGGTGATGCCTACTGCCAATGCCGGTACGTTAAAGGCGATGGTAACGGAGGAGGCGATGGAGTTTGCCTGCGTGGCGTTACCGATAAAACCCAGTGCGATAATCAGGGCGATGGAGAAGAAGCCCGATAAGAAACGCGCCGCGCCGCGCCCGATTTTCGGGGTCAGGCCGTGTGTGATGTAGAACGCGGGGCCGCCGATGTATTTGCCGTGGCTGACGACGCGGTATTTTTGCGCGAGCAGGGCTTCGGCAAAAATCGTGGACATCCCCAAAACGGCGGAAAGCCACATCCAAAAAATCGCGCCCGGCCCGCCTGCGGTAATGGCGGTTGCCACGCCGGCGACGTTGCCCGTGCCGATTTGGGCGGAGACGGCAACGGCGAGTGCTTGGAATTGCGACAAAGATTTATCGTCTTTGTCTTTTTTGGAAAACAAGCCGCCAAAGACGGATTTGAGACCTTCGCCAAATTTGGTAATCTGCGGCGCACCCAGATAGAGTGTGAAAAACAGGCCGATGCCCAAAAGGGCGTAAATCAGCAGGTAGTCCCACAGAATCAGATTGACTGCGCCCACCAGTGCAGACAATGTTTTTTCCATAATTACAAACCTTATATTGAAAAATGAACAGATGACGGCATCCGGCGGCGGTTACTCCGTTGAATGCCGTTGTGTCGGACGGCACGGCGAGCAGGCCGGCTTCGTCCGTTTTGCCCCAAGTTGTCAACAATCCTGAAGCAGGCCTGCATGATACCGTAAACCTTTTGTGAGGCAAACGAAAAAAAGGGTCAGGTTTGGGCAAAGACAAGATTTTTGCGTTTGTCGGGCGCTATCGGCGTTTTCAGACGACCTTTTAGGCAGAATGCAGGGTCGTCTGAATATTTTAGGTATATTCAACCTATGTTAAAATGCGCCCTTTGAAAATGAGCAAGAGCCCGCCGGATAAGGCGGAAAATCGAAAGGAATCCATATATGGCAGGTCATAGCAAGTGGGCGAATATCCAGCATAAAAAAGCCCGTCAAGATGCCAAACGCGGCAAAATCTTCACCCGTCTGATTAAAGAAATCACCGTCGCAGCCCGCATGGGCGGCGGCGATCCCGGCGCCAACCCGCGCCTGCGCCTGGCTTTGGAAAAAGCCGCCGAAAACAATATGCCCAAAGACAACGTGCAACGCGCCATCGACAAAGGTACGGGCAATTTGGAAGGCGTGGAATACATCGAGTTGCGCTACGAAGGCTACGGCATCGGCGGCGCGGCGCTAATGGTGGACTGTCTGACCGACAACAAAACCCGCACCGTCGCCGACGTGCGCCATGCGTTCACCAAAAACGGCGGCAACTTGGGCACCGACGGCTGCGTAGCGTTCAACTTTGTGCATCAAGGTTATTTGGTGTTTGAGCCCGGCGTTGACGAAGACGTGCTGATGGAAGCCGCTCTGGAAGCCGGTGCGGAAGACGTGATTGCCAACGACGACGGCTCCATCGAAGTCATCACCGCCCCGAACGATTGGGCGGGCGTGAAAGCGGCATTGGAAGCCGCAGGCTACAAATCCGTTGACGGCGACGTCACCATGCGCGCCCAAAACGAAACCGAACTCTCCGGCGAAGACGCCGTCAAAATGCAGAAACTGATTGATGCGCTGGAAGATTTGGACGACGTGCAGGACGTTTACACCTCCGCCGTCTTGAATCTGGATTAATAAGAAAGATTGAAAGCAGACCTGTTGGGTCTGCTTTTTTTGCGTCTGGGATTTTTAGGGGTTTGCTGAAGTCTTTAATTTTCAAGGATTCGTGGGTGAAGCCCACGCTACAAAGTTTTTTGGCAACGCAAGCTCCGTAGCGTGGACTCTGTCCACGAAAATGATGAATACGCAAAGGTCGTCTGAAAACACGATGTATAGTGGATTAACTTTAAACCAGTACGGCGTTACCTCGCCTTAGCTCAAAGAGAACGATTCTCTAAGGTGCTGAAGCACCAAGTGAATCGGTTCCGTACTATCTGTACTGTCTGCGGTTTCGTCGCCTTGTCCTGATTTAAAGTTAATCCACTATAAGTTTTCAGACGACCTTTTATGTTTGAACTGCCTATCGGTTTTGGCTGGCACGGTAGAAGGCGATGAGGCCGTTGGTGGAACTGTCGTGCTGCGGGTTTCCGCGGTCGAGTTCGGGTTCGATGGTTTTAGCGAGTTCTTTGCCGTATTCGACGCCCCATTGGTCAAAGGGGTTGATGCCCCAAATTGCGCCTTGGACGAAGGTGCGGTGTTCGTATGCCGCCATGAGCATGCCGAGGCGGCGGGGATCGGTGGCGCTGAGGAGGAGGCTGTTGCTCGGGCGGTTGCCGGGGAATTCTTTTTGCGGGGCGAGGCGTTCGCGTTCGGCTTCGGGCAGGTCGGCAAGTTCGGCGCGGGCTTCTTCGAGGGTTTTGCCTTTCATCAGGGCTTCTGCTTGGGCGAAGGCGTTGGCGACGGTGAAGCGGTGTTGGCGGTTGATGCCGTAGGCGGTGGTCATGGGGACGATGAAGTCGCAGGGGATGAGCCGTGTGCCTTGGTGGAGGAGTTGGAAATAGGCGTGCTGGCAGTTGACGCCTTCTTCGCCGAAGACGATGCCGCCGGTGGTGTGGGGGACGGGCCGGCCGTCGGCGGTGCGGTTTTTGCCGAGGCTTTCCATGTCGAGCTGGTTGAGCCACGAGGGGAGGTGGCGTAGGTTGTGGCTGTATGGGACGGCGGTTTGTCCGTCGGCGTGCTGGAAGTTGTTGTACCAGATGCTGATGAGCGCCATGAGGACGGGGATGTTGCGGCGGTAGGGGGTTTGGAAGAAGTGGGTGTCCATGGCGTGCGCGCCGGCGAGGAGTTCGCGGAAGCGGTCTGTGCCGACGGCAACCATGACGGGCAGGCCGATGGTCGACCAGACGGAATAGCGTCCGCCGACCCAGTCGAACATGGCGAAGACGTTGTCGGGTGCGATGCCGAAGTTTCGGGCGGCGGCAACGTCGGAGGAGATGGCGCAGAAGTGGCGGTAGATGCCGGACTCGGGCAAACCTGCATCACGATACCAGGCGCGGGCGGCGTAGGCGTTGAGCAGGGTTTCGGGTGTGCGGAAGGATTTGCTGGCGATGCTGAATACGGTGGTTTCGGGCTTGAGGTGGGCGAGTGTGCGGCTGATGTCGGCGTCGTCTGAATTGCTGACGAAGTGGACGCGGATGTTTTGGCGGTAGGCTTTGAGGGCTTCTACGCACATTCTGGGGCCGAGGTCGGAGCCGCCTATGCCGATGTGGACGAAGTCGGTGATGGGTTTGTCGGTGATGCCCCTGTGGCTGCCGTTGTTGAGTGATTCGGCGAAGGCGAGGGCGCGGTCGAGTTCGCGGTGGATTTTGGGGAGGATGTTTTCGCCGTCAACGTAAACGGGCTCGGCGTCGGGCGGCAGGCGCAAGGCGGTATGGAGGACGGCGCGGTGTTCGCTGAGGTTGATTTTTTCGCCGTTTTGCATGGCGTGCATTTGTCCGGCTAGGGGCGAGGCTTCGGCAAGGCGGCACAAAAGTTGCAAAGTGTCTTCGCCGAGGCGGTTTTTGCTGTAATCGAAGAGGAGGCCGTCGAGGGTTTCGTGCATATTGCCGAAGCGGTCGGGTTCGGCGGCGAAGCGGTCGCGCAGGTGGAGGTGTTGTGTGTCGAGCCAGTGTTGTTCAAGGGCTTGCCATGCTTCGGTAAATGCGGTCATCGGGTTTCCTTCGGAATTGGGTTCGCCCCGCTCATTCGGGGGATGTGATTCAGTTATAGATTGTCGTTGTAGTGATTGGTTCGATAGAGTGAATATTTATGTAGTCGTATGTAGTTTAACAAAAGGGCGCGGGTTTGGCGAATACGGGGAGCAGACTTGGTTAAGAATTGTATGCAATATGCAATTTATATGATTGATTTTTATCAAAGTTCTGTAAATTTTTCGGTATGACACCGATGTCAGGTGTGATATGCTTCGTAATCAAATGAAACAGGGATGAGGCGGGAGTCGTAAGATGGCTACAATTTATGATGTTGCTGCTTATGCGGGCGTCTCACCCAAAACGGTCAGCCGCGTCATCAACGGCGATGCGCCGGTCAGCGATAAAACCCGTGCAAAAGTCGAAACAGCGATTGCGGCTTTGGGTTATATCCCGTCTTCGGCGGCGCGGGTGATGCGGTCGAACCGCTCGGACTTGGTCGGACTGATTACCGGCGCCATCTCGCGTACGGGCGAATACGGCGGGGTACACGGTCTGCCGGATATGTTTTTAATCAAAGGCATCCAGCAGAAAATCCGCGAAGCGGGCAAAACGCTGATGATTGCGGATACGGACAACCGCTACGAGCAAATCGACCCTCTGGTCAGGACGTTTATGGAACACCGCGCGGAAGGCATTTTGTATGTAACCGAATCGCACCGCGAAATCGTCCTGCCCGAAATGCCCAACCGCTGCCCGATGGTTTTGGTCAACTGTTTCGACGCGGCGGGTACGCCGTCGGTTTTGCCGGACGACGAGCGCGGGCAATACGATTTGGTACGCAACATCATCCGTCACGGACACCGTCGTATCGCTTATATCACCTTGCAGGCGGGCGCAGAAGCGACGCGGCTGCGTTTGGCGGGCTACCGCCGCGCTTTGGACGAATCGGACATGGTGTTCGATCCTGACCTGGTGCAAACCGGCATCACCGATTTTGCCAACGACAGCGAGCCTTTGATTGCGGCAGTATTGAAATTATTGTCGCTTGCCGACCCGCCGACGGTCATTTGCTGCGGCAACGACGAAATGGCGGTCCGCGTTTACGGCATTTTGAGGACGCGCGGCGTGCGCGTTCCAGAGCAGGTGTCGGTGGCAGGTTACGACAACCACAGCGCGATTGCCGAAACCCTGTTCCCGCCGCTGACCAGCACTGAGCTGCCCTATATGCGCATGGGCGCGCTGGCGGCGGAAATCCTGTTCGACATTATCGAGACCAAAGAAACCGCCCGTCCGCCCGTTCGGGTTGTCGGAGAAACGATTTGGCGGCAGTCGGTCACGGCATTGAAGTAAAACATCCTTTCAGACGACGTCTGCTTTATGAGGCTGACACAATACGACAATAAAAGGTCGTCTGAAAACACAAACAACACATCACGTTATCCATTTGCAACGTATCAATACGATACGCCCAAAAATAAAGAAAGCGGCTCAACCGCTTCGACTATGCAGTGTTTCCCGCAGTTTGTTGTTCCATGTTTTCTTCTTATACAGTCCAGGAGTCGCTTCAAAATGAAGATTTCCCCACAAGTATCCCTGACGCTTCGCCAGATTATGCTGATGAACTTCGGCTTCTTCGGCATTCAATACAGCTTCGGTTTGCAGCAAACCGCCATCAACCCGATTTTCAGTTTCTTACAAGCTGACCCTGCAAAACTGCCTTACCTCAATATGGCAGGACCGATTACCGGTTTGCTGGTGCAGCCCCTTATCGGTGCAATGAGCGACCGTACATGGATTCCCGGACTCGGTCGCCGCCGTCCGTATTTCCTGCTCGGCGCCATCGGTTGCAGCTTGTGTTTGTTCTTCTATCCGCACGTTACCGCATTGTGGGTTGCCGTATTGCTGCTGTGGCTCTTAGACATCAGCAACAATACCGCCATGGAGCCTTTCCGCGCCTTCATCGCCGATACCGTTCCCGAACGCCAGCAATCCACCGGCTTTTTGATGCAGTCAGTGTTTACCGGCTTGGGTATTACCCTTGCCAACATATCGCTCTATGCCTTCAAGAAAATCGACTGGTTGAACCAAACCTCCGAAGCGGGCATCCCCTACTGGGTATTCGGCTCGTTCTATATTGGCGCCGTCTGCTCCATCGGCTCTGTTTTAGTGACCGTATTGTCCACCCCCGAACATGAGCCGTCTCCTGAAGAGCTGGCGGCGATTAAAGCTCAATCCGGCGGTCCTGTTGAAGCCATTAAAGAAATTTACCATGCTATTAAAGACATGCCGAAACCCTTGTGGCAGCTCGCTTCGGTTTACCTCTTCCAATGGTACGCACTCTTCATCTACTGGCAATACATCTCCCACAGTCTCGCCAAATCTATATGGAATGCTACCTCTGCCAACAAAGTCGCATATGAGGACGCAGTGGCATGGACCGGTGTGGTCAATGGTTTTTACAACGTCGTGACCTTTATTTCTGCCTTCGGATTGATGTGGATGGCGCGCAAATACGCCGCCAAATACGTCCATGCCTTTGCCGTTACCCTTGCCGCACTCGCCCTTTTGGCGATTCCGCATGTTACCGATAAAAACATGATGCTCGCCCCGATGATCGGCTTCGGTATCGGCTGGGCAAGTATGATGGGCGTGCCGTTTATGATTGTCGTGCATTCCATCCCGAAAGAGCGCTACGGCGTGTATATGGGCATCGTCAACATGATGATCGTGATTCCGATGCTGATCCAAACCCTTACCTTCAGTAAAATCTATGAGAACTTGCTCGGCGCCGACCCGGGACATGCCATGACTTTTGCCGGTGTCCTCCTTATCATCGCCGCCGTACTGACCCTGACCATCAAAACGTCAAACAAACCTTATGGCGTAGAATCGGCAAACTGATTTTGGTATTTGCCAAAAGGTCGTCTGAAAACTGAACTGCACCCCAAAAGTTGGACATCCCCTCCAACTCACAAGGTGCAGTTTTTTTATGAGCAAATATACATTACACTTCAAATACCAAGCCGTACTCCACTACCTGCATATACGCAGCCAACAGCGTACCGCAGACCACTACGGCATTTCCCGAACCCACCTGAGACGATGGATACGCGCCTATCAAGAAGGCGGTATCGGCGCACTCGAACATCCCCAATCCAAAACCATGCCCCAACACCGCAAAAACCCCTTCATCGCAGATAAACCCGACCAAGAAAAAACACAGGCAGAGCTTATCGAAGAGTTGTGCTATATGCGCGCAGAGGTCGCCTACCTAAAGGAGTTAAAAGCCCTCAGCCAAAAGCAGACCGAAAAGGACAAAGCCAAACCGTCCAAGCACTGAGGGCGCAACACCCGCTCAAATACCTGCTGCACATCGCAAACCTGCCCAAAAGCAGCTTTTACTACCACCATCAAAACCGGCCTGACCCCGACACAGCTGACAAAGCCCTCCTTGTCGAAACCTACCGGCGGCATAAAGGACGCTACGGACAAAGGCGCATTGCCGCAGCATTGGGTTGGAACCGCAAAAAAGCGGCGCGGTTGATGAAGCAGTTGGAACTGAAAGCCCTCATACGGGCGAAAAAAGCCTACCGCCATCCCGCCATGGGCGAAATATCGGAACACCTCCTCAAACGCCGGTTCAAAGCCCGAAAGCCCAACGAAAAATGGCTGACCGACGTTACCGAACTCAAAGGGAAGGACGGCAAACTGTACCTCTCGCCAATCTTGGACTTGTTCAACCGCGAGATCGTCGCCTACGCCATGAGCCGCAGAGCCGACAGCGAAATGGTGAAGGAAATGCTCGAAAAAGCCGCACCCCGTCTGACTGCTAAAGGAACGATGCTTCATTCGGACCAAGGTGTGCTGTACCGTACGGCGGGGTATAGGGAATTGCTTGCGGAGCATTCCATGGTTCAAAGCATGTCGCGAAAGGCGAACTGTTGGGACAATGCGCCGATGGAAAGCTTCTTTGCGGTGTTAAAGACGGAGTGTTTCTATAACGCAGGTGAATTGACGGTAGATGAATTGATGAAGCAGATAGATGACTATATGGATTACTACAACCGGGAGCGTTGCAGTTTGAAATTGAAAAAGCTGAGTCCTGTCGCATACAGAACCCAGCTTGCACAGAGCGCCTGAATAGGCTTTTATGAGTGTCCAAGATTTGGGGGCCAGTTCAAACCGGAATCAAGGTTTTCAGACGACCTCTTGATTTAGTTTGTCTAGACAGTGGGGCGGTTACTTTTGACGCTGCCAATGACTTGATACTGATGGTTAGTGCTTGGTTTAACGGAGTAAAAGGTAGTTTTAACAGCTATAATCCAATTGGACGGTAGATGATTCGAAAAACAGTCGTTCACGCCTGGATATAATATATACATTGCACATTGCTCCTAATGCCGTCAAATTACACCGATCATCACCCATATCTCAACTTGCTCAAAGCAAAGTCAATGAAAATAAATAAGGAAGAATAATGAGAGTTTTAATTTTTACGTTATTTGGATTAATTAGTTCCAATCTCTATGCGCATAACTGCGGAGGAGAATTCCAACCTGCAACTGGGACATGTCGAATTATCGGTCCTGATGGGCAACAGATTCTATATAATTCCGATCCGCCGCAATCGGGAAACCAAAGCGGTACTTCATCAAGTAGAAGCATTACTGTACAAGTCCCCTCCAAATTCGGAGCTTTAGCTTATAGTTCAAGGGCTGGTTATATTACAGGTTCTCTAAACCACAATTCCAAGGCAGAAGCCCAGCAAGCAGCAATCCAACGCTGTCAGCAAGGTAGTAAGACTCCCTGTAAAGCAATCGCATGGGTACGGAATGGTTGTGTTGCTGCGGCTGAAGGAAAAATTAAAAATAAATTCGTTGTGGTTGACGGGGCAGGTCATCCGGGAACTGCCGAGCAAATTGCTTTACAAAATTGCAGGAAAGGAGGATTGACAGAATGTAAAATCTTGGCTCCCGAAGGTTGTTCGTTGCCTTAATTAACCTTACTTCCCATCCTGAAGGTCGTCTGAAAACCGGAATCAAGGTTTTCGGACGACCTTTTTGTTTGATTGTGCCGATTTGTTTTAAACGGGCGGGGACGGTTTGTGGAAGCTCGGATTGTGCCGGAAGATTGCCGCATTCCTGCAAAAGCTGACGGCAAAGCGTTTACATGGCAAAATACCGCCTGTTTGCAGGTCATCCGAATTTTTCAGACGACCTTTTACCCTCTTCAAAAGGAATCCCCATGTCTTTGCAAAACATCATCGAAACCGCCTTTGAAAACCGCGCGGACATCACCCCGACCACCGTTACCCCCGAAGTCAAAGAAGCCGTGTTGGAAACCATCCGCCAACTCGATTCAGGCAAATTGCGCGTCGCCGAACGCTTGGGCGTGGGCGAATGGAAAGTCAACGAATGGGCGAAAAAAGCCGTGTTGTTGTCGTTCCGCATCCAAGACAACGAAGTTCTCAACGACGGCGTGAACAAATACTTTGACAAAGTGCCGACCAAGTTTGCCGACTGGTCGGAAGACGAATTCCGCGCCGCCGGTTTCCGCGCCGTACCCGGTGCCGTTGCGCGCCGCGGCAGCTTTGTTGCTAAAAACGTCGTTTTGATGCCGTCTTATGTCAACATCGGTGCATACGTTGACGAAGGCGCGATGGTCGATACTTGGGCGACTGTCGGCTCTTGCGCCCAAATCGGTAAAAACGTCCACTTGAGCGGCGGCGTCGGCATCGGCGGCGTACTCGAACCCCTGCAGGCCAGCCCGACCATCATTGAAGACAACTGTTTCATCGGCGCGCGTTCCGAAATCGTTGAAGGCGTGATTGTCGAAGAAGGCAGCGTGATTTCCATGGGCGTGTTCATCGGACAATCCACCAAAATTCTCGACCGCACTACCGGCGAAATCTACCAAGGCCGCGTACCGGCAGGCTCTGTCGTTGTGTCCGGCAGCATGCCTTCCAAAGACGGCAGCCACAGCCTCTACTGCGCCGTCATCGTCAAACGCGTGGACGCACAAACCCGCGCCAAAACCAGCGTCAATGAATTGTTGCGCGGTATTTAATCGGCGAACAGAAAAGGGGAGGTCGTCTGAAACAGCCCGAAACATAAACGGGCTTCAGGCAAACGGTTTCCCTGTTTGAATGGCAAGAGGTCGTCTGAAAACCGGATTTCGGGTTTTCAGACGACCTCTTCATAGGGTAAGTCGGTTAAGTCAGGACGGCATTGTCGTTTTGTTTGATGCTGTTTTCTTTGCCATAAAAAAAGCAACGGATAAACCGTTGCTTTTTTGTTTGACCTGTGAATCTTACAAACTGCCCAACACGATGCGCAACACGCGGCGCAGGGGTTCGGCCGCGCCCCACAAGAGCTGGTCGCCGACGGTGAACGCGCTGATGTATTCGCCGCCCATGCCCAGTTTGCGGATGCGTCCGACGGGGACGGACAGCGTGCCGGTTACTTTGGCGGGGGTCAGCTCGTGGATGCTGGCTTCTTTTTCGTTGGGGATGACTTTCACCCAGTCGTTCGCGCCTGCCAAAATCGCTTCGATTTCGGAAACGGGCAGGTCTTTTTTCAGCTTCAGGGTGATGGCTTGGCTGTGGCAGCGCATAGAGCCGATGCGGACGCACAAGCCGTCGATTACGGTCGGATTGTCGCTGCGGCCGAGGATTTTGTTGGTTTCCGCGCCGCCTTTCCATTCTTCTTTGGACTGACCGTTGCCCAAATCTACGTCAATCCACGGAATCAGGCTGCCGGCGAGCGGTACGCCGAAGTTGGCTTTCGGATAGTCTTCGCTGCGCAGGAAATCGGACACTTTGCGGTCGATGTCGAGAATCGCGCTGGAAGGATTGGCAAGCTCGTCCGCTACTTGGGCGTGAATCGCGCCCATGCCGCTGATGAGTTCGCGCATGTTTTTCGCGCCCGCGCCAGATGCGGCTTGGTAGGTCATGCTGGTCGCCCATTCGACCAAATCGTTTTGGAACAGGCCGCCCAGCGCCATCAGCATCAGGGAAACGGTGCAGTTGCCGCCGATGTAGTTTTTCACGCCGTTTTTGAGGCCGTTGTCGATGACGTTTCGGTTGACCGGGTCGAGGACGATAATCGCGTTGTCTTTCATGCGCAGGGATGACGCCGCGTCAATCCAGTAGCCGTTCCAGCCGCTGTCGCGCAGGGGTTGGAACACGGATTTGGTGTAATCGCCGCCTTGGCAGGTTACGATGATGTCCATTTTTGCCAGTTCGGCAACGTCGTTCGCGTCCAATAATGTTTTAGCCGCCTGACCGAAATCAGGTGCTGCGCCGCCGACGTTGGATGTGGTGAAGAAGAATGCTTCGGGAATGTGGGCGAAGTCGTTTTCTTCTTTCATACGCTGCATCAAAACCGAACCGACCATGCCGCGCCAGCCGACGAAACCTACTTTCATGTTGAGCTCCTTAGGGGGAAATTGTTAACAAATTTCTGAATAGGGGAAAAGGAAGAGTTTTAAACCTGTTTGAGGTAAATGTAAAGTTTTTTATGCTGTTTCGGGAGTGTATGGGGGAGGTCGTCTGAAAAAAAGCGTTCCTGCCAAACCGGAATGTTCCGAAAGCAAACCTGACGCAAAGTCGCAGGCTTGTATTTAGGAAGGATTCAAGGTTTGGCAGGAACGCCGGCATCATTAGAAAGCACAGTTCGAGCAAACATTTTGCTAACCGAAATGCCGCACTGTTTTTCAGACGACCTATCGGATCAGTATCGGATATCGACGGTTACCTTGTCTTGATACTCGCCCGGGGTGTAGTCGGTGTTTTTGACTTCTGCCGCAACGGTGTATGTCTTGCTGCTACCGTCGCCGGTGGCTTTTTGCCAGCTGCCCGTACCGGAAGGTTGGTTGCCCCAGAGGTGGGCGTTCGTATTAGTGCCCTTTTTGAGGCGGTAGGGGACTTTGTCGGTGTTGGCAGGATTGGTGGATTTCATCTCGCCGCTGCCTTCCTGATTACCGTTGGAAGGAATCAGACCGACGGTGTAGGGCGTGCCGTTGGTGCAGCGGACGGTGAGGTTGCCCGACTGTTTCAGGTCGGTGCTGCCGGCGGTGTGTGTGCCGAAGTCGATGTCATCGGCGGAGATGAATTCGCAGACGGGCGCAACATGGGCTTGGACAACAAAAGGGAAGCGTTGTCCTGTATTCAAGTCGTTTCCGCAATCTGAAGGGTCAGGAGTACCATAACGTTCTGCCTTCCAGCTTAATACGGTGGAGCCGCTGGTAAAGTCTGCAATGTAATAATCCGAAGCCGTAGTGGGGATAGTGTCGCTTTGCCCACTGACTAATCTAGCTCTAATGGGGATACTGCCAGTAAAGGTGCCGTTTAGCCCGATACGTATGACGTCGGTTCCAAAGCTGCTGGGAGAGTTTGTCGTGTTATCCGTTCCCCAGTTGGTGTTATCGGGTTTAAGTAAGGATAGTTGCAGTGTTTGGGCGTTATTCCTGCTATGAACCATTTTTCGGGGGGCATATATGTTTGTAAACCTTCTCCCCCCGTCAATATTGAAGCACAAGCGCACTTTTACGGTGTAGTTGTCGTTATTGATACATTGGTAGTGGATGGTGGCTTGAATATCTTCCGGCTGGTTGTTGTTTAGAAGGTTGATTCCATTGCTTTGACTTCCGAATACTAAGGCAGGATGACCTTTGAAGGTTCCATTGCCTTGTACCGTTGCTGTGCATTGTACAAACCTGCCGGCTACACCGCTGTTTGCCCAAGCTTGCCCTGCGGACAGGGACAGCAGTCCGAATACGACAGGCAATGTCATTTGTAGGAAAAGACGGTTTGCGGTTTTCAGACGACCTTTTTTCATGTTTATCTGCATATGATGTCTCCCAGTTCCGGGATGGAATCCGGATTGTGTGTTTCAGGGTAGTCCGCTTCGAAGGTGCAAGTGCCGCCGTTTTCGGGGAGGATGACGGTGAAGCGGTTTCTACCTTCTTTCATGCTTTCAATATATGTTTTGCCGTCGAAGCCGGTTACGGCTGCCGGTGTGCCGTCTTCGGCAGTAATGCTGCCGCCGCTCGGGAGTAATTGGTTTTGTGCGTCTTTCAGCGTCATGGTGGCGGCGCGGGTGCGCTGGATTTTGAATTCGACGCGCATGCCAGAGCGTTCGGGCGGGGCGATTTCGGCGACGGTGTGTTCAAGCTGGACGTCCAGCGGCAACTCGGCAATATCGACGCTGACGGTGTTTTTTTGGTAAGCGGAGAGGCTGGGGATCAGTGCCAGCCCTTTGCGGTTGGTTTTGCCTACGGGCATGCCGCCTGCGCGGATGGGGACGTCCGCCATATCGCCGGTGCTGACGACGGCGAAACTGTCGTTGACTTGGCGGGTGGCGAAGAGGCTGCCGCCCATGAGGACGAGGCCGCCCCTCCAGCCTGCGTTCCAGTTGCTGTTGCCGCTTTGGCTGTAAACGTTTGCCCAGCCGTCGCCGTAGGCGTTTTGATGGCGGATGTTGCCGTTGAAAGTGTTGCTGCGGCTGCCGTTTGCGTTGTCGTTTTGCTGCCAGCCTATACCCCAACTGGTGCTGCCCATGCCGCTGCTGGTTTTGTTCAGGGTTGCCTGATAGCTGTTGTTGTGTTTGTTTCTACTGATGCCTGCGGAGGTCGAATAGCCGTTGTCGAGGCTGATGGAGAGGCCTGCGTGGAAACTCAGTTCGCGCTTGTTGCGGAAGTTTTTATTGGCGCCGGCGTAGAGCGAAGTACGGTTTTTGAAACTGCGGCTCCAGCCGAACGAGCCTACGCCGTCGGCGGGGCTGCCTTCGGTGTGGGAATGGACGTAGGACAGGCTGAATGAGCCGAGTTTGTCGCTGCTCCAGCCTGCGGATGCGGAGGCGGATGTGGCGGGGTGGCGTGTGGCTTTGAAAAAGTCTGCGCCGTATGCGGTATCGCCCAGTTCGGCAAATTGTCCGTTGGTACGGCTTGCGCCCGCGCTGAAGGAGAGCCTGTCCCATTGGGTGCTGAAAAACGCGCTGCCGCGTCGTCCTGTCTTGCCCGCAAAGCGGCTTTCGGCATAATTAAGATTGAGTTGTCCGAGCGAACCCAATACGGTATCGGCGGCAATGCCCGCCTGACGGTAGCCGCGCGCAGCTTCGCCGTGGATTTGGGCGGTCAGGGTGTTGCTGACGCCGTAACGCAGTGTGCCGGAGGCGGCGGGGTCGGATTGGTATTTGGCGGAACGGATGCCGTAATCGCGGCGGACGTAGCCTGCTTCAAACGACCATTCGTTCAAGCCTTTTGCCAAAAGTCCGCTGCCGCCGTAAAGCGGCATATCGACGACGACGGTGCGCCCCAGTACGTCGGTGGCGACGACTTGGGCGTTGCTGCGGCCGCTGATGGACGGCGGCAGGATGAGTTCGTATTCGCCCGCTTCTATGTCGCGGCTCATTTGTTTGACGCCGTCGAGGTAGAGGTCGACCGTGCCGGGCAGGGTGCTTTTACCGAGGTAGGAACGCAGCGGGGCGGTTTGTTTCCACGGACGGGTGTTGTAAGTGCGGGAGATTTTGATACCGCCGATGCGTGTGCCGCCCCATGAGCCGATTTGTCCGGTCAGGGTGTCGCCGACGGTCAGCGATATGCCTTGTTCGGGCCAGACGGTGCGCCAGTAGGTATCCAGGCGGGCGGTGTTGCCGCGGGAGCCGCTTTCTTTGTTGCGGCTACGGTTGGCAAATTGGGTGTGGTTCAGATAGCCCCAAGGCGTGCTCAGGCGCATTTCGCCAAAAACGCCCTGTGTGCCGTTGCCGGAGCGGTTGCGCGAGATATTGGCGTCATAGTTCAGAACGGCGGCAAAGCCGGGTTTGGCAATGGCGTAGCGGTTTTCCTGCAATGCGCCGATTCGGGCGGTTTTCAGGTCGGGCTGCCATTCGAGGGGGGCGGTGAGGTCAAGGGTTTGCGCGGCGGCATCGTATTTCGCCTGCAAGCCGGGGATAGAGGAGAGTTCGAACCATACGCCTGCGCCGGGTGTGGACGCGCCGTCCTGAATTTCAGGCACAACGCCGTTTTTGCCTGCTTCGGCAGCTTCTGCGTCGGGCAGGGCAATGCCGTAGGCGCGCAGGGATTCGGGGCGCGCATACAGCACGCCGTTACGCGACATGAAGGGTTCGATACCGTCGCGTATGCTGCCGTTGACTTTGACCTGCGGGTAAACGGTCAGCCATGCCTGCTCGTAGGCAGCAGGCGCCGCCTGCGTCAGGATGTCTTGAGCAGGGGAGGGCAGGGCGTAGAAACACAGCATCAGTGCGGCACTCAGCCGGGTGAGCCGTGTCCTTAGGTCATGGGGTGGCAAACCGAACCTCCGTTTGGATCGGCATACCGTTTACCGTGGCATTCAGACGACCTTGGTTCAGAGAGGCGGGGGAAACTTCCAATTCGCGTTTCCAAGTGTTGCCCGGCAGGACGTAGCCCGCCAGACCGTTTGCCAGCGTCAAGGCGTCTTTGGCAGAGGTCGTCTGAAAAGTAATATTGCTCAGTTGCGCATGGGCATTGCCCGTGTTTTCGGCAACCAAAACCGTTTTGCCGTTCGCGGATTTTTCCGCACGCCATTGCAGCTTCGGTTCGGCATTGTTTTGAACGTTGACAAACAGCGGCAGCGAATAGCGCATCACCAACTGAATGCCTTTTTGCGGTTTCGCATTGGGAGCGGGCAGCTCGTCCACAATCAGGCGGTAGGCTTCTTCAGCCTGTTTGTCGGACGGTTTGACGCGCATCACGCGGAATTGCTGCTGCGCACCCGCTTCCAGTTTGACCATGGGCGGGCTGGCAATGACGGCATCGGTAGGTTCGAGCACTTCACCGCCGTTTGCGTCCTGCGTCCAGCGGAACACGCGCACTTGCGCCGTCAACGGCTCTGTGCCCTTGTTTCCCAAAGTAAAAATACCCGCCCGCTGTTTGGCGGGCAGGGAAAGCGATGTCGGATTGACTTGCAAGCCGGCGGCATGGCTTGGTAAAACCGCTGCCGCCGTCAGCATACCGACCAGTGTGCTGATTGCTTTTTGCATGAGGATTTTTTAGTTGTTTTGTTTTGAGGGAGTGACTCAGATTAGTAACTCAGGGTTACTTTGACTTGGTCTTGGTAGGTGTCGATGAATTTGTTTAATTCACCTGCTTTGACAGTTGCATATACAGGGAGTTTGACTGCTTCGGAATCACTTAAACCTTGTCCTGTCAATGAAAGAAGGTCAGTACCTGAATTACCCCAAGGAGTGTTGCTGTTGGTCTCTTGGACTGTTTGATTTATGCCTGAACCGTTTACGACAGGTTTTTGAAGTTGATAGCTGATGGTGTCATTATTTTGTTTTGATGTACGAGAGATACCCCACATTGTGCCTTCACCATTGTTGCTTGTTACGTTTTGAGGTTCCAAACCTACTGTGAAAAGTGTGTTTTTACTGCAACGGATATTCAGACCAGTAGCCATACCGCCAACGTTTTTTTGGGTAATAGCGGTTGAATTTGATGATGCGACATGTGTGCTGAAATCAATGTCCGCTCCAGCCAGACTTGGGTCTTCGGTAGTAATTTTCGTACTATTCAATGCGCTGTTTGTTGTTAGAACTTCGCAAGTGCCGGTCAATTTCAGGTGTACGTTGAAATTGCCTTCTTTAGTTTCGGCCATTGCAGCATTGCCCATCATCATCAGAGAAGCCAAAGCCAGAGAAGTTAAAGTAAAACGTGTTTTCATCGGATTTATCCTTGTATGTGAGTTTAGGTGTGTATTGACACAGTCTCCGTAATATTTCTGTGTAACTGATATACGGCAGGCTTTTTTGCCTGAACGGTATATATGACATTATTATGATTTGTGATTATTGTTGCAACTGTTATTGTTTGGTATTTTATAAGTTCCTGTGTTTTTTGTAAATTTTTGTATTATTTTTTGTTGTTTTTTTGCAAAGATTATACTTTATTCGGTATTTAAATTAGATAAGAGGTCGTCTAAAAGCGTTTAAAAGAAGCTTTAGTTTCTTGAAGTTGGCTTTCAGACGACCTTTGCAGATGTTTTGGCAGTAGATTGGGTGGTGTTGGGAAATATAGTGGATTAACTTTAAATCAGGACAAGGCGACGAAGCCGCAGACAGTACAGATAGTACGGAACCGATTCACTTGGTGCTTCAGCACCTTAGAGAATCGTTTTCTTTGAGCTAAGGTGAGGCAACGCCGTACTGGTTTAAATTTAATCCACTATAACTGATGGACAATAGCCTGAAGGGTATTGTGGATGATGGGGTGAATTGTCTTTGCAGATAAAAAGGTCGTCTGAAAATCTTGATTTGAGGTTTTCAGACGACCTTTGTGTTTCTATCAATCCGTCAGGCGTTTACAGGTTGGGATTGACGATGATTTTGACGGCGGATTCGTTGTTGTGAATCAGACGCTCGAAGCCTTCGGAAACCAGCTCGTCCAGCTTGATACGCTGGGTGATGAAAGGTTCGAGGTTGATTTTGCCTTCTTCCACCAGTTTGATGGTTTCGGCGTGGTCGTTACAGTAGGCGATGGTGCCGCGCACGTCCAGCTCTTTCATCACAACGCTGTGGACGTTGATGGTGGCGGGGTGGCTCCAAATGGATACGATGACGACTTTTGCGGTCGGGCGGCAGGCTTCGACCATGGTGTCCAGCACTTTATTGACGCTGGTGCATTCGAATGCCACGTCCACGCCTTCGCCGTTGGTCAGTTTTTTCACTTCTTCGACGACGTCGACTTCGGACGGGTCGAGGATGTAGTCGGCAACGCCCGATTCGCGGGCTTTGTCTTTGCGCGCTTTGCTCAATTCGGTGATGATGACTTTGATGCCTTTGGCTTTCAACACGGCGGCAAGCAGCAAACCGATGGGGCCTGCGCCGCCGACCAATGCGACGTCGCCTGCTTTCGCGCCGCTGCGGACGTAGGCGTGATGACCGACGGACAGGGGCTCAATCAAAGCGGCTTGGTCTAACGGGATTTTGTCGGAAATCGGATGCACCCAGCGGCGTTTGACGGCGATTTTTTCGGCAAGGCCGCCGCCGCAGCCGCCCAAGCCGATGAAGTTCATGTCTTTGGAGAGGTGGTAGTTGCTGCCTTCGCCGGTCGGTACGTCATCGCGGATGATGTAGGGTTCGACCACGACGTGTTGTCCGACTTTGAGGTCGTCCACGCCTTCGCCGACGGCATAAACCACACCGGAGAACTCGTGTCCCATCGTTACGGGCGCGGACTCGCCGGAAATCGGGTGCGGATGGCCGCAGGGCGGGATGAAAATCGGACCTTCCATAAATTCGTGCAGGTCGGTACCGCAGATACCGCACCAGGCGACGTTGATGCCGACGGTGCCGGGGGCGACGGTCGGTTCGGGGATGTCTTCGATGCGGATGTCGCCTTTATCGTAAAAACGTGCTGCTTTCATTGTAACGCTCCTTGTTTTGAGGTTGAAAAGAAAGGTCGTCTGAAAGGTAGGACGGCTTTTCAGTAAGGGCGGGAAGGATGTGTGGGATGTGCGACGAATATATGGTTATTTTAATGATGCGGCAGGGCGGGTTGTGTAGGATAAGCAACACAGGCTGCGCGATATTGCTTTGATATTTTGTTATTTTACTACATTTCGATGTGAATGATATGTCGGCTTGCGTAAAAACGAAGCAGGGCTTGTCCGCGGTCAAGTTTTGGATGAAATAGTCTTATAGGTATTCGTCAAAAAGATGCTGTCGGAAGGCGGGAGGATTATTGGGGAAGGATGAAAATTGTTGACAACGCAGGTATTGCTTATTGAGTTAATCAAAATTTTATTGCGAAAAAATTTGAATTTTAGAAATTTAAATATATAAAAACAGAAAAAATTTGATTTTTTGAAATAAAATTGCCATAAGATGGCTAAAAGGCTTGTTTAAAACAGGTAAAGAAGGTAATCTATGCCTTAATTTATCTGAATTTGAAAGCAATAACAATGACCCAACAATACCCTACCGACGACATTAAGATTAGAGAAGTCAAAGAGCTGCTGCCGCCGATTGCCCATTTGTACGAGCTGCCGATTTCCGAGGAAGCGGCGGGGCTGGTACACCGCACGCGGCATGAAATCGCCGATTTGGTTCACAGCAAGGACAACCGCCTGCTGGTGATTATCGGCCCGTGTTCCATCCACGACCCCAAAGCCGCCTTGGAATACGCCGAACGTTTGCTGGTGTTGCGCAAGAAATATGAAAAAGAATTGCTGATTGTGATGCGCGTGTATTTTGAAAAACCGCGTACGACGGTGGGTTGGAAAGGTCTGATTAACGACCCGCACTTGGACGGCACGTTCGACATCAACTACGGCCTGCGTCAGGCACGCAGCTTGCTGCTGACGCTGAACAATATGGGCATGCCCGCTTCGACGGAGTTCCTCGACATGATTACGCCGCAATATTACGCGGACTTGATTTCTTGGGGCGCGATCGGTGCGCGAACGACGGAAAGTCAGGTACACCGCGAACTCGCCAGCGGTCTGTCTTGTCCGGTCGGTTTCAAAAACGGTACGGACGGCAATCTGAAAATCGCCATCGATGCGATTGGCGCGGCAAGTCATCCGCATCACTTCCTGTCTGTAACCAAAGCAGGGCATTCCGCCATTGTGCATACCGGCGGCAATCCCGACTGCCACGTTATCCTGCGCGGCGGTAAGGAGCCGAATTACAGCACCGAACACGTTAAATCGGCGGCGGAACAATTAATAAAAGTCGGTTTGTCGCCCAAGCTGATGGTTGATTGCAGCCACGCAAACAGCCGTAAAGATTACAGACGGCAGATGGAAGTTGCCCAAGATGTTGCCGCGCAACTGGAAAACGGCGAAGACAATATTATGGGCGTAATGGTTGAAAGCCATTTGGTCGAAGGCAGACAGGACAAGCCCGAGGTTTACGGGCAAAGCATTACCGATGCCTGCATCGGCTGGGATACCACCGAAGAAATGCTCGCGCTTTTGGCTGCGGCAAACCGTAAACGGGTCGCGCCTTAAATCGGTTTGTGTGGCGAAAAAGAGGTCGTCTGAAAGGTCTGTGTGTGGGTAAAAACAGACAGTTTCAGACGACCTTTTATTTAATTTGTCTGATTTATCGGATTATGGTTTTTTCTAACTGTCCGCCTGTTAAGTTATCCTAGTTTAAAATGACTTTACTTATTGGAATAAATATTAATGACTTGGTGTGACATACTTTCGTCACTGAGTTAACCCACAACGGAGAACACACCATGAGCAAGTCTTTCTTGACTAAAACTTTGACCTTGATCGCCATTGCTACTTCTCTGAGTGCATGTGCGGGCATGACCCAAACACAACGCAATACTGCTACTGGCGCGGTATTGGGCGGTGTAGCGGGTAACTTGATCGGTGGCGATACCGGCTCTACTTTGGGCGGCGCTGCATTAGGCGGCGTCATCGGCAGCCAAGTCCACAGACATCGTTAATTTTTAAAACGATAAAAGCCGGTCGGACCTTAAATAGGTTCGGCCGGCTTTTTTTTATAGTAGATTAACTTTAAACCAGTACGGCGTTGCCTCGCCTTAGCTCAAAGAGAACGATTCTCTAAGGTGCTGAAGCACCAAGTGAATCGGTTCCGTACTATCTGTACTGTCTGCGGCTTCGTCGCCTTGTCCTGATTTTTGTTAATCCACTATATTTGGCGTGATTGAATCAGAAGAATGTTTGCGCAAGGGGACGGGTTTATCGGCGTTCAAACTTATGGATTGCTTTTCTGTGGGTTGGGCGAGTATGCCGGTTTGTTGTCAGGCTAACGCGTCGCCGCGCATTCGCCGTTCTCAAACACCAACACCTTCTCCGGCCAGCGCAATGCCGCCAGCCGGAACTGTTCGAGACGGTATTTCTGCGGGAATTTCCTTGCCCGCCAGCTTGCACCAATCGAGAAATCGACGCAGAACACGTTGCGCCGCGCGCCGTGCCACACATCCGGCTGCGGCGGCAGCAACAGCCGTTCGGCGGCAACGGCGGCGGGAGAGGGCTGCCAACTGCGCCAATAATGGCCGATAACGACGGGCGTATCGTCGCGGTAGTCGTCCCACCACGCGCAACGGGTCGTACCGCGCCAGCGTCCTCCGGCGTAAAACGGCTTGTCCGCCAAACGCTCCACGCCACTGGTGAGGGCGCGTATCGGATGCAGGCGGCTGCGTTCGAGTTCGTATCGCGCGGTGGCGGGCATGGGCGGCGGCGCATGGTCGGGATTTTCCGCCTGCGGGGCGTAATGCGTTTGTTCGTAGAGGTAGTCGGGATACCAAGAGGCCGTCTGAAGGCGGTGTTTCAACTCGGCATCGAAGCGGCGGTATTGCGCGGTCAGGCTTTCGCCCTTTGCTTCTTCGAGGCGTTCGATTTGCGGCGGCAGCCAGGCGGCGTGGACAATGCGCAGGTCTTCGCGCTCCAGCAGCAGCGGCTGTTCGGCCAGCCATGCGCGCAATTCGGTTTTTTCTTTTTCTTCCACGCAATGCCACGGCGCGTAATGGGCGTCTTTTTCGGCGCGGACATCGAAAAACCAGCCCGAGCCGTCTTTCGGGTCGTCGGCAAGGATGTTCAATTCGTGGTTGCCCAAAACCATCCATGCCCATCCGTGTTCGTAAGCCTGTTTGAACCACGCCAGCATCGCTGGGCTGTCGGGGCCGCGGTCGCACAAATCGCCGACGAACACCAGCCGCCGCCCGCGCGGATGGAAACCGTCGTCGCGGTAGCCGAGCCGGTGCAGCAGCGATTGAAAGGCGGCAAATTCGCCGTGAACGTCGCCGACGATGTCCAGCGGCGTATCGGGCAGGGATTGGCGGTATTGATAGGACATGATGGTGGAAGGTCGTCTGAAAAAGTGTGCCGACGGTGTTTTCAGACGGCCTCGGGCAGTTTCAAGAAGTTTTCGCGGTAGTAACGCATTTCCTCGATGCTTTCGAGAATATCGTCCAAAGCCTGATGCGAACCACGTTTCACCACGCCTTTGGCAACGGGCGGATTCCAACGTTTGGCGAGTTCTTTCAGGGTGGACACGTCCAGATTGCGGTAGTGGAAATACGCTTCGAGGCGCGGCATGTATTTGACCATGAAGCGGCGGTCTTGATGAATGGAATTGCCGCACATCGGCGTGGCTTTTTCGGGAATCCATTGCGCGATAAAGTCGAGCAGTTTTTGTTCCACTTCGGCTTCGGTGAGCTGCGATTCGCGCACGCGCTGCGTCAGCCCCGTGCGGCCGTGGGTGGCGGTGTTCCACTCGTCCATGCCGTCGAGCAGTTCGTCACTTTGGTGGACGACATAAACTTCGGACTGCGCCAAGACGTTCAAATCGGAGTCGGTAATAATCATGGCGACTTCGATGATGCGTTCGCGTTCGGGGTCAAGCCCGGTCATTTCCATGTCGAGCCAGCAGAGGTTGCTTGCGTTTTGAGTCATTTCAGACGACCTTTCGTCGGTTTAAAAACAATGGGCGGTATTATAGTGGATTAACTTCAAATCAGGATAAGGCAAAGCGGTCGAGTAAACAAAGGGTCGTCTGAAAACGAGTGCGGCGGGTTTGTTCTATTGTTTCAGACGACTATTTTCATCAGGGAAGGATTCGCGGACGAAGCCCACGCTACGGGTTGTCGAGTTTGAGTTGAAACTGTTCCAAATGATAAAAGGTCGTCTGAAAACCGATGCGGCGGATTTGCTCTATTGTTTCAGACGACTATTCATCAGGGGTCGATTCGCGGGCAAAGCCCACGCTACGGGTTGTTGCGGTTGAGTTTAAACTGTTCCCAAATGATAAAAGGTCGTCTGAAAACCGTTTTCAGACGACCTTTGCCGTTTTACTTCACATCCGATTCAAATCAGAACAAGCCGTGAATCACACCGTCTGCGTCTACGTCGATTTTCTCGGCGGCAGGGACTTTGGGCAGGCCGGGCATTTTCATCATGTTGCCGCACAGGGCGACGATGAAGCCTGCGCCGGCGGAAACGGTGATGCCGCGCACGGTGATGCGGAAGCCTTCGGGGCAGCCCAAGAGTTTGGCGTTGTCGCTGAGGGAATATTGGGTTTTTGCCATGCAGACGGGCATTTTGTCCAAGCCCAGTTTTTCCAGCGAGGCGATTTCGGCGGATGCTTCTGCGCTGAAATCGACGTCTTCCGCGCCGTACACTTTTTGGGCGATGGCGCGGATTTTGTCTTTGATGCTCAACTCGACATCGTAGGCGAAGCTGAAGTTATTGGGTTGGTTGTCGATGGCGTTGACGACTTTGCGCGCCAAATCCGCGCCGCCCGCGCCGCCTTTGCCCCACACTTCGGTCAGGGAAACTTCGACGCCGTGTTCGGCGCAGGCTTTTTCAATCATTGCCAACTCGGCATCGGAGTCGGACACGAAGCGGTTGATGGCGACGACGACGGGCAGGCCGAATACGTTTTTCAGGTTGGAAATGTGTTTCAGCAGGTTGGGCAGGCCTTTTGCCAAGGCTTCGAGGTTTTCTTCACCGAGGTTGGCGCGTTCTACGCCGCCGTTGTATTTCAAGGCGCGGACGGTGGCGACGACGACGGCTGCGTCGGGTTTCAAACCGGCAAGGCGGCATTTGATGTCGCAGAATTTTTCCGCGCCCAAATCGGCGCCGAAGCCTGCTTCGGTTACGGCGTAATCGGCAAGGTGTTTCGCCAGTCGGGTGGCGGTAACGGAGTTGCAACCGTGGGCGATGTTGGCGAACGGACCGCCGTGTACGAAGGCGGGCGTGCCTTCGATGGTTTGTACCAAGTTGGGTTTGATGGCGTCTTTGAGCAATGCCGCCATCGCGCCGTGGGCTTTCAAATCTTTGGCGTAAACGGGGCTGCCGTCTTTGGCGTAGGCGACGAGGATGTTGCCCAAACGCTCTTTCAAATCGCTGATGTCTTTGGCGAGACAGAATACCGCCATGACTTCGGAGGCAACGGTGATGTCGAAGCCGTCGGGACGAATCACGCCGTCAACGGGTTTGCCCATGCCGTCGATGATATTGCGCAACTGGCGGTCGTTCATATCGACCACGCGCCGCCACAGCACGCGTTTGGGATCGATGTTCAACTCGTTGCCTTGGTAGATATGGTTGTCGAGCATGGCGGCCAAGAGGTTGTTCGCCGCGCCGATGGCGTGGAAGTCGCCGGTGAAGTGCAGGTTGATGTCTTCCATCGGCAAAACTTGGGCATAGCCGCCGCCCGCCGCACCGCCTTTGACGCCGAACACAGGCCCCAAAGAAGGTTCGCGCAGGGCGATAACAGAATCTTTGCCGATGTGGCGCAAAGCATCCGCCAAACCGATGGTCACGGTGGTTTTGCCTTCGCCCGCCGGAGTCGGGTTGATGGCGGTAACCAAAATCAGACGGCCTTGTTTTTGCGGCAGTTTGAACGCTTCGGCAGGATTGATTTTGGCTTTGTAATGGCCGTAGGGTTCGATATTGTCAACGTTCAAACCCAGCTTGGCGGCAATTTCGCCAATCGGACGCATAGTGGAAGATTGGGCGATTTCGGCATCGGTTTTGAAGCTCATGATTTTCCTTTACTGAATGGAGAAAAAGAGAGGAGGGTCGTCTGAAAGCCCATCGGAAAGACAAACGCTGATGGATTCAAAAGAATATTAGGCATATTATAGCGTTATCTGAGAATGAATCGCAGTGAAAAATTCGATAATTCAATAAGAATGCGGTTCATATTGTTGACAATCCACAAGAGAAACGGACAAACATGGGCAGCAACGCATGGCTTTTCTGGGCATTGGCATCCGCAGGCTTCGCCTCGTTGACGGCGATTTTCGCCAAAATGGGTTTGCAGGGCATAGATTCGGATTTCGCCACCTTCATCCGCACGCTGGTCATCCTCGCCGCACTGGTCTTGTTCCTGACCTATACCGGCAAATGGCAGGGCGTAAACGGGTTCACAGGAAGAAACTGGACATTCCTGATTCTGTCCGGCCTCGCCACCGGCGCATCTTGGCTCGCCTACTTCAAAGCCCTGCAACTGGGCAACGCCTCGCAAGTCGCCCCCGTCGATAAATTCAGCCTGGTTTTGGTCGCGCTGATGGCGGTGGTCTTTTTGGACGAACGCCCCAGCACGCAGGAATGGATAGGCTTGGGACTGGTTACGGCGGGTGTGTTGACGCTGGCTTTGAAACGGTAAGGCGAAATGATTTTTCAGACGACCTTTTAAGCAGAGGGGTCGTCTGAAAATGTTGCGCCGCAAATATGGCTGAAGGCTTGCCGTCATTTGCGGCGATGGTTTTGCGTGCATACGCGAGGAGTTGAATCCATCAAAAAGGTCGTCTGAAAAACAAAATGTTCAGACGACCTTTTTGTCTGCTCCGTTTTCAACATTCCACAACGCGGACGGATACGGGAACGGCTTTTTTCTGGAGGGTGATGGCGAGTCCGGCAAGCGAGGTTTCTTTGTAGGTGGACTTCATGTCGCGCCCGGTTTGCAGCATGGTTTGGATGACTTCGTCAAGCGAGACTTTTTTGTCCGTGCCGTCTTCCAGCAGGGCGAGGGTGCCGAGTTTGAGGGCTTTTTCGGCGGCGATGCCGTTGCGTTCGATGCAGGGGATTTGCACCAATCCGCCGACGGGGTCACAGGTCAGGCCTAGATGGTGTTCCATCGCCATTTCGGCGGCGTTTTCCACTTGTTTGGGCGTGCCGCCGATGACTTCGGCGTATGCGCCCGCCGCCATGGAGCAGGCGACGCCGACTTCGCCTTGGCAGCCGACGTCCGCGCCGGAGATGGAGGCGTTGGTTTTGTAGAGGATGCCGATGGCGCCTGCGGTGAGCAGGAAGTTTTCGACGCGCTCTTGCGTGGCGTGCGGGTTGAACTTGCGGAAGTAGTGCAGGACGGCGGGGATGATGCCGGCGGCGCCGTTGGTCGGGGCGGTAACGACGCGTCCGCCGGCGGCGTTTTCTTCGTTGACCGCCATGGCGTAAACCATGGGCCAAAGCTGGGTGTTGACGATTTCGGTTTCACGCAGGGCTTTGAGTTTGGCGGCAAGCTGCGGGGCGCGGCGGCGGACGTTCAAGCCGCCGGGCAGTTCGCCGTCTGCCGCCAGCCCGCGTTTGATGCAGCCTTCCATAACGTCGGCAACGCCGGCGACGCGGCGGCGGATTTCGGCTTCGCTGCAACCGACAAGCGCGGCTTCGTTTGCCAACACGGCTTCGGAAATGTCGAGCTGGTTCATGCGGCATTGGGCGAGCAGTTCGGCGCAGCTGGTGTAAGGGTAGGGGACTGGGCGCGTTTGTTCAGCTTGTTTGTCAAACTCTTGATCGGTAACGATAAAGCCGCCGCCGACGGAGTAGTAAATTTGTTCTTTGAGTTTGCCGCCGTCTTTGCCGTAGGCGGTGAAATTCAGTCCGTTCGGGTGTTTGGGCAACACTTGGTCGCCGCGTATGTTCAGGTCGCTGTCGGGGTTGAAGCGGATTTCGCGTCCGTTGAGGCGGAGGATGTGTTGCGTGCGGATGCGTTCGAGACGGTCGGGGATGTCGGCGAGGGGGATGTCGTGCGGCAGGCTGCCTTCCAAGCCGAGCAGGAGGGCGTCGAATGTGCCGTGTCCGCGTCCTGTCAGCGCCAGCGAGCCGTAAATGTCGATGACGATGCGTTCGGTTTGCGCGTCCAGCCCTGATTGTTTGAGGTCGTCTGAAAAGGCGGCGGCGGCTTTCATGGGGCCGACGGTGTGGGAGCTGGAAGGGCCGATGCCGATTTTGAAAATGTCGAAAATGCTGATCATGATGTGTTTTCCCTCAATGTTGGCTGTTTGTGTGGCGGAGTACGGATGTTGTCTGTTTGTCGGGCGGTTTGATGTGTCGCGTGGTTAAGGCTCGTTTTCACGCGACTGAAAGTCTGCGTATTTTAGTCTTTTTTGTCGGACGGATGATGCGCGAGCTGCCGTCGCAAAAGTATACGGCATTATCCTGTTTTGCAGGGCGGGCGGATAGTGGGGCGGATGGTTGGTGACGGATTGGCATGATTTGCCGTGCGTAGCCATCATGAATTGGGTCGTCTGAAATCTTGTTTGGACTTGAAACGGGCGAAACGGGGTTTCAGACGACCTTGATGTATCGGCGTGTCGAACTCTTTAGCCTAATGCAAACAATTCGCGGCCGTGGGCTTTCAGCCATGTTTCGGCGGCTTGGGTGTGCGGGGTGAGGCGGTTGACGGTTGCCCAAAACTGCGGACTGTGGTCGGGGTGGGGCAGGTGGCAGAGTTCGTGGATGCAGATGTAGTCTGCGACGTAATCGGGTGCGCCGATGAGCCGCCAGTTGAGGCGGATGCCGGTGGTGTGGCGGCAGACGCCCCAGAAGGTTTTGGCGTTGGAGAGGGCGGTCGCGGCGGGAATGAGGGTGGTGGCGCGGGCGTGGTGCTCGAGGCGCGGCAGCAGGTATTCGCGGGCGCGTTCGTGCAGGAAGCGGCGTAGGTGGGTCAGTTGGGCGGCGGGTTCTTTTTCGGGCAGCAGGATTTCAGACGGCCTGATTTGGATGTGGCTGCCGTTGTGGACGGACAGGGTCGTCTGAACGCCTTGATACCAAATCCATTCGGGGAGGGTGTCGGCGGATGCGGCGGTCGGGGCTTGGGCGAGGGTGCGGCGCAAGAGCGGTTCGTTGTCGGTCAGCCATTGGGTGAGAAAGCGATGGCTGACGAACGGGGGAACGTTGATGCTGACGGTGTCGCGGGATACGGGGCGCAGGATAAGGTTTTTCTTGGCGCTGCGTTTGAGCCGGATTCGGATGGACTGGCCGTCTGAAAGGGTGTGGGCGTAGTGTCGGGACATGGGTTGGGTTGGTGTCGGGGCGAATCTGCGTTTTCAGACGACCTTTGCGACGGCAAATGGTCCTTTTCCTTCGATAAGGGGTTGTTGCGCTTCAATCCGTTTTTCGCATTCCGCCATCAATTCGGCTTCCGAGCCGCTGCTGTGGGGGATGACGGGGTTGATGACGACGGTGATGGTGCCGGGGTGTTTGAGGAAGGCGTTTTTCGGCCAAAATTCGCCGCTGTTGAGGGAGACGGGGACGATGTCCATTTCAAACATTTTCGCCATGCGCGCGCCGCCGAGTTTGTAGCGGCCTTTTTCGCCGGGCGGCAGGCGTGTGCCTTCGGGGAAGATGGTGATCCAGTAGCCTTCGTTTTTGCGCGCCATGCCTTGTTCCATCAGTTGTTTGCTGGCTTCGCGGCTGTTGCTGCGGTCTATACCTATGGTTTTGACGAGTTTCAGGCCCCAGCCGAAAAAGGGAATTTTGAACAGCTCGCGTTTGGCGACGTAAACCTGCGGCGGGAAGATTTCCTGCAGGGCGAGGGTTTCCCAGCCGCTTTGGTGTTTGGCGCAGATGATGGAGGGGCGGTCGGGGATGTTTTCGGCACCGATGAGGCGGTATTTGAGCCCGATGATGTGTTTGAGCGACCAGTTGAGGATGCGTACCCAGATTTGCGCCATTTTGTGCGCGCCGCCTTGGACGGGCAGGGCGAGGAGCATGAAGGGGAAAAGTAAAATCAGGCTGGTGCTGAGGATGAACCAGTAGGTCAGGTTGCGGATGAGGAGCATGTTTTTACCTGTCGGATGGGTCGTCTGAAATCTTGTTTGTGCTTGAAACGGGGCGAAACAGAGTTTCAGACGACCTCGTGTATTTACGGGTTTGCCTGTCCGTCTGCACGGTCTTGTGCGGCTTCGTGCATGATGTATTGGGAGAAGGCGAGCAGGCTGTCGAAGATTTGGGTGTTTTCGGGTAATTCTTTTTCCTGTTGCGACAGGGTTTTCTTGCCTTTGCCGGTCATGACGAGCGCGGTTTTGCCGCCGGCCTCGTGCATGGCTTGCAGGTCGCGCAGGCTGTCGCCGACCAGCCAGGTTTCGGCAGGGTCGGCTTTGAAACGTTCGAGGATGTCGTAAATCATGCCGGGTTTGGGTTTGCGGCAGTCGCAGTTGTCGGCGGCGGTGTGCGGGCAAAACCAGATGCCGTCGATTTCGCCGCCCGCCTGACGGACGAGGCGGTGCATTTTGGCGTGCATTTCGGTCAGGTCTTGGACGGTGAAGTATTTGCGGCCGATGCCGGATTGGTTGGTGGCGACGGCGATGTTGTAGCCTGCCTGCGTCAGGAAGGCGATGGCGTCCATACTGCCTTCGATGGGTATCCATTCGTCTACGGATTTGACGAAGTCGTCGCGGTCTTGGTTGATGACGCCGTCGCGGTCGAGGATGATGAGTTTCACGGTTGCTCTCCGACAGGGGATTCCAAATGGTTTTTCCATTGCTCAAACGCTGCCTGAAAGACGGGTTTGAGGCGTTTGTAGATTTCGGGGGTGTTGGGGACGTGGTAGAAGCCGCCGAGCGACGGGGTGTCGAGGGTGTTGACGTAGTCTTCTAAAAATGCGCCGTAGCCGTCTTCTTCATTGTCGTAGTAATAGGAGGTGAATTGCCGCCCTTGTTCGGTGAAGTCGTCGGGCGTGAGCGCACCGTCCATGTGCTTGAGCAGGAAGCGTCTGCCGCTGGTTCTGCCTTTGAGCATATTGGCGAAATCTTCCGCGCTTTCGGGGGCGGTTTGCCAAACGGGATTCGCCAGCCCTGCCTGTGCTGCCCATATCCAGTACATGCCGATATGCGTGGCGGCGTTTTCGGACGGCAGGCCTTCGGGATATTCTTCGTCTAGGTGGAAGCGGATGTTGTCGTACATGGACGGTCGTGTGCTGTGATTCGGAGGGTGTTTATTGTAACGGAAAACGGGAGAGGTCGTCTGAAATCTGTTTTCAGACGACCTCCGGGGTATCGATTTGCTTGTCAGCCTTTGAACACGGGGACGAGTTCGAGTTTGTTGAACACCCATGCTAGGACGTTGAGGAAGCCGAATAGGTTGACCCAGTAAATCAGCCATGCGCCGCCGTAAACGGTGTAGTTTTTGCCTTTGCCGAATTTTTGGCGCGAGCGCAGCAGCAATAAGGACGGGAGGAAGCAGGTCCATACGGTGGCGACGAGTCCGACGTAGCCGATGGCGGTAACGAAGCCGGTGGGGAAGAGCAGGCAGGACACCAGGGGCGGCAGGAAGGTAACGGCTGCGGTTTTGGTACGCCCTGCGAAGCCGTCGTCCCATTTGAAGATGTCGGCGATGTAGTCAAACAGGCCGAGCGTTACGCCCAGAAAGGACGTAGCAATCGCCATATAGGAGAAGAAAGACAGTATGGCCGCCATGCTGCCGGTCTGAACGAATTTCGACAGGGTTTCGATGAGAACGGATACCTGGCCGTCGGCGGCGATGACGGGGGCGAACTCGTTGCGCGGCAGGTTGCCTTGGATGGCGATTTGCCACAGGACGTAAATCACAAGTGCAATCAGCGTTCCTGCCCAGAGGGATTTGGCCACTTTGGGCGCGTCGCCTTTGAAGTATTTGAGCAGGCTGGAGACGTTGCCGTGGAAGCCGAAGGAGGCGAGGCAGACGGGCAGGGCGGCGGAGATGTAAATCCAGTACGGCGTACCGGACGGGGCTTGGGTGTCGAACAAGACGGGCAGTTTGGCTTCGGCAATCAGGCCGCCGGTCGCCCAGATGAAAGTCAGCACCATGCCGCCGATGAGGATGGAGGTGAAACGGTCCACCAGGCGGGCGGATGCCCACACGCAGGTGGCGAAAATCAGGAAGAAGGAGAGTTGTCCGACGGTCAGAGGGATTTTTATACCGAGCGCGCCGCCCAGTCCTTTGGCAGTTAAGTCGCCGCCGACGAAGATGTAGGCGTAGGTGAGTAGGTATAAAACGAAGGCGACGGCAACGCCGTTGATGGCGTTCCAAATCGGGCCGAGCAGGTCTTTAACCATGGTGTCGAAGCTGGCACCGTGCGGATAGTGGGTGTTGACTTCAAGGATCATCAGGCCGCTGGAGAGCATGGAAAACCAAGTGTAGAGCAACACAATCAGCGAGCCTGTAAACCAGACGCCGGAGGTGGCGGTCGGGTTGGCAAGCATACCTGCGCCGATAACCGTACCGGCGATAATCATGGCGCCGCCGAAAAGCGACGGGGTTTTGACGGACATGAAATTCTCCTCGGAAAAACAGTCCGCCATTATGCCGTAAAGTGTAAGGATTGGTAAGGAGGTCGTCTGAAAATTGCAGGGGCATGATAGGCAGTAGGGAACTTTTCGGACGGGGCGGCGGCGTGTGGATGAGGACGATTTAATTTTTTGAAAGATAGGGGGGAAACTGCGGTTTCTCCTTTTTTTGTCCGATTGGGTTGAAAAAGGGTTTTCAGACGACCTCTTGCTTGAAAATGCCGTATTTACATATTTATACGGCATTTTATGGCTAATTTTTCTCTAATTTTGCCTTCCTAGAATGCGCAACCCTTGCAGAGGCCGCATCCGAAACAGGGTGCGATAACAAAAAAACATACGACACATCAAGCAGAAAGGAAGCCGCATGAGCCAATCATACGAAGTCATTTTTGAAAACAACCGCAAATGGCTGGAGCAGAAAAAACAGCAGTATCCCGATTATTTTAAAGAACTTGCCGACGGGCAAAACCCCGAATACCTCTATATCGGCTGTTCCGACAGCCGTGTCGCGGCGGAAGGGATGATGGGGCTGGAACCCGGCGAAGTGTTCGTGCACCGCAACGTCGCCAACCTTGTGCACGGTCTGGATTTGAACGCCGCCTCCGCCATCGAATACGCCGTGTCGCATCTGAAAGTCAAACACATCATTATCTGCGGCCACTACAACTGCGGCGGCATCAAAGCGGCGATGAAGCCGCAGGATTTGGGTTCGATGAACCCGTGGCTGCGCAGCATCCGCGACGTGTACCGCCTGCATCAGGAAGAATTGGACGCGATTGAGGACGGACACCTGCGCTACGACCGCCTAGTCGAATTGAACGTGCAGGAGCAGTGCCTCAACGTCATCAAAATGGCGTGCGTGCAGGAACGCTACCTGCTCGACGGCTATCCGATCGTGCACGGCTGGGTCTTCGACCTGCGTACCGGCCGCCTCATCGATTTGAACATCGACTTCAAAAACATCCTCGCCGACATCCAGAAAATCTACGACCTCACCGATTCCGAATGGGTGGTCAACGCGCGCAAGAAAGCGGGTTGATAGGCCGCCGGAGGCCGTCTGAAAATATCGCTTGGGAAAATGCCGCCTTCCCCGCGCAGGCGGAAATCCGTTCGGACAATAAACAATATTTGTGAAACTCGATAAACCGTTTCCCAAAGGTGGATTCCCGCCTGCGCGGGAAGGAGGGCGGGTGCGTTTGTCCGGCGGCTGAAAAATAAGTTTATCCGTTATGTCCGATTTTTTCAGACGGCCTTTCCCTCCCGAAACCCTGCTTCATCCATACAAAAAACATACACACAAACACACACATCAGGAGTACCCCTCACCATGAAACCCCATCAGAAAAAACAAGCTTTGGGCAGCCTGTTCAAGTCCAATTTCGCTTCCGGACTGGTCGTCTTCCTCGTCGCCCTGCCGTTGTGCCTCGGCATCGCGCTTGCATCAGGCGCGCCGCCGTTGTCCGGCGTGTTGGCGGGCATCGTCGGCGGCATCGTCATCGGTTCCCTCAGCACTTCGCACATCAGCGTTTCCGGCCCTGCCGCAGGTTTGGCGGCGATTATTCTTGCCGCCATTACCGAACTCGGTTCGTTTGAGCTGTTTCTGTGCGCAGGCTTAATCGCCGGCGCCATCCAGCTTTTGCTCGGCTTCATCCGCGCCGGCAGCCTTGCCGAATACATCCCCGTGTCCGTTATCGAAGGCATGTTGGCGGGCATCGGCGTGATTATCATCATGAAACAGATTCCGTTTGCCTTGGGCAGTAGCGGCAGCCTCGCCGACCCCGCCGCCCTGTTCGCCGACATCCACACAGGTTCTCTTTTGGTAGCGGGCGTGTCGATGGTGATCCTAATCGTATGGGACAAAATCCCCGCGTTGAATAACATCAAAGCCCTGCCCGCCGCGCTGGTTGCCGTGGGCGCGGGGATACTGATGAACCAATGGTTTGTCGCCAGTGGCAGCAGCCTTGCCATTCCCGCCGGACAACTCGTCCAACTGCCCGTTCCCGACACATGGCGCGAAGCCGCAGCTATGCTCACGCTGCCCAACTTTTCAGGTTTCGGCAACAGCTACGTCTGGACGACCGGCATCACCATCGCCATCGTCGCCTCGATTGAAACCCTGCTCTGCATCGAAGCCGCCGACCGCCTCGACACCCGCCGCCGCATCACCGACACCAACCGCGAATTGCGCGCGCAGGGCGCAGGCAACATCGTCAGCTCGCTCATCGGCGGCCTGCCCATCACCTCAGTCGTCGTGCGCTCGTCCGCCAACGCCAATGCAGGCGCGACGCACAAACTGTCTGCCGTTATCCACGGCGTCCTGTTGCTGGTGTGCGTTTTGGCGATTCCCTTTATCCTCAACATGATCCCCCTGTCCACCCTCGCCGCCGTCTTGCTGCTGGTGGGCTACAAACTGGCGAAACCCGCCACCCTCCTGCATTTCTGGCATAAAGGGCTGTACCAGTTCATCCCCTTCGCCGCCACCCTCGCCGCAGTCGTCGCGCTCGACCTGCTCAAAGGCGTCGGCATCGGGCTGGCCATCAGCATCATCTTCATCCTTCAGGGCAACATGAAACGCGCCTATTACCTCAGCCGCGAAGAACTCGCCGAAGCCGACGAAATCAGCTTGGAACTGGCGGAAGAAGTCTCGTTCCTGAACAAAGCCGCCATCAAGAAAACCCTGAAAAACATCCGTCCGGGTTCGAAAGTAACCATCAACGCCGAACGCTCGTCCTACATCGCCGGCGACGTATTGGAACTGATTGAAGACTTCGCCAACGTCTTCGCCAAGGAGAACGACATAGACGTCGTACTCAAAGGCTTCAAATCCGACTACGACCACGAAGGCCGCGACCACCATAGCCATGTGCGGGTAGGGCATAGCGCGAGTATTTAAAAGTCGGGTTGGAATGAGTAGGAGAAGAAAAGGTCGTCTGAAAAACCTGTTTGGGGATTTTCAGACGACCTTTTTGTATTTCGAAACTATAAATCCATTATCGCTTCAATACGACACTGAAAAGCAGTAACGGCGGCATCCAGTAATCTGCCCCCTCTCCCGTCCGGCGGGAGAGGGTTGGGGAGAGGGTGGCTCTTTGCCTTTTATTGCCGTATATCCGCAAGCCACCCCCATCCTAACCTTCCCCCGCCAGACGGGGGAAGGGATAAGGTTGCCGTAACTGAAAGAGGTCGTCTGAAAAACCTATTTTCAGCTTTTCAGACGACCTCGTTGCATTCCGATACTCTAAATCCATTATCGCCTCAATACGACACTGAAAAGCAGTAACGGCGGCATTCAGTAATCTGCTCCCTCTCCCGTCTGGCGGGAGAGGGTTGGGGGGAGGGTGGCTCTTTGCCCTTTATTGCCGTATATCCGCAAGCCACCCCCATCCTAACCTTCCCCCGCCGGACGGGGGAAGGGATAAGGTTGCCGTAACTGAAAAAAGGTCGTCTGAAAAACCTATTTCGAGCTTTTCGGACGACCTTGTTGGCAAATTCAAATAGAAAATACCTGCTTCGTCATTCCCGCGCAGGCGGGAATCTAGGTTTTGGAAGCTATGGAAATCTTTAAAAATTGCAGCGGCCTTTCAGAGTCTGGATTCCCGCCTGTGCGGGAATGACGGCGGCTGATGAATCGGCTGTTTCGCCCGACAGAAAAGAAGCATAATGAAATATCTAAAAAACAGCAGGATTCGCGGGCAAAGCCCACGCTACACCGTCGGGCAACGCCTAAAGTTGGAGAAAACCCATAGCGGAATTTTTTGTGTTGATTTGTGGAATAACAATCGTAGCGTGGGCTTTGCCCACGAGAATCCGCCCCTCTCCCGTTCGGCGGGAGAGGGTTGGGGAGAGGGTGGCTCTTGTCCCTTATATCGTATATCCGCAAGCCACCCTCATCCTAGCCTTCCCCCGCTAGACGGGGGAAGGGATAAGGTTGCTGTAACTGAAAAAGGTCGTCTGAAAACCTATTTCGAGCTTTTCAGACGACCTTCCATCTATATTTCAAACCCTATCTAAATCAATTTCTGCTGCTTCAACTCATTCTTCAGATACGCATAATAAACCGGTGCGACGATGATGCCGCCGACGCCGAAAATCCGTTCGAACACGACCATTGCCACCAGCAGTTCCCATGCGCTTGATTCGATTTCCGAGCCGATGATTTTCGCGTTCAGGAAGTATTCGAGCTTGTGGATGACGACCAGAAACACCAGCGAAGCGACCGCTACATATAAAGACGCACCGAGGCTCAAGATGATAATGATGGTGTTGGAAATCAGGTTACCCGCGACGGGAATCAGCCCGACGATGAAGGCGATCACCAACACGGTTATTTTAAACGGCAACTCCACGCCGAAAAGCGGCAGGATCAGATAAAGGTACACGCCCGTCAGCGCGGTATCGATCAGTGAGATTTTGACCTGCGCCAGAAACACGCGCTCGAAGCTGGTTTCGAAGTTCACAATCCGCCGCACCAGTTCTGCCTTGAAGGGCGGCATTTTGCGGCGGTTTTTGCGCATGTTGAGGCGGTGGAAACTGAGCATTGCGCCGATGATGATGCCGATAAGGATGTACACGAACGAGGTGAAGCTGTTTTTGCTGATGCGCGTCAGCGCGGCGCTGTATTCTTCAATCAATTTGACCGCATAGGCTTTGATTTCGGCGGTATTGTTGGGCAGCATGTTCAAAACCGACTGCGGCAGGCTGCTGCTGTTTTTCGTGTCTTCCAAAATCGCCGCCAGCTTGGTCAGCATGACGGGGATATGCCCGCCGTGAATCAGTTGGTAAATCCCCAAAGACATCAGGAGGATAACCGTCAATACGATGCCTATGGTCAGCGTGGTCGAAATCAGGTTGATATTGTGCGCGTTGAGCGATTTGTGCAGAAACGTATTACGCGTGAGCGTACGGCGGCGCAGCCAGAGAATCAGGCCGTTGGTCTTGGTGATGAAGACGTAGGTCAGTATCACGGCGAGCAAAAGCGGCAAAAAGTGGAAATACAGCACCGCAAGCAGGGCAAGCCCCATCAGGATGTAGGATGCATTGCGGAATCGGGAGTGTTCGAAAATCATCGGATGTAATGTCATGAAATATATAAATTTAAACAATCAAGCTATGAGGTGCGATTAATAAAGCAGGACAAGGGGGTTAACCCTCCTTTTGAAACTTTATTTCAATTTCGCTCGAGCTGACTTCGGTTTACAAACAAACCGTTACAATAAAAACTCAATCGCACCAAGTGGTTATGCGGTTGTCTTTACGCAAATTGCCATTTGGCATTTGACGGAATGATTTTATCAGACAAATTTCCCGAAAGGATATTACACATGAAAACATTGTCTAAATTGACCTCTCTCGTTCTTGTTTCTGCCGGCCTGATCGCTGCTCCTGTGGCTATGGCCCAACCTGCTTCCGGCAAAGCCGCTAAAGCAGAACACGTTCACAAAAAAGCCAATAAAGCTAAAAAACAAGCCAACGACCTGAAAACCGAAAAAGCTGCTGAAACTGCTGCACCGGAAGCCGAAGCTGCCAGCCCGCTGACCGGTCAAGGTAAAATGACTACCGAAACTGCACCTGCCGCTGCCCAAGAACAGGCTCCTGCTGCTAAATAAGTAGGGTATAGTGGACTGAATTAAAAGAGGGATTCTGTTCCCCGCGCACCGTTTTGACGGTTGTCGTCCTTTTTAAATTTAGGCCATTAGAAATCTCGCAGGCAGATGTCTGCATATTGTGAAAAAGGTCGTCTGAAAAGATTTTCAGACGACCTTTTTCATTTTTATCCGACAATGGCCGCAGATGCTTTTATAGTGGATTAAAATAAAAATGAGACAAGGCGGCAACGCCCGCCGTGTACGGGTAGTACATAAGGGCGTTGGCAACGCCGTATCATTGCAATTTTAATCCACTATAATCCGTTTCCTGCCATTGTTTCGCCTCTTCTATATCTTGTTCGATTTGCCGTTTCAATGCTTCGATATCGCTGAATTTTTGTTCGTCACGCAGCTTGTGCAGGAAACGTACTTTTAAACGTTGTCCATAAAGATTGCCTTCAAAATCAAATAAATGGACTTCAAGTTTTTGCGAATTGTTGCTGCTGACGGTCGGGTTGAGTCCGAAGCTGGCAACGCCGCGCCGTGTGCCGAATGTACCGTCTGCTTCGACGACGAATACGCCGCGCAGGGGATAGCGGTGGGGCGGAAGTTGGATGTTGGCGGTAGGGGCGTTGATGGTTCTGCCGAGTTTTTTGCCGTGTTTGACTTTGCCGCTCAAAACGTAATCGTGGCCCAAAAGCTTTTTGGCGTACGCCAAGTTGCCGTCTGTCAAGGCTTCGCGCACGGCTGTGCTGCTGGTGCGGATGTCTTCGACGATGACGGAAGGCGTGCGTTCGGTTTGTATATCGCTTTGCTGTTTCAATAAGTCGAAACAGCCTTCGCGTCCGGCGCCAAAGCGGAAATCGTCGCCGATAAGCAGGTAGCGTGTGTTGAGTGTTTGGCGCAGCAGTTTGTCGATGAAATCCTGTGCGCTCATATCGGCAAATTCTTGGTTGAAACGCAACACCCATACAGCGTCGATACAGCCGGTATCGCTCAACAAATCCAGCTTGGTACGCAAGGGGCTGATGCGGCATGGGGGCGTAAAGCCTGCTTTTTGGGAGAAGAATTCTTTGGGTTGCGGCTCGAAAATGACGACGATAACGGGAAGGTTGCGCGAATCGGCTTCGTTTTTGAGTTTTTGCAGGATGTGTTTGTGACCGAGGTGTACGCCGTCGAAATTACCGATAGTGACGGCCGCTCCTTGCGGAAAATCAGGTGCATTGTGCTGACCGAGTCGGATTTTCATGGGCGGTGTGTGCAAATAGTAGAATGGTCGCGTATTGTAAACGTTATTGGTGTTTCTATAAACAGGGCGGCGGGGCGGGGCGGGCGCATTACCATCTGCCGGTAAATATTTTTTTCGGGTGCCAGAATTTCCATTTTGAAAACGGCGTGATGTGTAAAGTGCCGCCGTTTTCACCGTCGGTACTGATAGACAGATTTTTCAGACGACCTTGCGAGACTGCCTGCCAAAGCGGGGCAAACCAGCGGGTTTCCCAGCTTTCTAAAATTTCTTGGTATGTCTGAATATCGCCTGTTTGCTCCGTAACAGCCAAGTCATCCAGAAAAATGACGGGGTTGGCGGGATGAATGCCCGATTCATCCACCGCATCCAGCCAAGCCTGAAAATCATAAGGCGCATCCAAGCGGGGGTCGTCTGAAAATTGCGCCCAAATGCTGTCGGAAGCGACAAAGTCCGCAGATCGCAGCCCCGTTAAATCCTGCCACAACCAAAGACCGTTGATTGTAGGAGTATCGTTTTGAGTGCGGACGACGTTGAGCGGGTGTTGGTGCAGCCACATTTGAATTTCAGTCTGCATTCCCAACCATTGTAAGGCGTCTTTTCCATCAGCTTGGTCCGCCGAACCGATTTGTCCGTAGATATCCAATACCGGCGCAATCCCCCAATCGCTTTCCGATGGCAAAGTGATCAGCCATAAATCGGGACGGACAGGCAGAAAATGCCAACCCTCTTTGCTGTAAAACTCAGACAGTTCCAAACATAATCGAGCGGCTTCTTCTTTTGTGATTTGCAGATGTTCGCCGCTGACTACGCTGACTTGGTGCAATCCCATTTGCTGCCATATCGGACTGGCAAACGTTGCCGCCTGATGCGGTGAAATCCCCATCAGCTCTTTGACTTGGGTCAACAAGCTTCCCTTCCATAAATACCGGCGATAAAAATCAGACGGCTTCATTTCTTGTTTATGTAATAACCCATATCGCAAGATTTGGTTAAAAGCAGGAAGCGGGAGAGGGGAAAGTGTCTCATCTTTTTGACGGTTGAGAGAGGGGAGGGCAAGCGTCAGATTCATGGCGGTGGTCAGAACGGAAAAAGCTTATTTTACGCGAGAAAATACAACATACTCAAAATAACCAATGTCATTATCAGGTTGGATGATGGATGGCGTTTTTGAGTTGGAAGTGTGCATATGTTATAATCAAGTTCTCGTAAATTTCAGAAAAAAGGGGTGTAAATCAAAAGAATAGCCCCGATAATCATGCTCGGTTCTGAGTAAATTTGATTGTTTATTTTATTCACTTGGTATATATATTGTCTGGGAGAGACCGTAAACACGGTTGATAAGATAAACAATTAAACTCAATAATTTCAAATGACATAAGAAATGCGGTAGTAGAGTGATTATTACCGCATTGAAGGATAATGCGTGACTAAAACAACTCGATTTTCATTCATGCGCCGTTTCTGGCACAACAAGCCCGTACGTTGGTCGTTGTTGGGCATCCTGCTGCCTGTGTCAGGAGTAATGACTGCCTATGCGGTCACTGAGCCGGTTTCCAATCCTCAAGGCATTGCGTTGGAGCGGATTTCAGAGGAATTGCCCGCCGTTTATGTTGAAACCAACAATTTCCAGTCCAGCTATTGGGCGCAGGAAGTTGTCCAACAGGGCGATTCCCTTGCCGACGTTTTGGCGCGTATGGGTGTGGCGCAGACCGACATCAAACAGATCATGGCGAAAAACAGCGCAGATCAAAATATGCAGCATTTGCGCGCCAACCAATCCGTCAACATCCGTGTCGATTCATCAGGTCAGGTAACGGACGTACAATTCTTTACCGATGAAGAATTGGAACGAAACCTTGTCGCGTTGGAAAAAGTCAAAGGCAAATGGCAGCTGTCTACTTCTGAAGTAGATATGAAAGTCATGCCCACTTTGCGCTCTATCGTTGTACGGACTTCCGCACGCGGTGCGATGGCGCAGGCCGAAATACCTGTCGAAATCCGCGAGTCACTCAGCGAAATTTTCTCTGACGTGCTGAGCTTGGAGGATTTGCAGGAAGGCGATGTCGTGCGTCTTCTGTACAACAATATGTATTTCCGCGGCCAGCAAATGGGTACCGGCGATATTCTGGCGGCTGAAATCGTCAAAGGCGGAAAAACTTATCAGGCTTATTATTATAGCCAAGGCAAAGGCGACGAAGAGAGCGGCAGCTATTATGACCAAAACGGTAAATCCCTCCAGCAAAAAGAGGGATTCAACATCGAGCCGGTTGTCTATACCCGTATTTCATCGCCGTTTGGCTACCGGGTCCATCCCGTCTTACATACCGTCCGTATGCATACGGGTATTGACTATGCCGCACCATCAGGCACGCCGATTAAAGCATCTGCCGACGGTGTGATTACCTTCAAAGGCTGGAAAGGCGGTTATGGCAATACCGTCATGATCAGACACTCTAATGGCGTCGAGACGCTTTATGGTCACATGAGTGCATTTACACCGGCGGAAGGTAATGTCCGGGCCGGTGAAGTGATTGGTTTCGTCGGTACAAGCGGACGCTCAACCGGCCCCCACCTTCACTACGAAGCACGCGTGAACGGTCAGCCGGTCAATCCGACGACTGTTGCATTGCCGACTCCGAAACTGACGCCTACCAATATGGCAGCGTTCCGCCAACAGCAGAAAACTGCCAATACCATGCTTGCCGCAGTGCGCGGTTTGCCGGTATCGGTTGCACAGTTGGACTGATAGGATTGTCTGAACAAAGGTCGTCTGAAAAATTTCAGACGACCTTTTTGTTGATGTTCGGTGCGGTTGATACGGACTATTCGCATCAGCATTTTTACAACTTGCTTTTACCCCATTCTTGATATTGCTGGCTGAGGATTGGGATAAACAAATGTATTCGATAACAAAATCCGCTATAATTCGTCCCCGTCACGTTTTAAGAAACAGCGTTCCCTGAAAACAACATTGGAGAGGCTCATTCTCGAAAACAATCGTTTTTTCATCAAACAGCTTGAATGAATGCTGCTTTTTATGGTATAAATCACGTTTTACTATTTTAGAAGTTTGGAGACTAACCATGGCACGAGTTTGCAAAGTGACCGGTAAGCGCCCGATGTCTGGCAACAACGTATCACACGCCAACAACAAAACCAAACGTCGTTTTTTGCCTAACTTGCAATCACGTCGTTTCTGGGTAGAGAGTGAAAACCGCTGGGTTCGCCTGCGCGTTTCTAACGCTGCATTGCGTACCATTGATAAAGTAGGCATTGATGTCGTATTGGCTGATTTGCGTGCTCGCGGCGAAGCTTAATTTAAACTGTTAATTAAGGATTACTGCAATGCGCGATAAAATCAAACTGGAGTCAAGTGCAGGTACTGGTCACTTCTACACCACTACCAAAAACAAACGCACTATGCCCGGCAAACTGGAAATCAAAAAATTTGACCCTGTTGCCCGCAAACACGTTATCTACAAAGAAACCAAATTGAAATAATCCGGTTTCTGAAAAACTAAAAAACCTCTGTCTGACAGAGGTTTTTTTCTTGGTTTCTTGTATTTGATTCAAGTATAGTGGATTAAATTTAAATCAGGACAAGGCGACGAAGCCGCAGACAGTACAGATAGTACGGAACCGATTTACTTGGTGCTTCAGCACCTTAGAGAATCGTTCTCTTTGAGCTAAGGCGAGGCAACGCCGTACTGGTTTAAAGTTAATCCACTATAAAAGCCGAAATCGGAACCTTGCGGCTGAAAGAGGTTCAGACGACCTTGAATCATACTGATGATGTCAGTATTTTGGCATTGAGCAGCCTTCGGGAGCAATAATTCTGCATTGTGAAGCTCCATGTTTTTGACATTTTCTTAGGGCTTCGGCTTCAGCAAGACCAGGCTCAGTTGATCCGAAAAAAAGTGTACCATCTTTTGCTTGGGCAACGGCGAGACAGCCATTCCGAACCCAAGCCAAAACTTTACACGGTTTATTTTTTCCACCTTCTTCACAGGTTTTAATAGCTTGTCTTTTGGCAGCCGCAAGTGAATCCATTTCGAGTGCGCCACCTGATATACCTGTTTTAGGATTGGCTGCCCATGCACCGTATTTTGAAGGGACATCGATATTAACAATTTCCGTAGGTTGCTTTCGTTGATGCTGACGAGATGACGCACAGTTGGGATTGTAACCATACGCACACAATGCCGAATTATTTTGCAATGCGCCTCTGGTTGCATCATAGGTTGGGTCAGCAGCATACACATTAAGGCTCGCCAGTCCCAATAATACAAAAAGCAATTTTTTCATTATCAGTCCAATCTTTTATTTTTTGAAAATTAGTGGATTAACTTTAAAACAGTACGGCGTTGCCTCGCCTTAGCTCAAAGAGAACGATTCTCTAAGGTGCTGAAGCACCAAGTGAATCGGTTCCGTACTATCTGTACTGTCTGCGGCTTCGTCGCCTTGTCCTGATTTAAATTTAATCCACTATATTTTAATGCGGAAATAGCAAGTTAAAACCTGTTTTCTGTTTTCAGACGACCTATTTGGCTTGCAGGGGCAGTATTTTCTTTCTTCTGTCCACCGCGTTTCAAATGCTTTTGATAAGCGGCGACATAGCCTGCTTTGGGTAGTCCTGCTAAGACGCCGATATGGGCTGCGGCGGATTTTGCCAAAGGTTCGAGTGTGTAGCCGCCTTCCAGTACGGAGACGATTTTGCCGGGGCAGCTTGATGCGGCTTGGATGATTTTGTGTGTCAACCAGGCGAAATCGGCTTCGTGCAGATTCAGACGACCTGTTTCGTCTTGTTTGTGTCCGTCGAAACCTGCGGACAGTAAGACCAGTTCGGGTTTGAATGCGGTCAGTTTGTGCAGCCATTGCTCGCGTACGGTGGTGCGGAAAACGCGGCTGCCGGTATTGGATGCGAAAGGCAGATGCAACATATTGGCGCCGCTGGCGGAATGGTTGGTTTTGGGAAATGGGAAGAGGTCGGTTTCAAAAAGGTTCATAAACAGGACGCGCGGATCGTCTTTGAAGATTTCCGCTGTGCCGTCGCCGTAATGGACGTCAAAGTCGATGACGGCGATGCGTTGGAGTCGATATTCGGCGATGGCATGCATGACACCTGTTGCGACATTGTTTAATAGGCAGAAACCGCCGGCTTTATCGCTGTGTGCATGGTGTCCGGGTGGGCGGACGGCGCAAAAGGCGTGCCATGCTTTCTTATTCATTACCATGTCCACCGCCTGAACGACAGCCCCTGCGGCGTAACGGGCGGCTTTGAGCGAACCATGGCTCATGACGGTATCGTCGTTGATGCGGTAGATTTTGTCCGGTTGGGGCTGGCAGGCTTCGAGCGAGCGCAGATATTTGCGCGGGTGAACCAAGGCGAGGCGGGTATCGCTGATTTCTTCGGCTTCGGCAGTTTGAAGATGCCGCCAAATATCCTGACGTTTGAGCTCCGCCTCGATAACGGCAGTGCGTTCGGGCGAGTCGGGGTGACCTGTGCCGGGTTGGTGTTGCGCAAAAACGGGATGAGAAATCCAGACCGTACGCGCATTTTTACCCAAGAGGCGGCGTAGGCGCGTACGCAGTCGTCGAATGAGTTTTTTCATGAGGAAAAGGGCGCGGGGCTTGTCGTTGGTAGGAAGGAATCAGGTTTTAAATGTCGTTGAAACTTCATTTTCAGACGACCTGACATGATAAATATGGTTAATAAATAGGGAAAGGCTTGGAAATTTTTCAGACGACCTTTAGAATAGCTTAATTTTGCGGCTGTACCAATGCTTTTTTCTGTCGCAAGCAGTGTTTTACTTAATTTTAATCTCTTAGAAAACGGACAAATTATGAATCAAACTGTGGCCCAATTTGCCCCTTTAGTGCTGATTATGGTGGTGTTCTACTTCCTGATCATGCGTCCTCAACAAAAGAAATTCAAAGCACACCAAGCCATGCTTGCCGCTTTGAAAGTCGGCGATAAGGTTGTTTTGGCAGCAGGTTTCAAAGGCCGCGTTACCAAAGTCGGCGAACAGTTTTTCACTGTGGACATCGGTCAAGGTGCAAAAATCGAAGTCGAAGTGGAACGTAACGCGATTGCCGCCAAAGCCGAGTAATCCGTATTTTTGCCAAGAGCCGCCTCGGAAAGCTGAGCGCGGCTGTTTGTCTTCATAATAAATCGAAGGTTTACCATGAACCGTTATCCTTTATGGAAATACCTGCTGATTGCGTGCTCGATTTTGGTTGCCGTAGTGTATTCACTGCCCAACCTTTTCGGTGAAACGCCCGCAGTACAGGTATCAACCAACCGACAAGCCATCATTATTAACGAACAGACCCAGTCTAAAGTCGATGCCGCGCTGAAACAGGCAGGTATTCAGACCGACGGGATGTTTGTTGCAAACAACTCGCTGAAAGTGCGTTTCAAAGATACCGAAACGCAGCTTAAAGCCCGCGATGTCATCGAAAACACTTTGGGCGATGGCTATATCACCGCGCTCAACCTGTTGGCGGACAGTCCCGAATGGATGGCCAAAATCGGCGCCAACCCGATGTTCTTGGGCTTGGACTTGCGCGGCGGCGTGCATTTCACCATGCAAGTGGACATGAAAGCCGCGATGCAGAAAACGTTTGAACGTTATTCGGGCGACATCCGCCGCGAGATGCGCCGCGAAAAAATCCGTACCGGCACCATCCGTCAAATTGAAAACGGTCTGATTGTCCCGATGCAGGACGCTGCCGACGTACAGAAAGCCATGCCTAAGCTGCGTCAGCTTTTCCCTGAGGCAAATTTGAATGCCGACGGCAATAACATCACGCTGACATTGTCCGAAGAAGCGATTAACAAAGTACGCTCCGATGCGGTGAAACAAAACATCACCACTTTGCATAATCGCGTCAATGAGTTGGGCGTGGCTGAGCCTGTCATCCAGCAATCTGGCCTCGACCGTATCGTCGTGCAGCTGCCGGGTGTACAAGATACAGCCAAAGCAAAAGACATTATCGGCCGTACCGCGACTTTGGAAGTACGCATGGTGGAAGACGACCCTGTCAAAGTGCGCGAAGCTTTGGAAGGTAATGTTCCGAGCGGTTTCGAGCTGTTGTCCAGTGGTGGCGATCATCCTGAAACCTTGCTGATTAACAAACAGGTTGAATTGACCGGTGACAATATCAATGACGCGCAACCCAGTTTCGACCAAATGGGTGCGCCTGCCGTCAGTCTGAGCTTGGATAGCGCAGGCGGCAGTATTTTCGGCGAATTGACTGCTGCTAACGTCGGTAAACGCATGGCGATGGTGTTGATTGACCAAGGCAAATCCGAAGTGGTTACCGCACCGGTTATCCGTTCCGCTATTACCGGCGGACGCGTGGAAATTTCCGGCAGCATGACGCAGGCGGAAGCCAATGATACCTCTTTGTTGCTGCGTGCTGGTTCTCTCGCCGCACCGATGCAAATTGTGGAAGAGCGCACCATCGGCCCGTCTTTGGGTAAAGAAAACATTGAAAAAGGTTTCCATTCGACCTTATGGGGCTTTACCGCCGTTGCCTTGTTCATGGTGGTTTACTACCGCTTGATGGGCTTCTTCTCAACCATCGCCCTGAGTACCAACATCTTGTTCTTAGTCGGTATTTTGTCTGCCATGCAGGCAACGCTGACGCTGCCCGGTATTGCCGCATTGGCGTTGACGCTGGGTATGGCGATTGACTCCAACGTATTGATTAACGAACGTATCCGCGAAGAGTTGCGCGAAGGCGTTCCGCCGCAACAGGCAATCAACCTCGGTTTCCAACACGCATGGGCAACCATCGTCGACTCCAACCTGACCTCGCTGATTGCCGGTATCGCCCTCTTGGTATTCGGTTCCGGCCCGGTCCGCGGTTTTGCCGTCGTACACTGTCTGGGTATCCTGACTTCGATGTACTCATCCGTCGTCGTCTTCCGCGCCTTAGTGAATCTTTGGTACGGACGCCGCCGCAAATTGCAGAACATTTCCATCGGCGCAGTATGGAAACCTAAAGCCGAAACAGCGGCTGGCAAGGAGTAAGACATGGAACTCTTTAAAATCAAACGCGACATCCCGTTTATGAGCTACGGCAAACTGACGACCTTTATTTCGTTGGTAACCTTCATTGCCGCCGTATTCTTCCTCATTACCAAAGGTTTGAACTTCTCCGTCGAATTTACCGGCGGTACCGTGATGGAAGTGCAATATCAGCAGGGCGTGGACGTCAACAAAACCCGTGAAAAACTCGATACCCTGAAAATGGGCGATGTCCAAGTTCAGGCGTTGGGTACGAACAAACACATCATGATCCGCCTGCCCAACAAAGAAGGTGTAACTTCCGCGCAGCTTTCCAATCAGGTTATGGAATTGCTGAAAAAAGAGCAGCCTGACGTTACCCTGCGCCAAGTCGAATTTATCGGCCCGCAGGTCGGCGAAGAGCTGGTGACCAACGGTCTGATGGCATTAGGCTTTGTCGTAGCAGGTATCATCGTTTACCTGTCGATGCGCTTTGAATGGCGTTTCGCCGTATCCGCCATCATCGCGAATATGCACGACATCGTGATTATTTTGGGCTGCTTCGCCTTCTTCCAATGGGAATTTTCACTGACCGTGTTGGCGGGTATCCTTGCCGTATTGGGCTATTCCGTAAACGAATCCGTCGTCGTCTTCGACCGTATCCGTGAGAACTTCCGCAAACCGAGTATGCGCGGACACACCGTTCCGCAAGTCATCGACAATGCGATTACCGCCACCATGAGCCGTACCATCATCACCCACGGCTCGACCGAGGCAATGGTCGTTTCCATGCTGGTGTTTGGCGGCGCAGCGTTACACGGTTTCTCAATGGCATTGACCATCGGTATCGTGTTCGGTATTTACTCTTCGGTATTGGTCGCCAGCCCGCTCTTGCTGATGTTCGGCCTGAGCCGCGAAAATATCGCGAAGGAAGTGAAGAAAAAAGAAGAAGTCGTGGTCTGATGGCTATGATTGCGATGTGAAGGGGTCGTCTGAAAACTTGGCAACAGGTTTTCAGACGACCTTTTTGTTTCGCCATCAAGCATGGCATTCAAACCGGCTTTGTGCTATATAGAGGGTTCGTTTCGAGCAGGTACGGCTTTACTCTGTGCCGGGCTGAAGAAAATGGCTTGCAAAAGCGTTAAGTATTAGCCAATCGGTTTGCACCGTCTGTTGCAGTATTTTCCGAATATAGCCTGTATCGTTTTGATGGTTTCATAAGGAATCCCGTTTAAGATGGATTCCGTTGTTTCAAATGACTTGAAAGATAAAATATGGATGCTTTACAACTTTTGACCACACGTCGCTCGTCTAAAAAACTTACCGCCCCCGCGCCGAATGCGGAACAGCTCGAATATATGCTGCAAGCGGCTACGCAGGTTCCCGACCATGGCAATATGCGTCCGTTTCGTTTTACCGTCATTCAAAGTGAGGCAGGCTTGCAACGTTTCCGCGAATTGTTGCGCCAAACGGTTACCGAGTTGAATTTTGGCGATGATGCGATGAAGAAAGCCGAGAAAGTCGGCAATATGGCGCCTATGGTAATCGGCGTGACTTTTGCGCCCAACCGCGAAGTGGCGAAACCCAAGCCCGAGTGGGAACAAATGTTGAGTGCGGGCTGCGCCGCTTACGGGCTGCAGCTTGCCGCGTCCGCGCAAGGTTTTGACAATGTGTGGATTACCGGAATGTGGGTCAACAGCCCGCTCTTGCGCGAAGCGTTTGGTTGTGAAGACAAAGATAAAATCATCGGGCTGATGATGGTCGGTTCGCCGACTGAGGCGGGCAGTGGCGCAAAAAATACCGATTTGGAGCAGTTCGTGACGGTTTGGTAAACAGCCTGAAGAATCGGCTTAACACGAGTCTGTATTCTGAAAAGTGAATCGGCGATATAAAAGGTCGTCTGAAAACAGAAAATCCGTTTTCAGACGACCTTTTGTTGTGACATCCTTTGATGACAAACATCAAGCCGGATTCATGAAGCTTTCGATTTCTTGCAAGGAAATGTCGGGCGTCGCGCCGTGTCTAGAAGCGACTAGGGCGCCGAGTGCGCAGGCGAAGGTAATGGCTTCTTGCGGCTCGGCATTGTTGAGCAGTTTGTAGATCAGCCCTGCCAAGAAGCTGTCGCCGGAGCCGACCGTATCGGCAACTTTGATGCGGAAGCCGCAGTGGCGGTAGAGTTCGCCGTCTTTGTATAAAATTGCACCGTGTCCGCCTAAAGTGACGCAGATGGTTTGTGCGCCGGTCAACCGGTTGAGGTAGGCGATGTTTTGTTCGATGCTGTGGTAGGGCGAGCCGTAAATTGCGGACAGTTCGTACAATTCGTCGTCATTGAGCTTGAGCATATCTGCACGTTTCATGGTGGCGAGCAGGCGGTCGGTGTCGTAGTGGGGTTTGCGCAGGTTGACGTCGAAGATTTTGAATTTGGCTTTTTCCATCAGTTTGTCTAAAGTCGCACGGGAAACCTCGTCGCGGGTGGCAAGGCTGCCGAACACGAAGGCATCGGATTCGGCGACACGCTGCAAGGCGGCATCTTCGACGACGATGCGGTCCCAAGCGCAGGGATACACGATTTCGTATGACGCGCTGCCGCATTTGTCCAAGATGACTTTGACAAGGCTGGTGTCGCATTCTTTGCACACTTGCAGCAGGTCGGTATTGACGTTTTTCGCTTGGATTTGGCGCAGCAGCTCTTCGCCGTCGGCATCATCGCCGCGGCGGCTGATGATGGCAGTATCGACCCCGAAGGATTGCAAACGGACCAAAACGTTCAGCGGCGCACCGCCCAACACTTTGCCGCTTGGAAAATCGTCCCACAACACTTCGCCGAAACTGGTTACTTTCATTTTAGACCTTCCTTGCTTTGAGTTGATCGGTTGGAACTGCTGCGCTGCGTACGGCTTACCCATCATGTATTTGTAGTAAAACTCCAATACTTAGGCGCGTAAGCATTATGTTTTAAAATCTACCGACTGACAAGCAATCGCGGGTTTATCTGTCAGGAAGTTTGATTCATCACAATATTGCGTTGAAAGTGTTTGAGTAGAAGGGGGATTTTCGGTTTTGTTTTCTTTCGGATTGCCGGTTTTTATCATTCGGATAAGGTGTTTTTTGAAATTTAAATACAAGTTGTGCGGGCATGTTTTCTTGATTGCCGATGGTATTGAAATTTGGCGCACAATAATCTTCTAGAAAACAAAGGTCGTCTGAAACTTGTTTTTTGGTTTCAGACGACCTTTTATCTTTCGCAAGCCTTAAGCGGCTTCCCAGTAATCGATGTAAAGCTGCAATTCCATCTGATTGCGCCACTCGTTTGCAACGGGGCGGTAAACCGTGCGGATGTATTCGGGGATGTCTTCGCTGCACCGCCAAAACATGGCTTCAAATTCGTAGCCGTCTTTTTGCAGCCAGACTTTTTTGTGTTTGCCCTCCGCGCCCAAAGGCTGCTGGCGGATGACGTGAAATTCGTCGGTAAAGCTCGGCGGCGCGAAGCCTTGTCCCCAAACGTGGCGGGCGAGGTTTTGCGCCTGTTCCAACGTGATGTCGCAGGCTTTCAGGCTGCCGTCGGTGATGAAGGTTTGCGACAAATCGTCTTCGCACACCATTTCACGCACGGCTTCTTCAAAGGCCGTCTGAAACGCGGGAATGTTGTGTTCGAGTATGCTCAAGCCCGCCGCCATCGCGTGTCCGCCGAATTTCAAAATCAAATCGGGATGACGTTTGGACACCAAATCCAAAGCGTCGCGCAGGTGCAGGTTGGGGATGGAGCGCCCCGAACCGCGCACTTCGCCGTTGTCCGCCGGAGCGAACACGATGGTCGGGCGGTAGAAGCGGTCTTTGAGGCGGCTGGCGACGATGCCGACCACGCCTTGATGAAAGTCGTCGCGGTAGGCGACCAGTGTCGTCTGACCTGAAGGCAGGGTTTCAGGAAAGGCGTTCAGCGCGTCTTGCAGCATGGACTGCTCGATTTCGCGGCGTTCGATATTGAGGTCGTTCAACTGCGCCGCTAATGCCTGCGCTTCTGCGTCGTCGCGCGCCAACAGGCAGGCGATGCCGACCGACATATCGTCCAGCCGTCCGGCAGCGTTGATGCGCGGACCCAGTGCAAAACCCATATCGAAAGGCTGCGCTTTGCGCCAGTCGCGCCGCGCCACTTCAAAAAGGGCGCGGATGCCGGGACGCATCTTGCCGGAGCGCATCCGTTTCAAGCCTTGCGACACGAGGATACGGTTGTTGTGGTCGAGGGGGACGACATCGGCGACGGTGCCGAGTGCGACCAAATCCAAAAGTTCGCCCAGATTCGGTTCTCTAAGGTCGTCTGAAAAATAATCGCGGCGGCGCAATTCGGCACGCAACGCCATCAATACATAAAAAATCACGCCCACGCCCGCCAGACTTTTGCTGGGGAAGCCGCAGCCTTTTTGGTTCGGATTGACGATGATGCAGTTGGGTATGGTTTCGGCGGGCAGGTGGTGGTCGGTAACGATCACGTCCAAACCCAATTCCTGCGCCCGCGCCACGCCTGCGATGCTGGCGATGCCGTTATCGACCGTAATCAACAAATCCACGCCTTGCGCGGCGGCGATTTCGGCAAGCTCGGGCGTTAAGCCGTAGCCGTGTTCGAAGCGGTTGGGTACGAGGAAATCCACCGCCGCGCCCATCGCCGCCAAGCCGCTCATGCCGACGGAACACGCGGTCGCGCCGTCGGCATCGTAGTCGGCGACAATCAGGATTTTTTCCTTGCGTTCGATGGCATCCGCCAGACGGCGGGCGGCAGCTTCGCAATTCGTCAGCGATTGATAAGGCAGAAGGCCGGCAAGTTTGTCGTCCAATTCGGCGGGACTCTGCACGTCGCGCGAGGCGCACAGGCGGGCGATTAAAGGGTCGGCGCCGGCAGTGAGCAAATCATCGAGGACGTTTTGGTTGACGGGGCGGGTTTGGATTTTGACGGGCATGGTGTGTGGAATATATTTTATGTATTCAAGGACGGAAAGGTCGTCTGAAAACAGGCGTAAAGGTTTTGTTAAAAGGTTGGGTTAATTCCGCCACCTATCACTATGGCAGGAATGAACAGTACTGGGGTAAGGGCGTCAACGGTGAGCGTCAGCGGCGTCACCAACAGAGTACCTACTACTTTCACCGGACTGGTGTATACGCGAGAAGTCGTATAGCCGATGGAGACAGGAATGCTTTGTTCAAATTTGTAGTCGGCGGGCAGGTTTTTCGGGGGAGCGTAGTATTTGCCTTTGGCGTGAACACAGCGGTGGTAGACAGTGTTGTTTCTACCTTTACCGGTTTCAAATGACAGGTTTTTCAGTTTGGCGATTTCATCAGCTTTTTGAGTGTCGTAGCGTAGGCAGAAATCGGTGGTGAAATCGGCTTCTTTTTCATTGTTTACCACAACAGGCAGGGCTTTGAGGTCTTTTTTGTATTTTTTGGCATCGGCAATTTGGAATTTTTTGTCGAGTTTGACATTGAGGATGGGTGTCAGGTCTTTTGAATCTTTGGCATTAATGACGAACCAGTATTTTTCGCCCATCATGACGATGCTGCCTTTTTCAAGTTGGTCATTGTCTTTGTTGACGATACCGAAAGAATGTACTTGGTCGGAAGTAATCGGATGAAAAGTGATTTTTTCTACTTTTTTATCCTCTTGCCACAGTTGTTCAGTTAGGCAGCCGTTTAATGATAAGGCGAGGAGGGCAGTGAGGGTAAGGCGAAGTTTCATAAGTGTAGTCCTTGAAAAGGTCGGTTTGTTTTATTGTTAAAGGGATGTCTGAAAAATGACGGTATATTTTAATAAGATTATATGAAATTTGAAAAGGTCGTCTGAAAACGGGGCGGTGGGATTTACAGAACCCCCAACCCCGTTTTCAGACGACCCCGATATTTATTCTGTCCAATCCTGAGTTTCTTCCGAATCGCTCTGACTGCCTTCCATGACGGATTTGATTTCTTGGAAGAGGGCGCGGAAGTTTTTCGGCGGTTTGTTTTGTTCCTGCTCTTTTTTCGTATTGCGGATTAAGGTGCGCAATTTGCCTGCGTCGGCATGGGGGAAGTCCGCCATGAATTGGGTGATTGCGTTGTCGTCCGCCAAGAGGCGTGTGCGGGCTTGTTCGACGCGTTGCAAGAAGGCGTTGTGGGCGGTATTTTCGCCGCGCAGTTTGGCGAGGAAGGCTTCTATGGGTGCGGGGTCGGTGTCTCGCATGAGCCTGCCGATGAATTGGCTTTGGCGTTTGAGTGCGCCGTTGGACGTGATTTTTTTGTAGGTAACGACGGCTTCGTACAAGTCCTCGTCCAAGCCGATTTTTTTCAGCGTATCGGTTGAGAGTTTGGTCAACTCCATGCCCAAAGCCTGCAAATCGTTCATCTGCTTTTTCATTTGGGTTTTGCTGACCCATTCGTCTTCGTTTTCAAACATTTTGATAAACCTTTAATTTTGTTTCGGGTATTTTAGCACGTTCGGGCAGGTTTCACGTCAACGCCCTGTTGAAACGGCGTTTTCAGACGATCTTTTATAGTGGATTAAATTTAAACCAGTACGGCGTTGCCTCGCCTTGCCGTACTATTTGTACTGTCTGCGGCTTCGTCGCCTTGTCCTGATTTAAATTTAATCCACTATATCTTCTGCGGCGGTATTTTTGCCGAGGTCGTCTGAAAACGGTTAAAATGCCGCAAACCTCTGTCAGGAACCCCTTTATGCTGTTTAACCACACCGCCTCCGAGCTGACCGGCTTATGCGGGCACGCCTTGGATTTGGCAAAAAACATGGGCGCGGCGGCTGCCGAAGCCGACTTTAGCGAATCCATCGGGCAAAGCGTCAGCGTACGGCTGGGCGAAATCGAACAAATCGAGTTCCAGCAAGACAAATCGCTGGATATTACCGTGTACGTCGGCAAACGCAAAGGCCGCGCCAGCACCGCCGACTTCTCCGAAAAAGCCTTGCAAGACACCGTCAAAGCTGCTATCGACATCGCCCGCTACACCGCCGAAGACGATTGCGCAGGTCTGGCAGATGCTTCATTGATGGCGCGACACGTCGGCGACCTCGACCGTTATCACGAATGGGATTTAAGCACGGAAGCCGCCATCGAGTTGGCAAAACAATGTGAACAAGCCGCCCTGAGCGCGGATGAACGCATCGAAAATTCCGAAGGCGCAGGTGTTCAAACCGGACATTACCAATACGTTTACGGCAACACCCACGGCTTCACCGCCCACCAACAAGGCACGCGCCACAGCATTTCGTGCAGCATCGTTGCCGCCGACGAAAACGGCATGCAGCGCGACTACTGGTACGACGCTGCCTGCCGCCATCAAGACATGGACAGCCCCGAGCAAATCGGCAAAACCGCCGCCGAGCGTACCTTACGTCGTCTGAACAGCCGCAGCATCCCGACAGGCAGCTATCCCGTCCTCTTCGATACCACAGTCGCAGGCGGCCTTATCGGACACCTCGTTGGCGCACTCAGCGGCGGCGCGCTCTACCGCCAAAGCAGCTTCCTGATCGACAGCATAGGCAGAAAAGTCCTGCCCGATTTCCTCAGTCTGCGCGAAGAACCGCACATCCCCCGCGCCTTCGGTAGCACCTATTTCGACTCCGAAGGCGTCGCCACACAGCCGCGTTTCGTCATCCGCGACGGCATTGTCGAAGGCTATTTCCTCAGCAGTTACAGCGCGAGAAAGCTCGGTATGCAGACCACGGGCAACGCCGGCGGCGCGCACAACCTTTATTTGAACCATACGCACGAAACGCAGTCCGACCTGCTGAAAGAAATGGGCACGGGATTGTTGGTTACCGAACTGATGGGTCAGGGCGTGAACACCATCACGGGCGACTACTCGCGCGGCGCGGCGGGTTTTTGGGTGGAAAACGGCGTCATCAGCCACCCCGTCCAAGAAATCACCATCGCCGGCCGCTTGCAGGATATGTACCTCGGCATCGTCGGCACTGCCAACGACGCGCTGCGCCGCTCTTCCAACAAAATCGGTTCGGTGCTGATCGAGAGCATGACCGTGGCGGGGGAGTAGGTTTCAGGGCGGGCGGGTCGTCTGAAAGCCACAGTCTCGGCGAAACACTGCCTGAAGACAGGATTTAGTCGTGCAAAACCGTACAAACTGTGGCATAATCCGCCCGTCTTTACAAAAAGACTTCAGGAGTTTGAACGGGTTTCCTGCTCGTCAAACTTGTCCGAACCGAATGACGGTTCTTTTATTTTTCGGAGTTATCCATCATGGCATTGACCGTAGAACAAAAAGCACAAATTGTTAAAGATTTCCAACGTAAAGAAGGCGATACCGGTTCTTCTGAAGTACAAGTCGCTCTGTTGACTTTCCGTATCAACGACCTGACTCCCCACTTCAAAACCAACCCTAAAGACCACCACAGCCGTCGCGGCCTGTTGAAAATGGTCAGCCAACGTCGCCGTCTGTTGTCTTACTTGCGCCGTACTCAACCTGATACATACCGCAACCTGATCACCCGCTTGGGTCTGCGCAAATAATTGCTGCTTTACCGGACACCGCTTGCGAAAGCGGTGTTTTTTCATATGGGCTGACGATAAACAATAGGGCAGGTTTGTCGGGGTCGTCTGAAAAAAGTCGTCTGAAAACATATCCGTCTCTTAAGCCTCATCGTTTCAGGATAAATCATGAATCAAAATCTGACCAATCTGTTCGCCAAATATCAAAATAACTTGGCTTTCGCCTCGCGCCCCCGTATCGCCTCCGTACATGATTTGGGTTTGATGGATGAAACCTTGCTGAATTTGGCGGTCATCAACCAAGCCTGCGAAGATGTTTTATTGCTGATTCAAAATGGCGCGGACGTCAACAAACAGGGGGAAATGGGTTTTACGCCTGTCCAAAATGCCTGCTTCAACGGCAATGTGGCAATACTTGAAATACTTTTGGCAAACGGTGCCAACCCGGACATCAAAAATGAATTGGGCAATAAGGCAGCGGATTATGTCACTGACGAGCGGCATGGGAAAAAGAAGGCAAAAGAAATGATGGCATTGTTGAAATACTATAAAAATCATCAATCAAAATGAAACATACGGCTCTAAATTTCAGCCGGTGTTTGCCTGACTCGATTTGTTTTCCCTGACCTTTTTGAATGGACAACATGAATATTTACGACTTCACCTTAAACGATGCCCAAGGCGATCCGGTTTCCCTGAGTGTTTACCGCGGTAAGGTGCTGCTGATTGTCAACACCGCCACGCGCTGCGGATTGACGCCGCAATATACGGCATTGCAGCAGCTTTATGAACGTTATAACGGGCAAGGTTTGGAGATATTGGATTTTCCGTGCAACCAATTTCGCGGACAGGCGCCGGAGAGCAGTCGGGAAATTGCTTCCGTCTGTCAGACGAAGTTTGGTACTGCATTCAAAATTTTTGACAAAATCGATGTCAACGGCGCATCCGCATCGCCGCTTTATGCTTATTTGAAGGCGCAACAGCCGCAGGATAGGGGCGGGCATATGTTGAAAGAAGCGGTGTTGCGGCTGGCGGCATGGGGCAGTAAGCATCAGGCGGGCGATATCCGCTGGAACTTCACCAAATTCCTGATTAATCGGCAAGGCGAAGTGGCGGCACGGTTTGCGCCCAGCGTAACGCCGGAAGAAATAGAAAACGATATCAAGAAGTTGCTGTAAGGGCGCGTGCCGTTTCAGACGACCTCGTCTGAAAAAACGTGCCGAAACCTTACGGTTTTTCACATTCGCGCGCCTTGAAAGTAGGGCACATTATCTTTATGTTAAGGGAAGCCGATTGTTCGGCAAGAACAAAATGTCGGTTTGTGGTATCCAAAAAGATTCAATAAGATAGATTGAAATTGCGGCTAAACGCGCCGACTTGCGCAGCATGAAGCGGGTTCGGAATTTAAAGGAGCAAAGATGCAGTATTTCGGTGTGGGTTTTTTAGTATTATTGTTTTTGGAAATTATGTCCATCGTTTGGGTGGCAGATTGGCTGGGCGGCGGATTCGCTTTCCTGCTGATGATAGTCAGCTTTATCGGCGGCTCGATGATGCTGCGCCACACGGGGCTGTCCGGCATTTTGCTTGCGGGTGCGGCCATCCGCAGCGGGGACAATATTTCCATGTATCAGATGTTGTGGCCGATACGTTATACCGTCGCCGGGATTTTGCTGCTCAGTCCGGGTTTTGTGTCCACCATTATCGCCTTGCTGCTGCTTTTGCCGATTAAGGGTCGGCCGGCGGCCCAAATGAATACGCAGTCTTTCCGTCAGCAAACCTTTACGCGCCGTACTGAAGATGACGGCGATATCATCGAAGGCGAATACACGGTGACCCGCGCCGATCCGCAAACCAAACACCAAGACTATATCGAACACAAACGCGATTAAACGGTGGAAAATCGGCATGGCGGCAGCATTCCGACTGCCCGGTTTTGGAAAGGTCGTCTGAAAAGATTTTCAGACGACCTTTTATCTATATGAAAAAATGACTGAAAATGTCATGCAGTTTCGCCCGAAACAGACAGTCAATGCTATACTTGCCAACTTATTGTCGATGAAAACCGGCTGGAAACAGCCGTTACGGAAACGAGAAATCAAGATGAGCAGAATCCAGCAAACCTTTGCCGCGCTTGACGGCGCAAAAGCCCTGATTCCCTATATCACCGTAGGCGATCCCAATCTCGATACCACGCTTGCGCTGATGCACAGTTTGGTTGAAAACGGCGCCGACATCCTGGAATTGGGCGTTCCCTTTTCCGACCCGATGGCGGACGGTCCGACCATCCAGCGCGCCGCCGAGCGTGCGTTGGCAAACAAAGTTTCCCTCAACGACGTATTGAACATCGTACGCCGCTTCCGCGAAACAAACGGCAACACGCCCGTCGTCCTGATGGGTTATCTGAACCCGATTCATAAAATGGGTTATCAGGCATTTGCCCAAGCGGCTGCCGAAGCCGGCGTGGACGGCGTGCTGACCGTCGATTCCCCTGTCGAAACCATCACCCCGCTGCACGACGAACTCAAAGCGCGCGGCATCGACTGCATTTTCCTGATTGCCCCGACCACGACCGAAGAGCGTATCCAAACCATCGCCCGCGTTGCAGGCGGCTTTGTCTATTACGTTTCGCTCAAAGGCGTTACCGGCGCGGCAAGTTTGGATACCGAGGAAGTTTCGCGTAAAATAGAGCTTTTGCGCAAGTATATCGACATCCCGATCGGCGTCGGCTTCGGCATCAGCAACGCCGAAAGCGCGCGCAAAATCGGTGCCGTTGCCGATGCCGTCATCGTCGGCAGCCGCATTGTCAAAGAAATTGAAAATAACGCAGGCCGCGAAGCAGAAGCCGTCGGCGCGTTGGTAAAAGAATTAAAAGACGCAATCCGTTAAGGCCTTTTCCGCAAACACACGCAAAGGTCGTCTGAATCCCGAATTCCAAGGAGTCATCCATGAGTTGGTTAGACAAAATCCTACCGCCCAAAATCAAAAACCGCAGCAAAAGCGAAGGCTCGTCCAACGTTCCCGAAGGCCTGTGGCACAAATGCCCTTCCTGCTCGGCAACCATCTACTCAACCGAACTTCAGCAAAACGACCAAGTTTGCCCGAAATGTAACCACCACAACCCGCTTTCCGCACGCGAACGCCTCAATTTGCTTTTGGACGAGGAAGGCCGCGAAGAAATCGCCGCCAATATCAAACCGACCGACCCGCTGAAATTCAAAGACAGCAAAAAATACCCCGAACGCTTGGCCGCAGCGCGCAAAGCCACCGGCGAAGATGATGCGTTGGTCGTGATGAAAGGCTTTATGAACGGCCTGCCCGTCGTGATTGCCGCCTTCGAATTCCGCTTTATCGGCGGCTCTATGGGTTCCGTCGTCGGCGAACGCTTCGTTCAAGGCGTGCGCCGCGCCGTAGCCGACAACTGCTCTTTCATCTGCGTTGCCGCATCGGGCGGTGCGCGTATGCAGGAAGGAGTCAACTCATTGATGCAGATGACCAAAACCAGCGCGGCATTGCATCTTCTGACTGAAAAACACCTGCCGTTCATCTCCGTCCTGACCGACCCGACCATGGGCGGCGTATCCGCCAGCTTCGCCTTCCTCGGCGATGTCGTGCTTGCCGAACCCAACGCCCTTATCGGCTTTGCCGGTCCGCGCGTCATCGAACAAACCGTCCGTGAAACCTTACCCGAAGGCTTCCAACGCGCAGAATTCCTGCTGGAGAAAGGCGCTATCGACCAAATCGTCGACCGTCGCAGCATGAAACAGCGCATCAGCGACCTGATTACCCTGCTGCGCCGCGAAGACAAAGTTAACGCCGCTTAAACCGGGAAGGTTTGAGCTAAACAAAGGTCGTCTGAAAACTGATTTTTCGGTTTTCAGACGACCTTTTTGTAAAGTGTTTCCGCTCAGCGGCTGAACGTTGGATACACGGCAGCAAGTAACAGATATAGTGGATTAACTTTAAACCAGTACGGCGTTGCCTCGCCTTAGCTCAAAGAGAACGATTCTCTAAGGTGCTGAAGCACCAAGTGAATCGGTTCCGTACTATCTGTACTGTCTGCGGCTTCGTCGCCTTGTCCTGATTTAAATTTAATCCACTATACAAAGGATTGGGGCAGGGTAGCACAACCAGTTTATTGAAAAGAGTGCGGGATGGCGATGAAGATTAAAGCGGTTGATTCGTTGTTTTTTGCCATCATCCACACTAAAAAAGGTCGTCTGAAAACATACTTTCAGACGACCTTTTCAAGTTTGGCTTCCGTATCTGTCAAACAATCCGATCGGATGCAGCCAAGTCAATCAATAACGACCCGGAACGGTTCCCATACGCTGTTTCAACGAAGTTTGCGGCTCATTGAACAGAGATGCGTAGAAGGTCGCGTTGGTCATAACTTTTTTGACGTAGTCGCGGGTTTCGGTGAAAGGGATGGTTTCGGCGTAAATCGCGCCTTCCAGAGGTGTAGAAGCCTGCCAGTTGCGGGCGCGGCCGGGGCCGGCGTTGTAGCCTGCGGTTGCCATCACTTCGTTGTTTTGCAGGCGGCGTTTGGCATCTGCCATGTACCATGTACCCATGCGGATGTTGCCGTCCATGGTGTAGAGTTCGCTGCTGCTCATGCCGATTTTGCCGGCGATTTCGCGGGCGGTGGCAGGCATAACCTGCATCAGGCCTTGCGCGCCGACGCTAGATTGCGCGCCCATGACGAAACGGCTTTCTTGACGGATCAGGCCGTAAACCCAAGCGGGGTCGATGCCTGCTTGCGAGGCGTAGCGGACGGTGGTCTCTTTAAACGGAGAGAGGTAGCGCAGGTTGTAGTTGAGTTTGCGCTCGGTCCGGTCGGCGCTGTTGATCGCCATGTCGTAGAACTGGTTTTCAAAGGCGACTTGCGCGGCAGTCAGGAGGTTGTCCTCGTTGAAGTCGCGGGTGGCGAAACGCCATTCTGCCTGCGCCTGACGGCGCATTTTGGCATCGTTGCTGCTTTGGCTGTTTTTAAACAGAACCAGCGCGCGTTTGATGGCGCCGTCGTCTGCCATGCGGCGGACGTCTTTTTTATCGGCGTCGGAAACGTTGTTTTTGGTATTGACGCGGCGGCCGAGTTCTTCGCCTGCTAAGACGGCGTAGAAATTGCGTCCGCTTGCGGCGGCTTTTTCGTACATTTCTTTAGCACGGCTTTGGTTGCCTTGTGCGGCGTAGCTGCGGCCCAGCCAGTATTGCCAAGTCGGGTCTTTTTGCAGGTTGTCGGGCATTTGTTGGATGATGCCGGACAATTCGTTCCAGCGTTGCAGGCGCAGGGCGGCGCGGGCGTACCATTCAAACTGCTCGTCGGTCAGTTGTTTGCGGTCGGAAACGCGGTTGTAGTAGCTCAACGCGGTCTGCATGTTTTGATTTTGCGCTTGGTAGAGTCCCAATACGCCCCATGCGAAGCTACTTTGTTCTCGGCTTAAGCCGGATTCCATGCCGGACAGCGTGGAGGCTGCGGAGGAGGATTTGCGCGCGTCTTTGCCGATGACGTTCAAAAGGCTGTATTCGCGCGCACCTTGCGAGCCGCCCTCAAACGGGCTGCCCAAGGCGGCTGCCAAGCTGCGTGCGTCGCTGGTTTGGCTGTTGCTCAACAATCCGCGTACGCGGCGCCATGCGTCGTTGTTGTTCAGACGACCTGCCGCTGCCGCGCTTTCGACCAAGCGGGTACAGCCTGCGGGCAGCTTGTTCGTAACGCGCACAAGCTCTGCCGCCATGTTGTAGCTGCCGCTGCTCAGTTCGGCATAACATTGCACTTCTTGCACCCGACCCGCCGCATTCAGCTTTTTGTTTTCTTGGCGGAACACATCCCATTGTCCGCGCGCGCCGAGGCTTTTGAGCCATTCGTTGCGGACGGTTTCAGCCATCGCGCTGTCGCCCGCCTGCGCCAAGAATTGTTGCACCCACATATCGTCGCCGCGTTTGGCAGCGTCCAGCGCGCCTTGATATTGACCGTAATCGGACAATACTTTGGATTCGCCTTCCGCACGGCGGGCCGGGATGGAGACAGGTTCGGTCAGGGAAGAGGCAGGCTCTTTGGATGAGGTGTCGTTTTCAGAGACGCACGCCGACAAGACGGCTGCGGCAATCAGGCTGAGCGAGAGGGAAAATATGCGTTGTGCGTTCATTACTTGCTGTATCTTTATTAGAATCAATTAGAACCGTATTTTAAACGATTTGGCGGCATTATCCGAATCTGAAACCGATATTTACATTAACCGCGTAATCAGGTGCAACAAAAAGGTCGTCTGAAAAGCGGGATGGCTGTTTCAGACGACCTTTGAGGCATGGGCAAAGTTTACATGCAGCCTTCGTTTTGCAGCAGGGTAAACAGGGGAACGCCGTTTTCGCGGATTTTGCTGCCGCCGATCAAGTCCGTAAATTCCAAAATCGCCGCCGCTTCAACGACTTCGCCGCCGAGTTTGCGGATTAATTCCACGCCTGCGAGCATGGTGCCGCCGGTTGCGACCAAGTCATCGACCAGCAGCACGCGCGCGCCGGGTTTGACCGCGTCTTTGTGGATTTCGACCGTCGCTTCGCCGTATTCCAGCGCGTAGCTTTGCGAAATCGTATCAAAAGGCAGCTTGCCTTTTTTGCGGATGGGGACGAAGCCGACGTTCAACTGATACGCCAAAGCCGCGCCGATGATGAAGCCGCGTGCGTCCAAGCCAGCCACGACATCGATTTTCTGACCCATATAGCGGTAAACCAGCAAGTCCACCAAAAGGCGGAAATATTCCGCGCTTTGAAGCACCGGTGTAATGTCGTGAAATAAAATGCCTTTTTGCGGCCAGTTTTCGATTTTGCGGATTTTGTCCGCCAATGTGGCGACGCCCATCGCCTCAGGATGAACCAACATTTTGCGTGTTCCCAAATGAAAAGTTTTTAACACGATATTGTAGCCGTCAGACCGTCGGTTGCCAAATCCATCGGGGCGGTTTAACTATTCCCAGAAGCGTTCATGACATGGCACGCGACACGGTATAGTGGATTAACTTTAAATCAGGACAAGGCGACGAAGCCGCAGACAGTACAGATAGTACGGAACCGATTCACTTGGTGCTTCAGCACCTTAGAGAATCGTTCTCTTTGAGCTAAGGCGAGGTAACGCCGTACTGGTTTAAAGTTAATCCACTATAATGCGGCTCAATCATCTTTAAGATTAATAAAGGTCGTCTGAAACGCCGGAAGATGGGTTTCAGACGACCTTTTGTGTTTCATAACGTGAATATGGATTTATTGATGCGCGGCGAGGAATTGTTCCAATTCTTCTTTGAAAGGCATTCCGTTTTGCGCGCCGTCTTGGGTAATGGAAAGCGCGGCGGCGGCACATGCCTTACGGACGGCGGTTTCGATGCCTTGATTCCAGAAGACGGACAACGCGCCGTTGAATGCGTCGCTGGCGCCGGTGGTGTCGGCAGTGTCCACTTTAAAGCTGGAAACATAACGCAAACTGTCTTTCCCGTCTTTATAGACTGCGCCTTTGTCGCCCATGGTCATCAGGACGGGGCAGGGGGCTTTTAGAATCAGCTCTTCGGGATTCAAATCTTGCGACAGGCCGAGGCAGTCGGCAAGTTCGTAGCGGTTGGGGGTCAGAAGGGTGACCAATTCCCATAATTCCGAAGGCAGGAATTGGGCGGGAGCCGGGTTGAGGATAAAGGGTTTGCCGTATTTCTTCGCCAATTTTGCGGCGGTGATGACACAGTCCATCGGAATTTCAAGCTGGCTCAAAACCACATCGGCGGAGGCGATTTGCTGCTCGGCGTTTTCGATGTCGGCAATCGTCAGCCCCATGTTGGCTCCGGCGATAACGATGATGGCGTTTTCATCGTCGGCAACGGTAATGTTTGCCATGCCGCTGGGCAGGCCGGTGAGGGTTTGGATGTGTTCGGTAAAGATGCCTTCGCGGCAGAGGTTGGTGGTCATTTCATAGCCGAAATCGTCATCGCCGACCGCGCCGACTATACAGACGTCCGCCCCCAAACGCGCTGCTGCAATCGCTTGGTTTGCGCCCTTGCCGCCCATGAAGCGGTGAAATGAATTGCCCAGCAATGTTTCACCCGCTCTGGGAAATTTTGAAGCACGGGTGACTAAATCCATATTGATACTGCCGATAACGACGATTTTAGCTTGGAGCATCCTTGATATCCCTTTTATAAAATGCACTAGACTGTTGAACAGCCTTATTTTTGTCTGCTGTTGTGCAATGTATGACTAGCCCAAATAAATAGCCTGAAATTGTACCTGCTAATATTATAAATGCAAAATTAATTGTCAATTTCATATTACTTTGGATTAATTTTGTTGCGATAAAATCAACATATCATAGAATTTAAGGCGGAAATGGCGACGTTTGGGGATGAATTGTTTTTATTTTAACAACCTGTGTTGCAACGCGGGCAGCCTGGTGCGCACGCTTTGCAGTCTCGCAGCGTCCAAATCGGCGATGACGATGCCCTCGCCTTCGGGCAAAACGGCCAGCACTTCGCCCCACGGGTCGACAATCATGCTGTGACCGAACGTGCGCCTGCCGCTTTCGTGTTCGCCGCCTTGCGCCGAAGCGATGACGTAGCATTGGTTTTCCACCGCGCGGGCGCGCAGCAGCAATTCCCAATGCGCTTTGCCTGTCGTGTAAGTGAAGGCGGCGGGCAGCAGCAAAACGTCAAACGGCTGCTGGGCGCGGAAAAACTCGGGAAAGCGCAAGTCGTAGCACACGCCTGCGGCAAGCGGTACGCCGTCGGCAGCCAATTTCGGCACATCGCCGCCCGCGCTGATGGTGTCCGCCTCGGCATAGCGTTCGCCCAAACCTGAAAAACCGAACAGGTGCATTTTGTGATACAGCCCGATTTGCGCGCCGTCGCGGTCGTACACCAGCATGGTATTCATCACTTTGCCCGCGTCAGGGCTTTGCAGCGGAATCGTGCCGCCGAACAGCACCACGCCGCATTCCGCCGCCGTCTCGCTCAAGGTCGTCTGAAAACGAGCGTAGCGGGTTTCGCTAAAACGAGCGCAGCGGGTTTCACCTAAACTGCTACCGACTAAAGGCTCGGCGAAAGCCAGTTTGTCGGTATCCTTGCGCCCCATCAGAGGCCAATATTCGGGCAGCAGCACCCAATCCGCGCCTTGCTCGGCTGCTTGGCGCACGAGGCGTTTCATGGTGTCGATATTGGCATCGGGGTCGGTGGACGAAATCATTTGTACGGCGGCGGCGCGGATGTTTTGCATGGCGGTTTTCCTGTCGGGTCGTCTGAAAAGGGCAAAGGATGGTTTGTTTTATAGTGGATTAACTTTAAATCAGGACAAGGCGACGAAGCCGCAGACAGTACAGATAGTACGGAACCGATTCACTTGGTGCTTCAGCACCTTAGAGAATCGTTCTCTTTGAGCTAAGGCGAGGCAACGCCGTACTGGTTTAAAGTTAATCCACTATATAACGAAATCGTTTCAAAAAAACAATCAATAAGGAAAGCAGCGTTTCAGACGACCTTTTATTTTTCTGAGCCGTTTTTATGATGATTTAAACGGCAGGTTCGGCATTGCTTTTATATAAATATATTATTTTTTTATTTTTTATTGATTTTAAAAAATAATTTCCTTAGATATTGTTTAATCGATAAAATATAAATGTTTTCAAAACTTAACGTATGCATGTAATCCATTGATTATTTGATTAGTTGCTTCATGAATGGGGTGATTGGTTGAAAATCGGGATTGCTGCGGTTTGCTAAGTAGGAAGTTATCAGATAAGGTGTACTACAAGCGGTTACATCCGTGAGTATAAAATTAATCAATAAGATAGTTGATTCAATATAAAACTGTTACATCTCACAACAAACGGAAGGCTCTCCCCCGACCGTTTGCACATCAAACCGTTTGCACACCAAACAGAAAGGAAAAAACCATGCTTCATTATGCAGTTGTTTTCTTCGTCATCGCCATTATTGCAGCCGTATTGGGTTTTGGCGGTATTGCAGGCAGCGCGGCAGGTATCGCTAAAATCCTGTTTGTCGGTTTCCTGATTTTGTCAGTGTTGTCCCTGATTTTTGGCAAGAAAAAATAAAACTGACAAACAGATAAGGCGTAACCACGCTACCTTCTGAATGAACGTTTTTTAAAACAAAGGCCGTCTGAAATTTTCAGACGGCCTTTCTTCATGTCAAGCCTTAATCTTCATACGCTTCCATCGGCGGGCAGGAGCAGACCAGATTTCGGTCGCCGTACACGTCGTCCACGCGGTTGACGCTCGGCCAGAATTTGTTTTCGCGCACGAAAGGCAGCGGGAAGACGGCTTCTTCGCGGGAGTACGGATGCGCCCACTCGCCGGTTACGTCGGCGGCGGTGTGTGGGGCGTTGACCAGCGGGTTGTCGTCTTTCGGCCATTCGCCGCGTTCGACTTTCAACACTTCCTGTTTGATTTGTTTCAGGGCGGCGATGAAGCGGTCGAGTTCGGCTTTGCTTTCGCTTTCGGTCGGCTCAATCATCAGCGTACCGGCAACGGGGAAGGAAACCGTCGGGGCGTGGAAGCCGTAGTCCATCAGGCGTTTGGCGATGTCGGTTTCGGTGATGCCGCTTTCGGCTTTGAGCGGACGCAAATCGACGATACATTCATGTGCGACGCGGCCGTTTTTGCCTGTGTAGAGGACGGGATAGTCTTCGCTCAGGCGTTTGGCGACGTAGTTGGCGTTGAGCAATGCCCAGCGCGTTGCCTGTTCCATGCCTTGTTTGCCCATCATGGTCAGGTACATCCAGGTAATCGGCAGGATGGACGCGGAACCGAAGGCGGCGGCGGCTACGGCGGTTTGCCCGGCACTGGCGCTGTGCGTGTCGGTCAGGGTATGGCCTGGGGCAAACGGGGCGAGGTGGGCTTTCAGGCCGATGGGGCCCATGCCTGGGCCGCCGCCGCCGTGAGGAATACAGAAGGTTTTGTGCAGGTTCATGTGCAACACGTCCGCGCCGACTTCGGCAGGCTGCATGATGCCGATTTGGGCGTTGAGGTTGGCGCCGTCCATGTAAACCTGTCCGCCGTTTTCATGGATGATGCGGCAGATGTCACGGATGCCTTCTTCGTACACGCCGTGGGTGGACGGGTAGGTAATCATGATGGCGGACAAGGCGTCGCGGTGTTGTTCGGCTTTGGCTTTCAAATCGTCGATGTTGACGTTGCCGTGTTCATCGGTATCGACGACGACGACTTTCAAACCGAGCATGGCGGCGGTGGCGGGGTTGGTGCCGTGGGCGGACTTGGGAATCAGGCAGATGTTGCGCTGTGCTTGGCCTTGGGCTTCCTGATAACGGCGGATGGCGAGCATACCGCTGTATTCGCCCTGCGCGCCGGAGTTGGGCTGGAAGGAAATCGCGTCAAAACCGGTGATGGCTTTCAGGCTGTTTTCCATGTCCGTCAGGAGTTCGCGGTAGCCTGCGGTTTGGGTTTCGGGGGCGTAGGGGTGGATGTCGGAGAACTCCGCCCAAGTAATCGGCAGCATTTCGGCGGTGGCGTTGAGCTTCATGGTACAACTGCCCAGCGAAATCATGCTGCGGTTCATCGCCAAATCGCGGTCTTCGAGCTTTTTCAGGTAGCGCAGCATTTCGTGTTCGGTGTGGTAACGGTTGAACACGGGATGTTGCAAAATATTGTCTTGGCGCAGGAATTCGGTTTTCAGACGGCCTTTGACGTTGTCTGAAAGCGTGAAAGTGTTGTTGCCGGTGAAGGCGTAATACAACACGGCAAGGTCTTCGCGCACGGATGTTTCGTGGAAGGCGGCGGCGATTCGGGTGTCGCTGACGCGGCGCAGGTTGTAGCCCAGTTCCAAAGCGGTTTGGAACGCTTTGTCCGCTTTTTCTTTGCTGCCGAAATCGACGGTAACGGTATCGAAGAAGACTTCGTGAACCACTTTGAGGCCGTCTGAAACCAGCGCGTCGGCAAAGGCGGAAGCCAGCGCGTGAATGCGGTTGGCGATGCGTTTCACGCCTTCGGGACCGTGATAAACGGCGTACATGCCCGCCAAGTTCGCCAGCAATGCCTGCGCGGTACAAATATTGGATGTGGCTTTTTCGCGGCGGATGTGTTGTTCGCGGGTGGACAACGCCATGCGCAGCGCGGGTTTGCCCGATGCGTCTTTGGATACGCCGATGATGCGGCCCGGGGCGGAGCGTTTGAACTCGTCTTTAAACGCGAAATAAGCGGCGTGCGGCCCGCCGAAGCCCATCGGTACGCCGAAGCGCTGGGTGTTGCCCAACGCAATGTCCGCACCCAATTCAGCAGGCGATTTCAGCAAGACCAAGCTCATGATGTCAGCGGCAACGGCAACAATCGTGCCTTTGGTTTTCAGACGACCTATGACGCTTTGCAAGTCTTGCACGTCGCCGTCTTTGCCGACGTATTGGAACAGCGCGCCGAAGTATTCGCCTTCATCCGCTTTGGCAAAATCGCCGACCACCAGCTCGAAGCCGAAATACTTGGCGCGGGTTTTCATCACGTCCAAAGTCTGCGGATAGACGCGCTCGTCCACGAAGAAACGCTCGGATTTCACCTTGCCCACACGGTGCGCCATCGCCATCGCTTCGGCGGCGGCGGTCGCTTCGTCCAGCAAAGACGCGCCCGCCACGGGGAAACCGGTCAAATCGATGCACACCTGCTGGAAGTTCAGCAACGCTTCCAAACGCCCCTGCGCGATTTCCGCCTGATACGGCGTGTAGGCGGTGTACCAGCCCGGATTTTCCAACACGTTGCGCAAAATCACGTTCGGCACGCGGGTCGGGTAATAGCCCAAGCCGATATAGGATTTGTTGATCACGTTTTTCGCCGCAATGGCTTTCAGCTTCGCCAAAGCGTCCGCCTCGGTCAGGGCTGCGGGCAGGTCGAGTTCGGACGGCATACGGATGCTTTGCGGCACGGTGTTGCCGACAAAATCGTCCATGCTCTTCTCGCCGAGCGCTTCCAAAAGCGCAGCCTCGTCGCCGAAACTCAAATGACGCGCGGCAAATTCGTTGGGGTTGAACAATTCGGATAGTTTCATTTCTACTCCTTCGGTTTTGTAGGAATCTGCCGCGAAGGCAGGTGTTTTGATGTTTCAGACGACCTTGCGGTTGCGGGCGGATAATCGGGTTTTGTGTCTGCTTGCTATTTCCGTCAGGCAGGAAGCTACTTCCAGTCCTGCACCCGCTTCAAGTCTTTCTGCGCCAGCGTGTCGGCGTGTTCGTTGCGGCTTTTGTATTCCCTGTTTTGCAAGATGCTGTTGGCGACGTAGTTTAAGTGTATTTTGGCGGCTTCGGCGGCATCGGCGGGGCGGCGTTCCAAGATGGCTTCGTAGATGGCGCGGTGTTGCGCAATCAGCTTGGGGCGCGGGTCTTCGGTTTGGTTGGAATAGATGATGCTGCTGCGCGTCTGGCGGTAGAGCATTTTGAGCAGGCCGCCGGAGAGGTGGCTGAAGAGGATGTTGTGCGCGGCGTCGGCGATGGTTTGGTGAAAGCTCACGTCGGCTTCGCTTTGATGTTCCAGATTGCCGCTTTCGCAGGCGGATTCGAATTTTTGCCGCCAAAAATCAATCCGTTTCAAATCGGCATCGGTGCGCCGTTCGGCAGCCAGCGACGCCATGCAGCCTTCGATGTGGCAGCTGAAATCGAAAACGTCGGTTTCCCAGTTGGAATGTTTGCCGAGCAATTCTTGCCAGCTTTGGAGGAAATCCTGCTGCGGTTTGACGGAAACGTAATAGCCGTCGCCCTGACGCGCTTCCAAAACCTGCCGCGCAATCAGGATGTTCAGCGCGACCCTGACCGACGGGCGCGATACGCCGAATTCTTCCGCCAACGTGCGCTCGGGCGGGATTTTGCCGCCTTCTTCGTAAATGCCCGCCGCGATGCGTTCCTCCAATATCGACAATATTTGGTCGCTGATTTTTTGCGGACGAACCAGTTTTGTCATTGTAATTCCCTCTTTTCCATCATGTTTTTTTCTGTGAAGAAGACCCAAATCCGATAATGTAATGTGATGCGGCAGGTCATCTGAAATGGCAACCTGTGTCAAAATTAGCATGACCAAATTGGCATGACCAATGTCGCCGTATTCTAATTAACCGCCCCGTATCCCGTCAATATGGCTTGTCCTACCCGTATGTGTTTTAAAACTACATCAGGCTACATTTTTACAATTCATATAATATTTTGTTTTATTTAAAATTAAATAACAAATTTGCGCCGATGCCGCCGGGTCGTCTGAAAAAATAATTGACCGCCATATTAAAGTTTCGTAAAGTGTCCTCCGTTCTCAAAATTGGTTTTACCAATTTAAGAAAATATATTAGAAAAATATTCGGAGATTTTCCCTATGGATACTTGGATTCAAAACTATACCGCAGTGGGCGGCAGCCTGTATTTGACGGCAGCCGTCGCCCTCCTGCCCATTATCTTTTTCTTCGTTGCACTGACCATCCTGAAGCTTAAAGGCTATCAGGCAGGGCTTTATACGCTTCTGATTGCGCTTGGCGTTGCCGTATTAGGTTTCGGAATGCCTGCTGGCATGGCGGTTTCTTCCGCGCTGTACGGCTTCGCTTACGGTTTGTGGCCGATTGCATGGATTATCGTTACTGCCGTGTTCCTGTATAAAATTACCGTGAAAACAGGGCAGTTCGACATCATCCGCGCTTCCGTGATTTCGATTACCGAAGACCAACGCCTGCAAATGTTGCTGGTCGGCTTCTCCTTCGGCGCTTTCCTCGAAGGTGCGGCAGGCTTCGGCGCGCCGGTGGCGATTACCGCCTCTTTGTTGGTGGGCTTGGGCTTTAATCCGCTCTACGCCGCCGGTTTGTGTTTGATTGCCAATACCGCGCCTGTGGCTTTCGGTGCGATGGGTATTCCAATCTTGGTTGCCGGTCAAGTGTCCAACCTCGACCCTTACCATATCGGTCAGGTCGCCGGCCGCCAACTGCCGATCCTGTCGATTATCGTTCCTTTCTGGTTGGTTGCCATGATGGACGGTATGCGCGGCATACGCCAAACTTGGCCTGCCGTATTGGTGGCGGGCGTATCTTTCGCCACTACCCAGTTCATTACCGCCAACTTCATCGGTCCGGAATTGCCCGACGTGACCTCCGCATTGGTCAGCCTGGTCTGCCTGTCTGCCTTCCTGAAAAAATGGCAGCCTAAAGAAATCTTCACCTTCAACGGCATGAAAAAACCGGCCGAACGCAAAGCGGGCGAATACACTGCCGGACAAATCATCAAAGCCTGGTCGCCTTTCGCCATCCTGACCGTTTTCGTCAGCGTGTGGACGATTAAGGGCGTTAAAGAGGCTTTGGGTGTTGCCACCATCAAATTCGACTGGCCGATGCTGCACAACTTGGTACAAAAAGCCGCACCCATCGTCAGCGAACCGACACCATACGCCGCCGTATTCAAAATCGACCTCCTCGGCGCAGTCGGTACGGCAATCCTGTTTGCTTCCATCGTTTCCGCCGCTTTGCTGAAAATGAAACCTTCCGAAGCCGTCAGCACTTTCTTTGAAACGCTCAAAGAACTGCGCCTGTCCATCCTGTCTATCGGCTTGGTACTCGGCTTCGCATTCGTGGCAAACTATTCAGGCCTGTCGTCCACATTGGCACTCGTCCTCGCCGCTACCGGCACCGTGTTCCCGTTCTTCTCGCCGTTCCTCGGCTGGCTGGGCGTATTCCTGACCGGTTCGGACACCTCCGCCAACGCGCTCTTCGGTTCGCTGCAAGCCAGCACCGCGCATCAAATCAACGTCGTGCCCGAGCTGACCGTTGCAGCCAACACCACCGGCGGCGTAACCGGCAAAATGATTTCGCCGCAATCCATCGCCATCGCCTGCGCGGCAGTCGGTCTGGAAGGCAAAGAATCCAACCTGTTCCGCTTCACCGTGAAACACAGCTTGATTTTCTGTACCTTCGTCGGCCTGCTGACCCTGCTGCAAGCTTATGTCTTGCCGTGGACGCTGGTTTTCTTCAACAAATAAGCCAACCGGCTTGAAATATAGTGGATTAAAATAAAAATGAGACAAGGCGGCAACGCCCGCCGTGTACGGGTAGTACATAAGGGCGTTGGCAACGCCGTATCATTGCAATTTTAATCCACTATAAAAAGGTCGTCTGAAATCCAATTTGGGTTTCAGACGACCTTTTTGTCGTTGTGGGCGTGATCAGGTTTACCGTCATCTCCGTTTCGTTTAAACAGTAGGGGAATGCGTGAATCGAAGATGGTTTAAGTTGGGTTGGGTTTCAAACAAGAACGACGGCGGATAAAAAGGTCGTCTGAAAACGGCAAGGGCTTGCCTCGTTTTCAGACGACCTTTTGTCTGTGTGGCGAAACAGTAGAACAATCAGCTTTCGGATGTTTCCTGTTTCAAATCGACCAATCGCGTTCCCGCCAAGAAATCGTATAAAAACTGCCGGTCGGGGTTCAGCAGGGCGAAGCCCCACGGCAGGATGAGCCAAATAAGGGCGGCGCCGAAGGCGGGTATGGGCGGGATGGCGAGCAGGTGGCGCAGGCCGGCGTAGGCGAGCAGGGGGATGAAAACGACGAAGATACATGACCAAATAAAGCGGATGCGCAGTTGCGATAATGGCGGCAGCGTTCCGTTGCGGCCGTGCAGTCCGATTTTCCACGTCTGCATGGCGAGGGTGCGGCCGGTTTTCGTCCAGTTGGTTTTGAAGTAGAGCCACCAGCTTCCTACAAAGATAACGCAGGTAACCAAGCTGGAAAGGAGCTGGGAGACGGGGTTGAGGAAAATCGCGGCGATGCCGGCAAGGAGGGCGGCGATGGCGGTCACGGCACCGGTCAGCAGCAATTCGTACATCAGGGCGGCAAGGCGGCGTTTGACGGGGGCGGGGGGAAGGGCGGTCATGGCGGTCTGCTCGGTAAAAAGGTCGTCTGAAAAACGGAATGCTTGGTTCGGGCGAAACTGCCGCATCCGTTTTCAGACGACCTTTGTGTGGGAGGAATCAGCGGTGGGGGCGTTTTTGTCCGCGCGCCTGCTGGGCTGCCATCTGGTTCATTTCCTGACGGGTCGGGCGTTTTTTGAACATGGCGTGCGCTTCTTCGGCCGAACATTTTTGCGACAGGCAGACCAACGTTATCGCGTCTTTTTGGTGTTGGCCGCCGCTGTGGTACATACGGCGCAGGTTGGCTTCGTTGATGCGGCCTTTTTCGGGGTCGATGTCGAATTTTTTCAGGCGTTCGAGAAACTGGCGCTGCTGGCGGCGCGAAGTCCAGACAAAGCCGCCGGCGGCTGCGGCGACGATGATGACGGCAAGCAGGATGGCGAGCGGCCACGAATCGACGATTAAGACGATGATCAGGCTTAAAACGGCGGTGGTCAGCACGAGCAGGCCGCCGATGCGGAGTTTGGTTTGGTTGTCCATGAAGTTGCAGTTCCTTGTAAGGGTGGAAGGTCGTCTGAAAAGGGTGTGCGGCAGACGGGCAAGCGGCGGCGTATCTCTGAACGCGCCGAATGCTTGTCAATCCGCTGCATTGAGTGGTGGACGGATTTCAGACGACCTCAAATATCATAACTTTATGTTTAACGGTATTTTACAGTATTTTTGCCGTTTGGGCGCGTACAGAAGCGATGCGGCATACAAACTTTCACGCTTTTTGAACAGGCGCGCCCTTGCCGCGAAAAGCGCCTATCCATGCCTAATGAAATCAGACTGCCAACCCCGTTACCAACTGCTTGAACTCCGTCCACGCGTCGCCGTCTTCCGCGCCTTTGATGATGCGGTCGATTTTGGCGCAGGTTTTGAGGGCTTCAATCAGGCGGACGGCGGGAATGCGTTTGACGGCAATCGGCGCGAGGGTTTGTTTGTCGCCCCACAGGCGCAGGCTGTCGCGGACGGATTGTACGCTCTGTCCTTGTTTGAGCGCGGCGGTCAGACGGATGAGGGTGCGGATGTCTTCGGCAACCGCCCACAGCAGCAAGACAGGCTCTTCGCCTTCTTCTTCGAGTCCGTCCAGAAGGCGGGCGACGCGCAGGGCATCGCCTTTCATCCATGCGCCGGAGAGCTGGAATACGTCGAAACGGGCGACGTTGGCGACGGCGGCTTCAGCATCGGCGATGTTGACGGTATGGTTTTGCGGGTGCAGCAGCGCGAGTTTGTCGATTTCTTGGCGGGTGGCGAGCAGGTTGCCTTCGACGCGTTCGGCAAACAGGGCGAGCGCGTCGGGTTCGATGTTGAGTCCGACCTTGTTCAGACGACCCTTTATCCACTGCGGCAGGGCTTGCGCGCTAATGGCTTTGGCTTCGAGTACCGTGCCTTTGGCAGCAAGCGCGGTGAACCATTTTGCCTGCGTTTGGGCTTTTTCGAGCTTGGGCAGCAGAATCAGGGTAACGGTGTCTTCGGGCAGGCGTTCGGCGAAGGTTTGCAGCGCGTCGCCGCCGGTTTTGCCGGGCTTGCCGTTCGGAATGTGGATTTCCAAAAGTTTCAAGTCGGCGAAAAGCCCTGCGCTGCCTGCGCTTTGCAAAAGTTCGTCCCAGTCGGCGCCGTTGTCCGCCGTAAAGACTTCGCGGTTGAGGTAGCCTTGTTTTTTGGCGGCGGCGCGCAGGGTGTCGAGGGCTTCGATGCGCAACAGGTCTTCTTCGCCGTGGATGATGTACAGCGGCGAAAGCGGCATATCCGCGCTGACCTGTTCGATATTCATGACCGCCATCAATACGCTTTCAGGAACGTCAGGCGGCGGACGATTTGGTCGGCGGCGTCGGCGCGCATTTCCGCCCAGATGGTTTCGCTTTCTTCCTGTTTGCCCAACACTTCGCTGTCGTTGTAGTCCATCGTGCGGTTGACGAGGACGGTAATCGGTTCGCCCACAGGCTCGCCGTTGCGCATGGCTTGTGCTTCGACGCGCAGCGTCAGCAGGTATTCGTTGACCAGCGCGGCGCGGGTGATGGTGTAGATGTCCTGACGGGTTTCAACGCCCTTGACGTTCAACGTCATTTGCGCTTCGGCGGCGGAAACGGGTTTGCCGTCGACGCGGCGCAGGGCGTTTTCCAAAGCCTTTTGCATCACGGAAGCGTTTTGGATGTGCCAAGCGGGATACGGCAGCGTGCGTGCGGTGCCGCCCATGCCTTTGAGGTGGAAGCCGCAGGCGGACAGAAGCAGCACGGCGGCGGTCATCAGGATTTTGTTCATTTCATTCTTTCGGTTGCGCGGGTATCGGGGAATTATAGCGGATAGTCGGTCGGTCGGGAAACGCGGCGGTGGAAGGGGATTTCAGACGACCCCTTGCCGTTTGTCGTTTGCCTGCCCGATGGGTACAATCCCAACGTCAGACAACAGGAGAAACATCATGCACCCCATCCGCGAACCCATCCGCAGCGGCCTGCTGCAAGTATCGGACATCCATCAAATCTACTGGGAAGAATCCGGCAATCCCGACGGCCTGCCCGTCATCTTCCTGCACGGCGGCCCGGGCGCGGGCGCATCGCCTGCCTGCCGCGGCTTTTTCAATCCCGACGTGTTCCGCATCGTCATCATCGACCAGCGCGGCTGCGGCCGTTCGCTGCCTTACGCCTGCACCGATGACAACACGACTTGGGACTTGGTTGCCGACATCGAAAAAGTCCGCGAAATGCTGGGCATTCAAAAATGGCTGGTGTTCGGCGGCTCATGGGGCAGCACCTTGTCGCTGGCGTATGCCGAAACCCATCCCGAACGCGTTGCCGGACTCGTGTTGCGCGGGATATTCCTGTGCCGCCCGTCCGAAATGGCGTGGCTGGACGAAGCAGGCGGCGTCAGCCAGATTTATCCCGCGCAATGGCAGAAATTCCTCGCGCCCGTCGCCGAAGAAAAACGCGGCGGCCTGATTGCGGCGTATCACGAAATGCTGTTCGGCGAAGACGAAGCAGGTCGTCTGAAAGCCGCCAAAGCCTGGGCGGATTGGGAAAGCTACCTGATCCGCTTCGAGCCGCAAGACGTCGATGAAGACGCTTACGAATCTCTCGCCATCGCCCGCTTGGAAAACCATTATTTCGTCAACGAAGGCTGGCTGAAGGGCGACAAAGCGATTTTGGCGAACACGGACAAAATCCGCCATATCCCGACCATCATCGTACAAGGCCGCTACGACTTATGCACCCCCATGCAAAGCGCGTGGGAACTGTCGCAGGCGCTCCCCGAAGCCGAACTGCGCGTGATTCAGGCGGGACACTCGTCGTTTGATCCGCCATTGGCGGCGGCGTTGGCGGAGGCGGTGGAAGATATGAGGGAACGCGCTGCGTGGTGAGACATGATTTGAAAGGACAAATTGATGAAAAAGCTGTTTTTAATCGCATTGGGCTTGGTAAGTTTTAATGTTTATGCCAATGGCTGTGGTGGAGAATACCAAGCTGCCACGGGAACCTGCCGTATCATAGACGGAAGCGGTCGGCAAATTTTATACAATGTGCCGCCTCCCAAATCAGGCAACAGCACCCCGCCTCCTAAAAAAATTATCTACTACGACGTGAAAGTTCCTTCTAAGTTTGGGGCTTTGGCTTTCAGTGAAAAATCAGGTCATATCGGTGGTTCATTAAATCAAAACTCAAAAGCCGAGGCACAAAATGCAGCCATTAAGCAATGTGAGAAGGGGAGTAGAAATGCCCCATGTAAAGCGATCAGTTGGGTCAGAAACGGCTGTATTGCCGCTGCTTCAGGCAAATTGAAAAACCAAACTAGAGTAATTGGAGGTGCGGCAGAACCCGGACTTGCAGAACAGGCTGCTATTACAAACTGCAAAAATGCAGGAATGACTGAATGCAAAGTTGTAATGCCCGAAGGCTGCTCCCTGCCACAATTGCAATAATCAAATCCAGCAAAAAGGTCGTCTGAAAACAAGATTTCAGACGACCTTTTTGCTTCAAGCAATGTAATGCAGCCGTTCAGGCGGGGTTTGGCGTTTATGTCTGCTTATTCGTACTCGGGGTAGAGCGGCATGGTGCCGGCTTCTTCGAAGGTCGAGTGTGCTTTGACTTCTTGCAGGCGGCGGCTGATGCGGCGGGTGACGGCTTCGGCTTCGTTTTGGTGGTCTATGGTCAGTCCGGGGACGGTTTTGCCGAAAAGTTCGGCATCGAGCAGACGCTCGGCGTGGATGCCGGGGCGGTAGTTGTGTCTGACGGCGGGGTCGCGTTCTTCAAAGAGGTAGCCGACGACGCTGTCGCGGGTCAGTGCGATGCCGAGTGCGGCATCTTCGCCGCCGAAGATTCGGAAGAGTTCGTCTTGCGGAAAGCCGCCGCAGGCGAGAAAGATGCTGCGGCGGAATACGGTGTTGCCGCCGACGGTCATTTGCAACCGTTCCCATGCGGTGGGGAATTGCGGGTGGTTGAGGTAGTGTTCGGGAAAGCCGACGGGACGCAATTTGAGGCGGACCAGGCTGAGGTAGGAGTAGGCTTCCAAGCCGAGGTAGGCGGCATTGAGGACGTTGTTTTCATAGACGTCGTCGGCGTCGAGAAAGGCGATAAAGTCGGCTTGGCTTTGCATGGCGCCCCAGTTGCGGGCTTTGGCGGCGCCGCCGTTTTCGAGCATGTATTCGCAACGGACTTTCGGATGGATGGCGGCGAGGTCGCTCATGATAAGGCGTGTGTCGTCGATGGAGGCGTCGTCAATCAGCCAGACGTTTTCGACGGCGGGTTGGGAGACGGCGCTCTCGACAGCCGCTTGAAGGGTGGCGGCGGAGTTGTAGCAGGGGATGATGACGTCTAGTGTGGGTCTCATAATGTGATGCTTTAAGGGGGTTGTTGTGTCAAAAGGTGGGGAAAGGTCGTCTGAAAACGGTATTTAGGTTTTCAGACGACCTTTGGGTATTGCCTGATGCGGATTACAACACTTTCACGATGCTTTCGCACAGGTAGTCGATGTTGTCATCGGTAATGCCGGCGACGTTAATGCGGCCGGAGCGCACGGCGTAGATGGCGAACTCGTTTTTCAGGCGGTCGACTTGTTCGGGCGTGAGGCCGCTGAAGGAGAACATGCCGTTTTGTTCGATGATGAAGTCGAAGTCTTGATTTGCGCCTTTGGCTTTGAGCAGTTCGACGAATTTTTGGCGCATGGCTTTGATGCGGCCGCGCATTTCGTCGAGTTCGGCAATCCATTGTGCTTTCAAATCTGCGTCTTTCAGCACCAAGGCGATGGTGTTCGCGCCGTGGGAGGCGGGATTGGAGTAGAGGGTGCGGATGATGGTTTTGACTTGGCTGTGGGCGCGGGCGGCGGTCGCTTCGTCTTCTGCGACTAAGGTAAACGCGCCGACGCGTTCGTTGTACATGCCGAAGTTTTTGGAATAGGAGCTGGCGATGAGCAATTCTTTGTTGTATTTCAAGAAGGTGCGCAAGCCGTATGCGTCTTCTTCGAGACCGTTGCCGAAGCCTTGGTAGGCGAAGTCAAACAGGGGCAGCCAGCCTTTTTCGGCGGAGAGTTTGGCGAGGGTTTCCCATTGTTCGGGCGTGGGGTCGATGCCGGTGGGGTTGTGGCAGCAGCCGTGCAAGAGGACGACGTCGCCTTTTTGCGCTTGGCCGAGGTCTTCAATCATGCCGTCCCAGTCTAAGCCGTGTTTGGCGGCGTCGTAGTAGCGGTAGGGCTTGTCTTGGATGCCGACGGCTTTGAAGATGGCGTTGTGGTTGGGCCATGTGGGGTTGGAAATCCAGACGGTTTGTGCGTTCAGCTGGCGTTTGGCGAACTCGGCGGCAATACGCAATGCGCCTGTGCCGCCGAGGCTTTGGGCGGTTTTGGCGCGGCGGCTGGCGACGATTTCGTGGTCTCTTCCAAAGAGGAGGATTTGGGTTTGCTCGTTGTAGTCGGCAACGCCGTCGATGGTGAGGTAGTTTTTGGTGGTTTCGCTCTCGAGCAGGCGTTTTTCGGCTTCTTTGACGGCTTTGACGATGGGGGTCGCGCCGGATGCGTCTTTATAAACGCCGATGCCGAGGTTGACTTTTTCGGGACGGGTTTCGGCTTTGAATGCTTCGCCCAAGCCTAAGATGGGGTCGGCGGGGGCGGCTTCGATGTGCTTGAAGAACATGATTTCTCGCTTTGCAAAAAAATGAAGGGACGGGATATTTCCTTTGGGATTTTACGCTGTTTCAGGTCGTCTGAAAATGAATGCGGCAGGTTTTGCGCAAATGGTTTACATCATGCCTTTGATGCCGGCGAGGATGATGCCGTAGCGCAGGATTTTTCCGGTCAGGAGCATGAGTGCGGAGGTGTAGGGGTTGAGCCTGAGCCAGCCTGCGGCAATGGGCAGCGCGTCGCCGATGACGGGCAGCCAGGCAAACAAAAGGGGCAGGGTACCCCAGCGTCGGAGCAGGCGCAGGGTCTTTTCAGACGACCTTTTCTTGGACGGAATCAGCCGCCCCATCCAATAGGAAACCATGCTGCCCAAGCCGTTTGCCAGTCCGGCGCACAACCATGCGCCGTATGCCTGTTCGGGATAGGTGTAGATAAACGCGGCGAAGGCGGCTTCGGATGTGCCGGGCAGGATGGTGGCGGAGGTAAAGGCGGAGGCGGCAAGTCCGAGATAGGCGTAAATGAGGGGCATGGCGGATAAGTTTGCGTCAGGTCAAGGGTCGTCTGAAATAAGATTTTAAGTCGTTTGCGGGTAGGTTAATTGTAAAATTCAGACGGATTCTGTCTATAAAAATGCGTTATCGGACAGAATCTTGCTGAAACTCTATGTAGTCGGCGCATTTCCAGTGTTTGCAAGAATGGCAAAAGCCAGTATGATTCGGCCCGTTATTAACGGATATTAACTGTTTGTACGGTCAATTCCAATAAATCGAAAGGCAAATCATGTCTACGCCATCACAGCAAAACCATAACCCCGCGCTGGTCGTCCTGACCACGCTCTTCTTCATGATGGGTTTCATCACCTGCATGAACGACATCTTGATTCCGCATCTGAAAGACATTTTCAAGCTGACCAATGTTCAGGCGATGCTGATTCAGTTCTGCTTCTTTACCGCCTATGCCATCATGTCGATTCCGATGGGTCATCTCGTCGGTAAAATCGGCTATAAAAACGGCGTCATCGGCGGCTTTTTGCTGACCGCCGTCGGATGCTTGTTGTTTTATCCCGCCGCAGAAAGCCTATCTTACCCGACTTTCTTGGGCGCGCTTTTCATTCTTGCTTCAGGCGTCACCCTGTTGCAGGTTGCGGGTAATCCGTATGTGACCCTGCTGGCGAAACCGGGCAAAGAGTCAGTGACATTGACTTTGGTGCAGGCATTCAATTCATTGGGTACGACGATTGCTCCGAAAATCGGTTCATATCTCATTTTTGCCGATGCGGCTCAGAAAGCCAGCAAAGCCGAGCAAATCACCTCCGTCCAAATCCCTTATTTGGGTTTGGCGGGATTGTTGATCCTCCTCGCCGTCTTCGTGAAAATGATCCGCCTGCCCGATGCGCGCAAAATTGCCGTTGAGGAAAGCGAACACAATCACGACGGCAAAAGCAGCGTGTGGCAATACAAACACCTTATTCTCGGTGTGGTCGGCATTTTCTGCTACGTTGGTGCGGAAGTATCCATCGGCTCTTTCATGGTCAATATTTTGGGCTTTCTGAAAGGATTGAATCATGCCAAAGCTGCAGACATGCTGGCGTTATACTGGGGCGGTGCCATGGTCGGACGCTTCCTCGGTTCGGCGGTGATGGCTCGAGTCGCGCCGAACCGTTACCTTGCCTTTAATGCCTCAGTTGCCACTGCCTTGCTCGTCATTGCCATCATGGTTGGTAAAGGCAATGCCGACATCGCCATGTGGGCGTTGATTGCCATCGGCTTTTTCAACTCCATTATGTTCCCGACCATCTTCTCGCTGGCAACCAAAAACCTTGGCAAATTTACCAATTCTGCTTCAGGTATTCTTTGTACCGCCATTGTTGGTGGCGCGCTGATTCCTGTCTTGCAAGGTAAGATTGCTGATGATTTCGGTATGATGATTTCTTATGTTGCACCTGCCGTGTGCTACCTCTACATCGTCTTCTTTGCCCTCAAAGGTTATAAAGCCGACGAGTAAGCGTTGACTGAACAAAAGGTCGTCTGAAAACTTGGAAATCAGGTTTTCAGACGACCTTTTTTCGTTGGGACGGACTTTTAAACCTGATCCGCTCAAACCAAGGTCGTCTGAAAATACGGCAACAGATTTTAACCGGAGCTTAAGCCCGTTTTCAAAAGACAAAACGCGTCCGCAATACGGTCTGACTGACTTATGGCATAATGCTGGCGGCAAAAATACAGGAGGTCTTCATGTCGAAAATCATCTTATTACACGGACTGCACATGCACTCTTGGGTGATGAAACCTTTAGCGGATATGCTGGAAAAGCAAGGCTTTGACGTTGCCCTGTTCGGTTATTACAGCGTCTGGCACACCATGCAGCAGCACACGCAGGCGTTGGCGGAATTTGTTGAAAAACACGATACAGGCGAGCCTCTGCATTTTGCCGGACACAGTCTGGGCGGGCTGGTGTTGCGCCATTTTGCCGCCGCACATCCCGAAAAAATTACCGGCCGCATCGTTACCTTCGGCACGCCCCACCAAGGCAGCCGGGCGGCGCAAAGGGTGTTCCGGCTTGGATTGAAGACCCCCGTACTCGGCGGTGCTTATCGCGATGCACTCGACGGCGGCACGCCCGATTTGCCCGAACATATCGAATTGGGCAGCATCGCCGGCAACAAACCGCTCGGGCTGGGGCGCGTATTGGGTTTGCACGGCGAACACGACGGTACGGTTTTGGTCAGCGAAACCCGCTGCCCGAATATGCGCGACCACGTTATCTTGCCCGTCAGCCACAGCGGTATGCTGTTTAAACACATTACCGCCGAGCAGACCGCAACATTTTTGCGTGAGGGGCGGTTTAATCATGATAAAAAGAAATAATACGGCTTTATTTTGAAAATAAGGATATTTTGTTTCAAAAAATCAAATTTAAAACCATATCGCATCAACTAAAATCCGTTATTACATTCATAAAAAATCACGGGGTCGTCTGAAAAGCGGTTTTTCAGACGACCCCGTGTGCTAAACTTCGTTAAATACACACAAAACAGGCAAAGCAATATGTTTGCATTCAAATCACTGCTCGATATGCCGCGCAAAGAGGCGCTTGCCGTCGTTGCGGCGTTAATCGGGGCGATGGGTTACACCATCATTTCGCTGGGCTGGCTGCCCCATATGTCCATCATTGCCGCCATTACCGTCCTGATCCTTTACGGTCTCGCGCGCGGGTTGAAATATAACGACATGCAAAAAGGCATGGTCGGCGCGGTGGGGCAGGGCATGGGCGCGATTTACCTGTTTTTCTTCATCGGGCTGATGGTCAGCGCGCTGATGATGAGCGGCGCGATTCCGACGCTGATGTATTACGGTTTCGGGCTGATTTCCCCCACTTATTTCTATTTTTCCGCCTTTGCGCTCTGTTCCGTCATCGGCGTGTCCATCGGCAGCAGTTTGACCACTTGCGCCACCGTCGGCGTTGCCTTTATGGGCATGGCGGCGGCGTTTCATGCCGATTTGGCGATGACGGCGGGTGCGATTGTTTCCGGCGCGTTCTTCGGCGACAAAATGTCCCCGCTCTCCGATACTACGGGCATTTCGGCTTCTATTGTCGGCATTGATTTGTTCGAACACATCAAAAACATGATGTACACCACCATTCCCGCGTGGCTCATCAGCGCAGCATTGATGCTGTGGCTCTTGCCCAATGTTGCCGCCCACGATTTGAACAGCGTCGAATCCTTCCGCAGCCAGCTCGAAGCGACGGGCTTGGTGCACGGCTATTCGCTGATTCCGTTTGCGCTGTTGGTCGTGTTGGCGCTGTTGCGCATTAACGCCGTTGTTGCCATGTTGTTCACCATCCTCGCCGCGCTTGCGGTAACTTATTTCCACAGCACGCCCGACTTGAACCAGCTCGGCGCATGGTTTTACGGCGGCTACAAACTCGAAGGCGAAGCGTTTCAAGACATCGCCAAACTCATTTCGCGCGGCGGTTTGGAAAGCATGTTCTTCACGCAAACCATCGTGATTCTCGGCATGAGTTTGGGCGGATTATTGTTTACGCTCGGCGTGATTCCGTCGCTGCTGGACGCCATCCGCGCGTTCCTGACTACCGCCGGACGTGCCACCTTCAGCGTTGCCGCCACGTCGGTCGGCGTCAATTTCCTCATCGGCGAACAATATTTGAGTATTTTGCTTTCCGGCGAAACCTTCAAACCCGTGTACGACAAACTCGGTCTGCATTCGCGCAACCTTTCGCGCACGCTGGAAGACGCGGGTACGGTCATCAACCCGCTCGTTCCGTGGAGCGTCTGCGGCGTGTTCATCAGCCACGCCCTCGGCGTGCCCGTTTGGGAATACCTGCCTTACGCCTTCTTCTGCTATCTGAGCCTGATTTTGACGCTGCTGTTCGGCTGGACAGGTCTGACGTTGAGCAAGAAAGAAACCGCGTAAAGCGGCGGGATAGAAAGGTCGTCTGAAAACCTTCGGCATCGGTTTTCAGACGACCTTTTGCGTTATAATCGGGCAAACGATAAAGACACACACCAATCCTACCCGTACCCCCATGAACAAACAGATCCGCCAAGAAATTTTCGAGCGTTTCCGCGCTGCCAATCCCCATCCGACCACCGAGCTTCATTTCAATTCACCCTTCGAGCTTTTGATTGCCGTTTTGCTGTCGGCGCAGGCGACCGACGTGGGCGTGAATAAGGCGACGGCAAAGCTGTTTCCGGTTGCCAATACGCCGCAGGCGATGTTGGATTTGGGTTTGGACGGCGTGATGGAATACACGAAAACCATCGGGCTTTATAAAACCAAGTCCAAACACATCATGCAGACTTGCCGCATCCTGCTGGAAAAATACAACGGCGAAGTGCCGGAAGACCGCGAGGCTTTGGAATCGTTGCCGGGCGTGGGTCGCAAGACGGCAAACGTGGTGTTGAACACGGCGTTCGGCCATCCCGTCATGGCGGTCGATACGCACATCTTCAGGGTGTCCAACCGTACCAAAATCGCGCCGGGCAAGGATGTGCGCGAGGTGGAAGACAAGCTGATGCGCTTTGTGCCGAAAGAGTTTTTGATGGATGCGCATCATTGGCTGATTCTGCACGGACGCTACACCTGCAAGGCGCAGAAGCCGCAATGCGGGAAGTGCATCATTAATGATTTGTGTGAGTATGGCGCGAAGTTGATGTAAACATTGATAAATTGTAAACAATCAACAAAACAACCTTTCTATCAGGTTAAAATTTCTGACGGCATTTTTTTATTTAAAATGAAATGCTTGAAAAAATATGGGCAAAAGGTAAAATTCGACCTTATCGGGTTGGAAAATGAGAAAAGTTTCAGACGACCCCGGTTTTTAAGATGCAAGAACACAATCCGTTATTCGGAAAAGGAAACGCGGTGCGCGAAAAAATGAACAAATACAGATACTTTGCTTTGGTAACGGCTTCTGCGCTGGCCTTGGGCGGCTGTGACAAAATCAGCGGCTTCTTCGGCGGCGACAGTAAAAGCGAAGAATTCGTACAAAGAATAGAACCTTCCAAAGATGACGGCAGCGTCGGTATGCTGCTGCCCGATTTCGCACAATTGGTGCAAAACGAAGGTCAGGCGGTGGTCAATATTCAAGCCTCCCCCGCAGGGCGTGCCGCAGGCAGCGGGCAGTCTGAAGAGCAGGGCATGGACTTGAGCCAGTTCCCTGACAACGACCCGTTTTACGAGTTTTTCAAACGCCTTGTCCCGAATATGCCCGATATGCCGGAAGACCAGTCTGCCGACGAGGATTTGAACTTCGGCTCCGGCTTCATCATCAGTAAAGACGGCTATATCCTGACCAATACCCACGTCGTCGCCGGCATGGGCAATATCAAAGTCCTGCTCAACGACAAACGCGAATACACCGCCAAGCTAATCGGATCGGATACGCAATCCGATGTCGCGCTGCTGAAGATTGACGCTTCGGAAGAGTTGCCCGTCGTCAAAATCGGCAATCCGAAAGATTTGAAACCGGGCGAATGGGTTGCCGCCATCGGTGCGCCGTTCGGCTTTGACAACAGCGTTACTTCGGGCATCGTGTCCGCCAAAGGACGCAGCCTGCCGAACGAAAGCTATACGCCTTTCATCCAAACCGACGTTGCCATCAATCCGGGTAACTCTGGCGGTCCGCTGTTTAACCTGAAAGGTCAGGTGGTCGGCATCAACTCCCAAATTTACAGCCGCAGCGGCGGATTTATGGGCATTTCCTTCGCGATTCCGATTGATGTGGCGATGAACGTTGCCGAGCAGTTGAAAACCAGCGGTAAGGTTCAGCGCGGTCAGTTGGGCGTGATTATTCAGGAAGTGTCTTACGATCTGGCGAAATCATTCGGCTTGGACAAAGCCAGCGGCGCGTTGATTGCCAAAGTGATGCCGAACAGCCCTGCCATGCAGGCAGGATTGCAAGTGGGCGACATCGTCCGCAGCGTCAACGGCGAAGAAGTGCGCGTGTCCAGCGATTTGCCGGTCATGGTCGGCTCGATGCTGCCGGGTAAGGAAGTTTCGCTGGAAGTATGGCGCAAAGGCGAGAAAATCAATGTGAAAGTCAAACTCGGCAGCATGGCGGAGCAGAACGAAACGTCTTCACGCGCTACCGAGCAGCCGCAGCAGGCAAATCCGGCAGACGGCTTTACCGTCGATAATACGGGACTGACCCTGCGCGTCGATGAAGGTGCAGGCAAAAGCCGCCTGATTGTTTCCCGCGTCAGCGGCGCGGCGGAACGTGCTGGACTCAAACGCGGCGACGAAATCCTCGCCGTCAGCCAAATCAGCGTCAACGACGAATCAAGCTTCCGCAGCGCGTTGGCAGGTGCGGGCAAAAATGTGCCGCTGCTGGTTCAGCGCGACGGCAATACGCTTTTCCTCGCCCTGACCCTGCAATAAGGTGCAACGCAAGCGCCATTCAATGATAGAATACCCGCCATCCTAAGGTGGCGGGTATTTTGTAATTTTAGCAACTGATTGATTTGTTTGTTTTTTGATGGTTTTGCTCTTTTGGCTTTGTCAACAATCGCATTCAAAGGTCGTCTGAAAACGTTCCGCTCCGATTGACTTCCTATTAATAAAAATATTATGCACCTGATTGATTATTCACATTCGTTTTTATCCGTCGTACCGCCGTTTTTGGCATTGGCGCTTGCCGTCATCACCCGCCGTGTATTGCTGTCTTTGGGCATCGGTATCTTGGTCGGCGTTGCCTTTTTGGTCGGCGGCAGCCCGATTGACGGACTGACACACCTGAAAGACATGGTGGTCGGACTGGCTTGGGCAGACGGCGATTGGTCGCTGGGAAAACCTAAAATCCTGATTTTCTTATTGTTGCTCGGTATTTTCACTTCTCTTTTAACCTTTTCGGGCAGCAATCAGGCGTTTGCCGATTGGGCGAAGCAACACATCAAAGGGCGGCGCGGCGCAAAAATGCTGACTGCCTGCCTCGTATTCGTTACCTTTATCGACGACTATTTCCACAGTCTCGCCGTCGGCGCGATTGCCCGTCCCGTTACCGACAAATTCAAAGTTTCCCGCGCCAAACTGGCGTATATCCTTGACTCTACCGCTGCGCCGATGTGCGTACTGATGCCGGTTTCAAGCTGGGGCGCATCGATTATCGCCACGCTGGCAGGTCTGCTCGTTACCTACCACATCACCGGATACACGCCGATGGGTGTGTTCGTCGCCATGAGCCTGATGAATTATTACGCTCTGTTCGCCCTGATCATGGTGTTTGTCGTCGCTTGGTTTTCTTTCGACATCGGCTCGATGGCGCGCCTTGAAAAAGCGGCATTGCAGGAAACCCACGACGAATCCGCTGGCTCGGACGGCCCCAAAGGCAGGGTTTACGCGCTGATTATCCCTGTTTTGGTGTTGATCGCATCCACCGTTTCCGCCATGATTTACACAGGCGCGCAGGCAAGCGAAACTTTCACTATTTTGGGCGCGTTTGAAAATACCGATGTAAACACTTCGCTGGTGTTCGGCGGTACTTGCGGCGTACTCGCCGTCGTCCTTTGCACGCTCGGCACCATCAAGGCCGCCGACTATCCCAAAGCCGTCCGTCAGGGCATATCTTCGATGTTCGGCGCGATTACCATCCTGATTCTTGCCTGGCTCATCAGCACCGTCGTCAGCGAAATGCACACCGGCGACTACCTCTCCACGCTGGTTGCAGACAACATCCATCCCGGCTTCCTGCCCGTCATCCTCTTCCTGCTTGCCAGCGTGATGGCGTTCGCCACAGGCACAAGCTGGGGCACGTTCGGCATTATGCTGCCGATTGCCGCCGCGATGGCGGTTAAAGTCGATGCATCGTTGGTTATCCCGTGTATGTCCGCCGTGATGGCTGGCGCGGTGTGCGGCGACCACTGTTCGCCCATATCCGACACCACCATCCTGTCTTCCACCGGCGCGCATTGCAACCATATCGACCACGTTACATCGCAACTGCCTTACGCCCTGACCGTCGCAGGCGCGGCAGCGGCAGGCTACCTCGTGTTGGGCATGACGCAATCGGCTTGGCTGGGCTTTTTCGCCACCGGCGTTGTCATGACCGCACTCATCTTCATATTGAAAGACAAAAAAGGCAAAGCTGCCTGACGTGTTTTCCCGTTTTCAGACGACCTTTGGTACTTTAAGGTCGTCTGAAACATTTTAAGGAACCCAAAAATGAACGCTCCCCATTCCATCCCGCGCGGTCCCGTCATGGCAGACGTCGCTGCCTATTGTCTGACCGAAGAAGAAAAACAACGCCTGCTCGACCCGTCTATCGGCGGTGTCATCTTGTTCCGCCGCAACTTCCAAAACGTCGGGCAGCTCAAAGCCCTGGTTCAAGAAATCAAAGCACTGCGCACGCCCGAACTCATCATCGCCGTCGATCACGAAGGCGGCAGGGTGCAACGCTTCATCGAAGGCTTCACCCGACTGCCCGCCATGAACACCTTAGGGCAGATTTGGGATACCGAAGGCGAAGCCGCCGCCAAAGAAAAAGCTGAGCAGGTCGGCTGGGTATTGGCGACGGAACTGACCGCCTGCGGCATAGACCTCTCCTTTACGCCCGTCCTCGACCTCGATTGGGGGGCATGCCCCGTCATCGGCAACCGCAGTTTCCACCGCAACGCCGACACCGTAACCCAGCTCGCCCTTGCCCTGCAAAAAGGTCTGAACCGGGGCGGCATGAAATCCTGCGGCAAACATTTCCCCGGACACGGATTCGTCGAAGGCGACAGCCATTTGGTGCAACCCGAAGACACGCGCAGCCTTGCCGAACTCGAAGCCGCCGACATGATTCCGTTCCGCGCCTTAAGCGGCGCAGGCATGGCGGCGGTTATGCCCGCCCACGTCGTTTATCCGCAAATTGACGGCAAGCCCGCCGGTTTCTCCGAAAAATGGCTCAAACAAATCCTGCGTCAAGACATTGGATTTAAAGGCGTTATCTTTTCAGACGACCTCACGATGGAAGGCGCGGGCGCAGCGGGCGGCATCAAAGAACGTGCAAACGCTTCCTTTACGGCAGGCTGCGACATCGTCCTCGTCTGCAACCGTCCCGACCTCGTGGACGAACTGCGCGACGGCTTCCAAATCCCCGCCAATCCCGATTTGGCAAACCGCTGGCAATACATGGCGAACACACTGGGCAAAGAAGCCGCCCAAGCCGTGATGCAAACGCCCGCTTTCCAAGCCGCCCAAGCCATGACCGCGCAACTTGCCACGCCTAAAGACACAGCAGGCGGCGTGAAAGTCGGCGAACCGTTTTAAAGGCGTTTGATTTAGAAAACATGAAAGAAGGTCGTCTGAAAACCTTGAATTAAGGTTTTCAGACGACCTTTTGTCCGTTTATAGTGGATTAACTTTAAACCAGTACGGCGTTGCCTCGCCTTGTCCTGATTTAAATTTAATCCACTATAAAAAACGAGGCAGGTTTGAAATCATACTAAGGTGCGCTTTATTGTGTGTCTGCCTTTGAAGCGCTATAAGCAGTTCCGAACAGTAAAAAAGGTCGTCTGAAAACCTTGAATCAAGGTTTTCAGACGACCTTTCCACAGCCTAAAGTCAGGACAATGAGACTTACACAATGCCTTGCGCCAGCATCGCATCGGCGACTTTGACGAAACCGGCGATGTTCGCGCCGTTGACGTAGTTGGGTTTACCGTTTTCAGTGCCGTATTTCAGGCAGGATTCGTGGATGCTTTGCATGATGTCGAACAGGCGTTGGTCGACTTCTTCGCGGCTCCAAGCCAGACGGATGGCGTTTTGGCTCATTTCCAAGCCTGAAGTTGCCACGCCGCCGGCGTTGGAGGCTTTGCCCGGTGCATACAGGATGCCCGCTTTGACGAACTGATCGACCGCACCCAAAGTAGAAGGCATGTTCGCACCTTCGGCAACGACGTAGCAGCCGTTTGCCAGCAGGGTTTTGGCGGCTTCTTCATCCAATTCGTTTTGGGTCGCGCAGGGCAGGGCGACTTCGGCGGCAACGCCCCACGGTTTTTGGTTTTCAAAGTATTTCAAACCTTGTTCTTTGGCATAGGTGGAAACACGTTCGCGGCGGACTTCTTTCAGCTCGATAAGCGCGGCGAGTTGGTCTTCGGTCATGCCGCTGTCGGGGAAGAGGACGAAGCCGTTGGAGTCGGAAACGGTCAGCACTTTCGCGCCCAGCTGGATGGCTTTTTCGGCGGCGTATTGTGCGACGTTGCCGGAGCCGGAAATCAGCACGCGTTTGCCTTCAATCGAATCGCCGCGTGTTTGCAGCATGGATTGGGCGAAGTACACGGTACCGTAGCCGGTCGCTTCCGGACGGATAAGGCTGCCGCCCCATTCGAGGCCTTTGCCGGTCAGGACGGAGGCAAATTCGTTGCGGATTTTTTTGTATTGACCGAAGAGGAAGCCGATTTCGCGGCCGCCTACGCCGATGTCGCCAGCAGGTACGTCGGTGTTCGGACCGATGTGGCGGTAGAGTTCGTTCATAAAGGCTTGGCAGAAACGCATCACTTCGGCGTCGGATTTGCCTTTGGGGTCGAAGTCGGAACCGCCTTTACCGCCGCCCATAGGCAGGGTGGTCAGGGCGTTTTTGAATACTTGTTCAAAGGCGAGGAATTTCAATACGCCCAAATCGACGGTCGGGTGGAAACGCAAGCCGCCTTTGTAAGGGCCGATGGCGGAACTCATTTGAATACGGTAGCCGCGGTTGACTTGGACTTGTCCTTTGTCGTCCACCCAAGTGACGCGGAACATAATGACGCGTTCAGGTTCGACGATGCGTTCAAGCAGGTTTTGTTGGGTGTATTTCGGATTTTTTGCCAAAAACGGGCCCAAGCTCATGAATACTTCTTCAACCGCTTGGTGAAACGGCTCTTGATTGGGGTTACGTTGTTTGAGGTTGGCAAACAAGGCGTTCAAATCGGTCATTTTATGCTCCCTGTGGATTAGATTGGAAAGGATGATGAATTTGTGGAAAGCAATATAAACCTAATTTTTTTGCCTGCCAAGCAGTTTTGATGAAAATTGTTGACATTATTTTTTTGAGAATTTTATTATTTGATATATATATCCAATAAAATACAAAAATATTTTTGAAAATTTCATCATTTTAAAATAAGTTGGTTATATATTCTAAGTAATTTAACTAGAAATTTGAAACGAGAGAGTGTAAAAAATTCGATTCAGCGCAAATTTTCATGTGAAAACGGTCAATATTGTCAACAATTTTACGAAAATTACCCTTGAAAAACAGGATTAGGAAAGAAAATAACACCTTAAACAACGAATTTTGTTTCAGATAGAAAAACGTGTTTCAGGACAATCCATAACGGATAATGCAAAGGTCGTCTGAACCCCGTTTCCAGTTTTCAGACGACCTTGATTATGTAATCTTCCAGCAAATTGCCATAGCCATATAATTGTTATACTATGCCCCCAAATCATCTCCAATGACACACACCCTTAAAGGACACCAATGAAAGCCTACCTCGATTTAATGCGTCACGTTTTCGAAAACGGTACCGATAAATCCGACCGTACCGGTACAGGCACTCGTTCGGTGTTCGGCTATCAAATGCGCTTCGATTTGAGTCAAGGCTTTCCGCTGCTGACCACCAAAAAGCTGCACTTACGCTCGATTATCCATGAGCTGCTTTGGTTTCTCAAAGGCGATACCAACATCAAATATTTGAAAGATAACAATGTTTCCATTTGGGACGAATGGGCGGACGAAAATGGCGACTTGGGGCCTGTGTACGGCTACCAATGGCGCAGTTGGCCTGCACCCGACGGCCGCCATATCGACCAAATTGCCAACGTCGTGGAGCAAATCAAGAAAAACCCCGATTCCCGCCGCCTGATTGTGTCGGCATGGAATCCCGCGCTGGTGGATGAAATGGCATTGCCGCCCTGCCATGCGCTGTTTCAGTTTTACGTTGCCAACGGCAAATTGTCCTGCCAGCTTTACCAACGCAGCGCGGACATTTTCCTCGGTGTACCGTTCAACATTGCCAGTTACGCGCTGTTGACCATGATGGTCGCCCAAGTCTGCGGGTTGGAGGCGGGCGAATTTATCCATACTTTGGGCGATGCGCATCTGTACAGCAACCATTTCGAACAGGCAAAACTGCAATTGAGTCGCGCCCCCCGCACGCTGCCGGTGATGAAAATCAATCCGGAAGTCAAAGACTTGTTTGCATTCAAGTTTGAAGATTTCGAGTTGGAAGGCTACGACCCGCATCCGCACATCAAGGCCGCCGTGGCGGTGTAGGGCAGGGAATAGCTAAAAGGTCGTCTGAAACTTTTTGAACTGCACCCCAAAAGTTGGACATCCCCTCCAACTCACAAGGTGCAGTTTTTTTATGAGCAAATATACATTACACTTCAAATACCAAGCCGTACTCCACTACCTGCATATACGCAGCCAACAGCGTACCGCAGACCACTACGGCATTTCCCGAACCCACCTGAGACGATGGATACGCGCCTATCAAGAAGGCGGTATCGGCGCACTCGAACATCCCCAATCCAAAACCATGCCCCAACACCGCAAAAACCCCTTCATCGCAGATAAACCCGACCAAGAAAAAACGCAGGCAGAGCTTATCGAAGAGTTGTGCTATATGCGCGCAGAGGTCGCCTACCTAAAGGAGTTAAAAGCCCTCAGCCAAAAGCGGACCGCAAAGGACAAAGCCAAACCGTCCAAACACTGAGGGCGCAACACCCGCTCAAATACCTGCTGCACATCGCAAACCTGCCCAAAAGCAGCTTTTACTACCACCACCAAGACCGACCCAATCCCGACGAAGCCGACAAAGCCCTCCTTGTCGAAACCTACCGGCGGCATAAAGGACGCTACGGACAAAGGCGCATTGCCGCCGCATTAGATTGGAACCGCAAAAAAGTGGCGCGGTTGATGAAGCAGTTGGAACTGAAAGCCCTCATACGGGTGAAAAAAGCCTACCGCCATCCCGCCATGGGCGAAATATCGGAAAACCTCCTCAAACGCCGGTTCAAAGCCCGAAAGCCCAACGAAAAATGGCTGACCGACGTTACCGAACTCAAAGGGAAGGACGGCAAACTGTACCTATCGCCGATATTGGACTTGTTCAACCGGGAAATCGTCGCCTACGCCATGAGCCGCAGAGCCGACAGCGAAATGGTGAAGGAAATGCTCGAAAAAGCCGCCCCCCGTCTGACTGCTAAAGGAACGATGCTTCATTCGGACCAAGGTGTGCTGTACCGTACGGCGGGGTATAGGGAATTGCTTGCGGAGCATTCCATGGTTCAAAGCATGTCGCGAAAGGCGAACTGTTGGGACAATGCGCCGATGGAGAGCTTCTTTGCGGTGTTGAAGACGGAGTGTTTCTATAACGCAGGTGAATTGACGGTAGATGAATTGATGAAGCAGATAGATGACTATATGGATTACTACAACCGGGAGCGTTGCAGTTTGAAATTGAAAAAGCTGAGTCCTGTCGCATACAGAACCCAGCTTGCACAGAGCGCCTGAATAGGCTTTTATGAGTGTCCAAGATTTTGGGGCCAGTTCATTTTTCAGACGACCTTTTTGTTGGTTTGCTTCACACTTCGATTTTATTGGGCGTGAAGGTTTCCCATTTGTTGCAGGCAGGGCAGTGCCAGAAGAAGACTTGGGATTTGAAGTGGCAGTTGCGGCAGCGGTACATGACGCTGCGTTGGAGTTGGCGACCGATGACGGAACGCATCATGTCGGCGTCGGCTTTCCACGCGGGATTCATGTCGCTGATTTTCAAACCGAGCAGGCGGTATACGCCGTTGAGGTCGGGTTTTTGACGCACGAGGTCGATGGCAAGTTGGGCGGCTTCGCTTTCGCCTTTGAGCAGCAGGGCTTTTTCGTAAATGACGTTGATGAGGTCTAAATCGGGAAAGGTCTGCATGTAGCCGATGAGCCGGTTCAGCCCTTCTTCCTGTTTGCCTTGGGCGGCGTAGGCTTCGTAGAGTTTTTCGCCGACCATGCTCAGGTAGGCATGGTTTTGCTGTTCGATGGCGCCGTATGCCTCGACAGCGGCGGGGAAATTGCCCTGTTTGGTTTCGATGTCGCCCAAAATCATGTTGGCGCGGGCGCATTTTTTGTTGGCGTCCAAGGCTTTTTGGACGTTGTAACGGGCGGCGTCAAGATTGGATTTGAACAGCGCGGTTTGGGCAAGTTCGCAATAAAACTGTGCAATTTCAAATTGGTAGGTCTGCTCGTCGTGGCTGAGGAGCTGCGCGGTTTCGATGGCTTTTTCCCAGTCGCGGTCTTGCTGGTAGATGCTGAGCAGGTGCTGACGGGCTTCGCGTGCCATGTTGCCTTCCTGTAAGCCGATGAAGATTTGTTCAGCGCGGTCAACCAAGCCTGCGCTTTGGTAGTTTTGCGCGAGTTCGAACAACACCCGCGCGCGTTTTTCGTTGACGGTATCGGGCGAGTCGAGCAGGGCTTGGTGCATATTGATGGCTTTGTCGTTTTCGCCGCGCTGACGGTAGAGTTTGCCCAAAGTCAGGTTGAGGTCGTAAGACTGCGGCTGCTGGTCGATGACTTCCGCCAGTTCGCGGGCGGCACGGCCGCTGTTGCGGTCAACCAATGCGTCCAGACTTTTGTAAAAGCCGGCAGGCACGCTTTTCGCCTGTTTCAACACGGTTTTCATGTCGATACGGGCGGCAAACCAGCCCATGGCGAAAAAGACAGGCAAAAGGGTAATGGGCAGGAGGATGACCCACAATTCGTTGTCCATGTGATTCCTTTTTTAAGGCTTGGGCGTTTGTACGGGTTGTTTGGCAGGGGCAGTCGTTTGCGGTGCGGGTTGCTGCGGTACGGGGGCGGCAAGGTCTTTTTCGCTCAAATGCGCGTGTTTTTTGACTTCGGCACGCAGGCGGTTGTTTTCGCTGCGCAGCGCCAAAAGTCTGCCGAACAGGGCGAACATGCCGAACGCGATGCCGATGACAAATGCGCCGAAGAGGACGACAATCAGCGGTAAATCGGCTTTCTGACCGGGCAGGTAGTGGAAGGCAACGCTGTCGGTATTGATGACGGCGAGCAGTAAAAACAATAATAAAATGATGACTTTGATAATGGTGTAAATCAGTTTCATGGATGTCTCCGGCGGTATGCCTGTCGGAAAGTTTTGAAAAGGTCGTCTGAAAATTCAATAGGCGGTCGATAGGGATTCCGTTTTCGAACCCGTTTGCCGCAGATGCGGCTTAGTTTAAACGATTTGGATTGTTTCGGATAGGATGTGCGGCAGTTTTCAGACGACCTTAGGCTTCATTATATATATGTAGTACACAGTAGGCATGATTGCGGACAATTCGTATGCGTATCGGAATGGATGGTTTTCCGTATTTCGTTATCAGGCAAGGGCTTGGGCGAAAGCTGTTTGCGAAACAAGTATTCGGACTTGTCAAAACCATCCGTACAGGCGTATCTTTCAACTTTTAATATCTAAACAGAACCAAACAGAATAAGAAAGGCAATCACCATGAGCAGACCCGTACCCGCCGTGTTCGGCAGCGTCTTCCACGCCCAAATGCCCGTTATCGCCCACAAGGACGGCAAATGGCAGCCGACCGAATGGCAAACTTCCTTAGACCTCACCCTCGCGCCCGGCGCGCACGCCCTGCATTACGGCAGCGAATGCTTTGAAGGTTTAAAAGCCTTCCGTCAGGCAAACGGCAAAATCGTCTTGTTCCGCCCGACGGCAAACATCGCCCGTATGCAGCAAAGCGCAGATATTTTGCACCTGCCGCGCCCCGAAACCGAAGCCTATCTGAATGCCCTGATCGAATTGGTCAAACGCGCCGCCGACGAAATTCCCGATGCGCCTGCCGCGTTGTATCTGCGTCCGACGCTCATCGGTACCGACCCCGTTATCGGCAAAGCCGGTTCACCGTCCGAAACCGCTCTGCTCTATATCCTCGCGTCTCCGGTCGGCGATTATTTCAAAGCCGGTTCGCCCGTGAAAATTTTGGTTGAAACCGAGCACATCCGCTGCGCACCGCACATGGGCCGCGTCAAATGCGGCGGCAACTACGCCTCCGCCATGCCTTGGGTGCTGAAGGCAAAAGCCGAACACGGTGCAAACCAAGTCCTGTTTTGCCCGAACGGCGACGTACAGGAAACCGGCGCGTCCAACTTTATCCTGATTAAAGGCAACGAAATCATCACCAAACCGTTGACCGACGAATTCCTCCACGGCGTAACCCGCGATTCTGTGCTGACCGTCGCCAAAGACTTGGGCTACACCGTCAGCGAACGCAATTTCACCGTGGACGAACTCAAAGCCGCAGTCGAAAAGGGCGCGGAAGCGATTCTGACCGGCACCGCCGCCGTCATCTCGCCCGTAACCTCTTTTGTCATCGACGGCAAAGAAATCGAAGTGAAGAGCCAAGAACGCGGCTACGCTTTGCGCAAAGCCTTGACCGACATCCAATACGGTTTGGCGGAAGACAAACATGGCTGGTTGGTTGAAGTGTGCTGATTTGATTTCGTATTAATAGAACAGATCCAAAGGTCGTCTGAAAGAAAATTTCTTTTCAGACGACCTTTTTATTTTGTAAACAGATTTTGTCGTGCCATTTGTAAAAAAATATCCCGATGTTTGGTGTGTTGTTGTGAAAAACAGTCACTATTTGAACTAAAAAATAAAAAAATTTTTCTATTTTTCAAATAATTAAAAAATTTTAATATTTGCTAAGTTATGAAAATGTAATTATACCAATTCAATATGCTAGAATCATTTCATTACTTGTTTGGTATATTTAGTTGCTGAAAAATGTTGAAAAAAGGGACTTAAATCGACATCGCAGTGAACTAAATAGATACTCTAGAACTCTGATAGACTTAGGTTTTCGTTTTTTAATGTAAAGCAGTGTTTAATATATTAATGTGACATCACAAGATGACTGTTCCAAAGAGAGAGCTTTGGAATGACTTTTACAAGATCATGAAAAGTCGTCTGAATGTTATAGGGATATTTAAGTGCGGTTTTATGTTTAAAAGGCGGAAGGATTAAAAAAAGAGCGTCAGGTTTTGAGGTTTTAGAATGAGTAATAATCGTTACAGCTATTTAAATGACGATGGAAATGATTTCAAATCATTCAAACGACATATAAAAATTGCTGAAAAAGGGTAGGAAAGCATTGCTTTCGTTGCTTCAGACGCAAGTCTGCGGCTTTTAAACTAGGGAAAATATATTATGTCAACTAAAACCACGTACTCTTTCTTCAATCTCGGACAAACAAGAGTTCACACTAAAAGTCAAACTTCTCAATCTAATCATGCAGTTGCCGCAAGCCAAGATCATGCCAGCCATGCTCCTTCTGCATTGAACAAATTGATTTACGACCATTCTTTTGGCGGTCTGAATCTGGCAGCAGCCCTCCCTAAACAATTGAGGGGACAGGATAAAATTTTTGGTCTGCAACATACGCCCTCTGCCGATACTGCCGCAGTCAATACTTCAAAAAATACCAAACCGGCGCCGGTTGCCGACCGCAGTAAATTAACCAGCAAAGAAATGGCCATCATGTCTCAGGTTCTCCGTGCTGATGTTGTTGCACGCAAACAGGCAGAAGCCCAAGCAGCCAAAGAGCAGGTCATGGCAAAATACCAAGCTGCTAGACAGACAGCGGTTGCCGCCGCCGCTGCAAGACATGCAGAAGCTATGGAAAAGGCAAAAGCCGCCGCTGCAGTACGTCAAGCCGAAGCCTTGGAAAAAGCCAAAGCAGCATCGGCTGCAAGACAGGCTGAAGCATTAGAAAAATCAAAAGCCGCACATGCAGCCAAACAAGCGGAAATTGCCGCTAAAACCAAAGCAATCCTGGCTGAAAAACAGGCTGCCGAGAAAGCGCAACATACTGAAAATGATGTTGCACACCATCATCAAACCAACGGTAAAGCGGCGTATTCAGCACCAGCGGTAACGGTTGCCCACAAACATGAAGACAATCAGGCTGGTGACAATAAAGAAACGGTTCGACACAATACTTCAAAATCCAATGAAGCCCATACTGCCAGACAGGCTGAACATCAAGCCAATCATCAAGATGAAGTAAAAGAAGAGGAGGTTTCCAACTACACCGTTCATCAATCAAAAGAATTTGGCAGATACATCGACGTTAATGATTTTGGCGCAGATCCGACTGGGAAAAAAGACAGCTTGGCAGCCATAAAAGCGGCATTGACTGCGGCACACAAAGAAAAAGCCATGCTGTTCATGGACGGTACTTACTATATTTCCGATCAAATTGTCATCAATGGCAATAATTCAGGGGTCAAAGGTATTTTTGGTTCGGGCATGGGTAAAACGCTGATCACCTTTGATAAAGCGCAGGTCGGCGTGTTCAACCCCAATACCAATCACGATGATATTCGCGCATTTGCCGGTATTTTGGTGGATGGACAAAGCCATAAAACGATTGCGAATCTTTCTGTTAAATATACCAATCCGGACTTTTACCGGAAGGGCTTGAGCTACTTCGGAAAAGTCAGCGGCATTTTGGTCAACGATGCCGACCATACTTTAATCAGCAAAGTCGAGGTATCCGGAGTCAACCGTGCCGGTGTGATGTTTACATCGACTGATGCATTGGTTCGGGAAGCAGGTAAGAGCCAAACTTACAAAGCGCGCGTTCAAAGTGGTGAGATCAACGAACAATATGACCATCTGCCTTTGGGTGAGAACAACCGTATTGTCGACTCCTATCTGCACCACAACCGTGTTGCCGGCGCGATGGTCGGATATCAAAAGAACTTTGTCGGCGAAGGCAATAGATTGGAGTGGAACGGCCACGAAGCTGATGGCGGTACAGGTTATGGCATGACTGCCATGGCAGGCAGCTACAACTACGGCATTACTTTCCGCAACAATACGACCGACCATAACTACCGTAAAGGTTTGGATGTGCATGATGGCACCGGTATCGTTATCGAAAACAACGTCTTAAACGGCGACCGTCTGTATGGTATCGCTGCCTACAACCGCCAATTTTCTATGGATAACGTGAAAATTAAAGACAACGTTATTACGCAAGACCCGAATTTCCGTCTTTATATGGATGATGATTTAGGTAGGTATTACCACATGTATTCCGGTATCCAAGTGCAAACCAATACCCAATTGCGCGATTTGCATACGGCGGATAAAGGTTATTACGACATCAGCGGCAATACCATTAAAAATTTGGCAGTGTACCAAAACCACATCCAAACTTATGGCATCGAATTCCGTAACCATGAAAACAAAATGGATTACACGCTGAATATTACCGACAACAAAATCGACGGTGAGTCCACCAAATACCTGATGGCAGTGATTAACAACACATATGATCATGTCAGCAAACACGACGGTATCGGTACGGGCACCATCAATATCAGCGACAATACTGCCAATATCGGAAAAATTGCACCAGGAGCCGTGCCGTTCTATTTTGAAGAACACCGCTCGGATGTCCCCCTGCATGGTTCGATAACGTTAAACAATAACAATATTACCGTTCGCGAAGAGTCGGCCGGTTATCGTGAATTCGCCTATATGCGTACCAATGCCAAAGAGTACAACGTGACCAACAATACGTTGTCCCTCCACGGCAAGCTGAACGATGCCATTGTGGATGTCAACAGTACCGGTGACGGCGTAGGAAAAGCCACGCTGAATGTTGCCAACAATACCCTGCATACCGACATCAAAGGCAAACTGTATGCGACTTGGTTGAAACATGAGGCAGATATCGATACCTTTGCCGGCAGTAATACCCATAATGGCGACCAATTGAAAGATGTGAATACAACCGGTAAGGATATCGCGCTTTCCGACGTATTGGGTCATGTGCATAACAAAGTTGAAGCAATCCACGATACTGTTTATGCCAACCACCCGAAATATCCGACCATGATTGATGATCAGACTTACCATAACGGCATTTTGTAATGGTATTTAAAAGGTCGTCTGAAACGGTAAATTGCCGTTTCAGACGACCTTTCAGCGTTTTTAGAAACCGAACAATACAATGATGTTGTCACATTAAATTATTTGTGTTAAAAGTCATTTACATTCCCATTGGATTGTTTTTTTAAGGAACAGTAAATGAAAAAGACGTTTTGTCTAGTATTGGCGGCGGCATTTGGTTTGAGCGCATGCAGCAGCCTTGAAAACAAATCTGCCCATGAAATGATGGCAATTTCCCTTGATCGCGTCTATACGGATGATTACAGCTATAACATTGATAGCGAAGTGAAGTTTCATACTTCCACTGCCGAAGCAGGAGTAGCGCCGGAAAGCGAGAAGAAAGCCCGTTTGGAAGAAACAAAGAAGGATCAAGCCGAACTTGACAAACAAGTCAAAGAATTGAACGAAGACGGAATCGAACTTTCGGAAGAAGATCAGACCAAGCTGAAAGAAGCCTTGCTGGACACCGATAATGATAAATGGTTCCCTGAAATGATCGATAAATGGCAAGAATATCCGGTTGTCGGACGTTATTTGGAAGGCGTGCGTTTGAAATCGCATGTCGCAATCGACTTGCCTGCCAAAAAAGCCGAGTGGATTCCTGCTATCTCGATTAACCATCGTAATGAGCAATTGAATATCCAATCTCCCATGCTGATTGATGGTGAAAATCTCAGTCTGACTATTGACCAGCCATTGCTCAGTTCGATGATTATGAGCATCTTTACGAGCGAAGAGATCCGTAAGCGTTTGGCTGAAGAGCAACCTATCAGCATACAGCTTAAAGATGAAGAGATGGTCAAAGGCATTCCTTTGCGTCATGCCGCAAAGGCGGTATTCAAAGCCTATATTGAAGCCAGCAAAGCCGCTCCTGCTGAGGCATACCGCCTTGAAAATATGGATGAATTCGGTAAGCAAAACAAAGCAAAATACCGCATCCATTACACCCATAAAGACGAATATGACCCGCTCTTTATCAACGCTTTCGCTAAAGAATTCAAAAAAGAATTTGATGCTCTGAAGAAAAAACCGGAGGAAGGCTCTACGGCTGAAGGCTACGAGAAAGTTGAAAAATTCTTTGGCGAGTTTATAGACAGTACAAAAGAGAAAGGCCTTTCAATGCACTCCGGCTTTGAAAAGATGGTCGGCATGCCTCTCTATTATGACTACTATCTGAATGGAAAAGGCAGATTGTTGGCAACGCGTATTTATACGCAGGTCAACAGCAAAAGCAACACTCAGGCGTTGAACATCGTTATGGAAAGTATTTACCACAATTACGGCAAACCCGTATTCAAGTTTAAGCCTGCAAGCGAAAAAGTCATCGACATAAAAGAGTTGACAGTACCTATCATATCTAGATTATTGTTGCCATCGGGTTATGACCCAGAGGCAGAAACTGATTCCGAAGAAAATACTGAAGAACATTCAGCAACTGAAGAATAATCATCTGCCGACAGGCCGCCGAGATTCTCGAGCGGCCTGCTTATTGCAAATTTGACAGTGTTTACCTACGATGCGCCCTTGGTGCATTTCGTCTGAGTTTTTCAGACGACCTTTTTAAGGAAAACTATGTTTGGAAACTTTGATTTCAGTTATGTGCTGCTTGCTATCCCACCGGTGATGCTTTCCTTGGTCATGCGTGAGATTGCACGCGGTTATGTTGCATATCGCTGTGGCGACCCCACCGCATTACAATTCGGACGGTTGACATTAAATCCGATGGCGCATATCGATTTGATAGGAACAATCATCGTACCTGCGTTGAGCCTGGCGTTAACACCGTTTGTTTACGGCTGGGTACGCCCCATACCGATTAATGCCCGCAATTTTAAGAATGTGCGCAGCGCGCGGAGATGGATTGCCGTTGCCGGTCCGGTAACCAATCTGATTCTGGTGTATTTCTGGGCGATGCTCTCGTTTTTAGGTGGCGCTGTCCCTGAGGCGTATGTTGACCCATTAACGATCATGACCCAGTTTGGTATGACAATCAATATAGTTTTGATCGTCATTAATCTGCTTCCGATTTTGCCGCTCGATGGTGGCGTCATTCTTGACTCTTTCCTCAATGCAAAATGGTCTATGAAGTTTCGTCAAATCGAACCTTATGGAACATGGATTGTTTTGGCTTTGCTTCTTACGGGCGCGTTGTCGGGTTTGATTGACTTATTTTCTCTGATGATAGGGAGTTCAGTCTCTATCTTTACCGCATTGATTTTGGCAGGTATAGCCGACTTAGTAAAATAGCAAGGTAAATGGAAAACAAAGGTCGTCTGAACTTTTTCAGACGACCTTTTTTCCTATCCGTCAAAGTAAATCCCATTGGAAACCCTGCTTAAAAATTGTACAATGGCAGCCCTTTCCATACGGCGGTTTGACCATGCGCATCGGCGGCTACATTATCGACAATCCTATTGCACTCGCCCCGATGGCGGGCATTACGGACAAACCGTTCCGCCGACTTTGCCGAGATTTTGGCGCGGGTTGGGCGGTGTGCGAAATGCTGACCAGCGACCCGACGCTTAGAAATACCAAAAAGACCCTGCGCCGCAGCGATTTTGTTGATGAAGGCGGTATCGTTGCCGTCCAGATTGCCGGCAGCGATCCGCAGCAGATGGCGGATGCCGCGCGTTACAACGTCAGCCTCGGGGCGCAGGTTATCGACATCAACATGGGCTGTCCCGCCAAAAAAGTCTGCAACGTTCAAGCCGGCAGCGCGCTAATGCAAAACGAGCCGCTGGTTGCCGCCATTCTCGAAGCCGTCGTCCGCGCGGTGGACGTTCCCGTTACCCTCAAAACCCGTTTGGGCTGGCATGACGATCATAAAAACCTGCCTGCTATCGCCCGCATTGCCGAAGATTGCGGCATTGCCGCCCTTGCCGTCCACGGACGCACACGCACGCAAATGTACAAAGGCGAAGCAACTTACGATCTGATTGCCGAAACCAAAGGTCGTCTGAACATCCCCGTCTGGGTCAACGGCGACATCACTTCGCCGCAAAAAGCCGCCGCCGTCCTCAAACAAACCGCCGCCGACGGCATCATGATAGGGCGCGGCGCACAAGGCAGGCCGTGGCTCTTCCGCGATTTGAAACATTATGCCGAACACGGCGTTTTGCCGCCTGTCTTGAGCTTGGCAGAATGCAACGACACCATTTTGAACCACATCCGCGCCATGCACGCGTTTTATGGCGAAGTCGCCGGCGTACGCATCGCCCGCAAACACATAGGCTGGTACATCGACGAAATGCCCGACGGCGAGCAGACACGCCGGGACATCAACTGCTTGGACAGCGCTGCGGCACAATACGATACCCTAGCTGCCTATCTTGAGGCGCTTTCGGAAAAAACCGACCGCTGGATGTGTGCATATCGTGAAGGGTAGGGCGTTTCAGACGACCTTTTGTGTTTGGAAAGCGGATAAGCCATCGTGAATTATTAAGCAAACCCCGTACCGTCATTCCCGCGCAGGCGGGAATCCCGGCTTTGATTTTTCCGAAATGTTCAGAAATTGCCGCAGCTTCAAATTACCGGGTTCCGCCTGCGCGGGAATGGCGGCAATATCAGGTCGTCTGAAAACACAGTTTTATCGAAATAAAAAACAATCTATTTAATTCAAACTCAACAAACGTCGTCTGAACCCCGTTTCAGACGACCTGTCATCTTTAAAAACAACGAAGGAGGATATGTTATGAAACAACCCATCCCCGATATTGCGCAATGCGTTGAGCAGAATTTGCAACAGTATTTCAAAGACTTGAACGGTACGGAGCCTTGCGGTGTGTACGATATGGTGTTGCACCAAGTGGAAAAGCCGATGCTTGCGTGCGTGATGGAACAATGCGGCGGCAATCAGTCCAAAGCGGCGGTGATTTTGGGGTTGAACCGCAATACGCTGCGTAAGAAACTGTTGCAGCACGGTTTGCTGTAAATATCGGTCTTGTTGCAAAGGGAGAAAACTGATGAAGCAGGAACTTCGCCATGACGGCGGTACGCGGGGAAAAACGTTGAACGTCCATTTCATCCTGCACGAGGATTTTGAAGTGCCGGGCGCGTATTGGGATTGGGCGCGGTCGCGCGGGCATCGTACGGCGTCGACTAAGGTTTATGAGTCGGAAGCGTTGCCCGAAAACGCGGACGGTATCGATTTTCTGATTGTCATGGGCGGGCCGCAGTCGCCCGATGAAGACAGGCAGGCTTTTCCGTATTACGACCCTGAAGCCGAGCTGCGCCTGATGCGTCAGGCGGTGGCGGCGGACAAGTACATTGTCGGCGTGTGCTTGGGCGCGCAGCTTTTGTCCGTCGCCTACGGCGCACGGCACGGGCGCAGCCCGCACCGCGAAATCGGCGTGTATCCGGTCGAGTTGACGCAGGAAGGTTTGAACGACCCGCATACCGCCTTGCTGGGCGCGTCTTTCCTTGCGGGGCATTGGCACGGAGATATGCCCGGACTGACGGATGGGGCGGCAGTATTGGCGGCGAGCAAAGGCTGTCCGCGCCAGATTGTCCGCTTCTCACCCAAGCATTATGCGTTTCAGGCGCATTTGGAATTTGACCGCGCCGCCGTCGGCCTCTTGATTGCTGCCGACGGGCGCGAAAACTTGGCGGCGCAAAGCAGGACGCAGGCTTATGTGCAGCATCCTGATGAAATCGAGCGTTTCGATTTTACGCAGATGAACGCGAAACTCTTTGCCTTTTTGGATTCGCTGACCGAACCGGGGCAGGGTGGGGCGTGATGTCCCGCCTTTCATCAGTGCATCCTTTTATCCGACGACTTGAGCCATGATTTACCAAATACTCTCCTTATTGATTTGGGGCAGCTCGTTTATCGCCGCCAAATATACTTACGAGATGCTTGATGCCGCGCTGATGGTCGAGGCGCGGCTGTTGATTGCCGCGTTGATGGTGCTGCCTTCCTGTTACCGCCATTTCGGCAAGATTCCGCGCCGCGAGTGGAAGCCTTTGTTGTGTATCGCCTTTATTAACTACGTCGTGGTGTTGCTGCTTCAGTTTATCGGTTTGAAATACACGTCCGCCGCCAGCGCGATTACCATGGTCGGGCTGGAACCCTTGTTAGTAGTGTTTGTCGGCCATTTCGTTTTTAACGATAAAGCCAAGATTTACCACTGGATTTGCGGGGCAGCGGCGTTTGCCGGCATCGGGATGATGGTGCTGGGCGGTGCGGAAGAGGGCGGCGCGGTCGATTGGTTCGGCTGTTTGCTGATTCTGCTTGCGGGATTCGGTTTCGCCGGCGTGATACGGCCGAGCCAGCAGATGATTGCCCGCATCGGTGCGCCCGCATTTACTTCTGCTTCCATGGCGGCGGCGGCGGTGTTGTGCCTGCCGTTTTCGCTGGTGTTGGCTCAGAGCTATGAAGTCCACTGGTCGTGGGGCGGCGTGCTGTCGGTTTTGTATTTGGGGGTGGGATGCAGTTGGCTTGCCTATCTCTTATGGAACAAGGGCATGAACAAAGTTCCTGCCAATGTCTCCGGCCTCTTGATTTCGCTCGAACCCGTCGTCGGCGTCATCATGGCGGTATGGATTCTGGGCGAACATTTGTCCGCCGTGTCCGCTTTGGGCGTGTTCATCGTCATCGCCGCGACGTTTGTCGCAGGATGGCTGTCGAACAGAGGAAAGAATGCGTAAGGGGTCGTCTGAAAACGTCTAAATCAGGTTTTCAGACGACCTGAGAAGGTACGCGAGTATCTTGTTTTAATGTGGTTTTAAAAATATCAGGAGATTTTCGATGAAATATATGATTGCCCTGTTGCTTGCCGCTAGCCCCGTTTTGGCATCGGCTGCGCCCAATAACGACAAAGCTGCCGTCCAAGCAGCTATTGCCCAGTATTACAACCGACCGCTTGCGGCGCACAACTGTCAGCTTACTGAGCCGCCGAAAGACAGTGAGACAGCATCTGACAATATTATGTATTGTATGAAACCCGTTGCCGACCATAGCGTAACGCGCAACGGTAAAGCCACGCGCTATGTGTTGTACACGGGTTTTGCCTACGATATGAAGCTCAAAGTCAAACGGGACGCGCATGCTTCTTCGGGTCTGGCGGAATTGTTTGTTTTGGAAAAAACAGACGGAAAGTGGGCAATCAAACAACATGGAAGCGATGAAATCGGCGCATGGGGGGATGTGCCGGAGAATAAGGATTGGCGGTTTGTCCAAATGGGTGAGCAAAACTGGGGCTACACTGTCGAATCAGGCTATACGGGTCAGGGCGAAACGACGACCGGAGAAAATTTCCTGTTTACTGATAACAGCAACCGTGTCCGTAACAGCTTCATTAGCAACGGTAGAGATAATGGCGCACATTATGGCAATTGTGATGAATACAAAGGGCGGGAAAAACGCGATTGTGAAAACAGCTATGCCAGCATCGATGCGAAAATTACCTTGGACAAAAGCCGTCCTTCAGTCTCAGGCGTTTGGGCATTAAGCGCAACGGTGCAGGGGGTGGATGGCAAAAAACGTTATAAAAATCAGAAATATGCGATTCCTTACGAAGGCAAGACACACGTTGCGCCGAAAAGCTATCCGCTCAATATTAAATATTGAGGCCGTTTGATTTTTTAACGAAACCGCCGAACCCTGTCTCAAAAACAAAATCCCCATGAAACATACGCACAAACTTTGGATAGCCCTCATCCTTACCGGCATCGTCGGTGGCATGGTCGGCATTGCCTTGACGGAGCTTATGCACTTTATCCAGCACACGGCTTACAGTTACGGCACGGGCGGCGGGCATGTTTCCTTTCGGGAAGGCGTGGTTCAAACATCGTCTGAACGCCGCATCCTCGTATTGATTTTGTGCGGCGTCGCGGTAGGGTTCGGCTGGTGGTCGCTCAAACGTTTCGGCAGGCCGCAAATCGAAATCAAGGCAGCCTTGAAGCAGCCCTTGCAGGGGCTGCCGTTTTTCACCACCGTTTCCCATGCGCTGCTGCAAATCATTACCGTCGGACTCGGTTCCCCGCTCGGACGCGAAGTTGCCCCGCGTGAAATGACCGCCGCGTTTGCATCCGTCGGCGGCAGGCGTTTGGGTCTGGGCGAAGACGACACGCGCCTGCTGCTCGCCTGCGCGTCAGGTGCAGGTTTGGCGGCGGTCTATAACGTCCCGCTCGCCTCCACGCTCTTCATCCTCGAAGCCATGTTGGGCATTTGGACGCAACAGGCAGTAGTCGCCGCATTGCTGACTTCCGTCACCGCCACCGCCGTCGCCCGCATCGGCTTGGGCGACGTGCAGCAATACCATCCCGTCTATCTCGATGTGAACATCCCGCTGCTGTGGTTTGCCGCCGCCATCGGCCCCGTTTTGGGCGCAACGGCGGTATGGTTTCAGCGCAGTGCCAAAAAATTTCCCTTCCTCAAGCGCAACGACCCGAAAATCATTCCTTTGGCGATTGCATTATTCGCCCTTATCGGCATCGTTTCCGTTTGGTTTCCCGAAATACTGGGCAACGGCAAGGCGGGCAACCAGCTTACGTTCGGCGGCATGACCGACTGGCGGTACAGCTTGGAAATGACCGCCGTCAAATGGTTCGTCGTCCTGCTCGCACTCGCCGCAGGCGCATACGGCGGGCTGATTACCCCGTCCATGATGCTCGGCAGCACCATCGCCTTCGCCGCCGCAGCCGCGTGGAACACCTTCTTTCCCGCCATGTCGTCTGAAAGTGCCGCCGTCATCGGCGCGGCGGCATTTCTCGGCGTTTCCCTCAAAATGCCCCTGACCGCCATAGTCTTCATCCTTGAACTCACCTACGCCCCCGCCGCTCTGCTGATGCCTTTGTGCATCACGATGGCGGGTGCAGTGGCAACGGCAAGGAAAATGGGGTTTGAATAAGCAGGGTGGGGAAAAGGGTCGTCTGAAAACCGTCGGCGCGGGTTTTGTCCGAGCTGTCAGCCGCAGGACGGGCATATCTGAATCGTTAGCCTTATGCAGGCAATAATGACGGAAGGGAACGGCAGAAAGGTCGTCTGAAAATCAATTCAGACGACCTTTTTTCTAGAAAAATTGTCAACAATATTTCCAGAAAACTGCTGCCAAAAACCCGAAACTAGGGGATAATACCGCCCTGAAAATTCATCCCATAATGTTTTGCCAAGATTGAAGACGTATTCTGTCAAACTGACCGCCAGTGTCTTCAAACTTGCATAAGGCAGTTGGAAAACTAAGAAAGTAGCTTATTCACTCCCGAGTTTATAGAAAGAAACTGTTATGCAAAAAAAACACCTGATTTTTCTTCTTGCTGCCTTTGCTGCTGCGCCTGTGTTGGCAAAACCTATTGTTGTTCAAGAAGCGCAACTGCTCGGTAAATGGCAGTGCGTTGCCAATGATAAAACTCCGATGACGTTTATTTTTGGCAGTGGGCAAAAAGTAAGCGTGATTGTGGATATGAATTTTCCTTCACCTGATGATGAAACCTTAGTTTATCGGAATTTTGCAGATGGTACTTGGACGTTGGACGGAGGAAAAATTGGTTTGAATATTAAAATCACCGATGTTCAAAGACAACATAGTACAGCTAAAATTCGCACCATTCTGTGGCGTAAAGTGGATAAGGAAATGTTTGCCCAGATGAGAAACGACATTGGTAAATCAGATAAATCGCAAATGCAGGTTAAAAAAATCGGGAATGACAGCCTAAGCGTCCGTATGCAGGGTGATAGACAAGATATGGCTTGCCGCAAGGTATAAATTTATTGAATTGCCCAAGAGAACGCCATCGGAGCTAAACATCTCATCAAATTTTGTTTCATTTTTGCGCTAGCAGCGTGTATCGATTAAACCTTCAAAAAAAGGAATCCCCATGCCTTCCATCAAACGCGCCCTGATCAGCCTGTCCGACAAGACAGGCGCAGTCGAATTTGCCCAAACCCTGCACAAACTCGGTGTCGAAATCCTCTCTACCGGCGGCACGGCGAAACTGCTTGCCGATGCGGGCGTTCCCGTGATTGAAGTCGCCGACTATACCGGTTTTCCCGAAATGCTCGATGGCCGCGTGAAAACGCTGCATCCGAAAATCCACGGCGGTATTTTGGGGCGGCGCGATTTGGGCGAACACGTCGCCAAGATGGAAGAGCACGGCATCGGCAACATCGACCTCGTTTGCGTCAACCTTTACCCCTTCGCCGCCACCATCGCCAAACCAAACTGCACGCTGGAAGACGCGATTGAAAACATCGACATCGGCGGCCCTACCATGGTGCGCTCCGCCGCGAAAAACTGGAAACACGTCGCCATCGTTACCGACACCGCCGACTTCCCCGCCATTGCCGCCGAAATGGAAGCCAACGGCGGCGCGTTGAGCGACAAAACCCGCTTCAATCTGTCGCGCAAAGCGTTCAGCCACACTGCCCAATACGACGGTATGATTTCCAACTACCTGACCTCGCTTTCAGACGACGTCTTGAGCGGCACGCCCGAAGTCGGCGAGTTCCCAAGCCAGTTCAATCAAAGCTGGATTAAAGTGCAAGACATGCGCTACGGTGAAAACCCGCACCAGCGCGCCGCGTTCTACCGCGATGTGTATCCCGCCGCAGGCAGCCTCGCCGCCTACAAACAGCTGCAAGGTAAGGAATTGTCGTACAACAACATCGCCGATGCCGATGCTGCTTGGGAAGCCGTCAAATCCTTCGATGCGCCCGCCTGCGTGATTGTGAAACACGCCAATCCGTGCGGCGTTGCCGTTGCAGCCGATACATTGACCGCCTACAAACTCGCCTACGCCACCGACACCACCAGCGCGTTCGGCGGCATCATCGCCTTCAACCGCGAAGTGGACGGCGCAACCGTGAAACAGATTACCGACAACCAATTTATGGAAGTCTTGATGGCGCCGAAGTTCACCGCCGAAGCCCTCGAAATCGCCGCCGCCAAGAAAAACGTGCGCGTATTAGAAGTGCCGCTTGAGGCAGGCGCGAACCGCTTCGAACTCAAACGCGTCGGCGGCGGACTGTTGGTACAAACGCCCGACATCCACCGCCTCAGCCGCGCCGATTTGAAAGTCGTCTCCAAACGCCAACCGACCGAGCAGGAGTGGAACGATTTGCTGTTTGTTTGGAACGTCGCCAAATACGTCAAATCCAACGCCATCGTGTTCGGTAAAGGCGGTCAAACCTACGGCATCGGCGCAGGCCAAATGAGCCGCGTGGACAGCACCCGCATCGCCGCCCGCAAAGCGCAGGACGCAGGTTTGGACTTAAACGGCGCATGCGCCGCCTCCGATGCCTTCTTCCCCTTCCGCGACGGCGTGGACGTCATCGCCGAACAGGGCATCAAAGCCATCATCCACCCCGCAGGCTCGATGCGCGATCAGGAAGTCTTCGACGCGGCAGACGAACACGGTATTGCGATGGTGGTAACGGGTATTCGCCATTTTAGGCATTGATTCAAGTTTGATTGAAGCAAAGGTCGTCTGAAAACTATTTTCAGACGACCTTTCGTGCAATTGCCATGACTCCTTAACCGCTTGGTAGTAAACGAAATCGAATCGGAACCCTTGCCCATTCAAGCCCGAACCCGCTACTCTTCCGCTTCCCATGACGGCCATGCCTGATGCAGCAATGCGTAGGCAATCAGGCTGCCCGGTTATCCGCATATTTCAGAAATCAAACAAACTGCCCCCTTCCTCAAAGGAAATCAAGGAGACCCACCATGCCCAACCGTACCGACCGCCTGCTCAAACTCTTGCAGCTTTTGCGCACCAGCCGCCATCCGAAAAGCGCGCGGCTGCTGGCGCAGGAGCTGTGCATCAGCGTGCGCTCGGTATACCGCGACATCGACACGCTGCGCCATCAGGGCGCAGTGATAGACGGAGAAGCGGGCGTGGGCTTTGTGTTGCAGCAGGATTGCAACCTGCCGCCGCTGATGTTCAGCGAAAACGAGCTCGAAGCACTGATGCTAGGTATGCGCTGGGCGGCAGCGCATGCTGATGGCGAAATGGCGGAGGCGGCACGCTCGGTGTTGGGTAAAGTGCACGCAGTGCTGCCCGCGCGCTTGGCGGAGCAGGCAGAAGCCCATGCGGTGTATCCGATTAACTGCGCGACGACGTTCGGACACGACGAAGAACACGTTCTGGCGCAGGTGCGGCAGGCTTTGCGGCAGGAGCAGACACTCAGTTTCAGCTACACCGATGTGCAAGGGCAGGCCAGCCGACGCACGGTGTGGCCGGTGGCGTTGGGCTATTGGGACAACGTGCGGCTTCTGGCGGCTTGGTGCACCTTGCGGCAGGCATTCCGCCATTTTCGTTGCGACCGCATCGCTCAAATTCAAACCGGCGCAGCCTATCCCATGCCGCACCGCCTGCTGCTGCAACGCTGGCGGCAGCATGAAGGGCTGGATTTGAGCGCGTTTGATTTGAGCCACTAGTGCGATGCGGTTTGACCAAGACCATGCTGCTGACAGAAACTGACACAGCCATGAGGTATCCTGACTGGGTTTTAGACAGCCTGCAAACACCTCACCCACAATTGGACAAGGAAACATCATGAGCAAAATCACCCTCTATACTGCAAATCCTTCACGCGGCACCAATGTACGCTGGATGCTGACCGAATGCGGCGCGGATTACGACAACGTGGTGCTGGATTACCCGCAGCTCAAAGAGGCGGACTATCTAGCCATCAACCCGATGGGCAAAGTACCTGCTATCAAACATGCTGGGCAAGTGATTACCGAATTGCCCGCCATTCTCACCTATCTGGCCGAGCTTTTCCCCGAAAAACGGCTGATCTCGGCTGCGGGTACTCCGGAGCGCGGGCAATACTACCGCTGGCTGTCGTTTGGTTCTCAGCTCGAATACGCTATTCTCGACCGCTGGCGTCAGGTGCCGCAGAGCGAGGAATGGCGCCGTTCCCTCGGCTACGGCGATTTCGATACCGCGCTGCATACCCTGCAAACCCTGCTGTCCGACGGCCGCGAATACGCCGTGGGACAATATTTTAGCGCACTCGATATATACTTGACCGCTCTCTTGAGCTGGGGCATGTTCCGCGCCCAAGTGCTGCCGAACGCTGAACCGTTTGCCGGCTATATGCAGCGGCATTTGCAACGGGAAGCGGCGAAGGCGACGTTGAAATAAGGTGCTGCGCAAAAAAAGGCTACCTGAATCTTCAGGTAGCCTTTTTTTGTAGAAATTCCTAGGGACTGTGTTGCACGTTTTATTTGTTTGGGGCTGTGGCGGTTGGTATGGCAAGGTTTTTGTACCGTTTATTTTTGCCATTGGGGAGAAAAATCAGCTTGCGATAGGGATATTGCCAACAATTTTTCGCTTTCTAGAGGCATATTTTTCTTTTAAACAACAGTTTTATTCATGGTGTCCCGTATTTTGAAAATACAGGGGAATCATGGAATTAATAAAAAATTAATGAATAAAAATAATCGCTTAAAAATGATAATTGATTAGAGTGTTAACCTTAAATACAACAAAAATTATATTTACTGCGAGTATTGTTACAAATCTTAAAATATTTACTAGCTATACAACGATTATCCTGATATTATACCGTTCATCATAAATACACCGATTATCGTTAAATTAAACCATTTGTCTGGTCAGTGATTGAACGGAGCAATCCTGATTCTGTTTGCAGAATTAAATATAGAGAGCCATATCTTATGACTACCGTTGCAATCGACATCCAACCGCAATTTCGCTTTACCTGTATGGCTGCTAATGCAACCCATTTTTTGTTGCGTCCGGAAAATATGGTTAATGAACTTAACCGCCAGGCAGCGTTGGCAGATAAAAGGGTTTTAATTGAGAATGTGAGCATTGATCCGGAGAGCATTTGTGCGACCGTCGTCAATCGCAACGGTGTCATGTTTGGTCGACCGTCCGGCTTTTTCAGCCAATGCGCCGGAGGTTGTCGCGGAACGCATTTGCTCCAAGGTTTGCCCTCTCCGGCAGATTACGATCATACGCTCGAATTAAGCGGTAAACATGTTCACGGTGCTTGTTTTCATGAAGCCAATGAGGCAAACAGCACAGGCCTGTTGGAATGGCTGCACGAACAAAAAGCCGATACTGTCATTATTGGCGGATTGGCCATCGAAGAAACTGTCGCCAATACGGCCAAGCAATTGTCTTGGTACAGCGATAATCTTCATATTATTGTCAATCTCGGTGCCTGCCACGGCTACGCGCCTGAAAGCACCATCGAGACTATCTACCAAATGCGGAAAATGGGCATCACTGTTGCTTCGAATGCCGAAGCCATTCCAGAGCTGATGCGTCGTTTCTCCGGCATAAACCAGGTTAAAGTGTCGTAATCTCTTGCTATTACTCCCAGCTGCAAGAGTTTCTTAGGGTCGCCTTTTGGCGGCCCGTTTTTTTATCTGCATTTTTTATAGCGGATTAGCTTTAAACCAGTACGGCGTTGCCTCGCCTTAGCTCAAAGAGAACGATTCTCTAAGGTGCTGAAACACCAAGTGAATCGGTTCCGTACTATCTGTACTGTCTGCGGCTTCGTCGCCTTGTCCTGATTTAAAGTTAATCCACTATATGATGGTAGGGAAGGGGAGTATTGACTAACTGTTTGCTTCATAAAAAAGGTCGTCTGAACATTTTCAGACGACCTTTTGCGTTACAAGGTTCTTACCTTAGAGGGAAGAAAATAATTGCTATGGCGACAGCAATTACACCGTAAATCGCCATGGGGATGACGGTTTTCTTGATAATCGCACCTTCAGCGTTTTTTACGTCCAGTACGGTACATACGGCGATGATGTTGTTGATGCAGACCATGTTGCCCATTGCGCCACCGACGGATTGCAGGGCGAGGATGAGGGTCACGGACAGGCCGGTATCAAGGGCGATTTGTTGCTGAATCGGGCCGAATGTCAGGTTGGATACGGTGTTCGAACCGGAGAAGAATGCACCGATAGCGCCAAGGTAAGGGGAGAAGTAAACCCAGTGTTCGCCTGCCATCGCGGCAAATTCTTTACCGATGATTTTCACCATGGAGTCGTCGCCGCCGACCATCATCAGTTGAACCATAATCAGCGCGCCCATCAAGGCAAGCAGCGGTTTTTTGGTTTGGTTGAACGTTGCAGCGTAGAAAGCCCAGGCGTCTTTGAATTTGGTTTTATAAAGCAGGATACAAATCCAAACGGTAAAGACAAACGGAATCCATGCAGGAACGTAGAGGGTTTGGTAAGACGCGCTGACGCCTTGTCCGAAAATGTTGCCGAAGGTAATGGTCAAAGAGTCGCTGACGGTGATTTTGCTCAAATCAAACGGCAGTTGGAAGCTGAACCATTCTTCTTTGCTGGTCAGCAGGCCTTTGATGCCGAGCTGTTTGATACGGGTAACCACCAGCATGCCGATAAGCATACCCAGAGGGGCAAGTGCTTTGGCGACTTGTGCGAAAGGTACTTTTTCGGCATTCGGGTCTTTCGGATGGTCTTTGCTCAAGCCCCAGCCGTGGTTGGCGGCGAATACTGATACCATCAGGCCGATTGCGCCGGCAACGAGTGATGGGAATTCTTCGTTGACCATCGCCAATGCAACATAAGGAATGGTACAAGAGAAAACGGCGATGCCGATGAAGCCTAAGTTTTTACGGATTTCAGACCAAGGCACGATGAAGCTCAAGCCGATGACGGGAATGACGAAACCTGCGAAGAAGTGCATCACACCAGTTTGTCTGCCGATGGCAAGGATGTTTTCGGCACTCAGGTTTAATGGTGCGAAACCGAACCAAGTCGGCGTACCGACCGCGCCGAAAGATACCGGCACGGAGTTCATAACCAGCGTAAAAATCGCCACTTTCAACGGGTTGAAACCCAGGCTCATCAGAATCGGGGCGGCAATCGCAGCAGGCGTACCGAAGCCGGATGCCCCCTCAATCATAAAGGCGAACGACCAGCCGATAATCATCAGCTGCGCCACAGGATTCGGGCTGATGGTCGCCAGCCATTTGCGGATAATATCGATACAGCCGGTGGTTTCCATCATACGGTTGAACATGATCGCACCGAAAATCACGGTAATCGGCGTCAATGTGGAAACCAGGCCGGACGCTGCGGTTGCGTTGAGCAGCATAGCGTCGTCTTTGAAATAAAACAGCTTGATGGCGTAAATCAGCGCGGCGGTAATCGGCAGCGCGATGTAGGAAGGCATACTGTTTTTCTTAACCATCAGCCAAATCAGCAGGATGATGGGAAAAATGCTGAGGAATAGTGCCATGGTGAATCCTTAAATCGGCGTTGTTTATCAATTTTTATCATGATGTCGGATGAGGGAGAGATACCGAACCTTAATCTGAGAGTAATTATCAAATAAATTGGTAATACCAATTCAAAAGAATGCCGCATACTTTACGTAATACGATGTAATCGGTCAAGTGATTTATACGCGAACCGCGCGTTGCAAAATAAGGTTTTCGGCTGAGGGGAAATTAGTTTTTTATTATCAGAATATTGCAAAACGGATAAACGGGAGAAGGAGAGAAGTGTTGGAAATGCTGCAACAGGTAAATTCAAAAAAGGTCGTCTGAAAACAGCTTCCGCTTCGTCGGTATAGTGGATTAAATTTAAATCAGGACAAGGCGAGGAAACGCCGTACTGGTTTAAAGTTAATCCACTATATTTATGACTTGATGGACCTTGCTGTATTTGTTTTCAGACGACCCCTTGGCAGCTTTATTGTAAAGGTTCGGCAAACCAGTCTTGCGTGGCGGTATCGGCATCGAAGACTTGCCCCATCAGCGGGGTCAGCGGATTCACGCCCAAGCTGCGTGCCAGCGGGATGCTTTGGAGCAGGGGTTCGTTCCAAGCGTGCAATGCCATGGCGTAGGCGCCCCAGTGGATAGGCATGAAGCGTTTTGGGGCAAGCTGCGCGGCATAGCGGGCGGTTTGTTCGGGGAAGAGGTGGTTGTTGGGCCAATGTTCGCTGTATTGCCCGTTTTCGATGAACGCGATATCGAACCCGTTGAATTTTTCGGCGATTTTGTCGAAATGGCTGCCTTGTGCCGAGTCGCCGTGAAAATAGAATTTTTCGCTGCCGTGTTCGATGGCAAAGCTGGACCACAGGGCTTGGTTGTGGTCGGTCAGGGTTCGGGATGAATCGTGGCGGGCAGGTAGTGCGGTGTAGCGGATGCCGTTGCGTTCGGTGCTTTGCCACCAATCGAGTTCGGTAATGCGCTCTTGCGGCACGCCCCATTTTTTCAGCAGTACGCCCATACCGAGTGAGACGATGAAATGGCTGTTGCCTTTTGAATTGAGTGCCTGCACGCTGTCTTTTTCGAGGTGGTCGTAGTGGCTGTGTGAAATCAAGATGACATCGACGGGCGGCAGTTCGTCGATTTCTGCGGGGGCAGGCTGGAAGCGTTTCATGGTGATGGGGATGGGGGAGACGGAATTGCCGAAAACGGGATCGGTAATGACGGTTTGTCCGCCGATCCGCATCAATAGGGTGGAATGTCCGAACCAGACGAAGCGGCTTTTTCCTTCGGGTGCGGTAAGGAAGGTTTGCCAATCGGGCTTGACGGTAGGCAGAGGTTTGGGCGGGCGCGTTGCCTGCGGGTCGGTCAGGATTTTCCAAAATGCGCCGGTCAGGCCGGTCGGTTTCTGCTGCGGTTCGGGGTTGAAGAAGGTTTGCGTTTTCGGGTCGTAATGGTCGCTTGCGGGGTAAACGGGATGTTGGTCGGGATAGAGCCAGTAGGCGAGCAGGGCGCAGACAGCGGTCAAGGCAATGAGTTTTTTCTTGTGTTTCATAATTGGATTTTATGAAGAAGGTCGTCTGAAAATTTTTCAGACGACCTTGGGTTTTGTTTGAAAATGGTCTCGGTATCCATCAGATGGCGTGCGAACAGCCGGACACCATTTTTTTGAGGGCTTGCGAGTCGAGGATTTTGATGTGTTTGTGTTCGACCGAAATCAAGCCTTCGTGGTGGAACTTGGACAGCGTGCGGCTGACGGTTTCGAGTTTCAGTCCCAGATAGCTGCCGATTTCTTCGCGCGACATCCGCAGGATGAAATCGTTGGCGGCAAATCCGCGCGAGTAAAGGCGTTGGGACAGGTTAAGCAAAAACGCTGCCAGACGTTCTTCGGCGCGCATATTGCCCAAAAGCAGCATCACGCCTTGGTCGCGCACGATTTCGCGGCTCATCAATCTGAAAAAATGGCTTCTCAGGCTGGGGATGTTGTGTCCCAGCTCTTCGATGTGGGTGAAGGGCAGCTCACACACTTCGCTGTCTTCCAAAGCCACCGCGTCGCAGCTGTGGACATGGGAACAAATGCCGTCCATACCGATGAGTTCGCCGGACATAAAAAAGCCGGTAACCTGATCGCGACCGTCCTGACTGGCAACCGTGGTTTTGAAAAAACCGGCACGGATGGCAAACAGCGACGCGAAAGGCTCACCGGTGCGGAACAGATATTCACCCTTCTTCAAGCGGCGGCTCTGTCGGATGACCGCGTCCAATTGTGCAAACTCATTGGGCAAAAGCCCGACAGGCAGGCAGAGTTCACGCAGCGAACAGGAAGAACACAGGGTTTTCATCTGATGCATAGCATTGTGTGTGGTCATAAAACACCCTTAAAATTAAGGTTTTTATCCTGTCATGATTACGTAAGTTATTGACACATATCAAGACAGGTTTATCATACTGTGGCATTCTACCAAACTATCCGAAAATTGCCTAACATCATTACTCTAATCACGCACACGCCATGAAAGTAATACCGATACAAAATAATCACAATAGAAACAATGACAAGCCTGAGTTCGATCGCGAACTCATCGCCAGCCTTCCTTCCAGTGGTCCGCGCTACACTTCCTACCCCACAGCCGACCGTTTTCATGACGGATTTCGCGAAGCCGAATATATCAATGCCTTGAATCAGCGCGGTATGGGGGCTTTGAACAAGCCCCTTTCGCTTTATATCCACATCCCCTTCTGCAACACCATTTGTTACTACTGCGGCTGCAATAAAATCATCACCAAAGACAAAAGCCGCGCCGATGCCTACATCGAATACCTTGAAAAAGAAATGGAGCTGCTCGCCCCGCATCTGGGCGGACGGCATCAGCTCGCGCAACTGCACTTCGGCGGCGGTACGCCGACTTTCTTGAGCGACGACCAAATCGAACGCGTATTCCGCATGATACGCAAACATTTCCAACTTATCCCCGGCGGCGAATACTCCATCGAAATCGACCCGCGCAAAGTCAGCCGCGAAACCGTCCTCATGCTCGGCAAGCTCGGTTTCAACCGCATGAGCGTCGGTATTCAGGACTTTGACCCCAAAGTGCAGGCAGCAGTCAACCGCATCCAAAGCTACGACGAAACCAAAGAAGTCATCGATGCCGCCCGTGAAGCTGGGTTCAAATCCGTCAGTGTCGATTTGATTTACGGTCTGCCGCACCAAACCGCCGAAAGCATCAAAACCACCATTGATACTGTATTGTCGCTCGATCCCGACCGTCTCGCCCTTTATCACTACGCCCATCTGCCGCATATCTTCAAGCCGCAACGCCGCATCGATACCGAAGCCGTTCCCGGCAGCGAAGAAAAACTCGATATGCTGCAATACTGCGTTCAAACCCTGACAGAACGCGGCTACGTCTTCATCGGTATGGACCACTTCGCCAAACCCGATGACGAACTTTCCATCGCCCTCAAAGAAGGCTTCCTCCAGCGCAACTTCCAAGGCTACTCGACCTACGCGGACTGCGATTTAGTTGCCATCGGCGTATCCTCCATCGGCAAGATCGGCAGCACCTACTCCCAAAACGAACGCGACATCGATGCCTACTATGCTGCCCTCGATGCCCGACACCTGCCCATCATGCGCGGCTACCAGCTCAATCAGGACGACCTTTTGCGCCGCAATATCATCCAAGATTTGATGTGCCGCTTCGCCTTGGATTACCGAATCTACGAAAGCGTGTTCGGTATCCCGTTCGACCGCTATTTCAAAGACGAACTTGCCGACTTGGAACAACTCGCCTCCCTCGGACTCGTCCGCCTGAAACCGCACGGACTGACCGTTACCCCCAAAGGCCGCTTCCTGATACGCAATATCGCCATGGTGTTCGACTACCACCTGCGCCATAGGGAAACCAAAGCCCAATATTCGCAAACGGTGTAAAGAGGAATAGCAAAGGTCGTCTGAAAATTTTCAGACGACCTTTGTTTTTATTTTCAAGACTTTCGGGTAACATCAAATCATATAGTGGATTAAATTTAAATCAGGACAAGGCGACGAAGCCGCAGACAGTACAGATAGTACGGAACCGATTCACTTGGTGCTTCAGCACCTTAAAGAATCGTTCTCTTTGAGCTAAGGCGAGGCAACGCCGTACTGGTTTAAAGTTAATCCACTATATTTGCCGGTTTGCCGTGATTCAAAGTCAATTTGTTCCAGATACGCCCATATGATTACCGAACAGCAAAACGATATCCTCAGCATCAATCAAGTGCAGCTTCTCCTTGCTGAAAAACGCACGGCACTCGCTGTCATGCGCACGGGTATTGCTGTTTTTGCGCTGCCGTTGTCTATTTTCAGCGCGCTGATTGCGACATCGAAATGGTATGAGGTTGTCGATGTCTGGCCCTTGCTCGCGTTGGTCAGCCTGATGAACATCAGCTTGATTGTTTTCTCGGTCTATCTGATAACCCGATCGCTCCGTAGAATGCACCAATACGACCGAATGATTGCCGATATCAAATACAACAATCAGTCTTTGCGTAAACTGCTTGAGTCATAAAATCCAGACGGTTGGGGTAGGGCATAGGTCGTCTGAAAATCAAATTGATTTGTTCTTAAAACGGGCTATAGTAAAATTCTTACGCGTTCTGCTGTTTATTGTCTTACGTCTTATATAGAAACCCTACGAGATATATGTCGTGTTTGGACGGAAACGGACGCAGTCGGATTTTTGGTTCGCTCCGACCTCTTTTCACAAACGTTTTTAAAATATGGAACAACCTGATTTTTTTCCCATCCCCAGCCCCTGTATCGGCGTCTGTGAAGCCAATGCCAAAGGCTATTGCAAAGGCTGTCTGCGCAGCCGTGAAGAAAGGCTTTATTGGCAAAAAATGACCGATGATCAAAAGCATCAGGTCATGCGTCTTCTCAGTATGAGGAAAACCAAAATCCGCAACCGCCAGCTCGATGCCATGGCAGCGCCAGAAGTCGGTGTGGAGGCGCAAAGCGGGTTTTTGTTTGAGGATGAGGGATAAGGTGATGAAATATAAAAAGGACGGGTTTGCTTCCGTCCTTTTTTATTTGTCGAAAATAGTGGCAAATCAAATGATTTGAAGAGAATTGATGAAGACCACGATAATGGCAATCGGAGCGATGTAGCGCAACGCGCCCAGCCACAGATATAGAAGCGTTTTCGGTACGGTACTGCCCATGCCGGCATGGGTCAAAACGGACTGCCTGTCTTGAATCCAGCCGGTAAAGATGGAGATGCTTAATGCGCATAGCGGCATAATGATGGCAGTAATAATGTAGTCCCATAAATCAAAAATAGATTTATTGAAAATAAGCACATCGCTCCATACGCCGAAGGATAGGGCAGAAGGGATGCCGACGATAAAGATGGCAATGCCGATGGCCCAAGTGTGACGGCTGCGTTTGCGTTCATCTTGGCGGATGGTTGCCGCAATGACGGTTTCCAGCATAGAAAACGCTGAAGTCAGCGTGGCAAAGACAACCAACATCATGAACACGGCAAACAGATAGTTGCCGGACGGAATTTTCATGAATACGGCAGGCAAGACCACGAAAATCAGGCCGGGACCTTGGCTGGGCGTGGCGCCCAATGCGAATACCGCCGGAAAGATGACCAGGCCTGCCAGCAGCGATACCAGCAGGTTCATCCACATAATGATATTGCCCGAGCGGAACATATCCTGATCTTTACCCAAATACGAGGCGTAGGTGATCATTGCCGATACGCCGATACTCAGCGCAAAGAAAGCCTGACCCAGCGCGGTCAGCATCGTTTCCGATTTGATTTTCGACCAATCCGGTTTCAATAAAAAACTGACGCCTTCCATCGCGCCGGGCAAGGTCAGCGAGCGGATGGCCAAAACGATAAACAAAATAAACAATGCAGGCATCAGATAGCGGTTTGCTTTTTCAATGCCGTCAGAGATTCCGCCTTTGACCACCCAAATGGTAATCAGCATGAACAGCCCTTGATAAAGAATCGAACTTGTCGGGTTGGAAATTGTTTTTTCGAATAGGGCGCCAAAATCAACATTCGGGGCAATTTCGCCGGTGAAGCTGTGTACGACATAATTCAAAACCCAGCCGCCGACTACGCTGTAAAACGACAATAAAATGAAGCACGCCGCCACACCGATCCTGCCGACCCAAGGCCAAAGTGAACCGGGACGCAGGGTTTTGAACGAATCGATGGCGTTTTTACCGCCTGTGCGCCCGATATAAAACTCGGCAAGCTGTACCGGCAACGCCACGATAATCGTGAAGATGACAAACAGAAGGACAAAAATTGCCCCGCCGTTCGTACCGGCGGTATAAGGGAATTTCCAAATCGCACCCAAACCGATGGCAGAGCCTGCCGCGGCAAGGACGAAACCGATTTTGGAAGACCAAGAGGATGAATGACTCATAGCGGGATATGTTGAGAAATAAAATTGGCTGAATTGTAACAAAGCGTAGTCGGGGATAATACTGGATGGCGGACGCGGTGGAAAATAACGCATGGATGGTGCGTAGAACGATAAGCTTTTGGCGTGAATTTTTTAAATGGCTATGATTTGAGAAATGATTTAAATTAAAATGTGTAAAAAAAGATATTTTGTGCCAAAAATTGAGAGAGGTCGTCTGAAAGCCGGTTCAGACGACCTCTTGTTTGTGCGGACAGCGTGAACATTTCAGCCTGACTTCTCCATACAGTTACAGCAGCCTAATATCCTGCGGGGTTGGCGTGGAAGTCAGAACCAAACCACGCCGGTTCTGAATTTTCATCAGGCCGCTATAAAATTGCCGGCTGCGTTACGGCATCGTAGTGCTGTACGTTTGCCGTATCGGAACTGTAACTAAAGCTGCCGACTCCGCTGTTGACCGTTTCAAACCCGCCAGTTTGACCGCTTGCCGACAGTTTGTCCAGCAGGGTTTCTACGGTAAATGTCCCTTCGTCCAATCGGAATTCTCCGACAGAAGCAGTGTTGCTGCCTTTGAGATATTGGTTGTCGATGGTGATTTTGCCGCCTGAGTTAGCAATGGTGATTTCCCAATCGATTGCCCCGCTTGCGTCGGTGCTTGCATGGATATGCAAATCTTTGACGGCGATGCCTTGTCCGAATTGGAGGGCGTTGTTGCCGTGATTGTCGGAAATGGTGTCGTGTCCCTCTCCGAAGCAGAAGACATAGGTATCATTCCCTGCGCCGCCATACAGGATATCGTCGTCTAAACCGCCAAACAGTAAGTCGTCGCCGGAGCCGCCATACAGCACGTCTTTGCCCGACTCGCCATAAAAGACATCGTTGTTTTCGCCGCCGAACAACGTATCATTGCCCGCCCCGCCATTGAGATGGTCGTCTCCGCCGTTGCCGAAAATCACATCGTTTCCCGAGTCTCCATTGACGGTATCTCTGCCGTCGCCGCCTCGGACGATATCGTTGCCATCGCCGCCACTGATGAAGTTGGTTCCACCGCTGACGAATACGGTATCGTTGCCGTTGCCGGCATAAATGCTGTCATCGCCGCTTTTGCCGTCAATATGGTCTATGCCGTCTGTGCCTTTGATGCTGTCGCTGCCTGCCGTGCCTGTAATATAGGTCACGTTGACGGATTTGAAGCCGGCGGTTTCGTTGGCGTAATAATAATTTTGATCGGGAATATTGCTGAGTTCCTGACGGGTAATGGAGGTAACTTTTTCCGGATGATCAACGGCGGATGGGTCAGAAACCGCCGCATTTCCGATGATGTTGTTGCCGGATAGGGCGATGCCTTTGCCGTTTGAAATCGGCAATGTCTGAGTAATGACTGTGTCGGACAGGTTGTCGGCGATGATGTTGTTTTCGACTTTGACGTTTTTGATTGCGCCATGCTCTTCTTCAAAGTCGATAGAGCCTTTTTCGCGTCCGTATGTGTCGGTTCGGGTACCGTTGCCGATTAACAGATTGTCCCGAACCGAAATACCTTTTTTGTTCAGGTCAAAATTGTGTCCTTGGAAAACGGTGTTGAGGCGTATGCCCGACCATGCGGCATTGTCGCGAATCAGGTTGCCGGCTACTTCATGTCCGGCGCCGCCGAAGATGCCGATACCTGCCGCGCGCCAGCCAAGTTCGACGGTGTTGTTCAGAAAACGGTTGTTTTCGGCTACTTTGGATTCTGTTTGGTCTGCAATGCTCGACCATGTCGCCAGGCCGTCGTCGCCGTTGCCTCGGATGTTGGAATTGATGACGGTCGAATGGCTGGTTCCCTGCGCAAAATTAATGCCGTCTGCGAGATTGTTCCGGATGAGGGCATTGGAGACGGTCAGCCCGTCTGTGTAGTGCAGTGGGTGTTCATTGTCCACTTTGGCGTAATCGCCGGTCCAGATGCCTACTTCAAAATGCTCAATGGTGATGTCGTGGATGGACGAGCCTTTGCCCAAAGTGCCGGAAATGCCTTTGTAGTTGGCTTGTTGGTGGAAACGGGATGTCAAATTTGAATCCATCGACAGATTACCGAAATCAATATTGTTGCTGCCATGTTCAAACACGATGCCGCCGCCTTTTTTCACTGTGCCGTTTTCAAAAACGGGCGGTTCCTCGCTCGTGAAATGCAGTTTGGTATGCCACCTGCCGGCGCCGCCGATGCTGATTCCTTTAGGGGCATAGATGTGGAGCTGGTGGTCGAAATCAAACTGCCCTTCGGGAATGTAAACGGATTTTCCGGAGGTTTTTGCCGATTCGATTGCCTCCGTCAGGGCTTTCGAATCATCGATTCCGTCGTTTGCTTTTGCGCCGAAATCGGTAATGCTGACGCTGTTTGCGGGCTGTTTGATCGCGGCAGGGGTTTTTTCCAATTCAACGAAGTCGATACCGACCGGGGTGTTGCCTGATTGGTTGACGATGGTAACGGTGTCGCCGCTTTGAATGGATGTATTTTTCAACAGCGTACCCGCTTCGTCGAACTGGAAGCGGGCGACACGGTCGGCAGCAGGCGTATCGTGGATTTTGATGTCTTCGCCTTTGTGGTGTTCATAATTTTCCAAATACTGCCAGTTGTGTTTTGATGATAAATCGAGGTTGGCTACGGGTTTGCCGTTTACTTGGATTTCAACTTTGCCGGTTGCCCCGTCGGGAACGGTATAGCGGAGGGTGGCGGCATCCGCATCCGCCTTTGCTGTAAACGAAACGGCGGCATTGACCGGCAGGTCAACGTAAGACTGTTTGCTGGCTTCGTGGGCAGTGGAGTGTATGGAAGAGGCTTTTTTGACTGTTGCACCTGTTGAGAGTGTGCCCTGGTCGGCTTCATAAGTCGTGTATGCGGCTTTGGCACCGTAGCGGGAAGGGTCGTAGGTAACAGTTTCTGACATTAATATGTTCCTTTTGAAATGGTCTGCCATTTTGAACGGTAAAACATAATAGGCAATGCAACCGCTGAAAAGTTCTATGTCGATTTAAAAGGAAACGTCGTCTGAAAGTGGGGATCGCTCAGAAGGGTTGTAGATGATGTGTCCTGTTTTTATTCGGGAAACCGTTGGCACTTCAAATACGAAGGTACGGAGTTTTCATGACGGCTCGTCTGAATCAAACAGGCTTCGGCACGCATACAGCAGCCCGCCCACCAATACGGCTAGGCCCACCGCCGCCCAATACGCATCGGCATAGCCGACCGACTTTGCCAGCCGCAGGGCGGCGAAACCGGCCGCGTAACTGCCGAGCAGAACCACGGAAAATTGCAGGCTGCTGTCGAGTGCGGCGGTGGCGCGGTCGGATTTGTCCATTACCAACGCCAGTATCACCGGCAGCAGCAGCGTGTAGCTCAGGCTCAGGGCGATGATTTGCGCGGGAGGCAGCCAAGGGTGGACACGGGCGAGCGCGTCGATGGCGGTCATGGACGCCAAAAGCGGCAGTTGCAGCGCGTAGAGCAGGAACACGAGTTTGCGGCGCGGATAATTGCGCGAAAACCAGCCCGACAGCGGCGTCACAATCAGGCAGGCAACAGGAATGCCCACCGCCAGAATCCCGCCCGTCTGCTTCGGAGTGAAGCCCAAATCCGCCAGCTTGGGCACAAAAGTCGCCGCCGCAAACGCATACGGTGCGGCAACGGTAAACAGCAGCACCAGCCACCGCCAGCCCGTTTCAGGCCGCCGCCAAAAGGAGACCAGCCGTGCCGCCAACGCCGTCAAACCGCCTTGCGCCGTCGGGCTTTCCGGCTCGCGGTAGCACAAGAGTTGCAGCAGCATCAGCAGGGTGAATGCCAGCATAAATCCCGCCGCCGTCTGCCCGTATTCCTGATACAGCCACAACACCAGCGCGCCGCCGATCATCTTGCCGCCGCGCGCCGCCATCGTCTGAATCACGCCGCCGAAGCCGCGTTCGCGGTGCGGCAGGACGATGCACGACAAGCCCAGCATCGCGCAGCCGTATACCGCCGACATGGCCGAGAGCAAAACGCAGCAGGCCAGAAGCAGCGGGAAGTTCTGCGTGATGTCGGTACAGGCCATCAGCCCGAACACCACCGAAAGCCCCAGCGTCGCCGCCAGCAGCCAGCCGCGAAACCGCCCGAACCGCCCCGCCGGCCGCCGCTCCATCAGCGCGGCAAACAACACCTTCGCCGCTTCGATACCGCCGATTAAATGTATCCAGCTCAATTGGTTCAGGCTGTAACCGTGGTTTTTCAAAATAGCGACCAGCGCGACCAGATAAAAACCGGTCAGCGTGAATTTGTAGGTGCTGCCGCCGATAAGCAGCAGCCAGTCGCGCGGGGCAGGGGATGTCGGGGTTTGTTGGGACATGGATGACTCCCTATTGCGAGTGTACGGGAATGATGTGGGTGCGGTAGGTCGTCTGAAAAACGTTTCAGACGACCTACGGCTTTTCTGTTTTACATTTTCAAGCAGTTTTTCAGACGACTTTCGGGGGCTGTCTGAAATGGAAAAAAGCAGCCCCTTTTTATCCTTTCATCACCCGAAACGTCAGATTAATCCGCGGCTCTTGGATACGGGTGCTTTTCAGGATGGTGTGCAGCCAGTGTTTCTGCGTTTCGCCGTGCATGACGATGAGCTGACCGTGTTCCAGCCACATTTCGCGTTTTTCCTTGCTTTCTTTGTGTTTGAAGGCGAATTTGCGCGTTGCGCCGAGGCTGAGGGAGGCGATGGCGCTGTCTTTGACCAGCCCCTGCCCTTCGTCGCTGTGCCACGCCATGCCTTCGTTGCCGTTGTTGTAGCGGTTGAGCAGGCAGGAGTTGAAGTGGGTGGGGCAGATGTCGGCGATGGCGGCTTCCACGCGGTTTTTGAGTTCGGGCAAGACGCCATCCCACGGCAGGGCGATGCGGTTTGCGCCGGAATAACCGTAGTTGTAGGACGTGTCGCCGTACCACGCGACTTCGCGGGCGGTGATGATGTGTTTGCCGTATATCACGGCTTCGTCGTGCCGCCAGGGAATATCGCGCTGCAAAATTTCAAAATAACGGTCGGCTTCGGCGATGGTGAAAATCCGTCCGAAATTGCTGACGATGCCGTCGTAGGGCAGCAGGTTGGCGTGCGGGTTGGCGGTTTCTGGGAAGAGGTCAAGCGTCATCAGCGTCTCCCAATTCGTGCGCCAATATCGCCATTTTGCGCCCGCGTTGCCAGCGGTAGCCGCCGATGATGCCGTTTTCGCGGATAACGCGGTGGCAGGGGATGAGTAATGCAACGGGATTCTGCCCGATGGCCGTCCCAACGGCTCGCGCGGCGTTGGGCGAACCGACGGCCTGCGCCACTGTGCCGTAGCTTTGCAGGCTGCCTGCGGGAATATCGAGCAAGGCCTGCCATACTTTGAGCTGGAAGGGTGTGCCTTTGATGTGCAGGGTAATGCGGCCGTGCCGGGTGCGGAAGATGTCAGCGACCTGGCGGTGGAATGCGGTTTCCCGTTCGGTTAGGCGGGCGTTCGGATATTCGGCGCGCAATTCGTCCAGTGCGGCGGAGGGGTCGTCTGAAAAACGCATGAAGCAGATGCCTTTGTCTGTTGCCGCTGCCAACAGGTCGCCGAAGGGGCCGGGAATCAGGCTGTAATGGATTTGCAGGCCTGCTCCGCCGTTTTTGTATTCACCCGGAGTCATTTTTTCGATGCCGACAAATAAGTCGTGCAGCCGCCCCGTGCCGCTCAGTCCGCCGCTGTGCGCCGCTTCCGCCACGCTTTCGCTGTTTTTCAGGGCTTCTTTGGCACGGCTGATACTGATGTGTTGCAGCATTTTTTTCGGGCTGATGCCCGCCCATGCGGAAAATTCGCGCTGCAAATGCTCGGGGCTGACATGAACCACTGCCGCCACCTGAGCCAAATCGGGCTGCTCGGCGGCATGGTCGTAAAGGTATTCGATGGCGCGGGCAATGCGGAGGAATTGGCGGGTTTGATTTAAGTTCATAAATTATCCTGTCGTTGTATGGGATAGGATAGCCTGAAAGCCGACAAGAAACGACCCGATTATTGATGGAAAAATTGTTTGTCTGTCTGAAATTCATCAATAATCGGGTCGTCTTTATATCGCGACTTCCTTAAACTTGCATCGTCTTTAACCGCACATGTAAGGAAAGTTATAGTCAATTAAAATCAAAATAGGACAGCAGCGCATCGTCAAATCGGGCGTAATCAGACAATACGGTTCGCAGATACCGCTTAATATTCGCCCACACCTTTTCAATCGGGTTGAGCTCAGGTGAATAAGGTGCAAGAGGCAATACCTTATGTCCTAATTTTTCCGCCATTTCCCGTAAGACACCCATACGGTGAAATCGTGCATTATCTAAAATAATCACCGATTTTTGAGTCAATGCGGGCAGTAGGCATTGCTGAAACCACGCTTCAAAAAAGACTCCGGTCATCGTATTTTGATAAACCATCGGAGCAATCAGCCGGTTGCCGACTTGTGCGGACACCAGAGATAAGCGTCGGTATCTTTTTCCACTTATCTGCGCTTTCACTATTTGCCCTTTCGGGCTGCGGGCATAGGGGCGGAACAGGTAGCGGTCAAATCCTGTTTCATCCAAATAAACACGTTGGTAGTCGGAAAATTCGGCCAGCTGTGTCAAATAATGCGTTACTTTGGCCGGATCTTGTTCTTTGTAAGTGGTGGTCTTTTTTTGCGCGTCATCCCCATCTGTTTGAGTGCATAGCAAACGGTGGCTGCCGTACAATCAAAATGTTTGGCGATTTCATGCAGATAGGCATCCGGATGTTGCCCAACATATTGAGCCAGTTTTTGCCTATCCAATTTGACGGCATTTAGACCGGTAACTTGATGTTTTAGGCTGCCTGTTTGTTTTTTAAGGCGAATCCACAGGTAAAGCGTGTTTCTTGACAGGTTAAACGTTGCTGCGGTTTGGCTGATGTTTTTGCATTGTTCGTAATAGTTTAAAGCTTTGTTTCTTAAGTCCGCAGAGTATGCCATGGTTAGACCTTCAAAGTTGAGTATTGTACCATTTTGTTTTTAATTGACTATATGTCAAACCTGTTGAATTTGAAAAATAAAACCGCCGCCGTTATCGGCGCGTCGTCGGGTATCGGTCGCGCGGTTGTGCTGTTGCTGGCGGAGCACGGCGCAAACGTTGTCTTATGCGCCCGCCGTACCGACAAACTGGAGGAAACCGCAGCCCTGATTCGCTCGCGCGGCGGACGAGCTGTTGCTGTTGCAGGCGACGCGGTGCTGCCTGAAACGCATGAAGCCGTCGTCCGCACGGCGGAACGCGAGTTCGGTGGCCTAGATATTGCCGTCAACAATGCAGGCATTATCGGTGCATACAAACCCTTGGCCGACATCTCGCCCGACGAATGGCGCGATACGTTGGACGGTAACCTAACCGCTGCCTTTCTTGGCGCGCGCAGCCAAATTCCCCTTATGCTCGCACGCGGTGGTGGCGCGATTGTGTTCACGTCCAGCTTTGTCGGCACCAGTTGCGCCCTGCCTAACAAAACCGCCTACGGCTGCGCCAAAGCCGCACTTGCCGCTCTGGCAAAAGGCATTACCGCCGACTATGCAGCCCAAGGTATCCGCGCCAATGCCTTGCTTCCCGGCGGTACGGATACGGAAATGATGACTACCGACCCGCAGCAGCGGGCATGGGCGGAAGGGCTGCATGCGGTCAAACGCATCGCCCGACCCGAAGAAATTGCCGCCGCGATTTTGTTCCTCGTCAGCCCGATGGGCAGTTTTGTAACGGGTGCGACCTTGTTTGCCGACGGTGGAAATTCGGCGGTGAAGTAATAGACCGTCTGAAGATTAAACGCTTCGGCTCAAATCTGCCAAAAACGCCTGCCGCTGTTCGTCGGTGGATTTGTCCATATTGCCGAAGTTGAGCCAACGGCGTTTGGCGATACCGATGCCTTTGAGCGTGTGCCCCACCATCGCTTTGCCGATGCCGTTGCCGCCAAACCATTTCAGATACCATGTGGGGGCGGTGGACGTGCTGATGACCAGTGCTTCTTTGATGTGGGATAGGTTGCCTTTCAAGCCTGTGGCAGTCGGGACGTAGGCGAATGTTTTCAGGAAAACTTTGTCTTCAAACCCTTTGACGATGGCGGGCATATCCGCCCACCAGATCGGAAAGATAAAAATCAGGCGGTTGGTGGTTTTCAAGAGTTCCTGATAATGCAAAACCAGCGGGTCAAGGGCTTTGCCTTGGTTGAACAGGGCAAGCTCTTCTTTGGTGTAGGCGGGGTTGAAACCGTCTGCGTATAAGTCGATCAGTCGGTATTTTTCGCCCTTTTCGTCCAACAGTTGCTGCACGCGTCGCAAAATGCCGTAATTGAAGCTTTGATCGTACGGGTGGGCATAAATGATTGTGGTAAATGACATTTTTGTACTCCTGAAAGTCAGTTGCCGAGTGTTCCCATGCTATCAAACGAATGTCGGTTTGCTCAAATCCGTATCGGGCAGGCAAGGCCGGATGATATAGTGGATTAACTTTAAACCAGTACGGCGTTGCCTCGCCTTAGCTCAAAGAGAACGATTCTCTAAGGTGCTGAAGCACCAAGTGAATCGGTTCCGTACTATCTGTACTGTCTGCGGCTTCGTCGCCTTGTCCTGATTTAAATTTAATCCACTATAAAGCCGCTGCCGGAGTACGGATTCTGTTTTCAGACGACCTTCAACGCTTCTTCCGCCTTTTGCAGGGCGGTTTGCTCGTCGGCTTCGACGATGTAGTTCACGCCCAGCGCGGGAGCGAGTTTGGACGATTGTTCGAGGAAGAACGCCAGTTGCGCCGCATCGGGTTCGATGAGGAGCATGGCGGCGCAGCGTTCGGCGAGTTGCGGCCGGTGTGCCTTTATCCATTCGATGTAGGTTTTGCGGTCGGCAATGCGCTGTTCGTCGCTCACCTGCCGCCGCATAGGGGTGCAGACGGTGGCGAAGCGGCAGTTTTGGTTTAACAGGGTTTCGAATTCGGCCAGCCAGTCGGCGAAGTCGGCGACGTGGGTCAGGTCGGTCAGATAGATGGTGCCTTCGGGCAGGGTTTTGACGGGGGTGAAGTAGTGCATGGGATTCCTTTGGGTGTTTTGGGGGTTGGGCGCAGGTTGGATATTGTTGATGATTAGACTTCTTGTGCCGTCATTCCCGCGCAGGCGGGAATCCAGACCCATCCGCACAGAAACTTATCGGATAAAGAAGTGTCTTCGAGTCTCCATTCTGGATTCCCGCCTGCGCGGGGGTAGCGAAGCGGACTTGCGTAAGCTAATGACGGCAGTCGGTTGTTACGGCCGTTTCAGACGACCTTCGTTATTCCAGTAACCGTAGGTATAGGGCATTGATGCCCGACCTACGTTTTTTCAGACGACCTCTATCATTTCAGCACCGCCTAAAACTTCCATTCCGCGCTCACGCCGACGCTTCTGGGGCGTTGGTAGAGCGCGTCTTGGCGGTCGGCGCTGGAAATGAATATGGGTCGGCGGCGGTTGAGCACGTTGTCGGCGTAGAGTGAGACGCGGCCTTGTTTGAAGTTGTAGGCGGTGTAGAGGTTGACTTGGTTGTACGCGCCGATTTTGCCTGATTCGGCATTGTCGGCGGCGGAGTAGTAGCCGCCGTAGAAGCGTACGTCGCCGCCGGCTTCCCAACCTTTGTCGTTCAGGTATTTCACGCCGATGTTGGCGGTGTATTTGGGCGCGCGGCCGAGTTTGTTGCCTTCGATGCCGCTGTCGGGATAGCTTTTGATTTTGGTGTTGAGCAGCCCCAGTCCGGTGGTGAGTTTCAGGCTGTCGGTCGCCTGCCAGTCGGCGGCGAGTTCTGCGCCGTAGGTGTGGACTTTTTTGGCGTTGCGGATGACGACGGAGTTGGTGCCGAGATAGAAGGGGAGCTGCATGTCGCGGTAGTGGTTCAGGAACAGGTTGCCGGAGAGTTGCAGGCGGCGGTCTGCGCTGCGCCAGCGGGTGTACCACTCGTAGTTGTTCACATATTCGGGTTCATAAGTGTAGGTTACGACGGGGCGGCCGAAGGTAATGCCCGCGCCGCCGGGGTTGTAGCCGCGCGCGGCTTTGATGCCGCTGACCCATTGGTCGGTGGGTTTGAAAGCGATGTCGATTTTGGGCAGGAACACGGTCTGGCCTTTGTCTAAATCAAGGTGCAGCGCGCCGCTGCCGCCGCTTCGTTTGTGCGTTTCTTTTTCAAGGCGGGCGGCGGCCGTGATGTCCCATTTTTCGCTGGGGCTGTATGTGGTTTCGGCAAACAGGGCGCGCACGCTGTTGCGGTCGTCAAAGGTGTTGCGGCCGCCGACGCTGCGGATATCTACCCATTCGTCTTGTTTGCTGCGGAAGTAGTGCAGTCCGGCAAGGCCTTTCAGACGGCCTTTGTTGGAAAAATGCAATACCGGCTCCCATTGCAGTTCGCGGCCTTTGAGTTCGGCGGGCACGCCTTGCGGGCTGACGGTCATCGGCAGGTGCAGCCGCTCGTTGTGGTAGCGGCCGTAAACCAGTTTGTTTTCCAGTTTCAGATAGTCGTTAAGCTGCCACGATACGTCCCAGATGCCCGATGTCGAGCCGGTTACGAACACGGGCTTTTCTTTTAAAAAACGGCGGCTGGCGGTGTTGCCCATGATTTCGTTTTGCGGCGCGCGCGAACGGATGTGGTTCAGTGTCAGGCGACTGTAAAAATCGGGATGGTTTTCGGGCGTGAGCAGGAGTTTGAAGCGCACGTTGGTGTTTTCCACGCGGCGCGGGTTGCCGGTCGGTTCGTAGGACACGAACGGTTCGTAGCTTTCGCGCTGCTGCCGCTCCGCGCTCAGGCGGAAGGCAAGGTTGTTTTTTACAATCGGGCCGGACACGACGCCGGCGACATTGCGTGTTTTCTGGTTGCCCAAACCCAAGCGCAGCGCGCCTTCCCATTCGTCGGTCGGGTCTTTGGAGCGCATCACCACAGCGCCAGCCACCGCGTTCTGTCCGCGCACATGGCTTTGCGGCCCGCGCAAGACTTCCACCTGCTGCATGTCCCATAGCGACTGCGTGCCGAAGGCGAATTCATTGTAAGTGGCGGAGCGGCCGTCTATGGACAGGTTCAGGCGCGGCCGCGTGCCCGCGAAAAACGCCACCGCGCCGACGGCAGGGCCGGAGCCGTCCACGCCGCGCACGGTCGGCAAATCGTTGCCGCTGCCCAAGTCCACCGTGTTCACGGTTTGTTTGAGCAGGTCGGTCGCGGCAAGGTTGTGGCCGCTGCGGTCGATGTTCGGCGTGGTGAAAACGCGGTTGGACGTGTCGGTTTCAAAGCCGCTGCGGTTGGTGCGTTCGCCGGTTACGACGACTTCTTCCAACTGCACCTGTTCCGCATCTTGCGCCGCATCGGCGGCATGAATCCATTCGGAGGCAAAGGCGGCGGCAAGCAGCAGCGGCAGGCGGCGGAGGGTAGGTTTCTGCATTTCCTTATCCTTTCAGACGGCATACGTCGGGGCGGATTGAACATCAGACAATCCAACCGCTCCGTCAGTATGCAAATATTTGTTGTTTACACATTTACATAAAACAAACTATTAATGTAAAGTATAAGAAACAAAAAACAGGAATGCAAGTGTTTATCATTCACTTTACTTCCTCCCTTTTTATAGTGAACCATCAAAAACAATTCCCTCTCTCGTTCGGCGGGAGAAGGTTGGGGGAGGGGGCGGTCTTTATGAATTTGGCTTGCTAAGCATCCGACAGCCCTCATCCGTAGGACGGAGCGGAGGATAAGGAAAGAGGCCGTCTGAAACGCCGCCATATTGCCATTGCCGCCGTGGGGAAATATGATGGGTATCCGACTTGCGGATAACTTTAATGAACCTCCTTTATGAACAAAATCAAAACCTTCCTACCGTCATGACCGCCAGCAAACAACAAACCATCGCCGACACCGCCCGCCGCCTGTTCCGCGAACACGGTTTTTCCGCCGTATCCGTGGGCGGAATCTGCGCCGAGGCCGCCGTCAGCCGCGTTACCTTTTACAAATATTACAGCGGTAAAAACGCGCTCTTGCAGGAAATCGTTACCAAACAGAAAAACCGCGTCCGTGCCGAATTTGAAAATCTGCTTGCACGGCAATGCAGCCTGCGCGAAGCCGCCGAAGCCGTTTTTGCTCTGCAACGGCGGTCGTTCGACGAGCTTTATTCCGCCGCCTTCCTGCGCGACATCGAAGAGAATACCGATTTGGAGCTGGAACGGTTTTTCCATGAATTGAACGAAGAAAAATACGCCTTTATGCGCGGTTTCTTCCATACCCTGCAACAACGCCGCCTGATTCAGCCCGATTTGCCGGTGGAACTCATTGACCTGTTCATCCGTCAGGCGGATATATTGATGCGCCATCCGCAACTGGCCGCGCTTTATGCCGCTGCGCCGCAAAAGCTGCCGCAGGACGTATTGGGGTTGCTGTTGCACGGTTTGGCGGGAGAAGAGGGAAGGAACGAGGGAGGAGATTGAGTTTTTTGGCGAAGGTGAAAGAGATTCGCTGCATTTCTCATAAAACGTCGTCTGAAAACGAATTGTCGATTTTCAGACGACGTTTTGATTAGATTGCACTAGATTGGCACTAGGAGCTGCATGGGTTTGCCCTGATGCAGGCAAATCAGGCAGGGAATGATTTAGCGAATTTGTCGGCGGAACATCTGCAAGCACATGCTGCGGTATTGGACGGAATCGGGCGATTTCAGACACAAATTGGACACAGTTGCGACATGAAAAAATACCTTGCTTACGCAAGGCATTGATTTGATTGGTGGGTCCGGTGGGGTTCGAACCCACGACCAAGGGATTATGAGTCCCCTGCTCTAACCCCTGAGCTACAGACCCGTTCAAGAGTAGGGGCGTATTGTATCATAAATTATTCCGCTTACAAGGTCGTCTGAAAAAGATATAGTGGATTAACTTTAAACCAGTACGGCGTTGCCTCGCCTTGCCGTACTATCTGTACTGTCTGCGGCTTCGTCGCCTTGTCCTGATTTAAATTTAATCCACTATAATGTGTCTGCTATTGCCGACCGGCTTTATATTGATCATTTGGGTTGTACTGCCGCGGTAGACTTGTTTTGACTGTGGTTTGCTGCTTTGGGTGGAAAGCGGATTTCGGCGGTCGATAATTTCCTGTCCAATGGGCTGAGTGTAAATGTTTGGAAAAATAAATCTAAAGTTATATTTTGATAGTTTACATTGTTTTGACCTAGCATTTTATTTTCAAAAGGATTTTGAAAATCTGATTCGGCAGACATGGTGGAATAGGGGATTGAATATTGAGAAACAAGGTAGGGCGGTCGGTTATTTTGACTGGTTTGGGGCGGGGTTTTCACTTACAATCAAACAAGGTTTACATATGGCAACACTCCGCCGCTTGATGCCAAGGTTGGTTGCAGACGTTTTTGTTTGATTTCACGGCATTGTGCGGATGTGTTTGTCTAGGCTTTTCGTCCATAAGAAAAACTAAGAAAAACAAGGAAAAACAATGCGCCGCTTACCAATTCTATCCCTCATCCTGCTTCCCGCTGTGTCTCACGCCGCTGATTTTGACGGCGCGACGCTCAGTCTGTTTTGGGGTGCGCCGTTCGCGTTGATTCTTTTGTCTATCGCGTTGGGCCCGCTCTTTTTCGCGCATACCTGGCATCACCATTTCGGCAAGATTACGGCGTTTTGGACGCTGCTGTTTTTGGTTCCGTTCGCCGTTGTGTTCGGTTTCGGGGCGGGTGTGCATACGGTTGCCCATGCGCTGGTTGAGGAATATATCCCGTTTATCCTGCTGCTTTTGGCTTTATATACGATTTCGGGCGGGATTTTGGTTTGGGGTAAGCTCAATGGTACGCCTGCGCTGAATACCGGGCTGCTGGCAGCGGGGACGGTGATGGCTTCCTTTATGGGGACGACCGGTGCGGCAATGCTGATGATTCGTCCGCTACTGAAGGCAAACCATTACCGCAAGAATAAGGTGCATGTCGTTATATTCTTTATTTTTTTGGTGGCAAATATCGGCGGCGGCCTGACGCCGTTGGGCGATCCTCCGCTGTTTTTAGGCTTCTTGAAGGGCGTGGATTTCATGTGGACGGTGAAACACATGTTGATGCCCGTATTGATCAGTACGGTGGTGCTGTTGCTGGTGTTTTATATTATCGACAGCCGTTATCACGCGCGTGAAGCCAATGTGGAACAGATTCGGCAGGAAGAGGAGGCCGATGAAGATTTGCGTATTGCCGGCAAATGGAATTTTCTGCTGCTGGCGGGCGTGGTCGGTGCGGTTTTGCTGTCCGGCTTGTGGAAGCCCGATCATCCGGGGTTTGAAATTTTAGGCAGCCACTATGCGTTGCAAAACTTGGTGCGCGATGTGATTTTGCTGGTGCTGACCGTTGTTTCGTTGCTGATTACGCCCAAACAGGTCAGGGCGGGCAATGAATTCAATTTCGACCCGATTGCCGAAGTGGGCAAACTGTTTTTGGGTATTTTCATTACGATTTCCCCTGTTTTGGCGATTTTGAAGGCAGGCGAGGCGGGTGCGCTGGGTGCGGTGGTGTCGTTGGTGCATGACGCTTCGGGCAATCCGATTAATACGATGTATTTCTGGATGAGCGGTTTGTTGTCCGCCTTTTTGGATAATGCGCCTACTTATTTGGTGTTCTTTAATATGGCGGGCGGCGATGCTCAGGCGCTGATGACGGGGCATCTGTTCCATTCGCTGTTGGCAGTATCCATGGGTTCGGTATTTATGGGCGCGCTCACTTATATCGGCAATGCGCCGAACTTTATGGTTAAAGCGATTGCCGAGCAGCGCGGCGTGCCGATGCCGACTTTCTTCGGTTATATGATGTGGTCGGTGGGGGTATTGATTCCGCTGTTTATACTGCACACGCTGATCTTCTTCGTTTGGCAGTTGTTCTGATTCCTAAACTTCGAAAGGTCGTCTGAAAACCTGATTCTTGTCATCGGTTTTCAGACGACCTTTTGTATTCTGCCGCTTGTTTCGAAGGGATTAATTTGGGGCATCAATATCTTGGATTTTATTGGAGGGCTGTTTTGCGTGGGATTCGGGGCAGGAAGCTGGAAAAAATCTGCGTAAATCTGACATAAGGCGGGCTGTTCCTGCTAAAATCAAACGTTTTACAGTTTTCATTTATAGTGGATTAAATTTAAATCAGGACAAGGCGACGAAGCCGCAGACAGTACAGATAGTACGGCAAGGCGAGGCAACGCCGTACTGGTTTAAAGTTAATCCACTATAATTGTTGTTTTCCGTAAGTAAGGCTTTACTTTCAGACGACCTTCCCCATGCTTTGCCATTTCAAACGTCGTCTGAAAAGTTGGAACATTTTATTCTGTTTAACTCATCACAAGTAATGCAAATCTATGATTAAAATCAAAAAAGGCCTAGACCTGCCCATCGCGGGCAGACCGGAGCAAGCCGTTTACGACGGTCCGGCCATTACCGAAGTCGCGTTGCTTGGCGAAGAATATGCCGGTATGCGCCCCTCGATGAAAGTCAAGGAAGGCGATGCCGTCAAAAAAGGCCAAGTGCTGTTTGAAGACAAGAAAAATCCGGGCGTGGTGTTTACTGCGCCGGCTTCCGGCAAAATCGCTGCGATTCACCGCGGTGAAAAGCGCGTGCTTCAGTCGGTCGTGATTGCCGTTGAAGGCGATGACGAAATCGAGTTCGAACGCTACGTGCCCGATGCGTTGGCAAACTTAAGCGGCGAAGAAGTGCGCCGCAATCTGATTCAATCCGGTTTGTGGACTGCGCTGCGTACCCGTCCGTTCAGCAAAATCCCCGCCGTCGATGCCGAACCGTTCGCCATTTTCGTCAATGCGATGGATACCAATCCGCTGGCGGCAGACCCTGTGGTCGTCATCAAAGAAGCCGCCGAGGATTTCAGACGAGGTTTGCTGGTGTTGAGCCGTCTGACCGAACGCAAAATCCATGTTTGTAAAGCAGCCGGTGCGGACGTGCCGTCTGAAAACGCCGCCAATATTGAAACACACGAATTCGACGGCCCGCATCCCGCTGGTTTGAGCGGTACGCACATTCATTTCATCGAGCCTGTCGGCGCGAATAAAACCGTGTGGACCATCAATTATCAAGACGTGATTGCCATCGGACGTTTGTTCGTAACAGGTCGTCTGAATACCGAGCGCGTGGTTGCTTTGGGCGGCCCGCAAGTCAACAAACCACGCCTCTTGCGTACCGTTTTGGGTGCGAAGGTGTCGCAAATTACCGCCGGTGAATTGGTTGACGCAGACAACCGCGTGATTTCCGGTTCGGTATTGAACGGCGCGATTGCACAAGGCGCGCATGATTATTTGGGACGCTGCCACAATCAGATTTCCGTTATCGAAGAAGGCCGCAGCAAAGAGCTGTTCGGCTGGGTTGCGCCGCAGCCGGACAAATACTCGATTACGCGTACGACCCTCGGCCATTTCCTGAAAAACAAACTCTTCAAGTTCACAACAGCCGTCAACGGCGGCGACCGCGCTATGGTTCCTATCGGTACTTACGAGCGCGTGATGCCGCTGGACATCCTGCCCACCTTGCTTTTGCGCGATTTAATCGTCGGCGATACCGACAGCGCGCAGGCTTTGGGTTGCTTGGAATTGGACGAAGAAGACCTCGCTTTGTGCAGCTTCGTCTGCCCGGGCAAATACGAATACGGCCCGCTGTTGCGCAAGGTGCTGGAAACCATTGAGAAGGAAGGCTGATTATGGGCTTGAAACATTTTCTGGAAAAAATCGAACCGCACTTCCTGCCGGGCGGCAAACATGAAAAATGGTATGCCCTCTATGAAGCTGCGGCGACGATTTTCTACACATCCGGCGCGGTAACGCGCAAAGCGGCACACGTCCGCGACGCGCTCGACTCCAAACGCATGATGATTTTGGTGTGGCTGGCTTTGTTCCCCGCCATGTTTTACGGCATGTACAACGTCGGCGCGCAGGCATTCGGTGCGCTGACACCCGATTTGCTGCAACAAAGCATCGCCAACGACTGGCATTACGCCCTTGCCAACGCTTTGGGCATTAATATGTCGTCTGAAGCGGGCGTGTTGGGCAAAATGCTGTTCGGCGCGATTTACTTCCTGCCGATTTACGCAACCGTATTTATCGTCGGCGGTTTCTGGGAAGTCTTGTTTGCCACCGTACGCAAACACGAAATCAACGAAGGTTTCTTCGTGACTTCGATTCTGTTTGCCTTAATCGTTCCGCCTACGCTGCCGCTGTGGCAGGCTGCCTTGGGTATTACCTTCGGCGTGGTGGTTGCGAAAGAGGTATTCGGCGGTACGGGTAAAAACTTTATGAACCCCGCGCTGGCAGGTCGTGCCTTCTTGTTCTTCGCTTATCCCGCCAATATTACCGGCGACACCGTTTGGACGGCAGTTGACGGCTATTCTGGCGCAACTGCGTTGGCGCAATGGGCGGCACACGGTTCGGAAGGTCTGAAAAACGCCGTTACCAATCAACCTATTACTTGGATGGATGCGTTTATCGGCAACTTGCCCGGTTCTATCGGCGAAGTATCCACTTTGGCGCTTTTAATCGGCGGCGCGTTTATCGTGTTTGCCCGCATCGCTTCTTGGCGCATCATTGCCGGCGTGATGATCGGTATGATTGCGATGTCTTCGCTGTTTAACGTCATCGGTTCAGACACTAACCCGATGTTCAGCATGCCTTGGTACTGGCATCTGGTCGTCGGCGGCTTCGCCATCGGTATGTTGTTTATGGCGACCGACCCCGTTTCCGCTTCCTTTACCAATGTCGGCAAATGGTGGTACGGAGCGCTAATCGGCGTGATGTGCGTGTTAATCCGCGTGGTCAATCCGGCTTACCCTGAAGGCATGATGTTGGCGATTCTGTTTGCCAACCTGTTTGCCCCGATTTTCGACTATTTCGTCGCACAAGCGAACATCAAACGCAGAAAGGCGCGCAGCAATGGCTAAGAAATTCGATAAAGACAGCTTCAGCGGCACGCTGATTGTGGTGTTGGCGGTCAGCCTGATTTGCTCGGTCATCGTGGCGGGCGCAGTTGTCGGCTTGAAACCGGTGCAGGAAAAACAAAAGGTTCAGGATAAACAAAGCTACATCCTGAGCGTTGCCGGTTTGCTCGATAAAAATACCGACATCAGCAAAACCTTTGCCGACCGTATCGAACAACGCGTGGTCGATTTGGCGACCGGCGAATATGTGAAAGACGCGCCGAAAGACTTCAGCGCACGCGTTGCCGCCAAAGACCCCGCGCAAAGCATCCAAATCAAACCTGAAGACGATTTGGCAGGCATCAAAAGCCGCGCCAAATACACCGAAGTTTATTTGGTAAAAGGCGATGACGGCAAAGTCAGCCAAATTGTTCTGCCTATGCACGGCAACGGTTTGTGGTCGGTCATGTACGGCTTCGTCGCCATCCAACCCGACGGCAACACCATCAACGGCATCACTTACTACGACCAAGGCGAAACTCCGGGCTTGGGCGGCGAAATCGGCAATCCGTTGTGGCAACAAAAATTCGTCGGCAAAAAACTCTTTGACGAACAAGGCAAACTTGCCCTGCATGTTTCCAAAGGCGGAAGCTCGGACAAAGAGCATGGCGTAGATGCCCTTTCCGGCGCATCGCTGACTTCCAAAGGCGTACAAGGTTCGTTTGCCTACTGGTTCGGCGAAAACGGCTATATCCCCTACCTGAACAAATTGAAATCAGCAGGAGCACAATAATGGCTGATATGAAACGCTTGAAACATTTAATGTTTTCACCCTTTATCGACAACAACCCGATTGCCTTGCAGGTTTTGGGTATTTGTTCGGCGCTGGCGGTTACCACCAAACTTCAGACGGCCATCGTGATGGGTATTTCCGTTAGTTTGGTAACCGGTTTTTCCAGCTTCTTCATCTCGCTGGTGCGCAACTACATCCCGAACAGCATCCGCATTATCGTGCAGATGGCGATTGTCGCGTCGCTGGTTACGCTGGTTGACCAATTGTTGCAGGCCTATGCCTACGAATTGTCCAAACAGCTCTCCGTATTCGTCGGCCTGATTATTACCAACTGTATCGTGATGGGTCGTGCCGAAGCCTTCGCCATGAAAGAGCCGCCGCTGGAAAGTTTGGTGGACGGCATCGGTAACGGCGCAGGTTACGGCATGATGCTGATTATTATCGCAACCATCCGCGAGCTTATCGGCTCAGGCAAACTCTTGGGCTACACCGTTTTCCAAACCGTGCAGGACGGCGGCTGGTATCAAACCAACGGCCTCTTCCTGTTGGCACCGAGCGCGTTCTTCATCATCGGCTTTTTGATTTGGGGTTTGCGCACATGGAAACCCGAACAGGCGGAGGAATAAGACATGGAACATTATTTAAGCCTTTTTGTGAAATCCGTCTTCATTGAAAACATGGCGCTGTCCTTCTTCTTGGGCATGTGTACTTTTTTGGCGGTATCGAAAAAAGTATCCACCGCATTCGGCTTGGGCGTTGCCGTTACCTTCGTACTCGGCCTGTCCGTCCCTGCCAACCAGCTCGTTTACTCGCTGCTTAAAGACGGCGCGATTGTCAAAGGCGTGGATTTGACTTTCCTGAAATTCATCACCTTCATCGGCGTGATTGCGGCTTTGGTGCAGATTCTGGAAATGTTCTTGGACAAATTCGTTCCCGCCCTCTATAACGCGCTGGGCATCTACCTGCCGCTGATTACCGTAAACTGCGCGATTTTTGGTGCTGTTTCGTTTATGGCGCAACGCGAATACAACTTCGGCGAATCCGTCGTGTACGGCTTTGGCGCGGGTTTAGGCTGGATGTTGGCAATTGTCGCTTTGGCGGGCATTACCGAAAAAATGAAATATTCGGACGCTCCCAAAGGCCTCAAAGGACTGGGCATCACCTTCATCTCCGCCGGCCTGATGGCGATGGCGTTTATGTCGTTCTCCGGCATCCAGTTATAAGAAAGGATTCGGCATGGAAATTATTTTAGGTATCGTGATGTTTACCGTCATCGTCTTGGCTTTGGCACTGATGATTCTGTTTGCCAAATCCAAGCTGGTGAGCGAAGGCGACATCACCATCAAAGTCAATGATGAAAAAGAGCTGACTATGCCCGCCGGCGGCAAACTGTTGGGCGCGCTTGCCAGCCAAGGCATCTTCGTACCCTCCGCCTGCGGTGGCGGTGGTTCGTGCGGACAATGCCGCGTTGTCGTAAAAAGCGGCGGCGGCGACATTCTGCCGACCGAGTTGTCCCACATCAGCAAACGCGAAGCGCGCGAAGGCTGCCGTCTGTCTTGTCAGGTCAACGTCAAAACCGACATGGACATCGAAGTACCGGAAGAAGTGTTCGGCGTGAAAAAATGGGAATGCACTGTCATCTCCAACGACAACAAAGCCACGTTCATTAAAGAACTCAAGCTTGCCATTCCTGAAGGCGAAGAAGTTCCCTTCCGCGCCGGCGGCTACATTCAAATCGAAGCCCCGCCACACACCGTTGCCTACAAAGACTTCGACATTCCTAAGGAATATCACGAAGACTGGGACAAATACAATCTGTGGCAATACGTTTCCAAAGTGGACGAGCCGATTTTGCGTGCCTACTCCATGGCTTCATACCCTGAAGAAAAAGGCATCATCATGTTGAACGTACGTATCGCCACGCCGCCTCCGCGCGTACCCGATGCGCCTCCAGGACAAATGTCCTCCTACATTTGGTCGCTTAAACCAGGTGATAAAGTAACCATCTCTGGTCCGTTCGGCGAATTCTTCGCCAAAGACACCGATGCCGAAATGGTATTCATCGGCGGCGGTGCAGGTATGGCGCCGATGCGTTCCCACATTTTCGACCAGTTGAAACGTTTGAATTCCAAACGCAAAATCACCTTCTGGTACGGCGCACGTTCGAAACGCGAAATGTTCTATGTTGAAGACTTCGACCAACTCGCATCAGAATTCCCGAACTTCACATGGCACGTCGCCCTATCCGACCCGCTGCCGGAAGACAACTGGGACGGCTACACAGGCTTCATCCACAACGTGGTTTACGAAAACCACCTGAAAAACCACGAAGCACCGGAAGACTGCGAATTCTATATGTGCGGCCCGCCGATCATGAACCAGTCCGTCATCAAAATGCTTAAAGACTTGGGCGTGGAAGATGAAAACATCCTCTTGGATGATTTCGGCGGTTAATATTTGACCTTAAATGCAAAAGGAAGAAACCTCGGTTTCTTCCTTTTTTGTTGATGCGAATTGAAATAGAAGTAGGGTATTTGCCTGCCGTTATCCCTATTTGTCGAAATAACCGGAATAAGTTGCCTCCTCATCTTATCCGCGATATCGCTCAAATTTCTGCTTCATTTTTGAAGGCATAAGTTATAGTGGATTAACTTTAAACCAGTACGGCGTTGCCTTGCCTTAGCTCAAAGAGAACGATTCTCTAAGGTGCTGAAGCACCAAGTGAATCGGTTCCGTACTATCTGTACTGTCTGCGGCTTCGTCGCCTTGTCCTGATTTAAAGTTAATCCACTATACCGAATCCGACTTTTCATCAAAGCATAAAAAGGTCGTCTGAAAACGGACTTAGCGGGTTTTGCTAACGTTTTCAGACGACCTTTGTTCAAACGCTCTGGCGTTTATTCAGTCCTTTTAGTCAGAAACGGCCATCAGGCTGGCGTTGCCGCCGGCGGCTGTGGTGTTGACGCTGCAAGAAATTTCTTCAAACACTTGCAGGATGTCCAAGCCTTGTTCGGACGGGAGGATGCGGATGAGTGCGCCGTCGCGTTTTGCCAGCTCTTGCTTGCGGCTGCTGTCCAGCGGGCTTAGGGCGGCGACGTGGTGCACACCCGTGCTTTCAGGTTTGCTGTTGACTTGCAACAGGCCTTCGAGGTCGGCGGTGTAAGAGGCAAGCGGGCTGTCGGGTTCGACGACGGTTACGATGCCTGCGGCGGCAAGTTCGGTCAGGGCGCAGAAGGCTTGCAGGAGGCTGCCGCCGTGTACCCAGACGCGTTTGGGCGCGCGCCAGCTCATGGCGTTGCGTTCGCCGGTCGGTCCGACCAAGACGGATTCTGCTTGGCGCAGGGTGCGGATGCGGGCGTGTCCCAATGCTGATGCCGCTGCTTTTTTCTCTTCCGCATTAAACGGCAGCTTGTGAATCAGGGCTTCAAGGCGTTTGAGCGCGACTTCGTCCGCTTGTCCGATACGGCTCAGCGGCGGGGCAACCCATTCGGGGATGCGGGTCAGTTTTTGCAGATAGAACGAACCGCCTGCTTTCGGACCTGTACCTGACATACCGTGTCCGCCGAACGGTTGTACGCCGACGACGGCGCCGACGATGTTGCGGTTGACGTAAACGTTACCCGCTTCGATGCGTTCGCGGATGCGTTTGACCGTACCTTCGATACGGCTGTGTACGCCGCTGGTGAGCGCGTAGCCTTTGCTGTTGATTTGGTCGATGATTTGGTCAAGTTCGTCGGCACGGTAGCGGACAACGTGCAGGACGGGACCGAAGACTTCGCGGGTGAGTTCGTTCAAATTGTTGAGTTCGAACAAAATCGGCAGCACGAAAGTGGATTTCGCAGGATCAACGTCGGAGGCGGCTTTGACTTCGTGGTAAGACTTGGCAACGCCTTTCATTTTGTTGATGTGCGATTGCAGGTTTTGCTGCGCTTCAGAATCGATGACGGGGCCTACGTCGGTGGTAAGTTGAACGGGTTTGCCGACGACCAATTCGTCCATCGCGCCTTTGATGATGGCGAGCATCTTGTCGGCAACATCTTCTTGAACGCAAAGGATACGCAGGGCGGAGCAGCGTTGTCCCGCGCTGTCGAAGGCGGAGTTGAGCACGTCCAAGCAAACTTGCTCGGGCAGCGCGGTAGAATCGACAATCATGGCGTTTTGACCGCCGGTTTCGGCAATCAATACGGGGCTGTCGTCGCGTTTGGCAAGGGCTTTGTTAATCAGTTGCGCCACTTCGGTTGAGCCGGTGAAAATCACGCCACCGATGCGCGGGTCGCCTGTCAGCGCTGCGCCGACATCGCCTGCGCCGAGGACAAGTTGCAAGGCGGAAGTCGGGATGCCTGCTTCGTGCATCAGGGAAACGGCGTAGCTGGCAATCAGGCTGGTTTGTTCGGCAGGTTTGGCGATAACGGTGTTACCGGCTGCCAATGCGGAAACGACTTCGCCGGTAAAGATGGCGAGCGGGAAGTTCCACGGGCTGATGGCGACGATGGCGCCGACGGCTTTGGCGTCTTTGGGCAGGGTGTTTTCGGCTTCTCCTGCGTAGTAGCGGCAGAAGTCGACGGCTTCGCGCACTTCGGCGACGGCGTTGTTCAACGTTTTACCGGCTTCGCGCACGGCAAGCATCATCAGCGCGGGGGTGTGCTGCTCCAGCAAATCGGCGAAGCGGCGCAGGCATTCGGCGCGCTCGGCGGCTGGCGTCGCGCTCCATTCAGGAAACGCGGCAACGGCTGCACCGACGGCTTCTTGGGCAAGCGCGGCATCGGCAAAGCTGACTGTGCCGACGATGTCGTCGTGGTCGGCGGGGTTTTTAATCGGTTGCGCTTCGCCGACATCGCGGGCTTTGCCGTTGATAATGGATGCGGCATGGAAGTCTTGCGCGGCGGCGCGGTTGAGTTTTTCTTGAAGCTGTTGCAACACGGTTTCGTTGCTGAAATCGACGCCTTGAGAATTCAGACGACCCCTGCCGTACAAATCGCGCGGCAGCGGCAAGGCGTTGTGCAGGTGGATGCCTTGTTCAGCGATGGTGTCGAACGGGCTGCGGATCAGCGTGTCGATGCTGATGTTTTCATCGACGATTTGGTTGACGAACGACGAGTTCGCGCCGTTTTCCAACAGGCGGCGCACCAAGTAGGCGAGCAGGGTTTCGTGTGTACCGACCGGGGCGTACACGCGCACGCGGCGGCCTAAGTTTTGCGGGCCGACCACTTGGTCGTACAAGGTTTCGCCCATGCCGTGCAGGCATTGGTGTTCAAAGTCTTTGCCTTTGCCCATTTGGTAAATCGCGCCCAAGGTGTAGGCGTTGTGGGTGGCGAATTGCGGGAACACGGCGTCTTGCGCGTCCAGCAGTTTGCGCGCGCAGGCGAGGTAGGAGATGTCGGTATGGACTTTGCGGGTGTAGGTCGGATAGCCGTCCAAGCCGTCCACTTGCGCCCATTTGATTTCGCTGTCCCAGTACGCGCCTTTGACGAGGCGGATCATCAGTTTTTGGTTGTTGCGGCGGGCAAGGTCAATCAGATAGTCGATGACGAAGGGGCAGCGTTTTTGGTATGCCTGAACGACAAAGCCGATGCCTTTGTAACCTGCCAAATCGGGGTCGGAAACGAGTGCTTCCATCAAATCCAAAGACAGCTCCAAACGGTTGGCTTCTTCGGCGTCGATATTGATACCGATATCGTATTTTTTACCCAAAAGGAACAGCTCTTTCAGACGAGGTAAGAGTTCGCTCATCACGCGTTCGTGTTGGGCGCGCGAGTAGCGCGGATGGATGGCGGAAAGTTTGACGGAAATGCCGTTGCCTTCATAGACGCCTTGTCCGGCGGCGTCTTTACCGATGGCGTGAATGGCTTGGACGTAGTCGTTGTAATAGCGGTCGGCATCTTCTTGGGTGAAGGCGGCTTCGCCCAACATATCGAAGGAGAAGCGGTAGCCCATTTTTTCGCGCTCTTTGCCGTTTTGCAGCGCTTCTTCAATGGTTTGTCCGGTAACAAACTGCTTGCCCAACAGGCGCATGGCGTAGTTCACGCCTTGGCGGATCAGGGGTGCGCCGCCTTTGCTGACGAGGCGGTTCAGAGCCGAACCCATCTGCTTGTCGCTCGGCGCGGTCAGTTTGCCGGTAATCAGCAAGCCCCATGCGGCGGCGTTGACGAACAGGGACGGGCTGTTGTTCAAATGGCTTTTCCAGTTGCCTTCGGAAATTTTGTCGGCAATCAGGCGGTCGCGCGTCGCATTGTCGGGAATGCGCAGCAAAGCCTCCGCCAGACACATCAGCGCAATGCCTTCTTCGCTGGAGAGCGAAAACTCGTGCATCAGCGCATCCACCCCGCTGGCTTTGGTGCGGCTGGCACGAACCTGCGTAACCAAACGGCGCGCGAGTTCGGACGCCGCCCGACGCTCCTCATCGCTCATCTGGGCGCGTTGCAGCATATCCTGAACGGCTTCGATTTCGTCGCGGCGGTAAGCATCGGTAATCGCTTGGCGCAGTGGCGTTTGTGTCGGAAAAGCAAAGTCAAACATTTTAAGGTTCTCCAAAGTTTTTATGATGATTTTCAGACGACCCCATCCCTTTTCGAGGTCGTCTGAAAAGATTTAAAGCATATAGATAATATCTTAATAAATTTATAAGGGCCGGACAAGCAATTTATCTCAAAAACAGGATTTTTTGCTTTGATAAAAAGCAGATAAAGCTAAAAGACCGCATTATCCGCATGAGCATCAATATAAAAATAAAACCTGCCTTCCCGTATAAAAATTCAGACGACCTACGGTCAACGGCAGGTCGTCTGAAAACACTTATTTCGCCTCGCGGTATTCTGTGTCCGCTTTTTCAAAACGTTCTTGGATTTCACGAGACGGCTCTTTGTCGACAAGTGAAACGATAATAGCGACCACCAAGCAGGCGATAAAGCCGGGGACGATTTCGTACATGGTCAAAAGACCGGTTTCATTTGCTGTCAAAGCAGGTTTTTTGACCCACTCCGCCCACGCCACCACAGTCAGCGCGCCGGCAATCATGCCCGACAAAGCACCGTATGCCGTAATGCGTTTCCACAATACCGACAGAATCACAATCGGACCGAACGCCGCGCCGAAACCTGCCCACGCATAAGATACCAAGCCTAAAACTTTGCTCTTAGGGTCGGACGCAATCAGAATAGAGATAATGGCAATCGCCAATACCATCAGACGGCCCACCCATACCAATTCTGATTGCGGCGCATTTTTACGCAAAAAGCCTTTGTAGAAGTCTTCGGTAATCGCGCTGGAGCAAACCAAAAGCTGGCAAGACAAAGTGGACATGACCGCCGCCAAAATCGCGCTCAAAATAATGCCTGCAATCCAAGGGTTGAACAGCAGAGTAGAAAGCGCGATGAAGATACGTTCGTGGTTGCCGTGCATGGAAGCGGTTTGGTCAGGATTGGCACCAAAATACGCAATGCCGAAATAACCGACCGCCACTGCGCCTGCCAGACACAACACCATCCAAGTCATACCGATGCGGCGTGCGGACACCAGTGATTTCGCGCTTTCAGCCGCCATAAAGCGCGCCAAAATGTGCGGCTGACCGAAATAGCCCAAGCCCCATGCGGCGGTGGAAATAATGCCGATGACGGTCGTACCGGCAAGCAGACTGTTATATTCCTTGCCTGTACTTGCGGCAACGCTTTGAATCGCGGCAGACATTTGTTCTGCACCGCCCAGACCCAAATACACCATCATAGGTGTCAAAATCAGCGCAAAAATCATCAAAGAAGCTTGCAGCGTATCCGTCCAGCTGACCGCCAAGAATCCGCCCAAGAAGGTATAGGCAATGGTTGCACCCGCACCCAGCCACATCGCCTGCTTGTAAGTCATGCCTTCAAACAGGCTTTGGAATAAGGTTGCCCCCGCCACAATGCCCGAAGCGCAATAAATCGTGAAGAAAAACAGAATAATCAGCGCGGAAACCACTTTCATCAAATGTCCGCCCGCGCCGAAGCGGTGGAAGAAATAATCCGGCAGCGTCAGCGCGTTATTGGCATGTTCGGTATGAACGCGCAGACGACCAGCTAGCAAAAGCCAGTTGAAATACGCGCCGATCACCAAACCGATGGCAATCCAAGATTTATTCAAACCGTAAAGATAAATCTCGCCGGGCAGACCCATCAAAAGCCAACCCGACATATCGGACGCACCCGCCGACATCGCCGTAACAAACGGACCCAAGCTGCGCCCGCCCAAAATATAATCATCGAAATTGCGCGTGGAGAAATACGCGGCCAGACCAATCAAGAGAACGGCAATCAGATAGATTGCAAAAGTGATATACATGGGATTCATGTACTATTCCTCATCTAAAACTTCAAAATCACGGGTTGATGAAATTGCAGGCAATCCACGCCCAAACATTTTTCTAATTAAAATACAGCGGAAATTTCTATTTTTTGTAGCTTGTTAGAAATAAATCATTTATTAATTCAATTAGATATGTAATTAAAACATATTAAATTGTAAATAATCCGTTTGAGGATACCTGAAAACAGTAGGCTTGCAAAGCTCATGATGACCGTTGCTTGCCGGTTTTACTGAAATATTTTTCAAACCATATTAAAAACATTAGTTTACAAATTATCTTGAAAAATATTGCATTTAAATAGGCTTGAAACTATCTTTCTGAAGCATTTGGAAACGGATGCGGATTGAATGTAATCAGACAACAAGTTAATCCACTATAAATCGGATAGGGTTTAGGAAGTCGATGAGGCAAGGCAAGGGGTCGTCTGAAATTTTCAGACGACCCCTTACTGGTCTGTTGGGCGTGGATAAAGAGCGGAATCCGGTTTGTGCCGGTTGTCGGAAATATAGTGGATTAAATTTAAATCAGGACAAGGTGACGAAGCCGCAGACAGTACAGATAGTACGGAACCGATTCACTTGGTGCTTCAGCACCTTAGAGAATCGTTCTCTTTGAGCTAAGGCGAGGTAACGCCGCCCTGGTTTAAAGTTAATCCACTATATTACATTATCTTTATTGGATTTCTCTATATTATTCCGCGTTGTTTCACTATACTTACGCTTTATTTTGATAACAAAGGCTTTTTATGAACCATTTGGGTTTCCCCATTGAAACCGTCGCCGTTTTCGTGATTTTGTCTGTGGGCGCGATTGCCATCGATTTATTCGCCCATAGGGACAACAAACCGATGTCGCTGAAAAGTGCCGCGATATGGTCGTTGTTTTGGGTATTGATATCGATTTTGTTCGGCGCATTTTTATGGGTTCATCACGGCAGTGAAGCTGCCAGCCTGTTCTTTACCGGCTATGCTTTGGAAAAAGTATTGTCCGTAGATAATCTGTTTTTAATGATGGCGGTTTTTGCTTGGTTTAAAGTGCCTGAGGGCCTGCGCCACCGCGTTTTGTACTGGGGGATTATCGGCGCGATTATTTTCCGCATGATTTTTGTCGCCATCGGTGCCGGACTGTTGGCATTGGGGCCGATTGTGGAAGTGGTTTTTGCCGTCATTGTCGGCTATACCGCCGTTATGATGCTGCGTCGGGATGAAGAGGAGGGCGAAGAAGATGCCGATTATTCCGAACATTTGGCATATCGTGCAGTCCATCGCTTTTTCCCTGTGTTTCCCCGTCTTTACGGCAGCCATTTTTTCTTAAAAGGCGAGGAGTTGAAAAAAGCGCATGAGCAATATCCCGAGGTGCGGCTTGAGCCGGCGGGTGAAGACCTCAAGCATCCTGAAAATAACCATCCTCAGAAAATGCGTAAAGGGCAGTTGGTCGCGACGCCGCTGTTTTTATGTTTGGCAGTGATTGAGTTGTCGGACGTGATGTTCGCGTTTGACAGCGTACCTGCGGTGATTGCCGTATCTAAAGAACCGTTGATTGTTTACAGCGCCATGATGTTCGCCATTTTGGGCTTGCGTACGCTTTATTTCGTATTGGAAGCGTTGAAGGGCTATTTGGTTCATTTGGAAAAAGCTGTGGTCGTATTGCTGTTTTTCATTGCTGCCAAGCTGGGATTGTCGGCGAGCAATCATATGTTCCATCACGGATGGGACATTTCGCCCAATACGTCTTTGCTGGTTGTTTTGGTTGTGCTGACCTGCGGGATTGCCGCTTCCTTCATTTTCCCGGACAAGAAAAATAAAGGTAAAGCCGATTCGTGACCCGCTTCGTTCAGTAAAACGGAACAGTAGGATTTGCGACCTCTGAAAAACACTTCAGGCAGCCGGAAAGTCATTTCTCCGGCTGCCTGAAGTGTTTTGATGCTTTTTAAGCTTCCATCCGTTCTGCGCACTTCATTTTCGCATCAATCCAAGCGTCACCGCCGGGCTGTACGATTTTTGAAACCAGTTTATCCAAATCATTCAGATAGTTGGTTGCATTCGGACTGTTAATCACCACCACCACGATCATGGGTTTGTCTCCCAGCCAATATCCGGCGAGGGCGCGTACATCTTTGAGCGTGCCCGTTTTCAGGCGCAGGGCAGGGCCTGCCTGTTTGAGACGGTATTTCAGCGTGCCGTCTTTGCCGGCAATGGGTAAGGTATCGATGAAGTCTTGTTTGAACGGGCTGAAATAGGCTTTTTCCAGCATTTGCGCCAACATATTGGCGCTGACGCGTTCACGGCGGGATAGGCCCGAACCGTTTTCCAAGACCAAGTTTTCCGTATCTACGCCCGCGGTAGCCAATTCACGTTTTACGGCTGAAGAGGCTTGCTGCAAGGCGGAGTTGCCGGAATGCTCGCCTCCCAATTTCAGGAATACGGAACGCGCAATCAGATTATTCGAATATTTGTTCATGTCCGTCAAAATGGCAGACATGGGTTTGGATTGGTGTACTGACAGCGTTTTGGCATGAGGCGGTACGGATGCGGCCCTGATACCGTCGGTAATTTCTCCGCCTGAATAACGCCATTGGTTGATAAAGCTCTTTTGTACAAATTCACGCATGTTCAACATGTTGACGTACATTTCACTGCCCAAACACGATTCCGGAACTTTGCCGGAAACATGCAATACGCCGCCTTTGTAGTTTGCGCGCATATGGTTTTGTAAGGCTTTGCAGGATGCGTTTGATGACGTGACGTTGATTTTGTTGTCGATTTTAATATCGGGAAGGGGCGGGTTGGTCACAAGATCCACACCGCCCATGTCATTGCGTTCCGGTTTGACCGATACGACTTTGTAAGCCAGCATATGCGGGTCGGGCGGCGTCATAAATAGAGAGCCGACATCGGATTCGAAATCGCTCGGATTTTGAATATCTCCCCATAAATGGCGGTCGAGTACCAAGCCGCCGGTGATTTTGCGTATGCCTTTATCGCGCAATTGCTGCTGCATCCCGACCAAGCCTTCTTGGTCGAAAACAGGGTCTCCGCTGCCGATCCAATAAATATCGCCTTGCAAGGTGTCGCCTTGAATCGTGCCGTCGCTTTTGAATTGGGTCGTCCAGCGGTAATCGCCGCCCAAGGCTTTAAATGCGGCAAATGCTGTAACCAGCTTCATGGTCGATGCGGGGTTGACCGGCACATTCGAACGGTGGTCGACCAAGACGTTTCCGCTGTCCAATTCTTGAACATACACGGAAATTTCGTCTTGAGGGATGCGGCCGAAATCGATGGCAAATGCCGGCAAAGAGAGGATGGACAGCCATAAAAGAGCGGCTGTTTGTCTTAACTTCATGATAGTTCTGAAAAACACATAAAGCATAATTATAAAGCAAGGTCGTCTGAAAAACGAGGATGGCTGCCTGACGGATGAAAAAGTTGTTTCTTATGGATAAAATGTGTCGCTATTTCGTTCCGTGCAGACAATCGGCGCTTAGGGCGAACTATGATAAAATCTGTTTTTAAAACAATATAAAAGGAATACATTATGCGACTGCTCCATACGATGTTGCGCGTTGGCAACCTCGAAAAATCTTTGGACTTCTATCAAAATGTTTTAGGCATGTCTTTGCTGCGCCGCCACGATTATCCTGAAGGACGGTTTACTTTGGCGTTTGTCGGTTATGGTAATGAAGCCGAAAATACCGTACTGGAATTGACGCACAACTGGGATACGGAAAGCTACGATATCGGCAACGCTTACGGTCATATCGCAGTGGAAGTGGATGATGCGTATGAGGCTTGCGAACGGGTCAGACAAAAAGGCGGCAAAGTTGTGCGCGAGGCGGGACCGATGATGCACGGCACGACCGTTATTGCTTTTGTGGAAGATCCTGACGGTTATAAAATTGAATTTATCCAAAAAAACAGCGGTAATGATTCGGTGAAATACTGATTTTCCAATCGTCTGATAAAAGGTCGTCTGAAAACCTTTCTCAATCGGGTTTTCAGACGACCTTTTTGTTTTAATAGCCTTAATTTATTCCGCAGGCGGCATTTGGGCAACGGTTTCCTGCGCCCATGCCATGGTTTCGGCAAAGGCGGGACGGGCGAGATGTTTGGCGGCGTAGCGTTGCAATATATCGGTTTCATCGGCGGGCAATACTTTAAAGTTTTGCGTTAAGAGCAGAATCAGCCCGGAATAGTACAGATCCAGCGCGGTAAAGCTGTTGCCGATAATGTAGTCGCGGTTTTTCAAGTGTTCGCGCAAGGTGTTCCATGCGGTATCAAAATCGCCGTAACCGATTTGGCGGCGGCGCTCGGGCGTATCGACAGGCAGGTTGTGCAGTTTGTTGAAGGCTGCGTATTCGAGGTGAAGCGACAGGCACATCCAGCGGTAGTATTCGCCGCGTTCCAATGTGTCTGCGGCAGGGATGAGGTGTTTGTCGGGGAACTGTTCCGCCAAAAAGGTAATGATGGCGAGCGATTCGGTCAATACGGTATCGCCGAATTTGAGCGCGGGAACCCGCCCTTGGGGATTGATGGCGAGATATTCGGCGGACTGAATCTGTGCGCCGAATTGGATGGGGACGACGGTGTATTCCGCGCCGCATTCTTTCAACATCCATACGACGTATGTGCCGCGTGAAAAGGGATGGGTGTAGAGCGTGATGTCTTGCATGTCTTTTCCTTTTGCGTTGTGAATGTTTTTGGCGAAACCCGCGCAGTAGGTTTCAGACGACCTTTCGGTTCTAATAATCTTGATTTATGCCACCGGCGGCATTTGGGCGGCGGTTTCCAGCATCCATGCCGTAGTTTCGGCGAAAGCGGGGCGGGCGAGATGTTTGGCGGCGTAGCGTTGCAATACGTCGGTTTCATCGGCGGGCAACACTTTCCAATTTTGCGTTAAGTGCAGAATCAGCGCGGAGCAGTACAAATCCATCGCGGTAAAGCTGTTGCCGACGATGTAGTCGCGGTTTTTCAAGTGTTCGCGCAATGTGTTCCATGCGGTATCGAAATCGCCGTAACCGATTTGGCGGCGGCATTCGGGCGTATCGACGGGCAGGTTGTGCAGTTTGTTGAAGGCTGCGTATTCGAGGTGCATCAATATGCACATCCAGCGGTAGTATTCGCCGCGCTCCACCGTACCTGCGGCGGGGATGAGGTGTTTGTCGGGGAACTGTTCTGCCAAAAAGGTAATGATGGCGGTCGATTCGGTCAGTACGGCATCACCGAATTTGAGTGCGGGGACTTGACCTTGTGGATTGATGGCGAGATATTCGGCGGATTTCATTTGCGTGCCGAACTGGACGGGTACGACGGTGTATTCCGCGCCGCATTCTTTGAGCATCCATACGACGTATCTGCCGCGTGAAAAGGGATGGGTATAGAGCGTGATGTTTTGCATATTTCTTCCTTTTGCACGATGAATGGTTTTGGCAAAACCCACAACAGGGGTTTTCAGACGACCTCATCAATAGGCGATGCTTTTTGCCGCTTCGTTCAAACCGTTTTCCAAAGATTTCAGCATGGCGGTATAGCCATCGCCTTGTTGCGGGGTGGTAACGTCAAACGGTTTGTTGCGTCCGTCCGGCCACAGGGCGTAGCCGCTGACGGTAGTCTGACCCTGATAGCTGCCTTGGAAGGCTTCAACATAGATTTTCAGGGTTTGGCCGCTTTGACTGCGTGAGGCGGGAACGAAAGTATGGCGCGGGTTGAGGCGGTTGAGTTTGTTGCTGAAGTTCGCCGCCAACGCGCCGTCGAGCGGCGCTGCCCAAAGGTGGTTCTTCGCCAGATTCACGTGATACGCGTCGGTTTGATAAACGAGGCCGCCGCTGGCAAGCGGTTCGGCAAGGTTGACTTTGACCGCGATTTCACTGCCTTGCGCCGCCGGCCGGATGTATTGGCTGTCGGGCAGGACGAAATATTGCGGGCTTTGCGCGGTGCCGCAGGCGGCAAGCGTCAGGGCGGCGGCAATCGGGAAGAGGCGCATTATCGGCTTCCTTTCGGGATGGGGTCTTTGCTGCTGCTGTTAAAAATCAGCGCATTGGGTTTTTCTTTCAAAGTATTAATGACGGGCTGTACGTCTCTGAGGGTTCTATCCAGGCTTTGCAGGGTATTTTGCACGTCGCCGTAGATGGGCGATTGCGGCGATACGCCTTGCAGGGTCTGGCGCAATTCTTTCAGGGTTTGGTTCAGCTCGTTCGGAATGTTTTGCGTTTGTGGTTTGCCGACCAGTTTGTCAATGGAGCTTAGGGCGGCATTGGCGGATTTGAGGGTGGATTTGAGTTCGGCAAGCGAACCGTTCAACCCGGCAACGGTTTTATCCAACGGCAGATTGTTGAATTTCTCTAACAAATCCGCCACTTTTGCCTGCAAATCATCCAAACCGCCGCCTTGTGTGGCAATGACGGTATCGCCTGCGTAAACGGTGTGCGGTCGCAGCTTGGGTGAAGACGAAGGCTGGTCGGTCAATTCGACCATTTTGCTGCCGGTAATCAAATTGTTGCTGGAAATGGTGGCGGTCAGACCTTTACCCAAAGCGGCTTGGAATTGTTGTTTCCAATGTTCTTTGCTTTGTTCGTCGGCATTGATTTCCATACGCGACGGCTCGATGCGGATGCGCACGGGAATCCAGCCGTTTTCAAACAGATGCAGGCTGTCGTTTCGGTCAAAATAGGGAACGTCGGAAACCACACCGACATTCAGTCCTTTATATTCGACAGGCGAACCGGCAGTCAGACCGCGCACGGACTGTTTGAAAAACGCGGTGTAATACAACGAACGGTCGTCGGGCAGGTTTGCCACTTCGCTGCGGCTGTCGTAAAGCGTGAAACTGTCTTCGCTTTTCACATTTTTGCTGTTTTTGGTTTTCGGCGAATCAAACGAAATCGCGCCGGACAGCAAGGCGGGCAGAGGGGCGGAATTGAGTTTTACGCCGCTGCCCGTGGTTTCGATATTGATGCCGCTCTCCAGCCAAAAGCGGCTTTCCGAATTAATCAGTTTGTCGTTCGGGCTTTGGATGAAGATGGTGTAATGCACGGTTTGGTCGGCAGGCTCGAAATGCGCGCTTTCCACCTGCCCGACCATAAAGTTTTCATAAAGCACCGGGCTGCTGACATTGAGGATTTTGTCGTTTTGACCGACCAGCTTCAGGCGCAGACCGCTTTGCCCGATGGCGGCAATCGGCGGGATGTCCTGCACTTCAAATACATCCTTCGTTTCATTGCTTTTGCCCGGCGTAAACGCGATATACGAGCCGGACAGGAGCGTGCTCAAACCGGTTACACCGCTTTGGTCGATACGCGGTTTCACCACCCAAAACTGCGTATCGCTGCGGATGAGGTCTTTCGCATCGGCGTTAAGCTGGGCGGTGACTTCCACGCCTTTTTGGTCGTCGCGCAGCTTGATGCGGGTAACGTGTCCGACATCGACGTTCAACACTTTAATCACCGTATTGTTGACTTCAATGCCTTCCGCGCTGTCCATCAAAAGCGTGACGACCGGACCTCGGTTGCGGATGTCCTTTACCAGCAGCCAGCCGCCCGCAATCAGCGCAATCAGCGGAATCAGCCACACGATAGATGTGAAGACATTGGTTTTTTTGACACGCGCGGGTACGCGATGTGTTTGAGAAGAATCGTGTTTTTTCATTGTTTCTGGTTATCGTCGGAATCGGGGTCGTCTGAAAGCTGCTGCTGCCTGTCCCAAATCAGGCGGGGGTCGAAATAATAGGCAGACAGCATGGTCAATACCACCACCAGGCAGAAATAAACCGCCGCCCCGCCGGGGACGACGCGCGCCATGTTGGTGTGGAACGAACTCATCAAAATAATAATCACAAAAATATCAATCATCGACCAGCGGCCGATGGATTCGGTAATCCGGTAAAGCACCGACATTTTCGGCGCGCTCATCGGCGGTTTGAAATAAGCAGACGCAATCAAAACCGCCATCGCGATAATCTTCAATACCGGCACCAAAATACTCGCGCTGAAAATAATCACCGCAATCAGCCTGTCGCCGTCGTTCCACATATACACAATGCCGTTGAAAATCGTATTGACTTCCAGCGCGGTAGGGTTCGACGAAATCATAATCGGCAGAATATTTGCGGGGAAATACAGGATAAACGCCGCAATCAAAAATGCCAGCGAAATGCTCAGGCTTTTCGGGCGGCGGCGGTATAAATCCGCACCGCAGACCTCGCAAGGCTGCTCGTCTTTGTCGCGGAAATACAGGCAGCGGCTGCAACAGGTTTTGTCTTCGGATGCCGTTTGCACCGCATCTCCGCCCGTCAGCCTGTGGATTTTATAATAAACCCAATGCTGAGGAATTGAGACCGAAGTCCGAATCAGCATGACCGACAGCGCAAACATCAAATAAAATGCCGAGCCGAATTCAACCTCCGCCACAGACGAGAGCTTGATATACGCCACCAAAGTGGAAATAAAAAACACATCCACCATAATCGCATGACGCAGCCTGACCAAAACCCGCGTCGCAAACCGCAGCGCAGGATACGCCCGCTCGCGCACCAACGCGGTATAAACGTACAAACAAAGCAGCAAAAACAATACCGGCGCGCCGAAAGTGAGGACGAACATCACTTCAGCCAGAAAACCGTAATCCTGATAAATCAAAAGCCGCATCATTTCCGGCAGCGACAGGACGGATGTTACGCCGAAGAGTTCCACGCGGATATAAACCATGCTGTACGCAAACGCCATCAAAATCAGCGAAGTCGTCGCGTAAGCCAGCGGCGCAACATAAGGATTGTTTTCCACCTCGACCACTTCATGATTGCACACCGGACAATGCGCTTCCTGCCCCTGCCGCAGGCGCGGAATATCCATGCGGTTGCCGCAGTCCGGGCAATCCACCGTATGCGCCGGCAGCGATGCGTCGGGCAGGTAGGATTTATAACGCCACCAGCGCGTATAGCTAGGAATCGGTTTCATGGAGGAGGGAAGAGGTCAAAGAGGCAGGTATTATAAAGGAAAACATAGGGATAGCCCAAATTGCTTACATATGGGGGAGACAGTGTCTGGAAAATAAATTATGACTATGTGAATAGTATTGTTTGCAATCAATTCGGGGTCGTCTGAAACGCTTTCAGACGACCCCTTGCCATATTTGTTGCAAATATGCGAAAACAACAGATTTATGTAAATAATAGCAAGTTAAATTCTTGATGATGTAATAGAAATGATATATATTCCTAAATTGTTTTGTAATATGACAGATTTCATTTGTTCATTCGTAAACGATTCTGTACCTAAATATCTCAAAATCATAAATTTCCATTCCCAAACACAGATTTCCCATCACTTATTTTTTATTGATTCGGGCAGCCTTCATTTGAGGTCGTCTGAAAAACCTGCTGTACAGGTTTCGTCAAAACCGTCAATTAAATTTTGTAGATCATCAAAGGATATTCACATGAGCGAAACACAAGAGCTGACCTTTGCCAAACGGCTGAAAGAGCAAACCGCTACCATTCACGACAGCGTGGACAATTTGGTTATGTCTGTCGAGCCGTTTACCAACAAAGAGAACTACATCAAATTCTTGAAGCTGCAATCCGTGTTCCACAAAGCGGTCGATCATATCTATAAAGACCCTGAGTTGAACAAAGCCATTCCCGAGCTGGAATACATGGCGCGTTACGATGCGGTAACGCAGGATTTAGCGGATTTGGGCGACAAGCCTTACGAATACGGCAAACCGCTGCCGCACGAAACCGGCAATAAAGCCATCGGCTGGCTGTATTGCGCCGAAGGTTCCAATTTGGGCGCTGCATTTTTGTTTAAACACGCGCAAAAGCTGGATTACAACGGCGAACACGGTGCGCGCCACCTCGCTCCCCATCCGAACGGACGCGGCAAACATTGGCGTGCCTTTGTCGAACATTTGAATGCTTTGGACTTAAGCCCCGAAGCCGAAGCCGAGGCGATTCAAGGTGCAAAAGATGCGTTTGCGTTCTACAAAGTCGTTCTGCGCGAAACCTTCGGTCTGCCTGAAGGCGCGGAAGCTCCGGAAGGCTTTGTTCCGCACCGCCACTAAATGCAGGGCTATTGATAGTCCAGCGATATGTTTTCCGGCGCAATATTTTGCGCCGGAAAACAGTTGAAGTCTGAAATATCAATCCCTTACATATGGTATGGGCAAGGAAGGCCGCTTTTATCCGGTTTCCGTTTCCGTATTTAAAAATTTATTGGCCATCCGTTATAGGGATTTATATTCGTCATTGCTTTCAATGGAAATATAAATGATTATCAAAAATTTTCATTGTTTAATTAAGCTGAATATTGGTCAATTTTATTGTTTCTGAGGTTTTGAACCATGAAATCATCACACATACTCCCTATTGCCGCCCTTGTCGGCAGTATTTTCGGCAATCCCGTGTTTGCGGCGGATAATGCTGCGCAATCAACGGCTGCCGAGCCCATGCAAGCCGAACTGAAACAGGTAACGGTAAAAGGGCATCGCAACGCGCCCGCCGCCGTGGAACGGGTCAACCTCGGCCGTATCCAACAGGAAATGATACGCGACAACAAGGACTTGGTGCGCTATTCCACCGATGTCGGTCTGAGCGACAGCGGCCGCCATCAAAAAGGCTTTGCCATTCGTGGCGTGGAAGGCAACCGTGTCGGCGTCAGTATTGACGGCGTGAGCCTGCCTGATTCGGAAGAAAACTCACTGTATGCCCGTTACGGCAATTTCAACAGTTCGCGCTTGTCCATCGACCCTGAACTGGTGCGCAACATCGACATCGTGAAAGGGGCGGACTCTTTCAATACCGGCAGCGGCGCCTTGGGCGGCGGTGTGAATTACCAAACCCTGCAAGGACGTGATTTGCTGCTGCCGGAGCGGCAGTTCGGCGTGATGATGAAAAACGGTTACAGCAGCCGCAACCGCGAATGGACGAACACAGTCGGCTTCGGCATGGATAACGGCAGCGTCGATGCAGCCTTGCTGTATTCACAACGGCGCGGCCATGAAACCGAAAGCGCGGGCAACCGCGGCTATGCGGTGGAAGGCAAGGGCAGCGGCACGAATATCCGCGGTTCGGCACGCGGCATTCCTGATCCGTCCAAACACAAATACCACAGCTTCTTGGCCAAAATCGGTTATCAGATTAATGAGAACCACCGTATCGGCGCATCGCTCAACGGCCAGCAGGGGCACAATTACACGGTTGAAGAGTCTTATAACCTGACCGATTCTTCCTGGCGCGAAGCCGACGATGTAAACAAACGGCGCAATGCCAACCTGTTTTACGAATGGACGCCTGATTCAAATTGGTTGTCGTTGTTGAAGGCAGACTTCGATTATCAGAAAACCAAAGTGGCGGCGGTTAACAACAAAGGCTCGTTCCCGATGGATTATTCCACCTGGACGCGCAACTACAATCAGAAGGATTTGGACGAAATATACAACCGCAGCATGGACACACGATTCAAACGCATCACTTTGCGTTTGGACAGCCAGCCGTTGCAACTGGGCGGGCAGCATCGCCTGTCGTTCAAAACCTTTGCCAGCCGGCGTGATTTTGAAAACTTAAACCGCGACGATTATTACTTCAGCGGTCGTGTTTCCCGCACGACCAGCACGATTCAGCATCCGGTGAAAACCACCAACTACGGTTTCTCGCTGTCTGACCAAATCCAATGGACCGATGTATTTTCAAGTCGCGCGGGCATCCGTTACGACCATACCAAAATGACGCCGCAACAACTGAATGCCAACTGTAATGCCTGTGACAAAACCCCACCTGCGCCCAATACTTACAGCGGCTGGAGCGGTTTCGCCGGTTTGGCAGCGCAACTGAATCCGGTTTGGCGTGTCGGTTACGACATTACTTCAGGCTACCGCGTCCCCAATGCGTCCGAAGTGTATTTCACCTACAACCACGGTTCGGGTAATTGGCTGCCCAATCCCAACCTGAAAGCCGAGCGCAGCACCACCCACACCCTCTCCCTGCAAGGACGCGGCGAAAAAGGTACGCTGGATGCCAACCTGTATCAAAGCAACTACCGCAATTTCCTGTCTGAAGAGCGGAAACTGACCGCCAGCGGCGAACCCGGCTGCACCCAGATGGATTATTACTACGGTCTGTGCAGCGACCCCTACACCGAAAAACTGGATTGGCAGATGCAGAATATCGACAAGGCCAGAATCCGCGGTATCGAGCTGACAGGCCGTCTGAATCTGGACAAAGTAGTCTCTTTCGTACCTGAAGGCTGGAAGCTGTTCGGTTCAGTCGGTTACGCGAAAAGCAAACTGTCGGGCGACAACAGCCTGCTGTCCACCCAGCCGCTGAAAGTGATTGCCGGTATCGACTATGAAAGTCCGAGCGAAAAATGGGGCGTGTTCTCCCGCCTGACCTATCTGGGCGCGAAAAAGGCCAAAGACGCGCAATACACCGTTTATGAAAACAACGGCTGGGGTACGCCTTTGCAGAAAAAAGTGCAGGATTACCCGTGGCTGAACAAATCGGCTTATGTGTTCGATATGTACGGCTTCTACAAACCGGTGAAAAACCTGACCCTGCGTGCGGGCGTGTACAACCTGTTCAACCGCAAAGACACCACTTGGGATTCCCTGCGCGGTTTGTACAGTTACAGCACCACCAACGGGGTCGACCGCGACGGCAAAGGCTTGGACCGCTACCGCGCGCCCGGCCGCAACTACGCCGTATCACTGGAATGGAAATTCTAAGCCGATTTTTGATTGAAGAAACGCAAACAAACCGCCCGAATGTCCTGTTTGGCAGAACATTCGGGCGGTTTTATTATCCGTCTGTTTAAAGTTTGCCGTCTTGTCCCATTCTTATAGTGGATTAACTTTAAGCCAGTACGACGTTGCCTCGCCTTAGCTCAAAGAGAACGATTCTCTAAGGTGCTGAAGCACCAAGTGAATCGGTTCCGTACTATCTGTACTGTCTGTGGCTTCGTCGCCTTGTCCTGATTTAAATTTAATCCACTATATTTTCCAACTGTTTAATTGGATTGGGTTTCGTTGCGGCTAACTGTTTCCTTCATATTAAACGCGCTAACGTAGTTTGAGGGATGTGTTTGATTACAGGGATCTTCGGAAATACCGGCCGATTTGGTGAGTACTGCAATTTACGCGCCATTTATCGCTGTTTTGCCAATAATAATCTACGATGATGCCTTGATCGTCAGTGTAGAAAATGCGGTCTTGGTCTTGTCCGTAGCAGACGTTGCTATAGTAGTTGGTAATGATGGGTCCGTATTGGCTGCTGCCTTCGTATTCACGTCCAGCGTAGGAATAGTAGGTATAGCGCCAGAGGTAGGCATAGCGGTCGTTTTCCGATTTGACTCCACCTTCTGTGGGTTTGACGCCATAGGATTTGATAACGGCATCGATAGGTTTGCCGACGAAACGTTTCATACGTTTGTCCAAGCTGGCACAGCCGACAGTGAGACAAACGAGGCCGGCCAGGAGGGCTGCGCGGCCTATGGAGATTTTGGAGGGCATAATGCGTTTTCCTGTCATTAAAATGAGGGGCGGAATGATAAGAAAGGAATAGGCAATTTGGCAAGAGGCTACCCGAAAAACATAAAACGTTTTTCAGGTAACCGCTTGGTTGATACACACTTTGCCTTCCTTAATCATGCGGTGGGATTTTAATGAAGGGTTTGTATGTATTGGGGAAAGGGGGTGCAAGATTTTTTCAAAACAGGGGAGGGGTCGTCTGAAAACAGTTGCCCCCATTCTGTTGTAAAAAATTCTTTTTGCATAGACATTTCATCCCTAATTTGCTTCACTTGTCCGAACTCAATATAAATTCCGGCCTATATCCGCTATAATCGCAAATCGATTATCCAATGTACAAGACAGGAAAATTCATGTCACAAAGCCGTTTCAACCAAACCGGCCCCAAAATTGGTCTGAGCGTGCGCCTTGCGGAAACGCAGGCGGAAATTGAAGCAGCACAACGCTTGCGTTATCAAGTATTCGCCCAAGAGCTGGGTGCAGAAATCGAAAGCGACGACGGTCGCGATGTCGATCCTTACGACGAACATTGCCACCACCTTTTGGCTTTTGACGACGCAACCGGAGAAGTCATCGGCTGCTACCGCCTGATTACCGAAGAAACCGCCAAAAAAGTCGGCGGCTGGTATAGCGAACACGAATTTGACTTGTCCCCTTTGAAAGACATTTTGCCGCAAACCGTCGAACTCGGCCGCGCCTGCACCCATCCCGACTATCGCAACGGCGGTTTGGTCATGCTTTTGTGGTCGGGTTTGGTCAAATTCATGAAAGACGAAAACCTGCGCTTCATGATAGGCTGCGGCAGCATTGATATGCACGACGGCGGCAGCGATGCGGCGGGTCTGTATCATGCCCTGAAATCCAAATACCTCGCGCCTGAAAAATGGTGCGTCAAGCCGCTCAATCCGCTCAAGTGGGACGAAATTACCCCGTCGGACAAACCGGACGTCCCGCCGCTGATTAAAGGCTACCTCAATGCGGGCGCATGGTTCTGCGGCGAGCCTTGTGTCGATGAAGCGTTCAACTGCGCCGACGTGCTCATCATGATGGACATCACCCGCCTGGCAGACCGTTACCTCCAACGTTTCGCCCCTAAACCATAAAGACCAAAAGGTCGTCTGAAAACCTTTTCAGACGACCTCAACTATTGTGAAATCAACCCATAATCAATTTGGGCGATCTCACCCTATACCAAGATTGCACACACCACAACCTTATGATTGCCAAATTACGTTTTACCTTCCGCCTGCTCTGCATCGGCATTTGCCTGCTTTACGGTATGGCGGAAATGTTCTTCCTGTTTCCCTTTTACAGCAAACGGCGCAAACTGCGTGCCATCCAAATTTGGTCGCTGCGCGTCCTCGCTTCATGCGGCATGAAGCTGGAAACCTTCGGCACGCTGCCTCAGGAAGGGCAGGCACAGTTGTTAATCAGCAACCATATCTCTTGGTTGGACATCATGGCGGTCAACGGCGCATTTCCGGGTCGGTTTGTGGCGAAAGACGATGTCGCCAAATGGCCGGTAGTCGGCTATCTCGCCACGCAGGCGCAGACCGTTTACGTTTCACGCAATAAAGGCACCAAAGGCAATACCGCTAAAATCGCCACGGTAACCGAAGCCCTCAAAAACGGCGATACCGTAACCATTTTCCCAGAAGGGACGAGTACGGAAGGTTATGAAATCCTCCCGTTCAAGCCCAGCTTTTTCCAAACCGCCTACGATGCAGGCGTTCCCATTATCCCCATGCTCTGCCGCTACCCTAATCCTGATGGCACCAGTCCGAACCTTCAGGCGGCTTATGTGGGCGATACCAGCCTGTGGCAATCTATCTGCATGATTATCAGCCAGCCTTCCAGCAAGGTGGAGCTGCATTTTCTGGAGCCGGTTCCTGCCAAAGAAGACCGCTACGAAACGGCGCTGGAAATACACGGCATCTTGAGCCGAGAATTAAAAAAATTGGGCTGACAGGTCCAAACAAACGCAAAAAACTTCAAACCGCTATCCGAACCGTTTCATCAAACCAAACAATAGGAGAAGCCAAATGGAAGAAACATTCGTCCAAACGCTGACCATCGCCGGCTCGGATTCCGGCGGCGGGGCGGGGATACAGGCGGATTTGAAGACGTTTCAGATGCGCGGCGTGTTCGGCACCAGCGTGCTGACCGCCGTGACCGCGCAAAATACGCTCGGCGTATCGGCGGTGCATCTGGTTCCGACCGACATCATTGCTGCGCAAATCGAAGCCGTCCGCGCCGATTTTGAAATCCGCGCCTATAAAATCGGGATGCTGGGTACGGCTCAAGTGATTGAATGCGTTGCTGAAAATCTGAAAAAATGCCGTTTCGGCAAGCGCGTCCTCGATCCGGTGATGATTGCCAAAGGCGGCGCGCCGCTGTTGCAGGATTCCGCCGTCGAAGCGATGAAACGCCTGCTTCTGCCTGATACCGACATTCTGACGCCGAACCTGCCCGAAGCGGAAGCCTTGACGGGCGTGCGTATTGAAAGCCGCCAAGATGCGGAACACGCCGCCAAAATCCTGCAGGATTGCGGCGTGAAAAACGTGGTGATTAAAGGCGGGCATTTGGGCGACAGCCGCAGCGAATACTGCATCGACTGGCTGTTTACACCGGATGACGTGTTTGAATTTGCCGACCGCCGCTTTCCGACGGCGCATACGCACGGTACGGGCTGCACGTTCTCCGCCTGTATCGCCGCCGAGCTGGCAAAAGGTTTCGAAACACTCGAAGCCGTGCAAACCGCCAAAAAATACATTACCGAAGCGATTCGCAACCCTTTGAACATCGGTGCGGGACACGGTCCGGTCAATCATTGGGCTTATCGGGATTGAATAAGGTCGTCTGAAACGGAAATTTCAGACGACCTCTTGCTATATTTATCAGTCAAATTTGTTTACAATATTGGGCAAACCAACTTCAACTTCGCGGAAGAGACATCATGCAAGTTACATCAAAATGGATAGACGGAATGTGCTTTGTCGGCACGACCGAAAACGGACACAGCGTCGTCATGGAAGGCGCGGCGGCGGAAGGGCAGGCGAAACGCGGTCCCAGCCCGATGGAAATGCTGCTTTTGGGTGTGGCGGGCTGTTCCAGCATTGATGTCGTGATGATTGCCGAGAAGCAGCGTCAAAAGGTGGTGGACTGCCAGGCGACGGTTACCGCGAAGCGCGCCGACGATGCCCCGCGCGTGTTCACCGAAATCCACATTCATTTCAAAGTCATCGGACACAACCTGACCGAATCCGCCATCGAGCGCGCCGTGCAGATGTCTGCCGAAAAATATTGTTCCGCCTCGATTATGCTGGGCAAGGCTGCGAAAATCACCCACAGTTTTGAAACCGTCGAAGCGGAGTAATTTTTCAGACGACCCCCGTATCCTTCAGGGGTCGTCTGAAAAGCGTTTAGAGGCGGAATATTGTTAAAGCGTGAATAAAGGCCGCCCGACAAAAAAGCAGATATATTCACGCTACACTATGAATATATCTGCTTGCTTATTGTGGATTCTCTCTCTATCAGCCTTCATAACTTGGCCTTGTGAGGATATTGTGCAAGCTTCACTAGAGATTGTCAACAATTTTTAATTATATCTTAATCAGATTTTGTGCTATATCGAAATGGAATCAAGCAAAAAGCGATAAGGGGCGGGTTGCCGCCGTCGCAAAATTTCTGTTATTTCAAACGATATGACACGCCAGACTATGAGGAGAGCTTAAATAATGAATACCGATAACGATACCCTCCATGCGCCTACCCCTTCTTCCATGATGCCGGCAGGCAGGCATGATTCGGAGCTGTTCCGCGTTTACGCCCTGATTTTGGACGGCATCACCGACCATGTTTTGCTGCCCGGCAAAAAACTGACCGAATCCGAGCTGTGCCGCCAGATGGTCTGCTCGCGTAACACCGTGCGCGGCGCGCTGTCCCTGTTGGCACACGACAAAATTGTCGATTTGCAGCCCAATCGCGGCGCGTTCGTCCATGTTCCCGATTTGAAGGAAATGCAGGACGTGTTCAACGCGCGTATCGAAATGGAAAGCATGATTTTGAACCTTCTGTCCGATATGCCCGATTTGGAAACCCGCCTCCAGCCGCTCTACGCCATGATCGAGCGTGAAGAACAGGCGTCCGACAGCGGCGACCGCGTGGGTTGGAACCGCCTGTCCAACGCCTTCCACGTCGAACTGGCGCGCTTGATCGACAATAATGTCTTGTTCGATATCATGAACACCCTGTGCGCCCGCTCTTCGCTCATCGTCGCCGTCTTCGATGCGCAGCGTCATGAAAAACGCACCATCAACATCCACACCCATTCCGAACACCGCGAAATCCTCGACCTGCTGGTCAACGGCAAACGCAACCGCGTGGTCAAAGTCATGCGCAAACACTTAAGCGCGTGCGTGGAGCGTTTGGAACGCAAATACGAAGCGGAATAACACGGACACAGCAAAAAGGTCGTCTGAAAACCGGGATTCAGGTTTTCAGACGACCTTTGGTTTTGGGCAAAGCCGAATCGGCGGCAGCCTTTTCCGATTTTGGGCAAAAGACGTACAATCCGAATTCAAACGAACCGGAACGAATGGAAACGAATCCAGATGAAACCAAAAATACAAAGACACGAACACATCCTCGCCCTGGTGCGCGAGCAGCATTTCATGACGGTCGAGCAGCTTGCGGAAGCTTTGGACGTGACCCCGCAGACCATACGCCGCGACATACAGGAATTGAGCGAAACGCGACAGTTGAAGCGTTACCACGGTGGAGCGTCGGTCGGCGATATTTCCGGCGGCGTGGCTCAAGGCAAGCGAAAACACTGCCAAAATGAAAAAAACGCCATCGCCCGCCTGATTGCCGCCCACATTCCCGACAATTCGTCGCTGTTTATCAGCATAGGCACGACGATGGAAGCCGTTGCCGCCGAGTTGGTCAAACAGCGCAAAAACCTGCGGATTATCACCAACAATATTTACGTTGCCTCCATCACGTCCGCGCGCACCGACTACACCGTCATCATCACTTCCGGCGTCGTGCGCCCCTTGGACGGCGGGATTACGGGCGTGGCGACGGTCGATTTTATCAATCAGTTTAAAGTTGATTATGCCGTCATGAGTACGCACGGCGTGGAAAGCGACGGATCGCTTTTGGACTACGACTATAAAGAAGTCAGCGTCATGCAGGCGATGATGACCAATGCGCGGGTCAGGTATTTGGGCGTGGACCACAGCAAATTCAACAGCAATGCCTTGGTCAGGCTGGGCGACATCGGCTCGTTTGACAAAGTATTTACCGACCGCGTACCGGAAGCCGCCATGCAGAAGGTTTTGGGTGATGCGGGTGTAGAATGGCTGGTTGCCGAACTTGTACCGCTTTGATTTCGGGGGTTGCAAAAGGTTAATGAAATTCGGGTACAATGGGGAAGCGTTTTCAGATGGCTGCTATTGAATGGGCAGGTCGTCTGAAAATATAGTAGATTAAATTTAAACCAGGACAAGGCGACGAAGCCGCAGACAGTACAGATAGTACGGCAAGGCGAGGCAACGCCGTACTGATTTAAAGTTAATCCACTATAATCATCCGTACATGAATGTTCTTGGATTCAGAAGAACAGTTTTGAAAAGACGTAAAGATGAATTTCCCCCGTATCAGCGAAAGAACATTTTCCGGCCTTTCATTGGCTGGCAGTATCATTATTATCATCACGACTTCGATATGGTTCAGTCAGGCAATACCCGATCGCTTCGAGCTTACATTGATTGCCGGTATGTTGATGCTTTGTTCGGCGAATCTGGTTTATGTCCTGTTTTCCCATCGTTTGCGACCTGCTACTGTGGCGGGCAGCGTGTGGATAACAACCATACTTTGGTTGTTGTTTATGATGGCGGTAGACAGTGCTGACAGTCATAATGACCCTTACTCCCCTAATTACGATCATCACGGATCAGGTTTTTTGTGGCTAGGATTGCCTGTGTTTTATGTTGGTTCGCTGATTGCTTCCATTATCGCTACCGCAGCCCGCCCCAAACTGCTCTCTTTGGAAAAATCCTCGCTTCAAGCATTTTGGGCGTCCATGCGCTGGTCTTTTATCGGCACTACCGGTTTGCTTGGGATTTGTTGCCCAATCACACTTTTGGTCATTTTGGGTATCGTTCTGTTGATGAACCGGCTGGTTGATTTTATCGATTCATCAACCGCATTCAAACGTCCGGAAGACAATACTTCCGACCATTCCAATCTTTCATCCGATTTGTAATGAGTCATACAGAAGTCTGCTATTTGACGGATAGGTCGTCTGAAAACCAATCATCCGTATATGAATGTCCTTTGATTCAAGAGAACAGTTTTGAAAAGACGTAAAGATGAATTTCCCCAGTATTAGCGAAAAAAAATTTGCCGGCCTTTCATTAGCAGGCAGTATCGTCATTATCATCACGACTTCGATATGGTTCGATCAGGTAGGTCCTGAAGGTTTTGACAGCACATTGATTGCCGGTATGTTGATGCTTGGCTCGGCGAATCTGGTTTATGCCCTGTTTTACCGGCGTTTGCGTCCTGCCACGTTGGCGGGCAGCTTGTGGGCGACAGCCATCATTTGGGTTTGGTATATGAGGGAAGTGGTCGATGAGCTCGTTTACAATCGGCACGGTTCAGGTACTTTGTGGTTTGTGTTGCCTTTATTCTACGGCATCTCGCTGATTGCTTCCATTATCGCCACCGCAGCCCGCCCCAAGCTGCTCTCTTTAGAAAAATCCTCACTTCAAGCATTTTGGGCGTCTATGTGCTGGTCTTTTATCGGCAATGCCGGTTTGCTTTGGATTTTTTACCCAACCGCACTTTTGGTCATTTTGGGTATCGTTCTGTTGATTAACCTGCTGGTCAAGTTGTTCGATTCATCAACGGCATCAAAACGTCTGGAAGGCAATACTTCCGACTATTCCAATCTTTCATCCGATTCGTAATTGTCCATACAGAGGTCGTCTGAAACGGTTTTCAGACGACCTCTGTACCTTGTATTGACTGTAAAGCCGTCCTGTTTTCAGGTAAAATCGGCACGACATCATATTTTCAGATAGCTCCCGACCATGCTCAACAAAGACCAATTCGCGGACAACCATTTCATCCGCACCATCATTGAAGAAGACTTAAAAAGCGGCAAACACGAAGCCATCCAAACCCGCTTCCCGCCCGAACCCAACGGCTACCTGCACATCGGCCACGCCAAATCCATCTGCCTGAACTTCGGTTTGGCGTATATTTACGACGGCTTGTGCAACCTGCGTTTCGACGATACCAATCCTGAAAAAGAAAACGACGAATACGTCAACGCCATCAAAGAAGACGTCGAGTGGCTCGGTTTCCATTGGGCGGGCGAGCCGCGTTTCGCTTCCAATTATTTCGACCAGCTGTATGACTACGCCGTCGGCTTAATCAAAGACGGCAAAGCGTATGTCGATGATTTGACGCCCGAAGAAATGCGCGAATACCGCGGTACGCTGACCGAAGCAGGCAAAAACAGCCCTTACCGCGACCGCAGCGTCGAAGAAAACCTCGACCTGTTCACGCGCATGAAAAACGGCGAATTTCCCGACGGCAGCAAAACCCTGCGCCTGAAAATCGACATGGCATCAGGCAACATCAATATGCGCGACCCCGTCATCTACCGCATCCGCCGCGCCCATCACCACAACACCGGCGACAAATGGTGCATCTACCCGATGTACGACTATACGCATTGCATTTCCGATGCCATCGAAGGCATCACACATTCCTTGTGTACGCTCGAATTTGAAGCCCACCGCCCGCTTTATGACTGGGTGTTGGACAACATTCCCGCGCCGCACGCCACACGTCCGCGCCAATACGAGTTTTCCCGTTTGGAGCTTTTGTATTCCATCACGTCCAAACGCAAGCTGAACCAACTGGTTTCAGACGGCCACGTTACCGGCTGGGACGACCCGCGTATGCCGACCATTTCCGGTATGCGCCGCCGCGGCTACACGCCCGAAGGCCTGCGCCTGTTTGCCAAACGCGCCGGTATTTCCAAATCTGAAAACGTCGTCGATATGAGCGTGCTGGAAGGTGCGATTCGCGAAGAGCTGGAAAACTCCGCCCCGCGCCTGATGGCGGTCTTGAACCCGCTCAAAGTAACCCTGACTAACTTTGAAGCCGGCAAAACCCAAAGCCGCCGCGCCGCGTTCCATCCGAACCACGAAGAAATGGGCGAGCGCGAAATCCCAGTGTCCCAAACCATCTACATCGAAGCGGACGACTTTGCCGAAAATCCGCCCAAAGGCTTCAAACGCCTGACTCCGGGCGGCGAAGTACGCCTGCGCCACGGCTATGTCATCAAGTGCGACGAAGTCGTAAAAGACGCGGCAGGCAATGTGGTCGAACTCAAATGCAGCATCGACCATGACACCTTGGGCAAAAATCCCGAAGGCAGAAAAGTCAAAGGCGTGATTCACTGGGTTTCCGCCGAACATGCCGCCGAAATCAAAGTCCGCCTGTACGACCGGCTCTTTACCGTCGAGCGTCCCGATGCCGTGCGCGGCGAAGACGGCGAATACCTGCCGTTTACCGATTTCCTCAACCCAGAATCCATTAAGGAAATCACCGCCTACGCCGAACCCGCAGCCAAAAACCTGCCCGCCGAAAGCCGTTGGCAGTTTGAGCGTCTGGGCTATTTCGTGACCGACCGCAAAGACCACCGCCCAGAGCAGCCCGTGTTCAACCGCACGGTCACGCTGAAAGACTCTTGGCAGCCCAAGTAATCTGTTGGCAACAGCCATATTGGAAGGTCGTCTGAAAACTTGGAATCGGGTTTTCAGACGACCTTTGTTGATAAAGGAATGAGATGGAACGTTATTCTGTACATTTGAAACTGCTGGGGATGGCGGTGTTGTGGGGTGCGTCTTGGCCGATGGGGCGGATGCTGGGGCAGTCGCTGCCGCCGCTGACGGGCGGGGCGGTTCGGTTTGTACTGGCTTCGGTTTTGTTGTTGGGTTGGCTGTTTGCGCGCAGCAGGTTCGCGACTTTGGCGGCTTTGTCGGCGCGGCAATGGCTGGGCTTGACGGCAGCCGCTTCCGTCGGGGTATGCGGCTATGCGGTGTTTTTCATGCTGGGTTTGCAGGCGATGCCGGCGGGTAAGGCGGCGGTGGTGGTGGCGGTGAATCCCGTGCTGACGCTGCTGCTGGCGGCTTGGCTTTTCGGCGAGCGTTTAAACGCGAAGATTTTGGCGGGTATGCTGCTAGCGGTCTGTGGCGCGATAACGGCGGTAACGCAAGGGCAGCCGTTGACGGTGTTGTCGGGCGGCATCAAGGCAGGGGAGTGGCTGATTTTCGGCTGCGTGGTCTGCTGGGCGGCTTATACCTTAATCGGGCGTGCGGTTTTGCGCGGGATAGACGCGTTGACGGTAACGGCGGCAACGTCGTTCATCGGCGCGCTGATGTTGTCGGCGGTAGCGTTGTGGACGGACGGACTGCCGTTTGATGCAATGGCGGCGATGGATGCACGCGGTTGGACGGCATTGGCGTGGCTGGTCATCGGCGCGACGGTATTGGCCTACGCGTGGTATTTCGAAGGCGTGAAGACTTTGGGTGCAGGCAGCGCGGCGGCTTATATTACGCTCGTGCCGATTTTCGGTATGCTGTCTTCGGCTTGGGTTTTGGGCGAACCGCTGCATATTTCGCTGGTTGCGGGTTGCGCGGCGGCAGTCGGTGGCATGACGCTGATGCGGTATGGGCAGAAGGTCGTCTGAAAGATTCAAGAGAGGATAAGTTCCTTATCAAACGATGGATGCTCTGTCAGTGTTATAGAAACTCAATCCAGTAGTCTCGGTGTGGTTCGATAATGACCGGTTTGCACCAGAAATATTTGAGGTATCCCAAATTGGCGGGCGTTACGGGGCGGTTGTTCATATTGAATTTTTCAGCACTTTCCCTAGTCAGGAAACATTTGACGGATACATAATGTTTACCGTCTGATTCTCTTTGAATGCCTTCGAAACCGATTCTGTCTCCCACCTTAAACTCTTTGGCAAGGAGTTGTCCGAGAAAATAAACGGTTTTGTTTTTCATCAACTCGTAGGCTTTCGCATTTTCTATTTCGGCATTTGTTGCTGCAAACATAATGCAAAAGCTGTCGATAAGGTCTTTCAGGGGCTGCAAATCGTCTTTGGAAAAGATAATGTCCGATGTATCAAGTCCGGATATAACAAGGTTTACATAATAGGGTTGCCAGATAACCGCATCAAGAGACATGCCTAAAGGGATGGTTTGCGCTTTGTAGCCGGTGATTTCAAACTTTCTCCTTTCTTTTTCATATGCCTCTGTTGAAGCAAAGACATGAAGGTTCTCCACTTTCCTGAACGGCCTTTTTTTTACGAAAGCAATGACAGGCCTGTCCAGTTGTTCGAATAAATTGAGGTTGTAGTATTCAATAGGAATTTTTTGCATTGAGACCTTTCTTTTCTATGTTTCGTGGTTTTATTCTAACATATCGCTAAAGCGGCTGTTCCGTTTGCGATAACGTTGTCTGTCGGCTTGTAAACTTGTTTCAGGATAAGGCAGGGGTCGTCTGAAATTTTTGTTCGGGTATTTTTACTTTATTGAAATTGGGTTTCAGACGACCCTTTATTTATAATAGGTAAGTTGAAGCAATATGGCTTTGATAACGAGAGAAATTTCAATATAACGAACAAAGAAAGAATCAATGCTGCCGTTTTATAACTTTATTTGGCTGACGGTGGTCGCCATACTGGGCTTGATGCTTGTCGATATGATGTTGAAGGCTGAAAGACCGTTGTTTAAAGCAATGGCTGTCAGGGTCAATGTGTTTTTGCTGTGCTGTTTGGGCGTACAGGCGTGGAGCGTGTGGATGGGGCAGCAAAAACCGGAGGGGTATGTGCTTCGGGAGGATACGGTGGTAGATGGTTTTCCATTGCCCGCCGGAACAAAGTTGCATTTTCGGTGGAAAAAGGATATTGAATCTTACGAGTATGCAGTCTTCCCACAGCCCGTCGAATGGAAGGGCGTAATGATTAAGGCAGTGGAACGGAAGTTTTATGACCAAAATATGGGCGAAGGCGTCTTTCTGAAGCCGGCGGAAGTGGCCGATCGGAAACCGGTTTGGTCGGAAGGTTGGTTGTGCCGTGTGGACGCTGAAGATTTTGGGTGGAAGTATGTCGGTACGAAGGATAAGCGAACGCCTTCGCCTGACGATTACCGGCTGACGGGGTGCCAGTTGGATGAGTCTTTCGTGCTGCCGGTGTCGCAATTGGGCGAAAATGTGAAGCTCGGTTTGCATGAAGTGAGATACATTGAATCCGGCAAAGTTTGGCTGGCATGGTTGGCTCCTGAAAATATGCCTTTTACAGGCTTGATCACGCTGGACGGTAAAAAGAATATTGTGGAAATAGAGATTGAACCCAAACAAACCGATATTTTGGGTTGCGTATTTGACAATGTTTCCTTGCTGACTTGGAATCGTGACCGACCGGATATCTGGACGGTATCGGCCCGCCCGAAAGCGGAAAATGAATTGGTGGAAGAGCATAATGTGAAACAGCCGGAAACTTGTTGGGGGAGAAAACTTGTCTATCAGTATTAATCGGCAGGTTGGCTGAAAAGGCAGCAACCGACTGTTTTGTGTTCAATATTTTTTATCAAGGAAATCATGATGTCCGCTCCGCTCGAAATCGAAACCCACCCTTTCCCCGCCTTGCTGCCGCCGCAGGCGACGGTAATGATGATGGGGACGTTTCCGCCTAAGGAAGACAAACGCGCGATGCAGTTTCATTATCCGAATTTCCAAAACGATATGTGGCGCGTCTACGGGCTGGTGTTTTTTAATGATGCGGCGCATTTCCAGATGCCGGCTGAAAAAGCGTTTGATGCGGAGAAAATCAAGGCGTTTTTGCGCGAACGGGGGATTGCCTCCTGCCCGACCGTGTTGAAGGCGGTGCGGGAACACGGCAATGCGTCCGACAAATTCTTGCAAGTGGTCGAAACCGTCGATTTGGCGGCGGTGTTGGCGCAGATGCCCGACTGCCGCCATATTTGCACCACCGGCGGCAAGGCGACGGAAGTCCTGCTCGATATTCAGGGCGGCGGCATCAAAATGCCGAAAACGGGCGAAACCGTGCCGTTTCCGTTTGCCGGACGGGATTTGACCCTGACCCGCCTGCCATCGACTTCGCGCGCTTATCCTTTGAGTTTGGCGAAAAAGGCGGCGGCGTATCGGGCGTTTTTCGAAATGGCGGGTTTGTGTGAAAAGCAGTTATAATTGCCGACAATTTTCCCTTTCAGACGACCTTCTTAAACCGAGGTCGTCTGAAAAAACAGACAAGGAAGAAATCCGATGAAAAACTACCAAGCGCCCGACGAGAAGGGCTTTTTCGGCGAACACGGCGGACTTTATGTCTCCGAAACCCTAATTCCCGCCTTACAAGAGCTGGCGGATGCCTATAAAGCAGCGAAAAACGACCCGTCGTTTTGGGAAGAGTTCCACCGCGATTTGAAACACTACGTCGGCCGCCCCAGCCCCGTTTACCATGCCGCGCGATTGTCCGAGCATCTAGGGGGCGCGCAAATCTGGTTGAAACGCGAAGACTTGAACCACACCGGCGCGCACAAGGTAAACAACACCATCGGTCAGGCGCTGCTCGCCCACCGTATGGGCAAAAAACGCGTCATCGCCGAAACCGGCGCGGGTCAGCACGGCGTAGCCTCCGCCACCGTCGCCGCCCGCTTCGGCATGACTTGCGACGTGTATATGGGCGCGGACGACATCCAGCGTCAAATGCCCAATGTGTTCCGCATGAAATTATTGGGTGCGAACGTGGTCAGCGTTGACAGCGGCAGCCGCACACTGAAAGACGCGATGAACGAAGCCATGCGCGAATGGGTCGCCCGCGTGGACGACACGTTCTACATCATCGGCACCGCCGCCGGCCCCGCGCCGTATCCCGAAATGGTGCGCGATTTCCAATGCGTTATCGGCAACGAAGCCAAAGCGCAGATGCAGGAAGCCATCGGCAGACAGCCCGACGTCGCCGTTGCCTGCGTCGGCGGCGGCTCGAACGCCATCGGGCTGTTCCACCCGTATATCGGCGAAGAAAGCGTGCGCCTCGTCGGCGTGGAAGCCGGCGGTTTGGGTGTGGACACCCCCGACCACGCCGCGCCGATTACCAGCAAAGCCCCCATCGGCGTATTGCACGGCTTCCGCAGCTACCTGATGCAGGACGAAAACGGCCAAGTCTTGGGGACGCATTCCGTGTCCGCAGGCTTGGATTACCCCGGCATCGGCCCGGAACACAGCCACCTGAACGACATCAAGCGCGTCGAATACACCGTCGCCAAAGACGACGAAGCACTCGAAGCCTTTGATTTGTTGTGCCGCTTCGAAGGCATCATCCCCGCGCTCGAATCCAGCCACGCCCTCGCATGGGCAGTCGCCAACGCGCCGAAGATGGGCAAAGACCAAGTGATTCTGGTCAACCTGTCCGGCCGCGGCGATAAAGACATCAATACCGTGGCAAAGCTGAAAGGGATTGAGTTGTAGGGATGATGTGAAGGTCGTCTGAAAACAAAAATATGATGATTCTCCCCAATTGTTACAGCTATTTCCGTATGGTGTCCGACCACAATTGCGCCGATGAATTGACGCAATTGCTCGGTATCCAGCCGTTTTCTGTTACCCGATGCGGAGAGATGCATTTAGCTAATGGAATGCCACGACCACAGCCGGCTGATTGGAGCGCATGGAATGGCTGCCGCCAAGATCAGCCGGTCAATGATGCAGAAGGACAGTGCCTGCGGATTGTCCGCCAATTGCACGGGAACATTGATGCACTTGCCCGATTCCGTCGGCAATACCAAGCAAAATTTTGGTTGGAAGTTGTCCCTGAATATGTTGTGGATGCAGAACAAAATCCCTATATAGGATTTAGTCGGGAAATCATAGAATTTTGTTATCTGACAGGTACGGAAATAGACGTCGACGTCTATCATTACTGTAATTTCTGCGACTCTGATGAAGGACAAAACGGTACGCTGCATTAATCTGCCTTCATTGACCTGAATTTGTCTTTTAATGTCTTTGGTTTTGGGATATCGACAGGATATAGGGCGTATTCGTGTTCACGCCGTGATTAGCTATCTCACTTGAAATTCCCAAAATAACGCCGTTTGAAAGTCCGCCTTTTAAACGGCGTTATTTTTAAGCTGCCTGATATTTTTCTACATACTATGCCGGATATGAACCACATCACTGAAAACAGGTTTTCAGACGACCTTTTCCTTATTCAATAAAGACTTTTCAGGTTTTCATCTAATCAGAGTGGGTTAAAATAGCGGAATTTGATATAAACCCTTCTCAGAAAATATGTTGCCCGAACACACTTCCTCCCTGCTCGATTTCGACCGCGCCCATCTGCTCCATCCCTATACATCCATGACCGACCCGTTGCCTGTTTATCCGGTGAGCCGTGCGGAGGGCGTGCATATCGAATTGGCGGACGGTACGCGGCTGATTGACGGGATGTCGTCTTGGTGGTGTGCGATACACGGCTACAATCATCCCTTTTTGAATCAGGCAGTTGAGGCGCAGATTAAACAGATGTCGCATGTGATGTTCGGCGGTTTGACGCACGGGCCGGCGGTGGAACTGGGCAAATTATTGGTCGGGATTTTGCCGCAGGGACTGGACCGTATTTTTTATGCGGACTCGGGTTCGGTTTCGGTGGAAGTTGCGCTGAAGATGGCGGTGCAATACCAGCAGGCGCGGGGTTTGACCGCGAAGCAGAATATTGCGACGGTGCGACGCGGGTATCACGGCGATACTTGGAACGCGATGTCCGTCTGCGATCCGGAAACGGGGATGCACCATATTTTCGGCAGCGCTCTGCCGCAGCGTTATTTTGTCGATAATCCAAAAAGCCGTTTTAACGATGAATGGGACGGGGCGGATTTGCAGCCTGTCCGCGCCTTGTTTGAAGCGCATCATGCGGATATCGCCGCCTTTATTTTAGAGCCGGTCGTGCAGGGCGCGGGCGGCATGTATTTTTATCATCCGCAGTATCTTCGCGGTTTGCGCGATTTGTGCGACGAATTTGATATCGTGTTGATTTTTGACGAAATCGCCACCGGATTCGGGCGCACGGGTAAGATGTTTGCCTGCGAACACGCTGAGGTCGTGCCGGATATTATGTGTATCGGCAAGGGTTTGAGCGGCGGCTATATGACGCTGGCGGCGGCAATCACTTCACAAAAAGTCACCGAAACGATTTCGCGCGGCGAAGCAGGCGTGTTTATGCACGGACCGACATTTATGGCGAACCCGCTGGCGTGTGCCGTTGCCCGTGCTTCGGTCAAGTTGCTTTTGTCTCAAGATTGGCAGACAAATATCCGCCGCATCGAAAGCATCCTGAAAGGTCGTCTGAAAACCGCATGGGACATTCGCGGCGTGAAAGACGTGCGCGTTTTGGGTGCCATCGGCGTGATCGAGCTGGAAAAAGGCGTGGATATGGCGCGTTTTCAAGCGGATTGCGTGGCGCAGGGCATTTGGGTGCGCCCGTTCGGCAGGCTGGTGTACCTCATGCCGCCTTACATCATTTCAGACGACCTCTTGACCGAACTTGCCGACAAAACCGTGCAAATTTTGAAGGAACACAGCAAATGAAAGGCGTTTACTTCGTCAGCGGTATAGACACGGACATCGGCAAAACCGTCGCCACCGGCGTGTTGGCAAAACAATTGTTGCAGCAGGGCAAAAGCGTGATCACGCAAAAGCTCGTGCAAACCGGTTGCCAAAACATCGCCGACGACATCGCCGTCCACCGCAACATCATGGGCATACCCATGCAGGAAGCCGACAAACAGCGGCTGACCATGCCCGAAATCTTCAGCTATCCCGCCTCGCCCCACCTCGCCGCCCGTCTGGACGGCAGGACTTTGGACTTGCACAAAATCCGCACCGCCACGCAGCAACTGGCGGCACAATACGAAATCGTATTGGTCGAAGGCGCGGGCGGATTGATGGTTCCGCTGACCGAAAATCTGTTAACCATTGATTATATTCAGCAACAGGCTTACCCCGTCATTCTCGTTACCAGCGGGCGGCTCGGCAGCATCAACCACACCCTGCTCAGCTTTGCCTCGCTCAAACAATACGGCATCGGCCTGCACAGCCTGATTTTCAATCACATCCACGACAGCCGCGATGAACACATCGCCCAAGACAGCTTGGCATATCTAAAGGGTCGTCTGAAAACAGATTTTCCCGATGCGGAGTGGATGGAGTTGGATAAGGTGGAGACGGACGAAAGGTCGTCTGAAAACGATTAAAAGTGGCGGGGCGTTGCTGCTGAACGAAACTGCGCTGTCGCTGGCGATACTGACGGAACTGGGGTTCAGCTTGTGTTTACTGTATGATTCGTCCAAGCAGTATTTCCAAAGGACTGAAGTTTTTGGGTTCGTTGTTAATGTGCCTTGGGATTAAGGATAAAGGGAGTAACACAATGTCTTTGGTAGTAAGAAATGGAGGATGAAATGGTAAAAAGAATATTTTTAGTATTTTCTATGGTATTAAGTGGGTTTATCTCTGCCGACGGGCTGAATGCCATCAATGATCCAGTGATGAATCCCTGTATTCAACGTCCTGATTTGGCAGGGTGTAGCGGTAATAATCAGTCAGTGAGGCAATCTCGCCAGATTATCAATATTCCTAGCCGTTGGGGTGTCATTTATTATAATCCTGCCAATGATGCGGTGGGCTATGCAGAGAACAATACTGAAGGTTATAAATCTGCTCGACGTGAGGCACTAGAAATGTGCATTAGATCGGGAGGGGGCAAAAATCCATCTCATAGGGATGGTGAGGGTTGTCGTTCTGTAACTGAGTACAAAAACAGATGTGGTGCTATCGCAGTGAGTGATAAAAGTTATGCTGCAAAAAATGATGTTTATCTTGAAAAAGCAGAACAAAAAGCTCTTGAGGGGTGTGGTCAATATTCAAATGGCTGCAAAATATTTTATTCAGGCTGTTCCCGTCACCCCGACTATCTTCGTTACTAATGATTTTTCAGACGGTCTTTTTAAGATTCTAGGTCGTCTGAAAAATTTATGCAGTAACCAAGCAATATTCCATCGCGACTAGGCATCGCTCAGATTACGATCATGCAGGGCGGCTTGTGAAATGGCGAGATATAAGCCCAAAAAGATGATAGTGGTACTGTAATAAAATAAAGGATTCATAATGAAAAAAATTCTTTTCATATTTATGATATTAAGTGGTTTTGCTTCTGCCAATCCGTTGGGAGGCAACCCGACAGACGGTTATTGTCAAACTGTTGATGGTAGTGCTTGTGGTTGGAGTGGTGGCAGTTCTTCTTCCCAGCGAGTGTATAAGATTCCGAATCGTTGGGGTGTCATTTATTATAATCCTGCCAATGATGCCGTTGGCTATGCAGAAAATAACACTGAAGGCTATCGTTCCGCCAATAAAGAGGCATTGGCAAACTGCATTAAAGCAGGAGGCGGTCAAAATCCATTGCATAGAGATGGAAAGGGTTGTCGTAAGATGACGGAAGTTCGCAATGCTTGCAGTGCGATTGCTGTGGGCAGTAAAAGCGCTAGTGCAAAAAGTGATGATTATCTAGAGAAAGCAGAACAAAAAGCTTTTGACGGGTGTAGTCAGTATTCAAATGATTGTAAAATTCTTTACTCTGGCTGTTCGCGCCACCCCGATTATTAAATAAGTTTTCAGACGACCTTTTAAAATTTAGAGGTCGTCTGAAAAATTTGATACGGTAACCAAGCAATATTCCATCGTGACTGGGTATTGCTCAGATTACGATCATGCAGGGCGACTTGTGAAATGGCGAGATATAAGCCAAAAAGATGATAGTGGTACTGTAATAAAATAAAGGATTCATAATGAAAAAAATTCTTTTCATATTTATGATATTAAGTGGTTTTGCTTCTGCCAATCCGTTGGGAGGCAACCCGACAGACGGTTATTGTCAAACTGTTGATGGCAGTGCTTGTGGTTGGAGTGGTAATTCTGGTTCTTCCCGAAGGGGTTATAAAGTACCTGATCGTTGGGGGGCGATTTATTTGAATCCTGCTAATGCAGCTATAGGTTATTCAGAAAACAATACCAAAGGTTTCCATTCTGCCAATAAAGAAGCGCTGGCAAGTTGTATTAAAGCGGGAGGCGGCAAAAATCCAATTGGAAAAAGTGGCAAAGGTTGTCAATTAATAAATGAATATCGCAATACATGTGGAGCGATTGCGATTGGCGGAGTTGCAGGTAACGGTGGCTACGGTTCGTCAACCGATTCTTCTTTGAAGAGAGCTGAAGAAAAAGCTCTTGCTGAATGTGGCAAACAATCTGATACATGCACTATTAAATATTCAGGCTGTTCGCGCCACCCCGATTACCGTTATTGATTTGATTTTTCAGACGACCTCTTTAAGATTAGAGGTCGTCTGAAAGTTATTCATTTTGCCATGAAACCCATCAATCTAAACCCCATGAATCCCCCTTTAAATTGGCAAGACAAACTTCCCAGCGAGCTGCCGCAAGGCTGGAACGAACGCGCCGCCGCCTTGTGCCAAGCGCAGTCGCTGACCGCCGCTTTACGCGCCTTGGGCGGCAGTTTTACGGTAAAAGTGCTGTATATAGGCGAACTGGACTGGCAGTGCAATCCATTGGGCGAAAACCATGCCGAAACCGCCGCCCCGCAATTCGTCCGCGATGTTTTGCTGCATCTGGACGGCGTTCCCGTCGTACAGGCGCGCAGCGCGTGCAGCCCGCAATCGCAAGCCTGGCGCGGCGTGTTGGATTGCGGCACGCAGCCTTTGGGCGAGCGGCTGTTTGACGGTACGTTGCCGCTGAAGCGTTCGGCGTTCGAGTTTTGCCTGATGGAAAACGCCGGCGGGCAGGATGATTTCAGACGACCTGTCGCCGCCCGCAGGTCTTATTTTGATTGGGATGGCGAGGTGTTGGAACTGACGGAATATTTTTTGCCGGGGTTGGCGCAGTTTGTGTAGGGCGCGGATATGCCGTTTTTGTATCTTTCTGTAAAAGTTGGGGATAAGAGCCTAGAGAAAATAGTAAAATCTAAAAATTGATTTATAATGAACATAATACGCTAAGCAATAATTACAAATTGATTTATTATACCAATAACATATTTTTCACATTCGCATGAAGATAAGACGTGTTCTCCTACATTTTTTCCCGCGCTATGCCGTCGGACGGATGGTCATATACGGCAAGCTGATGCGCATCGACAAGCCTATCGGCACGTTGTTGCTGCTTTGGCCGACCTATTGGGCGTTATGGGTCGCTTCGGAAGGTCTTCCGCAAGCGGATATTTTTTGGGCGTTTACTGCCGGTACATTCTTTATGCGCAGCGCAGGCTGCGTGATCAACGACTTTGCCGACCGCAATTTTGACGGTTCGGTCGAGCGCACGAAAAACCGCCCCTTTGCCCGCGGGTTGGTTTCTAAAACGGAAGCGATTCTGCTGACCGTCATCCTCTGCCTGCTCGCCGCCCTCTGCATGACGCCGCTGAACCTGTTGACTTGGGTGATGAGCGTTCCCGCGCTGTTTTTGGCGATGACTTATCCCTTTACCAAACGGTTTTTCCCGCTGCCGCAGTTTTATTTGGGGCTGGCGTTTTCTTTCGGGATTCCGATGGCGTTTGCCGCCGTCCGCAGCGGTGTGCCTTCTACGGCGTGGCTGATGTTTACCGCCAATGCTCTGTGGACGCTTGCCTACGACACGATTTATGCGATGTCGGACAAGGAAGACGATTTGAAAATCGGGATTAAAACTTCGGCCATCACGTTCGGCGATCACGATATTTCCGCTTCTATGCTCTGCCATTTTTGGTTTACCGCGCTGATGGCGGTGTTGGGTGTGAAAATCGGCGCGACATGGCCGTATTGGATCATGTTGCCTGCGGTGGTGTGGCTGCAAATCGGTCAATACCATGCCATCAAAACGCGCGACCGCCAGACTTGTTTTAAAGTGTTTTTGGATAACAACTATATCGGCCTGCTGTGGTTTTTGGGTTTGGCGGGGCATTATTTGTGGACTGTGGCTGCTACGCGGTTGTAAGGCAATAAAATGGTTAACACGTCGTCTGAAAAGGGTTTCAGACGACGTTTTACTTTTTGGGGCAGGGTGGATTGATGATGGCGGCTGGGTTTTATCTGGTATCCAAACCCGCCGTAAAACATTTGCCGCCGTTTTCAGACGACCTTGTGTGTGAGTTAAGAAATATCAAAGAAGCAGCGTTTCTTGTTAGCAATCTGAGTGTAAATTGCGTGTTCAGGATTGAGGTTTGTACAGACAGTCGGTACAATTCCATTTCATTTTGCCACATCAAAAGAGATTTCTATGAGCCTTATCGGCGAAATTTTGCCTTTGTCCCATATCGTTTTAGACTTGGAAGTCGGCAGCAAAAAACGCTTGTTTGAAGAAGCTGGCCTGCTGCTTGAACATGAAGCAGAATTACCTCACGGCGATGTCTTCGACTGCCTGTTTGCCCGCGAAAAGCTGGGTTCGACCGGCTTGGGGCAGGGCGTCGCCATCCCGCATGGCCGTCATGCCTGCGTGAAAAAAGCCACCGGCGCGTTTATCCGCACGAAAGAACCGGTCGCTTTCGATGCGCCCGACGGCAAACCCGTATCCCTGATTTTCACGTTGTTGGTGCCGGAAAATGCGACCGGCGAGCATTTGGAAGTCTTGTCCAAACTGGCGGGCAGGTTCTCGCAAAAAGCCGTCCGTGAAGCCTTGATGTCCGCAACCTCTGCCGAGGAGGTGCGCAAACTTCTGGCAGAAGAGTAAAGAATGCCCAGTATATCCGTCCGCCGCCTGTTTTCCGACAATCAGCACAAGCTCCAACTTGCTTGGGCGGCAGGCAATTCGGGTGCGGACAACCGCATCGGAGTAGAGGCCGACAAACCCGTTTTGGCGTTGGTCGGCCATTTGAATTTTATCCATCCCAATCAAATCCAAGTCGTCGGTGTTGCCGAAGCCGAATATCTCAAGCGCCTCGAATCGGGCGAATTGAATTACGATTTCGGCGAACTCTTCGATATCCCCATGTCGCTGGTCATCGTTGCCAACGGTCTGGCGGTTTCGCCCAAATTGCGCGACTACTGCCATAAAAACGACATCCCGCTCTTGACTTCCAAGCTCGAAAGCCCGTATTTGATGGACGTGTTGCGGATTTATCTGCAACGCACGCTGGCGACTTCCATCGTCAAACACGGCGTATTCCTCGATGTATTTGAAGTCGGCGTGCTGATTACCGGTCATTCCGGCTTGGGTAAAAGCGAGTTGGCGTTGGAATTGATTTCGCGCGGACACAGCCTGATTGCCGATGATGCGGTCGAGCTTTTCCGTACCGGTCCCGAAACGCTCGAAGGCCGCTGCCCGCCGATGTTGCGTGATTTCCTTGAAGTGCGCGGTTTGGGCATACTCAACATCCGCCACATTTTCGGCGAAACCTCCATCCGTCCGAAAAAAATCCTCCAGTTGATTATCAACCTGGTCGCTGCCGACGACGATTACATGAAGCAGCTCGACCGCTTGAGCATACGCACGGAAACCGAGTCCATCCTCAACGTTAACGTCCGTTCCGTCACCCTGCCTGTTGCCGTGGGCCGCAACCTTGCCGTATTGGTTGAAGCGGCGGTGCGCAACTACATCCTCCAGTTGCGCGGCAAAGACAGTACCAAAGAATTCCTCGAACGCCATCAAACACAACTCAAAGAAAACGAACAAAACCATGAAAATCGTCCTGATTAGCGGATTGTCCGGCTCGGGCAAGTCCGTTGCCCTCAAACAGCTTGAAGACCTCGGCTATTTCTGTGTGGACAACCTGCCGCTGGAAATGCTGCCTTCTCTGGTGCTGCACCATATCGAGCGCGCCGATGAAACCAAACTCGGAGTGAGTGTCGATGTCCGCTCCGGCATCAACATTCAGGAAGCGCAGGAGCAAATCCAATACCTGCGCGATGAAGGCCATCAGGTCGAAGTATTGTTTGTGGAGGCAGAAGAAAGCGTGCTGGTGCGCCGTTTTTCCGAAACGCGGCGCGGCCATCCGCTGTCGGGGCTGAACCTTACCCTGCTGGAAAGCCTGCAAAAAGAGCGCGAATGGCTGTTCCCGCTCAAAGACATCGCCTACTGCATCGATACATCCAAAATGAACGCGCAGCAACTGCGTTATGCCGTTCAACAATGGCTCAACATCGAGCGCAGGGGGCTTTTGGTTATCCTCGAATCTTTCGGCTTCAAATACGGCGTGCCGAACAACGCCGATTTCATGTTCGATATGCGCAGCCTGCCCAATCCCTATTACGATCCCGAGCTGCGCCCCTACACCGGCATGGACGCCCCCATTCAAGCGTATCTCGACCAGCAGCCCCTGGCGCAGGAAATGGTGGACGACATCGACCACTTTATGAACCACTGGCTCCCGCGCCTGCAAAAAGAAAGCCGCAGCTACGTGACCATCGCCATCGGCTGTACCGGCGGGCAACACCGTTCCGTCTATGTCGTCGAAAAACTCGCCCAACGCCTGCAAGGACATTACGAACTGTTGGTCCGCCACAGACAGGCGCAAAACCTGTCCGGACGCTGATTCCCCTTTTCAGACGACCTTTTCGATATAAAAGGAGAAACCCATGAAACCCATCATCACCCTTACACTCGCCTGTACACTCGCCGCCTGCGCCGCCGAAGTCCCCGCCTACCGCTGGCACCGCACCGGCGCAAGCGAATCCGAAGTTTCCCGTCAAATCAACGTTTGCAAATCACAAGCGCAACACGACGCCAAACACGGACGCGAATCCAAATCCCTTGAGCAATGTATGGACGAAGCCGGCTACTACCGCTACGAACACGGCAACCTCTAAACCTTGAGTGCCCCAAACCAAAAGGTCGTCTGAAAAACCGCGAAGGCTTTCAGACGACCTTTGCACAGAAAACGGACAAACCTCAGGTCGTCTGAAAACACCGCCGAACCACTTTTCAGACGACCCCACCGCAAATCAGACAGAAAGAACAAAACATGGCAATCCAATGGTTTCCCGGCCACATGAACAAATCAAAAAAAGCCATCGCCGAGCGCGCCAAAAGCGTCGACATGGTGATTGAAATGCTGGACGCGCGTATGCCCGCCTCCAGCGAAAACCCCCTGCTTGCCCAGCTTTCCAAAGGCAAGCCCAAGCTCAAAATCCTCAATAAACAAGACCTTGCCGACCCCGAGCGCACCAAAATCTGGCTCGAACACTACAACAGCCGCCCCGACACCCGCGCCATCGCCCTCGATTCCTCCGAAACCGGCGCACACGGCAAAATCACCCAAGCCTGCCGCGCCATGATTCCCCACCGCCAAGGCATAGACAAACCCCTGCGCGTCCTCATCTGCGGCATCCCCAACGTCGGTAAATCTACCCTCATCAACGGCATGATAGGCAAAAAATCCGCCAAAACCGGCAACGAACCCGGCATCACCAAAGCCGAACAACGCCTCTTTCTCGCCGACGACTTCTGGCTCTACGACACCCCCGGAATGCTGTGGCCGAAAATCATCGTCGAAGAAGGCGGCTACAACCTCGCCGCCGGCGGCGCAGTCGGACGCAACGCGCTGGACGAAGAAGAAGTCGCCCTCGAACTCTTAGACTACCTCCGCCGCCACTACCTCCCCATGTTGCAAGAACGCTACCAAGCCGACAAAGACCCCAGCAGCCACTGGGACGACAACTCATGGCTCGAGTGGATAGCCAAAAAACGCGGAGCAGTCCTCAGCGGCGGACGGGTCAACTACCAAAAAGCCGCCGAAAACATCCTCACCGACTTCCGCGAAGGCAAAATTGGCAGAATCACCCTCGAAACGCCGAACCAATGGGAAACATGGCTCAAAAAAGCCCGCCAAAAAGAAGCCGAACTCAAAGCCATTCGCGAAGCCAGAAAGGCGGAACGCAAAGGGCAGAAGCCTGCGGACGAGTAGGGCGGTATAGTGAAATGCCAAAAGAGGTTTCACTGCCCTCAACAAGGTCGTCTGAAACCTCAGAATAAATTTTTCAGACGGCCTGCTTGTAAAATTTAAAACCAACATATAAAACTGAAAAGAGTCCTTGTTTAAGGTCGTCTGAAAACATCAAAACAATTAAATTTCAACGTTATGAACGAAAAACTCCCTCCCGACGCGCTCATCGAAGCTGCGCTTTTGACCCAAACTGAACCCCTAAACGAAAAATCCATGCGCGAATTGTGTGTGCCACCGCTGTCTCAGGACAAATTAATCGACGTGCTGGCGCAGTTGAAAACGCGTTGGCAGGGCAGGGCGTTGCAACTGGTGCATACGCACGAAGGCTGGCGGTTTCAGATTGCGCAGGCGGCTTTCGAGCGGCTGGGCAGCCTTCAGGAGCAGCGTGCGCCGCGCTATTCCCGCGCTGTGATGGAAACGCTGGCGATTATCGCCTACCAGCAGCCGGTGACGCGCGGCGACATTGAGGGCATACGCGGCGTGGCGGTGTCGCAGAACGTGATGCAGACCTTGCAGGACAGAGGCTGGATTGAAGTGATCGGGCATCGTGATTCGGTCGGGCGGCCTGCATTGTGGGCGACGACGCCGACGTTTTTGAGCGATTTGCGCTTGGACAGTTTGGAAGATTTGCCGCCACTGACGGAATTGGGCGAATTGGTTTTGCCTGATTTGATCGAAACGCCGCCGACAGGCGAAGAAGAGGAGCAGGAAGACGCACCGGAGCGGCTGATTAATTAAATCAGGCGGGATTGGCAAAGGTCGTCTGAAAACTGGAAATATAGTGGATTAACTTTAAACCAATATGGCGTTGCCTCGCCTTAGCTCAAAGAGAACGATTCTCTAAGGTGCTGAAGCACCAAGTGAATCGGTTCCGTACTATCTGTACTGTCTGCGGCTTCGTCGCCTTGTCCTGATTTAAATTTAATCCACTATAGGTTTTCAGACGACCTTTTTTCAAAAAATAATATCATTGTATTCAGTTTGTTAGATATAAAATAAGGAAAACTTTATTCAAACTATAAAAAATCTTAGTTATAATCAGCATATCTAAAGTTAGCCGCCGATGTGCGGTCGATTTACTAAGGAATACTACCATGCTGTTGGCACTTTCTCTGCGCGATTTTGTCATTGTTGAAAACCTCAATCTGGATTTCCAAAGCGGTTTTACCGTCTTGACCGGCGAAACGGGCGCGGGCAAATCGATTACGCTGGACGCAATCGGGCTTTTGTTGGGCGATAAGGCCGATTACAGCCAAGTCCGCAGCGGTGCGAAGGAAGCGCAGTTGTCGGCATTGTTCGACATCAGCCTTCTGCCCGATCTCAAAGCCCAATTGCAGGAGCAGGGTTTTTTGGACGAAGATGCGGAAGAACTCAGCATCCGCCGCATCATCGATGCCAAAGGGAAAAGCCGCAGCTTTATCAATAATCAGGCAGCCACGCTGGCGCAGCTTAAAGCCGTCGGCGGGCAGCTTATCGACATCCACGGGCAAAACGCCCACCATTCCCTCAATCAAGAATCCGCCCAGCGCGAATTGTTGGACGCATTTTCGGGTAGCAAAGCGCAGGCGGAAACCGTCAGACAGCTTTATCAAAACTGGGTCAATGCGAAAAAAGCCCTCCAAGAGGCGCAGGAACACGCCGAGACCATCATTATCGAGCGTGAGCGTTTGGAATGGCAGTTCAACGAATTGAACCAGTTGGACGTAAAACAAGGCGAATGGGAAGCCCTCAGCCAAAGCCACGACAGTCTTGCCCATTCTGCCGAGCTGTTGCAGGCTGCCGAAGAAGTCGGCGACTACATTGATGGCGACAACGGCATCCAACGTCAAATTTATCAATGCCAAAAATTATTGACCAATCTGCAAAACATCGAGCCGCGCTTTGCCGAAAGCCTGAATATGCTGGCGAGCATTGAAGCCGAATTGGGCGAAATCAGTGCCAATATGCGCGATGTCGCAGGCCGCAGCGACATCGATCCCAACGAATTGGCGGCGCAGGAACAGCGCATGGGCGAGCTGATGGGGATGGCGCGGAAATACCGCATCGAGCCTGAAGCCTTGCCGCAAAAGCTGGCTGAAATCGACGAGCGCCTGCAAAGCCTGCAAGCCGCTGCCGATTTGGAAGCGTTGACGCAAACCGTTGCCCGCAACCTTGCCGAATATCAGGAGGCAGCCCATGTTCTTTCCGCCATGCGCCATCAGGCGGCGGGCAGGTTGGGCGAGGAAACGACCGGACATATGCAGCATCTCGCCATGAAAGGCGCGCGTTTTGACATCGTCCTGCTGCCGTCTTCCCCCACGGCGCACGGTTTGGAGCAGGTGCAGTTCCAAGTTGCTGCCAACAAAGGCAATCCGTCCCGTCCGCTGAATAAAGTCGCGTCCGGCGGCGAACTTGCCCGTATCAGCCTTGCCTTGCAGGTGGTCACCAGCCAATACACGCAAGTCCCTACGCTGATTTTTGACGAAGTCGATACCGGTATCGGCGGCGGCGTGGCAGAAATGGTCGGCAAAGCCCTGCGCGCTTTGGGTAAAAAACATCAGGTGCTCGCCGTGACCCACCTGCCGCAAGTCGCTTCCTGCGGTGAAAACCATTGGCAGGTGCGCAAACACAGCGAAGGCGAACAAACCGTCAGCGAAATCAGCGTGTTGGACCATCAGCAGCGTATCGAAGAAATCGCCCGTATGCTTGGCGGCGAAATCATTACCGACACGACCCGAAGCCACGCGGCAGAGTTAATCAGCCTTGCCGCCGCTTAAACGCAGAATCGGAGAGGTCGTCTGAAAAGGAAGTTTGTGTAACCATTTACAAACCGCTTTTCAGACGACCTCTTTGCCAAACCGCCCGCGCCCTTTCAGACGACCTCAATACAAGGTATGATTACGTCGTTCGTTTATAAGGAAGTTCCCATGAAAGTCCTGTTTATTGCCGATCCGATGGCAAGTTTCAAAACCTACAAAGACACCACCTATGCCATGATGCGCGAGATGGCAAAACGCGGCTGGCAGCTTTTCCATACCTTGAGCGGCGAATTGTCCGTACAGCAAGGATTGGTGACGGCTCAGGCTGCGCCGTTTGAGTTTCTTGGTGCAAAAAGCGACGATGACCATGAATGGTTTAAAGCAGCAGACAAAGTTCAGACGACCTTGAAAGACTTCGATGCCGTCATTATGCGCACCGACCCGCCGTTCGATATGCAATACCTCTACGCCACCCAATTCCTGACGCTGGCGGAACAGCAGGGCGCGAAGGTCTTTAACAGCGGGCAGGCGATGCGCGACTTCAATGAAAAACTGGCGATTTTGAATTTCAGCCAGTTCACCGCGCCTACGCTGGTTACGACCCGTTCCGCCGATGTCCGCGCATTTTTGAAAGAACACGGCGACATCATCATCAAACCGCTGGACGGCATGGGCGGCATGGGCATTTTCCGCCTGACCGAAAAAGACCCAAACATCGGCAGTATCCTCGAAACCCTGATGCAGCTTGATTCCCGCACCATCATGGCGCAACGCTACATTCCCGAAATCGTCCACGGCGACAAACGCATCCTGATTATCGGCGGCGAAGTCGTCCCCTATGCTTTGGCGCGTATTCCGCAAAACGGCGAAACACGCGGCAATCTGGCGGCAGGCGGGCGCGGCGTGGCGCAGGAATTGAGCGAACGCGACCGAGAAATCGCCGAAACCCTCGCCCCTGAACTCAAACGCCGCGGCATCTTGCTGGCAGGTTTGGACGTCATCGGCAGCAACCTGACCGAAGTCAACGTTACCAGCCCGACCGGTTTCCAAGAAATCATGAAACAAAAAAACTTCGACGTCGCCGCGATGTTTGCCGACGCTGTCGAAGCTTGGTCCAAACAATAATCTCGAAAGGTCGTCTGAAATCCGAATCTGTTTTAGCAAAACCCGCTTCGCTCGTTTTAGCGAAACTCGCTTCACTCGTTTTCAGACGACCCCTTTTTATAGTGAATTAAATTTAAATCAGGACAAGGCGACGAAGCCGCAGACAGTACAGATAGTACGGAACCGATTCACTTGGTGCTTCAGCACCTTAGAGAATCGTTCTCTTTGAGCTAAGGCGAGGCAACGCCGTACTGGTTTAAAGTTAATCCACTATACAAATATAAATATTGATACAAACATTACTTATGAAACCATCTTCTTACGCTGCCGATAAAAAAGGTAAAAGCGGTATCAAACGCATCATCAACGCATTCGGCTATTCCAAAGACGGGCTTGCCGCCGCCTACCGCTATGAAAGCGCGTTCCGCCAAGTATTGTGGCTGAACCTGATTTTGATTGTCTTGACCTTCATCCTCAATTTCGACTCCGCGACCAAAATGCTGCTGATTATTGCGTCGTTTGTTTCGCTGATTACCGAATTGTTCAACACCGCCGTTGAAGCCGCCGTTGACCACACTTCCACCGAAAAACACGAATTGGCAAAACGTGCCAAAGATGCCGGCTCCGCTGCGCAATTGCTCGCTTTGACGATGTTGGGTATCGTGTGGGCGATTGCATTGTGGCGCGGGTATGTTTAAATTTACTTTGAGATGATTTATACTTACTAAGTATTAATTCTCATGAATTAATTTGAATCATTTTGTTTAATCTGAGTCAAAGCATTCAGACGACCATTGCATGTAGGATGAGAACAGTATTACCGACATGCAATGTCGCGCGGAAAGCTTTTGCCGCAACAAAACCACCCATTTCATCATAAAGGAGCAATACATGAAAAAATTATTGGCAACCCTGATCGCAGCAGGTTTGGTATCCACCGCTTCCGCAGCCGGTGTTCACGTTGAAGACGGTTGGGCGCGTGCCACCGTCGAAGGCATGAAAATGGGCGGCGCGTTCATGAAGATCCACAACGATGAAGCCAAACAAGACTTCTTGGTCGGCGGCAGCAGCCCGGTAGCCGACCGCGTTGAAGTGCATACCCATGTCAACGACAACGGCGTGATGCGCATGCGTGAAGTCAAAGGTGGTGTTCCGCTGGCGGCAAAAGGCGTAACCGAGCTGAAACCGGGCAGCTACCACGTTATGTTCATGGGTCTGAAAAAACCGCTGAAAGAAGGCGAAAAAGTACCGGTTACCCTGAAATTCAAAAATGCCAAACCTCAAACCGTACAACTGGAAGTGAAAACCGCACCGCAATCCGGCATGGATCACGGTCATGGCCATGACCACGGTGGCGCGCATCAGCACTAATCGTTCATCGTTTGAACTCAAAAGGTCGTCTGAATATTTTCAGACGACCTTTTTGTTTGGATTAAATTTGAGTCGGTGCAATATAGTGGATTAAATTTAAACCAGGACAAGGCGACGAAGCCGCAGACAGTACAGATAGTACGGAACCGATTCACTTGGTGCTTCAGCACCTTAGAGAATCGTTCTCTTTGAGCTAAGGCGAGGCAACGCCGTACTGGTTTAAAGTTAATTCACTATAGATTGAAATCAGGGAGTTTTGTTTGAATACTCAGTCAATCGGTAATCACTGCATTCGGTAATCTGCGCCAAATTTGGTCCGGCAGGAGATGGGGTGGGGAAGGCAGGTTTTGCGGTATTTATCCGTGGTTTCGATCGCCTTGTTTCTTGCTTTTCTCCATCAGTCAACAGAAGGAAAACGCTTACCATCAAAGTCAAAAGGTCGTCTGAAAACCCGCTACGCTCGTTTTCAGACGACCTTCTTCATTCAAGCCGGCGATTAATCAAACAATTCCCGCTGCGCCTGCTCTTTGGTCACGCGCACGTCGGTTTCGCCGTCGGCAAAAGTGATGTGCAGTTTCTGCCCTTGCTTTAAAACATCGGCGTTGCGGATGACTTGTCCGCGTGTGTTTTTGACGACGGAGAAGCCGCGCTCCAAAATCTGCTGCGGCGATACGGCTTCGAGCAGGGCGGTTTGGGCGGTCAGGCTTTGGCGGCGGTGGGCGAGCAGTTGGCGGAAGACGTGCGACAAGGTCGTCTGAAAGCGGTTGATGTCTTGCCGGTAAACGGAAATATCGGGGCGGCAATGTTTCAGGGCTTGGGTTTGGCGTTCGAAACGGGCGGTGTGGGCGCGGACGTTTTGCGTCATCGAGTAGGACAGGGTTTGCGCCAGTTTGCGGATGTAGGTGCGCTGTTCGCCGAGTTTTTGGCGCGGGTGGCGGATTTGCCGCGCAAGCCAGTCGAGTTTTTGGCTGACATCGAAATAGCGTTGTTCCAAAACGGTTTTCAGACGACCTTTGGCTTGGGCGAGGCGGTGCAGCGATTCTTGGCGGTTGGGGCTGACCAGTTCCGCCGCGCCGGTCGGCGTGGGCGCGCGTACGTCGGCGACAAAATCGGCGAGCGTGAAATCGGTTTCGTGTCCTACGCCGCTGACGACAGGAATTGCGCAGGCTTCGATGGCGCGCACGACCGGTTCTTCGTTAAATGCCCACAAGTCTTCAATGCTGCCGCCGCCGCGACAGACAATCAACACATCGCATTCGGCGCGTTGCGACGCGGTTTTAATCGCTTGGGCAATCTGAAACTCGCTGCCCGCGCCTTGAACGGCGGTCGGATAAACAATGACGGGAATTTCGGGCGCGCGGCGTTTCAAGGTGGTAACGACATCGCGCAAAGCCGCCGCCGCCAGACTGGTTACGATGCCGATACATTGCGGTCGGGCGGGCAAAGGTTTCTTGCGTTCCGCCGCAAATGCGCCTTCCGCCTGCAACTGCGCCTTCAGTCGCTCGTAGGCTTCGTAAAGCTGCCCCAAACCTTTGAGCCGCACCTCGTTCACGGTAATCTGAAACTCGCCCCGCGCCTCGTAAATACTGATTTTGCCCGCCACTTCGATATGGTCGCCTTCTTTCAAAGGTTTCGCCAAACGCGCCGCCGCACCCTTGAACATCGCGCAACGCACCTGCGCGCGGCTGTCTTTGAGCGAGAAATAATAATGCCCGCTGGCGGCACGGGTCAGATTGGACACTTCGCCCGCAATCCACAAACCGGCAAGATGGTCTTCCAGCAAGGCTTTGGCGAGGGCGTTGAGTTCGGATACGGAAATGGAGGAGGGCGCGAAGAGTTCGGACATTGGAGGAGGGAAAAAAAGGGGGGGAAGGTTGGATTATAAGGGGTTTCAGACGAGGTTTGTACGGGAAAGGTCGTCTGAAAACCTTAAATCTGAGTTTTCAGACGACCTTTGTTATGGGCATTTCAAATTAAGCCAGATTTTCCAGCATCCATTTGACGTAGCGCTCTACGCCTGCTTTGACATCCAAAAATTCCTCCTTGTATCCGGCTTCGCGCAGTTTGGTGATGTCGGCTTGGGTGAAGCTTTGGTATTTGCCTTTGAGCGCGTCGGGGAAGGGGACGTAGCGGATAAGTTCTTCTTCTACCAGCTCTTTCAAGCTCATTTCAGGCTTGCCTTCGGCGGCGCGGCAGGCGTTGACGGTAGCGGCGGCGAGTTCGTTGAACTGTTGGCTGCGGCCGGTGCCGAGGTTGTAGATGCCGGAGAGGTTGGGGTGGTCGAAGAAGTAGAGATTGACTTTGGCGACGTCTTCGACGCTGACGAAGTCGCGGGTTTGTTCGCCGTTGCCATAGCCGTCGTTGGCACCGAACAGGTTGACGTAACCGTGTTCGCGGTATTGGTTGAAATGGTGGAAGGCGACGGATGCCATGCGGCCTTTGTGTTGTTCGTGTTGTCCGTACACGTTGAAGTAGCGGAAGCCGACAACTTGAGCAGTCAAGCCTTCTTTCATGCGGCGGCGCAATACTTGGTCAAATAGGAATTTAGAGTAGCCGTACACGTTGAGCGGCTTTTCAAGTTCGCGCTCTTCGCGGAAGATTTCGCCTTTGCCGTACACGGCGGCGCTGGAGGCATAGAGGAAGGGGATGCGTTCGTCCTGACACCAGTCCAAAAGGTCGAGCGTGTACTGGTAGTTGTTGTCCATCATGTAGAGGCCGTCGTGGTTCATGGTGTCGGAACATGCGCCTTGGTGGAAGACGGCTTCGATGTTTTCGTAAGGCAGAAGATGGCCGCGCACTTGGCGGATGAATTCGTGTTTGTCGAGGTAGTGGGCGATTTCGCACTCGGCAAGGTTTTTGAATTTTTCGCCACGGGTCAGGTTGTCAACGGCGACAATGTCGGTAATGCCGCGTTGGTTGAGGGCTTTGACGATGTTGCTGCCGATGAAGCCGGCCGCGCCTGTTACGATGATGGTCATATTGGGTTTCCTTTGATTTTTGGTTTTAGCGAAACTCGTTGCACTCGTTTCAGACGACCTTGGAAAGATGGGGTCGTCTGAAAAAGAAATTACTGCTCTTCTGAGGCCGTCTGAAAAACTTTCAGACGACCTTTTTTAAAGTTGGGTTTTCAAACCAACTTACGCTGGCTCTAAAATGTAGGGCTTTTAATTTGTCCCATACCTACATGATCAATGTTAGGCTAGAGGTTTTTACATTTTTCATAAAAACCCTCGATGTTTTCAGAATAGCCATCTTTTTCTCTAATTAAGACATCTCCTTGACTACAAAACAAAATATGTGATGGGTATCTATTATATTTTAATGTTTTAATTCCGACCCAAATTACATAATTATTCAGTAATTCTGGTAAAATTTTAATTTTATTAGGTGCGATAAACTGAATATTTCGTTTTTCTAATTTCTTTTTCAATTCTAAATGACAATTTGAGACAGTATCACATTGCTCTTCAAAATGATTTGAAGGCAATAAATGTCCATTTTTGTCAAATAAAGCTATTTCAATAACTGACAGTTGATCATCTGGATCAAGTTGCCAATCCACAATCGCATTTTGATTTTCGATATTAGCATTTAAAGCATAAACCACTTTTTCATTTCCAACTCCAAGAAAAAAAAATAATATTAAAGAAATTAAAATTATTGATAACGATTTAAATATAATCATACATACCTTTTATTTCAAAATATAATTTCTTAATTTTTCTTCGTAGTCTTTTTGAGTAAACTTAATGCTTTGTTCAATTCTGCAAACGAGCAAACCGCCGTGCCGAGTTTGGCGACGACGACGCCGGCGGCGGTATTGGCGAGGTGCATGGCTTCGGGCATGGTGTAGCCTGCCGCCAGCCCCAAGCCCACTCCGGCAATGACGGTGTCGCCTGCGCCCGATACGTCATAAACTTCCTGGGCGCGGGTGGGCTGGTAAATGGGTTCGCCTTCGCTGAACAGGGTCATACCCTCTTCACTGCGGGTCAGTAAAACGGCGGTCAGGTCGAGGTGGCGGCGCAGGTTTTGCGCTTTTTCGGTCAGCTCGCTTTCGTTTTTCCAACTGCCTACCACTTCTTTCAATTCGGCACGGTTGGGCGTAATCAGCGTGGCGCCGGCGTATTTTTCGTAATCGTCGCCTTTGGGGTCGATTAATACGGTTTTACCTGCGTGTTTCGCCCAATCTATCATATCGGAGATGTGCGACAGGCCGCCTTTGCCGTAGTCTGAAAAAATGATTGCGTCGTATTCGGGCAATACTTCGCGGTATTTCTGCTTGATTTGCTCCAACACTTCGCGGTTGGGATGCTCTTCAAAATCAAGGCGGATAAGCTGCTGGTTGCGGGCGACGACACGCAGTTTGACGGTAGTGGCGATTTGTTTGTTGCGCATCAGATAGGAGGCGACGCCGTCTTGCGCCATCAGCGCATCGAGCGCGTTGGCGGCTTCGTCGTCGCCGGTTACCGACAACAGCCCAGCTTTGCCGCCCAACGAAGCGATGTTACGCGCAACGTTCGCCGCTCCGCCCGCACGTTGGTCGATTCGTCCGATTTTCGCCACCGGCACGGGCGCTTCGGGCGAAATACGGGACACGTCGCCAAACCAATAGCGGTCGAGCATCACGTCGCCGACAACCAGGACTTTGGCTTGTGCGAAGCGGGATTTGAGGGTTTCTTGTTGGAACTTGGTGGGCATATTGCCTCCGTTGTGTTTTTTCAGACGGCCTCAACCTGTAAGGTCGTCTGAAAATCAGTTTGCTTCAAGGTTCGCCACGCGGTTCACTTCGCGCAATACGGCTACCGGATCGGCGGCTTGGGTAACGGGGCGGCCCATCACCAGATAAGTCGAACCTGCCGTCAATGCTTCGGCGGGCGTCATGATGCGGCGTTGGTCGTCGTTGTTGCCGGCAACGTCCAAACGGATGCCGGGCGTTACCAAGACAAAATCCTGTCCCAATTCGCGGCGCAACGGCGCGGCTTCTTGGGCGGAACAGACTACGCCGTCCAAGTCCGAACTTTGCGCCAGTTTTGCCAAGCGGATGACTTGTTCTTCAGGGGCGATATTCAAACCGATTTCCGCCAAATCGCTTTGTTCCATGCTGGTCAGTACGGTTACGCCGATTAAGAGCGGCTTCGTGCCGTATCCGGCAACGGCTTCGGCGGCGGCTTCCATCATGCGGCGGCCGCCCGATGCGTGCATATCGACCATCCACACGCCCATGTCGGCGGCGACTTTGCAGGCTTGCGCGACGGTGTGGGGAATGTCGTGGTATTTCAAATCGAGAAAGAGTTTGAAACCCTGATGAATTAGGCTTTCCGCCAAACTGCGCCCCGTGGCGGTAAACAGCTCTTTGCCGATTTTGATTTGGCACAACGTCGGATCAAGGTTGCGGACGAATCCGAGCGTGTCTTTTTCGTTGGCAAAATCAAGGGCAACAATGACGGGGGTGCGTTGTTGCGGAGTTTGGAAGTCGGTGATTAAAGGATTCATGGTGTTTTCGTTTTGGGTTTTCAGACGACCTTTATCGTCTTTTTCGCAGTAACAACGTAAATTCAAACCGTAGGTCGGGCATTGATGTCCACCTACGCGGACTCAAGCCCCCGACAAACTGTTTCGGATAAATTTGAACCGGTACATCAGCCGTCATTCCCGCGCAGGCGGGAATCCATTGATAAAACTCAGTTCATCAGATTTAAACAGCGATTGCCCAAATTCAGAAATGGACTCCCGCCTGCGCGGGAATGACGCCGAATGATTATTTTTCGGTTGCAACACGCTGTTTATCAAAAATAGGTCGTCTGAAAACCTTATTTCTGTTTTCAGACGACCTTTTCGATTTATTTGCCCAATGCGCCCAATATTTCGGCTTTCACGGCTTCTACCGGCTGAGTGCCGTCAACCTTGATGTATTTCGGCGCGTGTTCGCCTTCCAGCTTGCTGTAAAAATCGACCAGCACTTCGGTTTGCTCGTGGTAAACGGCAAGGCGTTTTTTGACGGTTTCTTCTTTGTCGTCGTCGCGCTGAATCAAATCTTCGCCGGTTACGTCGTCTTTGCCTTCGACTTTGGGCGGATTGTAGGTAACGTGGTAGGTGCGGCCGGAAGCCAAGTGAACGCGGCGGCCGCTCATGCGGTCGACAATCACGCTGTCGGGTACGTCGATTTCAACGACCGCGTCCAAATCCACGCCCGCTTCAACCATCGCTTCGGCTTGTGCCAGCGTGCGCGGGAAACCGTCGAACAGGAAACCGTTTTTGCAGTCGTCTTGCGCGATGCGTTCTTTCACCATGCCGATGATGATGTCGTCGCGCACCAAGCCGCCTTCGTCAATGATTTTTTTCGCTTCCAAACCCAGCGGCGTGCCTGCTTTAATCGCAGCGCGGAGCATATCGCCGGTGGAAATTTGCGGAATGCCGAACGCAGCGGTGATGAATTGTGCCTGAGTGCCTTTGCCCGCGCCCGGCGCGCCTAACAATAATACTTTCATGGGTGTTCCTTTTTGTTAAGTGATATGGATTTGAAACGTGATTCAAATGATTTTACACGGCTTGCGTTTATCGTTCAAAACTTCAGACGGCCTGTTCCGCGCCGAAATGTTTCCATGCGTCATCGCGCATTTCGGCAAACCATGTGTCTTCGGGAAACCGCTCCAGTGCCTCTTTCAAAGTGGAAAGCAGGTTTTGCGATAAAGTCTTTGCCAAATACTCTTCCTCGCTGGCTTCCGCCGCCTTGTCCGCCTGCTGCGCCAAACCGAGCGCGCGGGTCTGATGCCCGTGTGCCAAGTAGTTGAGCGCAATTACCTTTTGCGCCCAAAGCTGCGGAATTTCAGGGCTGTCTTGCAGCAATACCGACAAAATCGACACGGCAACCGTCAGCCTGCCGCCGTTCAAGCGCAAATCCAGCGAACGGTTGGGCGGCAGCGTACTGAGCGTTTCCGCCACACGGAACCAAAACTCGCCGCTGGCTTCGTCCGGCGCGGCGGCTTTCAACATTTCATAGTTAAACTCTTGGTCGTCGTTTTGAACCAGCAGGGTAACATCGGCAAGCAGTTTTTGCTCTTCGCGGCTCAAATGGCGTAAATCGGTCATGTTTTTCCTTTCAGACGGCCTCAAAGACGGCTCGGACCCTGTCCAAATCTTCCTGCGTATCCACGCCGGCGGCGGGGGCTTGTTTGGCGGTTTCGATGGCAATCGGGTAGCCGTGCCACAGGACGCGCAGTTGCTCCAACGATTCGATGGTTTCCAGCGGCGAAACGCTCATTTCGGCGTAGCGTTGCAGGAAGCCGGCGCGGTAGGCGTAAATGCCGATATGGCGCAGGACGGCGGTTTCGGCGGGCAATTCGCGTTTTTCGGCGCGCATGGCATCGCGCGGATAGGGAATCGGGGCGCGGCTGAAGTAGATGGCGTTGCGGTTTTTGTCGAGGACGACTTTGACGACGTTGGGATTCATAAATTCGTCGAAATCGTGTAATTCGTGCGCCGCGGTCGCCATCTGCACGTTGTTTTCTACCAAGACTTCGGCAGTGCGGTCGATGAGTTCGGGGGCAATCAGTGGTTCGTCGCCCTGTACGTTGACGACCACCAGATGTTGTGGCAGCTTCAGTGCAGCGGCGGCTTCGGCAAGGCGCGTTGTGCCGCTTTCGTGCCGGTTTGAAGTCATGACGACTTCGACGCCTTGCGCCTGACAGGCCGCCTGAATATCGGGATGGTCGGTGGCAACAACGACGCGCGCCGCTTTGCTTTTTGCCGCCTGTTCGGCAACGCGCACGACCATCGGTTTGCCGTGAATATCCGCCAAGGCTTTTCCGGGCAGGCGCGATGAATCCAGCCGCGCTGGAATCAATACGACGAATTCGGTCATGCTTTGAGTTCCTCTTCGCTCAACGCTCGCGCTTCGTTTTCCAGCATATAGGGAATGCCGTCTTTAATCGGATAAGCCAGCTTCGCCTGACGGCTCCACAATTCCTGTTTGTCCTGATGATATTCCAGCCTGCCTTTGGTAACGGGGCAGACGAGGATGTCTAAGAATTTTTTTTCCATGGGGTTTCTTTCGGGTTTGATGGTTTATAGTGGATTAACTTTAAACCAGTACGGCGTTGCCTCGCCTTGCCGTACTATCTGTACTGTCTGCAGCTTCGTCGCCTTGTCCTGATTTAAATTTAATCCACTATAGCGAAGCTCGCTTCGCTCGTTTTCAGACGACCTCAAGCGGCATTATTTTTTCCGTGCCGGTTTGTTCGGCTGTTTGGCGCAGGCTTGGGCAGGATTTTTGCCTTCGCACATGATTTGGCGGATTTCGCGCCTCAAGTTTGCGCTTTGGTTGGATTGGGTGTATTTGCCGGCAAGGATGTTCATCATCGGTTTCACCGTTGCCTCAAGATAGCGCGGCGTTTTGTCCATTATCGATTGACCTACCGCCGTGCTGTAAAAGCCAATCAATGCGTTGACTTCTTCTTGCGTATAAACCGTCTTCATGCCGTCTAAAGTCGCTTTACGCAATTGGGCGCGCACTTGCGGCGTGTTGATTTCGGCAATCGACCGGGTTGCATACTTTTTCAATACCGCCTCCAACTGCGGACGTTTGTCTTCCGGCGCATCTTTCAAAAATTTCTGTACATTCGGATCGGAAAGCACAATGCCCTCCATGCTTTGGAAAGACTGGTCCAACAGGGCATCCATCTTCTGCACTTCAAACAGACGCTCCAGCGACGCGTCGCTGGGTGTAGCGGCAAATGCGTTGGCACACAATGCCAGCGCGGCGAAGGGCAATAACAAGGTTTTCAGTTTCATCTTTTTCTCCTGTTTAAGGTTTAGGGGGTACATTCTTCAGACAATATTTTTTTAATTTCGTTTTCAAATTCAATTAGGTAGTGTTCGCTAATTGTTTCTATTTCTTTCATATCCGCTTCGCTTGCCCCTATATTGGCGAGTTTTTTTATGAATGCCGAATTTTTCTCCACGATAGATTGTCCTACGGGAGTCTCGTAAAACGCAATCATGGCATCAATCTCTTGTTGAGTGAACTCGTCCTTGGCAACTTTTTTTATTTCTTTCATTAATTTGTTTCTAAGTTGCGGTGTGAAATAAGCTTTAAACACTTTGTTCATATAACGGTCTGACGCGGCTTGTAATTGCGGCTGCAGTTCCGGTGGATATGAGGAGATGATCGGTTGCATGAGCTGTCGGTTTTGTGCTTCCGCCATGTTGGTCAAATTTTTGAGAAAGTCGCGTTCGATATGCTGGACTTCCATCCATCTATTTAGAGACTTATCGCTTGGAGGCGCGGCAGTTGCGGCGGAACAGGCGGCAATGGCAACGAAAGTGAGCAGCAGTTTCTTCAGGTTCATAAATTTCCTTATTATTCAAGACAAACAGCAACAAAGAATCAATTGATTTCAGACGACCTGTCGCGAATCTTTCAGCTGTTCCGACACAAACGCCGCCAAATCAGGTTCGATTATCGCACAAACAGGCAACACCCATACATGATTCAGATTGAGGTCGTCTGAAAACTTGACCGCATCCTTTTCCGTAATAATGACCGCGTCTGCATCCGGCAAATCTGTCGCAGCGATATCGGCATGGTCGGGCAGTGCGACGGTTTGGTTCAACGTGATGCCCATGTTCCGCAGCGAATCAAAAAAACGCTCCGGTTTGGCGATACCTGCCACGGCGGCGACAGTTTGGTTTTTCAGACGACCTGTATCCAGTATTTCAGACGGCTTGTTCAAACGGTAAATCTGTCCCGTTTCGATACGGCTGTGAAACATATTTTCAGACGGAGCAAACGACGCATTCGCCTTGCCGCCGCTGACAACGACCGCGTCCACCGAATCCAGCCGCGACAAAGGTTCGCGCAAACTGCCGTTGGGCAGCAAATCCAAATCCGACCGCCCCGTATCCGCCGCCGGAAACACCGCGATTTCCACATCCCGCCACAGGGCGTAATGCTGCAAACCGTCGTCCGCCACAATCAGCCTGATGTCGGGATGCGCCGCCAGCAACGCCCTGCCTGCCTCCGCACGGCTGCTGCCCACCGCCGTCGGCGCGCCGGTTTTACGGAACAGCAGCAAAGGCTCGTCGCCCGCATCTTCCGCTCGGCTCTTCTCATTCAATACATGAACCGCCTTGCTCTTGCGCCCGTAGCCCCTGCTGATGATGCCGACCTTGATGCCTTTTTCCTGCAAACCCGACACCAGCGCGGCGACAATCGGCGTTTTCCCCGTCCCGCCCGCGTGGATATTGCCGACCACGACCACAGGCACGGGCAGCTTTTCGCTTTTCAGACGACCTGAAACGAAATCATCGCGCCGTTTCGCCGCAATTTTGGCAAACAGTTTGGATAAGGGTTTGAGCAGGAAAGATAAAAACGGATTGGGGCGTTGCCAATGACGTTCGATGATTTGATGGAGTTTGGGCATTCAGACGACCTTGTAGCTGCGTTTCTTTGTAGTACACCATTTTAGCGGATAAGTCGTTCAGGCTAGGGTTTCAATGCGGTTGTCGGGCATGACCAGCCAGACTTTTGCCTGTTTGGCGCGGGCTGCGGTACGGATGGCGGATTCGTCCATGATGGAGAACGCGGTGGAGAAGGCATCGGCAACGGCGGCGGTTGGCGCCATGACGCTGACGCTGCGGTAGCGCGGTGTGGCAGTGCCGGTGCGGGGGTCGAAGAGGTGGGTGAACTTGCCGGCTTCGTCCATCACGGTACCGTAGCCGCCTGAGGTGGCGAAGGCTTGGTTTTGCATGGGGATGGTCAGGAGGGTGGCTTCTTCGTTTTGGGGATTGCGGATGCCGACGTTCCATGTGCGTTGGTTGTCGGTGTCGAAGCCGCGGATTTCGCCCATATCGACGAGGGCTTGGCGGATGCCGTGTTGTTGCAGCAGGGCGGTGATTTTGTCGGTGATGTAGCCTTGGGCGATGCCGTTGAGGGATAAGCCCATGCCTTTTTGTTCGAAGAGGATGGTTTTTTGGTCGAAGACGACGTGTTTGAAGCCGACGAGTTTGAGGGTGCGCCGGATATCTGGGTCGGACGGCGGGGTTTCGGTACGCGGGTTGCGGCGGAAATGGTCTGCGTAGAGGTTCCACAGCACTTGGACGGTGGGGTCGAACGCGCCGTCTGTCAGGGCATGGATGTCGCGGCAGATGCTCAACAGGGCGAGGAAATCGGGCGGCGGGTTGTTCAGACGACCTTCTTTGTTCAGTCGGTTGATCAGGCTGTCTTCGCGGTAGAGGCTGAAGATTTTTTCGAGGCGGGCGACTTCTGCGAGGACTTTGTTGACAAGGATTTCGGCTTCTTTGCGGTCAACGCCGAAGAGGCGGAGCTCGGCGCCGGAACCCAGCGCGATGCCTTTCCAAATGACGGGCTCGCCGGTAGTTGGTAACGAGGCAGGGCGGTTGCGGTTCAGGAGGAAGGGCGCGGCCGCTCCGGCGGCAGTCAGGGCGGCGATGGCGAAAAAACGGCGGCGGGTGAGCGGGGTGTTCATGGGTTGGGATGGGTCGTCTGAAAAAGGGGCGGATTGTTGGAAGACTGGGAAAACCGGTTTATCTGGGCTTGCGTTTGAAGACGATGGGAAGGCTTTTTAGGAGCGCCGTCATTTCCGCATAGGATTTTATGGTTACGGAAAGGACGGCGGGCGACGGCTGAGGCTTGATTTACGCTGTGGCAGAACTTGTTTTCCCGCCATCAAGCCTACTTTCACGCTTTGAAACCAAGCGTCAACCGTCCCATTAATCGCCCATTGCCGCCAGAAGCTCAGCCTGATGTTCGGCAATCAGGGCGTTGGTGATTTCTTCCAAGTCTCCGTCCATCACAAAATCCAGCTTGTGCAGGGTGAGGTTGATGCGGTGGTCGGTCACGCGGCCTTGCGGGTAGTTGTAGGTGCGGATGCGTTCGCTACGGTCGCCGCTGCCGATGAGGGATTTGCGCTCAGCGGCTTCTTTGGCTTGGGCTTCGCGTTTTTGCGCGTCGTTCAGGCGGGCGGCGAGGACTTTCATCGCCTGCGCTTTGTTGGCGTGTTGGCTGCGGCCGTCTTGGCATTCGACCACCATGCCGGTGGGCAGGTGGGTGATGCGGACGGCGGAGTCGGTTTTGTTGATGTGCTGACCGCCCGCGCCGGATGCGCGGAAGGTGTCGATGCGCAGGTCGGCGGGGTTCAACTCGATGTCTTCGAGTTCGTCCGCTTCGGGCATGACGGCGACGGTGCAGGCGGAGGTGTGGATACGGCCTTGGCTTTCGGTGGCGGGGACGCGTTGCACGCGGTGGCCGCCCGATTCGAATTTCAGACGACTGTACGCCCCGAGTCCGACAATGCGGGCGATGACTTCTTTATAGCCGCCCAACTCGCTTTCGTTGGCGGAAACGATTTCGACCTGCCAGCGGTTACGTTCGGCGTAACGGCTGTACATACGCAGCAAATCGCCTGCAAACAGCGCGGCTTCGTCGCCGCCCGTTCCGGCGCGCACTTCGATGAAGATGTTTTTGTCGTCGTCGGCATCTTTGGGCAGCAGCAGTTTTTGCAGTTCGGTATCGAGCGTGTCGATTTTGACTTTCGCCGCTTCGATTTCTTCGGCGGCAAAGTCTTTCATTTCGGGGTCCGACAGCATTTCTTCGGCATCCGCCAAGTCGCTTTGCGCCTGCTGATAGTTTTGGAACACTTCGACCACGGGCGTCAATTCGGCGTGTTCGCGCGTGAGCTTGCGGTAGTTGTCCATGTCGGACGTGGCTTCGGGCTGTCCGAGGAGGGAGGTGACTTCTTCCAAACGGTCGGATAGTTGTTGTAATTTTTCGATGATGCTGGGTTTCATGTAAGTCTTTCTTTGAAGGTCGTCTGAAAGGTTTTCAGACGACCCGTGACGGATTGGCGCGGATGATAACCGATTACTTTTCCGTATTGCAGATCAGTGCAGTTTGCGGGTGGTGATTTCTGCCGCTTTTTCCTTCAATACGGGGATGTAGCTGCTGTTGCGGTACATCACGATACTTTCCTTCGGCGATGCCGCGCTGACGGCGGCCAAAATCAGCGTGTCGCCCTGTTTGTAGAAGGCGATGTCGGATTTGTGTTGCGCGAACCAGTTTTCCTGATGCTCGAAATCTGTGCCTTGCGGGGCGAGGGCTTCGAATTCTTCGCGGTTCAGGCGCGGGTAGGGCGGGTAGAGCGCGTCAAATTCCTTTTTCACTTGGTGAAACGGTTTTTTAGACGGTATCAGCATGATGTTTTGCAACGTGTCGTGCGTATCATCGAATTGGAAAACGATAATCGAACCGTCTGCATCGGGCATTGAGTAGGCATTGTTCATCGGAACAGACGTGCCGTTGCTGTAGCCTATGGTGCTGGAGGCTGCCTTAGCAAGTTGCGGATGCTTTTTCAGCGCGTCGGCCACTGTGGCTTTGCCCATGGTCAGGCCGTAGGGCGACGGATTGTCGGGATGAACGGCTTGTTTCGCCTGTGCGTCGGCGGCGGCTTTGATGGCGACACTGTTGTCGGTGCGGGTGGTTTCATTGACTTCGAAAGAACAGGCTGCCAGTATGACACAGACTATCAGAGAATATAGGTATTTCATGGCATTTCCTTATCGTGGCCGTGCTGTTGCTTTTCGGGGGCGGACAGCATTTCTTCAGCATCCGCGGGCTGTCCGAGGAGGTGGGTGACTTCTTCCAAACGGTCGCTGAGTTGTTGTAGTTTTTCTAAGATAGACGGCTTCATAATTCTTCCATAACAAATGCCGCCGGGAGTCGTCCGCGACGGCGCGAGGAGGCGATATTATAATGGGTTTGGTTGGAAATTCAAAAGGATATGGCGGAGTTTCTGATGGGCTGCGGCGATGTCGGTTTGCTTTGCGGCATCGGTTTGACGTTCGTCCCTTCGTTTGAACATTTTGCCATACATAACAAAAGGTCGTCTGAAAACCAAAATCCGGTTTTCAGACGACCTTTGTTTTGATTGGGCTTACTTAGGTGCAGCCAAGATGCCTGTCAGGTTCAGCAGGAACAAAACCGTAAACCCGGTCAGGTAAATCAAGCCGAGGATGGCGAGGAGGTCCATACCTGCCGTCAGCTTGTGGCGTTTGTCGCCTTTGACGAGGCGGTAGTTCAACCAAGCGAACACGGGGGCAGAAACGAAGGCGGTAATCATGGCGAATTTGAGCAGCTCCGCCATCGCGCTGTTGAACCAGAAAATCACTGCCAAACCCGTACCTGCGACCCAAACGTTCCAGGCAAACAGTTCGACGTTGCCCGTTTTGTCTTTGCCGCGCAGCAGGCGCACCGGCTCGGCAATCGCACGCGCGTAGCCGTCCACTACGGTAATCGTCGTGCCGTACATGCAGGCGAAGGCGATGAATGCAACCATCGGACGCGACCAATCGCCGATGGTGACGGCGTACATATTGATCAGTTGACCGACGTATTTGCCACCCGCCATTTGCACTGCCTCCCCGTTACCGTACTGCACATACGCGCCTAAGGCGAGGAAGACGACTGCCAACACTGCGCTGGTGATGTAGCCGACGTTGAAGTCGAAAATACCGTCGCGGTAACTGGAAGGATTGATGCGTTGTTTTTCCGTTACCCACAAAGAGTTGATAGCGGAAATTTCAATCGGCGCAGGCATCCAGCCCATCAACGCGATTAAGAAGCCCAAGCCTGCCAGTGTCCATGGGGTAGGCTCGATAAAGTCGGGTTTCATCTGCATGCCGCGCGACATGGCGATGGCGGCGGCGGCGACTGTGGCAATCGTCAGGCTGACGATGATGATTTTGGAAACGTTGTCCAAGGCTTTGTAACGTCCGCTCGCCAAGATAATCAGGCAGGAAGCCATAATCAGCGCGGAGATTGCGCCGACATTCAGCGTCAGCGACGGAATTGCCATTTTGACGATGGCGGCGGTCACGATGGCGACCGCACCTGCGTTAATTGTTGCCGAGATAACGCACAAAATCAGGAATACCCACAAATAAACGCGGCTTTTTTCCGCATAGCCTTCAATCAGGCTTTTGCCCGTATCCAGCGTGTAATGCGCGCTGAAACGGAAAAACGGATATTTGAAGAGGTTGATCAAAATGATAATCAACGCAAGCTGCCAGCCGTAAAGCGCACCCGCCTGCGTCGAGGCAATCAGGTGCGAACCGCCGACCGCCGCCGAAGCCATCATGATTCCGGGCCCCAGCGCATTGATTTTGCTTTTCCAAGTCGAAGCGTGTGTATGTTGTTCAGACATCTATTCTCTCCGTCTTTTTCAGACGACCTTCACAAAAAAAGGCATATTTTAACGTAAATCAAAATCCCGAATGATGAATATTGGAAAACATTATGCTGAATTTTGGATAAAAAATACTAATCAAATAAAAAAATAGGGTATTCAGGAAATTTTATGCCTAAAAACCTTTTTCAGACGACCTTGTATCGCTTTTTATTCCTGTTTGTCCGTGTTAAACGGGAGGTGTTGGAAAATGGGCGGAAGCCGATGACAAGCGCTCCATAGCGGTTTTGTTAGCGTTTCACTATAATATTCAACCTGTTCTACGCTAGGGTGGGCAGGCGGTTCGGTCTATATAGTGGATTAAATTTAAATCAGGACAAGGCGACGAAGCCGCAGACAGTACAGATAGTACGGAACCGATTCACTTGGTGCTTCAGCACCTGAGAGAATCGTTCTCTTTGAGCTAAGGCGAGGCAACGCCGTACTGGTTTAAAGTTAATCCACTATATTGTGTAAAAAATGGAAGCAAGGCTGCGTTTAGGCTGATTCAACGTTTCATCCAAACCGGATTGGCTGAGGGTCGAACGCTATGCCATCCTGAAATTTAAGGAAAAATATCATGAAAAAAATCGAAGCTGTGATTAAGCCGTTTAAATTGGACGATGTCCGTGAAGCTCTGACAGAAATCGGGATAAGCGGCATGACGGTCAGCGAGGTTAAAGGTTTCGGCCGTCAGAAAGGGCATACCGAAATTTACCGCGGCGCGGAGTATGCGGTTGATTTTCTGCCGAAAGTCAAAGTCGAGCTGGTGTTGGCAGATGAAGATGTGGAACGCGCCATCGATATCATTGTGGAGACTGCGCGGTCGGGCAAAATTGGAGACGGCAAGATTTTTGTGCTGCCGGTTGAAGAAGTGATTCGGATACGGACGGGCGAACGCGCGGAAGCGGCGATTTAATCCTATCGTTGCCGCGATTGGCTGATATAGTGGATTAAATTTAAATCAGGACAAGGCGACGAAGCCACAGACAGTACAGATAGTACGGAACCGATTCACTTGGTGCTTCAGCACCTTAGAGAATCGTTCTCTTTGAGCTAAGGCGAGGCAACGCCGTACCGGTTTAAAGTTAATCCACTATACAAATAAGGTCGTCTGAAATCCTGCATTGTCGGGTTTCAGACGACCTTGTTTTTGTTTCTATCGGGTTTAGATTTTGGTGAAGATGACTTCGTTTTCAAAACGCGATTTGGGCAGCGCGGCGTTGAAATCGTCTGCGGCACGGTAGCCGAAGGAGACGACGGCGACGGCTTTGTAGCCTTTTTCAGTCAAACCGAATTCCTCATTCAAAACCTGCAAATCGACGCCTTCCATCGGCACGGCGTCGATGCCTGCTGCGGCAGCGGCGAATAGGGTGAAGCCCATGTTGAGATAGACTTGTTTGGCAAGCCATTGCTCTTCATCTTGGAATTGGTTGCGGTGGATGCCCAAGAACAGGCGGCGGGTGGAATCGCCTGCCTGCTTGGCTTCTTCCGTGGCGAAACGTCCGTCTTTGTCCTCTTGCGCCAATACGGCGGCGACATAATCATCGTCGGCACAAACGCGGGCGGCGAAAACGACGACGTGGGAGGCATGAGTAATTTTCGGGGTGTTGTAAGGGAGTTTTTCGGTGGATTTGGCAATGCGCGCTTTGCCAGCTTCGTCATCGGCGATGATAAAGTGCCACGGCTGCATATTGACGCTGGAGGGGCTGTTGCGCAGGGCGGCTTCGATATGGGCGAAGTCTTCGGCAGCGATTTTTTTGGACGGGTCGAAAGATTTGGTGCTGTATCGTTGGCGGACGATTTCTGTGATGTTCATGAGGTGTTTCCTGTTTTTAGGATGGAAACGGGGATTATAGAGGGGTCGTCTGAAAGGGGCAATGTAGGAAATTGGTGGGGATTTCGGTATAAGGTCGGTATAGTGGATTAACTTTAAACCAGTACGGCGTTGCCTCGCCTTAGCTCAAAGAGAACGATTCTCTAAGGTGCTGAAGCACCAAGTGAATCGGTTCCGTACTATCTGTACTGTCTGTGGCTTCGTCGCCTTGTCCTGATTTAAATTTAATCCACTATAAAATGCAAACGCTGGCGTATGAAAAAGGTCGTCTGAAACGGAATGTTCCGTTTCAGACGACCTTTGCCCTTTGTAGGCAGATTTAAGTTTCTGCGGGCGGAAGGGGCGAGTGTTCGTCGGTTTTGTCCGATTTGGGTTTGGCAAAGCGGCTGCACCAGATACCTGCTTCGTAAAGCAAGATAAGCGGGACGGCAAGCAGGGTTTGGGAAATCACGTCCGGCGGGGTAATGATGGCGGCAACGACAAATGCGCCGACAATGACGTAGGGTCGTGCATTTTTGAGTTGTTCGGTGGTCACGACGCCGATTTTGGCGAGCAGGACGACGACGACGGGGACTTCGAAAGTCGTGCCGAATGCGACGAACATACCCAAAATAAAGGACAAATATTTGTCGATGTCGGTTGCCATGTTGACACCGACGGGGGTGATGCCTGCGAGGAATTTAAAGATGACGGGGAAAACGAGGTAGTAGGCAAACGCCATGCCGACAAAAAACAGGCTGACGCTGGAGAGGACAAGCGGGGTGATCAGGCGTTTTTCGTTTTGATAGAGGGCGGGCGCGACGAATGCCCAGATTTGGTAGAGCGTGTGCGGCAGGGAAACGAGGAATGCCGCCATCAGCGTCACTTTCACCGGCACGAAAAACGGTGCGATGACGTCGGTGGCAATCATGCTGGTGTCTTTGGGAAGATTCACCATCAATGGTTCGGCAACAAAGGTGTAAAGCTGCTGGGCAAACGGCATCATGCCGAGAAAGCAGACGACGATGCCGATGACGATCCACATCAGGCGGCGGCGCAGCTCGATAAGGTGTTCGATAAGAGGTTGGACGGGTTGTTCGTTTTGAGGTTCGGACACCGGTTTACTCACTTTTTACGGACGCGAAGTTTGGGTTTGGCATGAAATTTCGGGCGCAGGTCGCGCTTGCGGTTCATCGCTTGTTTTTTGAGGGAAGTGATATGCAGCACGGGCGCGTCTGCGGAAGTGTCGATATAGCTGACTTCTACGACATTGGACGCTGGGGCGGCGCTGCCGGTCAGGTATTCGCGCCATGCGCGGTCTTGCTCGGATTCTGCAGGCGTGTCGGTTTCGACAGCATCCGTCGTAGTGTCTGCTTGCAGCAGAGCGTTTTCAGACGACGTGGAAACAGCTGGATCGTCTGAAACTTCCGTGCTTAACGAAGGAAGCGGGTTACCGTGTTCATCCAAACCGAAATCGGCAGGCGTGCGCTGCGCCGGCAGGCGTTCCCAAGGTTTGAGTCCGTCGGAAATGTCGTGCAGGTTGTCCTGCATATCCGTACCGGTTTCTTTGAGGCTGTCGCGCACTTGTGCGGCGGCGGCTTCAAATTCCTGTTTGGCTTTGCGCAGCTCTTCCAATTCGACTTGGGTGTTGAATTCCTGCTTGACGCTGCTGACGAGGCGTTGCAGCTTGCCGATAAGCCGTCCGGCGGCGCGGGCGGTTTCGGGCAGACGCTCGGGGCCGAGTACAATCAGGGCGACGATGCCGACTAAAAGCAGCTCGCCCAAACCGAAATCAAACATAGATTATGCTTTGTCTTCGTCTTTTTTGTGTTCGATGACTTCGTCTTTTTTGGCATCTTTGCCGTCGGTACCTTCATTTAGGCCTTGTTTGAAGTCATGCACGGCACCGCCGAGGTCTTTGCCGACGTTGCGCAGTTTTTTGGTACCGAAAACCAAAACAACGATGATTAATACGATAATCCAGTGCCACAGAGAGAAGCTACCCATAATAAATCCTTGATATAGTTGAAAATGGATATTTGAAATGTTGGTTTACGCAGGCGTACCCATGATGTGGATATGCAGGTGGAACACTTCCTGCCCGCCGCCTTTGCCTGTATTGATCAGGGTTTTGAAACCGTCGGTCAAACCTGCCGCTTTGGCGATTTGAGGGACTTTCAACATCATTTTGCCCAAGAGGGTTTGATGTTCGGGCGCGGCGTGTGCCAGCGAGTCGAAATGGACTTTCGGAATCAGCAGCAGATGAACCGGCGCGGCGGGGCGGATGTCTTTGAAGCACAACATCTCGTCGTCTTCGTAAACGGTTTGCGCCGGAATGTCTTTGGCGGCGATTTTACAGAAAATACAGTTGTCCATAATGGCTCCAAGGTCGTCTGAAAACGAGCGCAGCGAGTTTCGCTAAAACGTGTGCAGCGCGTTTCGTCAAACAGACGGCAGAAAAACGAATAAGGTCGGATTGTAATATAAATTCAAGACTCTTTGCGAGAGGCTTTTTCCGCCAAGCCTGATAAACCTTGACGGCGCGCAAGCTCGTTGACGACATCTTCGGCGCGCAAACCGTGGTGCGCCAAGAGAACCATGGTGTGAAACCATAAGTCGGCAACTTCGTAAACGAGGTGTTCACCGCCGCCGTCTTTCGACGCCATCAGCACTTCGCCCGCTTCTTCGATGACTTTTTTGAGGATTTTGTCTTTGCCTTTGTGCAGAAGCTGGGCAACGTAGGAAGCTTCGGAATCGCCGCCTTTGCGGGAGTCGATGGTGTTTTGGATTTGGGAGAGGATGGTGTTGGTCATGGGATTTTCGGCTTTGAAGGATAAGGATTATTCGGATAAGGCATCGGTTTGCTTGGCTTCGCGTAACGCTGTTTCTGACAACAGACAATCATCCGCCCGATTTTTAGCGAAACTCGCTGCGCTCGTTTTCAGACGACCTCTAAGGATGCGTATGCCCATAAATGGCTTTTTCGTCTTTCAACACGGCATCAACCGTCTGCCATGCGCCGTCTTTCCAAACTTTGTAGAAACAGCTTTCGCGTCCCGTATGGCAGGCGATGCCGCCGTTTTGGTCTATCAACATTACAATGGCGTCGCCGTCGCAGTCGAGGCGTAATTCGTAAACCTTTTGCGTGTGTCCCGATTCTTCGCCCTTCATCCATTGCTTTTGGCGCGAACGGCTGTAATAGTGGGCGAAACCGGTTGCTACGGTTTTTTGCAGCGCCTCGGCATTCATCCATGCGACCATCAATACGCGGCGGGTCTGTCTATCTTGGGCGATGGCGCAGACCAAGCCTTTTTCGTCGAATTTGACGGCTTCAAGCAGGCTGTTATCCATATTCGGCATCCTTATTTATTTTGACGAACTCGCTTCGTTCATTTTAGCGAAACTCGTTACACTCGTTTTGGCGAAACTCGCTGCGCTCGTTTTCAGACGACCTCGAGTCAATCAAGTTCAACTTACAGCCGCACTTCGATTCCGGCTTCACGCATGGCGAGCTTCGCATCGCGGATACTGACTTCGCCGAAGTGGAAAATGCTGGCGGCAAGCACGGCATCGGCTTTGCCTTCTTTGATGCCGTCAATCAGATGCTGCACATTACCGACGCCGCCGGAAGCGATAACAGGAATATCGACCGCTTCGCTGACGGCGCGGGTCAGCGGCAGATTGAAGCCTTGTTTCGTGCCGTCCCTGTCCATGCTGGTGAGCAGGATTTCGCCCGCGCCGCGCCGCTGCATTTCAACCGCCCATTCGACTGCGTCCAAACCGGTCGGCGTGCGCCCGCCGTGGGTGAAAATTTCCCAGCGGGTGTTTTCGGGATTGACGGCTTTGGCATCGACGGCGACGACGATGGCTTGCGAGCCGAAAAATCCGGCGGCTTCGTTGACTAAATCGGGGTTGGTGACGGCAGCGGTGTTGATGCTGGCTTTGTCCGCACCGGCATTGAGCAGGCGGCGGATGTCGGCTACGGTGCGCACACCGCCGCCGACGGTCAGCGGAATGAAAACTTGTGAGGCAACGTCTTCGATGACGCGCAAAATGGTGTCGCGGTTGTCGGAGGAGGCAGTGATGTCGAGGAAGGTCAGCTCGTCCGCACCTTCGTCGTTGTAGCGTTTGGCGACATCGACGGGATTGCCCGCATCGCGCAAACCAAGGAAGTTTACGCCTTTGACGACGCGGCCGTCTTTGACGTCGAGACAGGGGATGATGCGTTTTGCCAGTGCCATTTTGAATGCCTTTCCAAACCTAGGAATGAGGTCGTCTGAAAGTGGGTACAGCCGGTTACGCTAAAACCCATACAACGGATTTCACCCAAACGGATAAGCCGTTTCAGACGACCTTTCAAATCATTGATACCGGCAAGGCAGGTGTCACGCCAGCCAGTTGTGCACCCATTTGGGCAGGTGTTGGAGCAGTTGGAAATAGCCGACGCCTGCAATGGCGGCGAATACGCAGGAAGTCATAAAGCTGCCGCTGAAGCGTCCGACGATATAAAACACTGTGCTGGCAAATGCCCATAACGCGCCGTTAAACACCATCCAATAGGTGTCGATCATCGGCATATCGAACGCGGAAAGCTGGCGGACGAGGATGGCGATAATGGTAAATCCCAAACCTTCGCTGACGGCGCGTACGTTGCGGCCAGACGACCAGATAATCCAAAAGCCCAAAATAAATGCTTCAAACATGAAATACCCCTTGAAAAGTAAATAAAACTAGTGAGTGTGGGATGGTGAGTCCCAAACAATATTCGGTGGTCAGCCGCCTTTTATTGTGAAGAAAAATGGACGAACCCGTCTTTTGTCCTGCCTGTGCAGACAGGACAACAATGAAAGCAAACAGGTTCAACCGAGTATTGTGTATCTTCGCCCCGCTATATTGTTTGAAAACGGCGGGACAAGTGAGTAAGAAAACATAAGGTCATTTCAGAGGACCTGGATGGTTGTTTTTAAATAAGGTCGTCTGAAAACGAGTGCAACGAGTTTCGCCAAAACGAGCGCAGCGAGTTTCGCTACACCAACTTATGCCAGCGAATCCGCCAACTGCTGCGCTTGGGCAAAATCAATACTGCCCTCGTAAATCGCACGACCGGTAATCGCACCCGCCACGCCGTGTTTCTCAACGGCACACAAAGCACGGATGTCGTCCAAATTGGTCAATCCGCCCGACGCGATAACCGGAATGGCAACGGCTTGCGCCAGTTTGACGGTTGCGTCGATGTTCACGCCGCTCATCATGCCGTCGCGGCCGATGTCGGTGTAAATAATGCTGTTGACGCCGTCGTCTTCAAAACGTTTCGCCAAATCAATCACATGATGCTCGGTTACGGTCGCCCAGCCGTCTATCGCCACCATACCGTCTTTGGCATCCAACCCGACAATAATCTGCCCCGGAAACGTTTTGCACGCCTCGCGCACGAAGTCGGGATTTTTTACCGCCGCCGTACCGATAATGACGTCGTTCAATCCCAAATCCAAATATTTTTCAATGGCTTCCAGGTCGCGTATTCCGCCGCCTAGCTGTACGGGAATGTCTTTGGCAACAGCAGCGAGGATGTCCTTGATGGCGGGGAAATTTTGCGGAACGCCGGCAAATGCGCCGTTCAAGTCCACCAAATGTAAACGGCGCGCGCCTTGTTTGAACCAATGCAGCGCAGTTTCGGCGGGCGAATCGGAAAACACCGTCGCCTGCTCCATCAAACCTTGTTTCAGGCGCACGCAGCGGCCTTCTTTTAAATCGATTGCGGGAATCAGCAGCATGGGAGTCCTATCCTTATGCGGAGTGTATTTTACACAAATTATCGAGTTTTAGCATATTTAAATGAAAAAACGTCATTGATAACACTAAAACGGGGCTATTTTGTGTGTATTTTGCATGTTTTAGACGACCCCTTCCGAGCGAAATTCAGAAGGTGAGAAGGGCGGGATGCTATTTCGTCTGTTTCAGCCCTTCATTTTTATTGCCTGAAATTGCTTGCCAACAGCCATTCTTGTGCCTTAGTGGCATCGTCAAAATATTTCGGATGTTGGTTGGTCAACAGGCTGGAGAGGCGGGCGCCGAGTTTGATCCAAATGTCGTCTGTAATAACGGCGACGCGGCCGAAGTCGTTTTCATGTTGGTTAAGGAATTTGATTTGTTCCATCGCCATATCGATTGTGAAATCTTTCAGCATGGACAAATCTAAAAGGACGTCGGGTAAGTGGATTTTTTGTTTGCTTTCCAATAAGGCAGCTTCAAGCTGGCGGAAATCGTCGAGGGTAAATTCGTTGTACAGCGCCACATTCAAACCGTAAGACTGCTCGCGGATGGAAATCATCGTACTCTCCTTTTTATATGATGTTAATGATGAGGTTGATGGTCAGCTTGTTTTGGTAAGCCACTTTTTAATCGAAACCGGCCGGATGCTGCTTAATATGCCGCTTGTGACAATAATAATCATACCAAAGGTTTCCTGCCAAGTGACGGTATCGCCCAAAAATATCATGCCCGATAGGGCGGAAAAGACGACGGTCAGATAAGAAAGAGAGGCGACGGTAAATTTGTTGCCGACTTTATAGGCGCGGGTCATGGAAAGCTGGGCAAGCATGGCGGCAAGTCCGATGCAGAAAAGATAGGGCAGGGCGGATAGGGAAATGCTGTGCCAGCCGGTCAAAGTTGCCCAAACCGATGCCATAACGACGCCGGTTATCGAAAAATAAAACACTACCCGCCAACCCGGCTCGCCGAGCAATGACAGTTCGCGTACCTGCAAATACGCCCAACCTGACATGGCTCCGCCCGCCAAGCCTGCCAATGCGGCGATTTCCTGTCCGCCTTTGAACGAAGGGTTCAACAGCAGGACGACACCGAAAAAGCCAAATAACAAAACTGCCTGCGTATAAAACGCGATCCGCTCTTTCAGGATAAAAAATGAAAATACCGCCAGAAAAATCGAGGAGGTGTAGCTTAAGGTTACCCCCGTTGCCAGCGGCAGGTGCATGACGGCATAAAACAGACAAAACATGGCGGCTGTACCGACAACGCTGCGGTTGAGGTGGGTTTTCCAATGTGGTGTGGCAAAGGTGTCGCCGCGTGCTTTTGCCATTATGCCTAATACGACGGCAGCAAAACTCATGCGCCAAAATACCAGTTCGCCACTGTTGAAACCGAATTTTGCCGCCGCGGCTTTGATGCACACGTTCATGACGGTAAAACCGAGTGCGGCAACAATCATCCATGCAGAACCGAGAGGGTCTTTGGGTGTGGGTGTAGTCATTTATCAAACTTCCAAAGAAGAAAGGGGTGTGTGGTTATAAATGGGGTCGTCTGAAAAGATTTCAGACGACCTATTGTCAAAAAGGCTCAATAAATAAACCTATGTTTTATGATATAATGATAATTTTTCTCATTCATAAACTTGGAAATTATTTTTATGGAAACTTCGCAACCTACGCAACATATTGCTTTGCTGTACCTAATAGCCCCGTTAATCAACCCAAACGTTTGCGTGCAAGTGAAGGGGTAAATTGGTTTGCCGAATCATGGCGTATTTTTAATAAATACAAATTAAAATGGATAGGGGCAATGGTTTTGTTCTTCCTTATCCCGATTGCTTTGGGTTTGTTGTCCAGCTATGCAGCAGAAGGCAGCCAGCCTATGACCTTCAATCAATTGTCCTTAGGTATAGTCATACGCGAAGTGATCATCAATCTGTTTGTATATTGGGGAAGCTATTGTTTCCTAGGTGGTATTGTGCTGCTGGCACATCAAACCGCAAAAGGTGCGAATTTTAACTTTGGTAGTTTGTTTGCAGGTTTTTCAACTAAAAAGATCGGTTCGTTCCTAGTTCTTATGCTGATGAGTATAGTTGCGATGCTGCTTCTTGCGTTGGTTGCTGTTATTCCTATCATGTTGCTTACGAAAGGAAATCTCTCTGCTCTAGAGATGTTGCCGATGGGGGAGTCACTTGTGTTCATTATAATGCTGATGGTCATTAGCATTGGTTCTATGATGTTTTGGTTGACTCCTGCTTTGGTCATGTTGGAGGATGTCAGACCAGTTGCCGCCATTAAGGTTAGCTTAAATGCCTGTTTTCGCAATATCCCTGCGTTTCTGGTATATAGCTTGATTTGGTTTGGCGTTATTATGGCATTTGGGTTGGCAATGACATTATTTGCTATACCAATTATTTTTGTATTGGGTGTAGGAGGACAACTGTTAGGCGCAGGAGGGGAACAGCAAATATGGGAAGTTTTCATTTTTCTTACAATTTTGTCTGGTTCTGTCTTCACAGTTCCTTATTCTATGATGGCAATCGGTCTATACACCTCATATCACAGCATCTTCCCCGAGGGTTATCTGAATAAACGCTAAATAGCAGAAGGATTATTATTGCTTTATAACAGGTCGTCTGAAACGTATTTTTCAGACGACTTTTTCAATTCAATGTTACCAGTCATGCAACAAAACCTATGCCATACAAACCTTGCCCTGCCTAAATTTGACACCCGCCCTCCGACTGCCTACAATTCAGGTTTCTCAAAAATCATCGTACGTTCCGTACACTATTCTTTTCAGACGACCTCTGTCTTCCGAATCCCATTCCTTTCCAATACAACTGTCAAAAATCATGCACGTTTCAGAACTACAAACCCTACACATTTCCAAACTCTTGGAAATGGCAGAAGAACACGGCATTGAAAACGCCAACCGTTTCCGCAAACAAGACCTCGTATTCGCCATTGTCCGTCAGATGATGAAGCAGGGCGAAAGCTTCACCTGCTCCGGCACGCTCGAAATCCTACCCGACGGCTTCGGCTTTTTACGCAGCGCAGACACTTCCTACCTCGCTGGCCCCGACGACATCTACGTCTCCCCCACACAAATCCGCCGCTTCAACCTGCATACGGGCGACACCATCGAAGGCAGCGTACGCGTACCCAAAGACAACGAACGCTATTTCGCCCTCGTCCGTCTCGACAGCATCAACGGCGATCATCCCGAAGTCTGCAAACACAAAATCCTCTTCGAAAACCTCACCCCGCTTTTCCCTACCAAGCAATTCAAACTCGAGCGCGACATTAAAGCCGAAGAAAACCTTACTGGCCGTGCCATTGATTTAGTTTCCCCCATCGGTCGCGGACAACGCGCCCTTTTGGTTGCACCGCCGAAAACCGGTAAGACCGTGATGCTGCAAAATATCGCCCACGCGATTACCGCCAACTATCCCGATGTCGAACTCATTGTCTTGTTGATTGACGAACGTCCGGAAGAGGTTACCGAAATGAGCCGTTCCGTGCGCGGCGAAGTGGTTTCCTCCACCTTCGACGAACCGGCGCAACGCCATGTCCAAGTGGCGGAAATGGTGATTGAAAAAGCCAAGCGCATGGTCGAACACAAAAAAGACGTGGTCATCCTGCTTGACTCGATTACCCGTCTCGCCCGCGCCTACAATACCGTTGTACCCACTTCCGGTAAAATCCTGACTGGTGGCGTAGATGCCAATGCCCTCCACCGCCCCAAGCGCTTCTTCGGTGCGGCGCGCAACGTTGAAGAAGGCGGCTCGCTCACTATTATTGCGACCGCTTTGGTAGAAACCGGCAGTCGCATGGATGATGTGATTTATGAAGAATTTAAAGGCACAGGCAATATGGAGCTGCACCTCGACCGCCGCATGGCGGAAAAACGCCTGTTCCCCGCCATCAACATCAACAAATCCGGCACGCGTCGTGAAGAGTTGCTGGTGCCGAACGACCAGTTGCAGCGCATGTGGCTCTTGCGCAAATTCCTGCATCCGATGGACGAAATCGAGGCCACCGAATTTTTGGTGGGCAAACTCAAAGATTCCAAAAACAATGATGAGTTTTTTGAATTGATGCGTGGTAAATAGTGAAAAAGGTCGTCTGAAAGGGATTTCAGACGACCTTTGCTGTTGATTGAGTTTGGTTTGAGAATATTTTGAAATAAAAGTCTTTGTATTTCAGGTTGTTGTTTAGTTTTGTGGGATTTTTTGCGGTTTTGGGGGTTGACGGTTTTTGAGGAGGGGGGTATAGTTCGGTTCTTCGCTGCTTCGGCGGTGATTGAACGAACAGGTAAGTATATCACAGTTGGTCTGATTTTTCGAGGTTTTAAGAAAAGTTTTGATTGACAATGAGATGAAATGCTTTATAATTCGTTTTCGCTCTTTAACAAAACAGATTACCGATAAGTGTGAGTGCGACAGCCTCACACTGTTTGAAAGACAGACAAGATGATGTTTTAGACATTGTCCTGTTGGTTTCTTTGAAGCAGACCAGAAGTTAAAAAGTTAGAGATTGAACATAAGAGTTTGATCCTGGCTCAGATTGAACGCTGGCGGCATGCTTTACACATGCAAGTCGGACGGCAGCACAGAGAAGCTTGCTTCTTGGGTGGCGAGTGGCGAACGGGTGAGTAACATATCGGAACGTACCGAGCAGTGGGGGATAACTAATCGAAAGATTAGCTAATACCGCATATCTTCTGAGGAAGAAAGCAGGGGACCATTTGGCCTTGCGCTGTTTGAGCGGCCGATATCTGATTAGCTAGTTGGTGGGGTAAAGGCCTACCAAGGCGACGATCAGTAGCGGGTCTGAGAGGATGATCCGCCACACTGGGACTGAGACACGGCCCAGACTCCTACGGGAGGCAGCAGTGGGGAATTTTGGACAATGGGCGCAAGCCTGATCCAGCCATGCCGCGTGTCTGAAGAAGGCCTTCGGGTTGTAAAGGACTTTTGTCAGGGAAGAAAAGGGCGGGGTTAATACCCCTGTCTGATGACGGTACCTGAAGAATAAGCACCGGCTAACTACGTGCCAGCAGCCGCGGTAATACGTAGGGTGCGAGCGTTAATCGGAATTACTGGGCGTAAAGCGGGCGCAGACGGTTACTTAAGCAGGATGTGAAATCCCCGGGCTCAACTTGGGAACTGCGTTCTGAACTGGGTGACTAGAGTGTGTCAGAGGGAGGTAGAATTCCACGTGTAGCAGTGAAATGCGTAGAGATGTGGAGGAATACCGATGGCGAAGGCAGCCTCCTGGGATAACACTGACGTTCATGCCCGAAAGCGTGGGTAGCAAACAGGATTAGATACCCTGGTAGTCCACGCCCTAAACGATGTCGATTAGCTGTTGGGCAGCATGACTGCTTAGTAGCGAAGCTAACGCGTGAAATCGACCGCCTGGGGAGTACGGTCGCAAGATTAAAACTCAAAGGAATTGACGGGGACCCGCACAAGCGGTGGATGATGTGGATTAATTCGATGCAACGCGAAGAACCTTACCTGGTCTTGACATGTACGGAACCCTCCAGAGACGGAGGGGTGCCTTCGGGAGCCGTAACACAGGTGCTGCATGGCTGTCGTCAGCTCGTGTCGTGAGATGTTGGGTTAAGTCCCGCAACGAGCGCAACCCTTGTCATTAGTTGCCATCATTAAGTTGGGCACTCTAATGAGACTGCCGGTGACAAGCCGGAGGAAGGTGGGGATGACGTCAAGTCCTCATGGCCCTTATGACCAGGGCTTCACACGTCATACAATGGTCGGTACAGAGGGTAGCCAAGCCGCGAGGTGGAGCCAATCTCACAAAACCGATCGTAGTCCGGATTGCACTCTGCAACTCGAGTGCATGAAGTCGGAATCGCTAGTAATCGCAGGTCAGCATACTGCGGTGAATACGTTCCCGGGTCTTGTACACACCGCCCGTCACACCATGGGAGTGGGGGATACCAGAAGTAGGTAGGGTAACCGCAAGGAGCCCGCTTACCACGGTATGCTTCATGACTGGGGTGAAGTCGTAACAAGGTAGCCGTAGGGGAACCTGCGGCTGGATCACCTCCTTTCTAGAGAAAGAAGAGGTTGTTGCATTCACACTTATCGGTAAACTGTAGAAGATGCGGAAAAATGCTTGAGTGAAGACAAGGTTCGCTTAAGAAGAGAATCCGGGTTTGTAGCTCAGCTGGTTAGAGCACACGCTTGATAAGCGTGGGGTCGGAGGTTCAAGTCCTCCCAGACCCACCAAGAACGGGGGGGCATAGCTCAGTTGGTAGAGCACCTGCTTTGCAAGCAGGGGGTCATCGGTTCGATCCCGTTTGCCTCCACCAATACTTTCCAAATCAAAGCGAGTTAAAAAGGCAGTGTAACTGCTTTCTTTTTTTCCAAAGAGAAGTCTGCTGACGAATCAGTTTGACGGAAAAAGAAAGGCTGCTATAATAATCAGCTCATTTTGATTTGCGAAGTAAATAGCAATATTGAACGCATCGATCTTTAACAAATTGGAAAGCCGAAATCAACAAACAAAGACAATGTGTCTGTTTTTGATGATTGACCGATTGCAAACGGTCAGTTGTCTCCTGGATAGGAAAAGAAAAACAGGTGCAGTATTTGGGTGATGATTGTATCGACTTAATCCCGAAAGACAAAAGGCGGGATTAAGACACAACAAGCAGTAAGCTTTATCAGAGTAGGAAATTCAAGTTTGATGTTCTAGTCAACGGAATGTCAGGCAAAGTCAGAGAAGTTCTTGAAATGATAGAGTCAAGTGAATAAGTGCATCAGGTGGATGCCTTGGCGATGATAGGCGACGAAGGACGTGTAAGCCTGCGAAAAGCGTGGGGGAGCTGGCAATAAAGCTATGATCCCGCGATGTCCGAATGGGGAAACCCACTGCATTCTGTGCAGTATCCTAAGTTGAATACATAGACTTAGAGAAGCGAACCCGGAGAACTGAACCATCTAAGTACCCGGAGGAAAAGAAATCAACCGAGATTCCGCAAGTAGTGGCGAGCGAACGCGGAGGAGCCTGTACGTGATAACTGTCGAGATAGAAGAACAAGCTGGGAAGCTTGACCATAGTGGGTGATAGTCCCGTATTCGAAATCTCAACGGTGGTACTAAGCGTACGAAAAGTAGGGCGGGACACGTGAAATCCTGTCTGAATATGGGGGGACCATCCTCCAAGGCTAAATACTCATCATCGACCGATAGTGAACCAGTACCGTGAGGGAAAGGCGAAAAGAACCCCGGGAGGGGAGTGAAATAGAACCTGAAACCTGATGCATACAAACAGTGGAAGCACCCTTGTGGTGTGACTGCGTACCTTTTGTATAATGGGTCAACGACTTACATTCAGTAGCGAGCTTAACCGAGTAGGGGAGGCGTAGGGAAACCGAGTCTTAATAGGGCGAACAGTTGCTGGGTGTAGACCCGAAACCGAGTGATCTATCCATGGCCAGGTTGAAGGTGCCGTAACAGGTACTGGAGGACCGAACCCACGCATGTTGCAAAATGCGGGGATGAGCTGTGGATAGGGGTGAAAGGCTAAACAAACTCGGAGATAGCTGGTTCTCCCCGAAAACTATTTAGGTAGTGCCTCGAGCAAGACACTGATGGGGGTAAAGCACTGTTATGGCTAGGGGGTTATTGCAACTTACCAACCCATGGCAAACTAAGAATACCATCAAGTGGTTCCTCGGGAGACAGACAGCGGGTGCTAACGTCCGTTGTCAAGAGGGAAACAACCCAGACCGCCAGCTAAGGTCCCAAATGATAGATTAAGTGGTAAACGAAGTGGGAAGGCCCAGACAGCCAGGATGTTGGCTTAGAAGCAGCCATCATTTAAAGAAAGCGTAATAGCTCACTGGTCGAGTCGTCCTGCGCGGAAGATGTAACGGGGCTCAAATCTATAACCGAAGCTGCGGATGCTAGTTTACTAGCATGGTAGGGGAGCGTTCTGTAGGCCGATGAAGGTGCATTGTAAAGTGTGCTGGAGGTATCAGAAGTGCGAATGTTGACATGAGTAGCGATAAAGCGGGTGAAAAGCCCGCTCGCCGAAAGCCCAAGGTTTCCTACGCAACGTTCATCGGCGTAGGGTGAGTCGGCCCCTAAGGCGAGGCAGAAATGCGTAGTCGATGGGAAACAGGTTAATATTCCTGTACTTGATTCAAATGCGATGTGGGGACGGAGAAGGTTAGGTTAGCAAGCTGTTGGAATAGCTTGTTTAAGCCGGTAGGTGGAAGACTTAGGCAAATCCGGGTCTTCTTAACACCGAGAAGTGACGACGAGTGTCTACGGACATGAAGTAACCGATACCACGCTTCCAGGAAAAGCCACTAAGCTTCAGTTTGAATCGAACCGTACCGCAAACCGACACAGGTGGGCAGGATGAGAATTCTAAGGCGCTTGAGAGAACTCGGGAGAAGGAACTCGGCAAATTGATACCGTAACTTCGGGAGAAGGTATGCCCTCTAAGGTTAAGGACTTGCTCCGTAAGCCTCGGAGGGTCGCAGAGAATAGGTGGCTGCGACTGTTTATTAAAAACACAGCACTCTGCTAACACGAAAGTGGACGTATAGGGTGTGACGCCTGCCCGGTGCTGGAAGGTTAATTGAAGATGTGAGAGCATCGGATCGAAGCCCCAGTAAACGGCGGCCGTAACTATAACGGTCCTAAGGTAGCGAAATTCCTTGTCGGGTAAGTTCCGACCCGCACGAATGGCGTAACGATGGCCACACTGTCTCCTCCCGAGACTCAGCGAAGTTGAAGTGGTTGTGAAGATGCAATCTACCCGCTGCTAGACGGAAAGACCCCGTGAACCTTTACTGTAGCTTTGCATTGGACTTTGAAGTCACTTGTGTAGGATAGGTGGGAGGCTTTGAAGCAGAGACGCCAGTCTCTGTGGAGCCGTCCTTGAAATACCACCCTGGTGTCTTTGAGGTTCTAACCCAGACCCGTAATCCGGGTCGGGGACCGTGCATGGTAGGCAGTTTGACTGGGGCGGTCTCCTCCCAAAGAGTAACGGAGGAGTTCGAAGGTTACCTAGGTCCGGTCGGAAATCGGACTGATAGTGCAATGGCAAAAGGTAGCTTAACTGCGAGACCGACAAGTCGAGCAGGTGCGAAAGCAGGACATAGTGATCCGGTGGTTCTGTATGGAAGGGCCATCGCTCAACGGATAAAAGGTACTCCGGGGATAACAGGCTGATTCCGCCCAAGAGTTCATATCGACGGCGGAGTTTGGCACCTCGATGTCGGCTCATCACATCCTGGGGCTGTAGTCGGTCCCAAGGGTATGGCTGTTCGCCATTTAAAGTGGTACGTGAGCTGGGTTTAAAACGTCGTGAGACAGTTTGGTCCCTATCTGCAGTGGGCGTTGGAAGTTTGACGGGGGCTGCTCCTAGTACGAGAGGACCGGAGTGGACGAACCTCTGGTGTACCGGTTGTAACGCCAGTTGCATAGCCGGGTAGCTAAGTTCGGAAGAGATAAGCGCTGAAAGCATCTAAGCGCGAAACTCGCCTGAAGATGAGACTTCCCTTGCGGTTTAACCGCACTAAAGAGTCGTTCGAGACCAGGACGTTGATAGGTGGGGTGTGGAAGCGCGGTAACGCGTGAAGCTAACCCATACTAATTGCTCGTGAGGCTTGACTCTATCATTTGAAGAACTTCAAATAAAAAGCTTACTGACTGATTCAGTCATCACCAAATATATTGATTAAGGCTTTGCCGATTTGTACAGTTTAAGTTTGGCGGCCATAGCGAGTTGGTCCCACGCCTTCCCATCCCGAACAGGACCGTGAAACGACTCAGCGCCGATGATAGTGTGGTTCTTCCATGCGAAAGTAGGTCACTGCCAAACACCTATTCTAAGCCCCTGACAGATGTCGGGGGCTTTTACTTTTACCCCATATTTTATTCATACCTTTACTTGAAACTCGTCATTGCCGTTCCTTGCCTTCTTGCTATGGCTGACTGCTCACGAGTGGAGATAGGCGGGTGCGACGATAGCGCAGCAGGTAAATGTGACGGATAGGGAGGGTGCGGGTAGAATAGGGATGTTGCAGAATCAATACATAAAGAGATAGTAAACCAAGAAATCTTCAGGTATCGTTTGAACGGAAACGGTAAGACGGATATGATAGCCAACTATTTTACGGTGCCGCACACACAGGCATCATCCGCATTCACAAACTATGGAGTATCTTCTTATGAAAAAATTCCTCTTTGCCGCCCTCTCCCTGCTGACCGCTTCGCTGTCGCTGGCCGCCGTCAACATCAATACCGCTTCCCCGTCCGAGTTGGAAGCCCTGCCCGGTATCGGCCCTGCCAAAGCCAAAGCCATCGTGGACTACCGTCAACAACATGGTGCCTTCAAATCGGTCGAGGAGTTGAAAAACGTCAAAGGTATCGGTGAGGGCATCTTCTCCAAACTGAAGGCGGAAGCAACCGTCGCCCCGGCCGCTCAAAACAAAGCCGCCACCCCCGCCGCTAAAAAATAAACCCGGGTGCGCCCTCCCGAATAGGGAATGTGCGCAGCTGCAGACCCGGTAATGAAAAGGCCGTCCGAATCCAGTCCGGAGTCGGACGGTCTTTGTATCGGGCGGGTAAGGCTGCCATGTCTGTCCCGCTTCATTCGGCCGTCAGATCAGGATGTATGGGGAGACCTATGTGGAAAGGTCGTCTGAAAAGGTGGCGGGCTGCAATACTGCCTTAGTGTGTGCAGTGAGAAGGTTCGTTATTGGAAACGACTGCCTTGCTGGCGCACTATGCCGACTACGTCTCCACCAAATAGCGCGTTGACATCCGTTAAGGTTTCAGGATGTTTGGATAAATCTTAGGTGTTCTCTTAAGATGTCGGAATAGGGTGAAAATCTGTTGTAGTTAATTTTGCAAAGACCTCTACTTTATTTATAGGCAACCGCTTATTGATACCGAAGCAGGGATTATTCTATTGCTGCGTGTGTTCCCGTTTGGTCAATTTTCTCGAGTTTGGCGGAAACGCGGTTCCATACTTCTTCCAGAGGAATGGCTTTCAGGAGACGTTCGGGATTGTTTGTATTGATGCTGTCGGGGTGGGGGAGGTCGGTATAATCGCCCGCCCATATCACTTCGGCATTGAGCGAATAAGGATGCCATATGCCCAGCCAAGTCGCGCCGAATAGGGCGATTTGCGGTTTGTCGAGCGCGGCGGCGATGTGCATGGGAACGGAATCGACGCCGATAAACAGTTTGGCGCGGTCTATCGCCGCTGCAAGTTCGCGCAAAGTTAGGCAGCCGGACAATACCCATACTTTGCCGCTTTCCGGTATTTTCAGACGACCTAAGATGGCTTCAATCATGTCGTGTTCAACGGGACTGGGGGAGGCAGTCAGGACGACGTTGTGTCCGTGGTTCAGCAGAAGCTGGACGAGTGCGGCGTTTTTGCCGTCTTCCCAACATTTGAACAACCAGCGCGCGCCCGGATGCAGTAAGACGTAGTTTTCGCCTTGCCAGCCTTGTTCGCGCAATTTTTGTTCCATACTGTTGCGGACATCTGGGGAGATGCTCATACGGACTTTTGCGTGGGATAGATCTTCCGGACGGATAAGCGGAGGCAGTATGCCCAGATGGGTTTCAACGATATGTTTGGTCGTGCCCATATCGGGGTTGAGAAAGTCGTGACACCAGCGCCAGGCGGCATTGTCGCGTTTGATGCAGTTGAAGCCGACGCTGCATTTTGAACAGAGCTTGGCAATGATGGCGGCACGCCATTGGTCGGAAAGGTTGAATGCCCAATCGTATTGACGGGCTTTTAACTGACGGAAAAGGTCTTTTTCGTGTTTGAACTGCATCCGCACGCCTTGTTTCTTCCATTGCCGGTCAATGGTGAAAATCCGGGCGATTTGCGGATTGTCGCGGATGATGTCGGCGGTTTCCTGATAAACCAGCATATCGACTTCGCACTCGGGAAAATGTTGTTTGATCGCATCGACGACCGGCGTACTGAGCAATACGTCACCATGATGGCGCAGTTTGATGACGAGGATACGGTTGGGTTGTGCAAGTGACATACGGTACTTTCAGACGACCTGGTTCAAGAATGGCTCTCAATTTTAAAACGGAACGCAAGGTTTGGAAAACTGTTTCTGTATAAACGGTTTTTAGAGCAAATGAACGCTGCCGGTTTTCTTTGATTTTCTTAAAAAATATTGATTTAGGATGGCCGGTGTATGCAAAATCTTTTGACACTGCGGAAGATTGTTCCATTCTGAAAACGCCTACGGGCTGACCGGCTTTCCGACAGGGTTGTGGCTGGAATGGGGCCGATTCACTATAATAGCCCAAGCTGCAGGCAGGATTTGTGTTCCAAGAAGGTTTTGCAGGTTTCGAAGCAAATCCTAGTCCCCGGTATGTTTTCAGACGACCTTTCCTTCATCCACCGCCTTACACATCCGCCATGACACCAAATGCTCCGCTCCAACACATCACCCTTATCGGCGTCGGACTGATAGGCGGCTCTTTCGTTCTGGATCTCAAACGATTGGGACGGGTGCAAACCGTGACCGGCATTGATCTTGACCGCGACAATCTCGACCGTGCGCTTGAGCGTCGGGTGATTGATAAAGCGTTTACGGAAATCAACGCCGAAAGCATCGGTCATGCCGATTTGGTGTTGATTGCCACGCCGGTTTCCACGCTGCCGACCATCTGCCAAGCCATTGCGCCGCTGCTTGCGCCGGAGGCTTATGTGTCTGATGTGGGCAGCACCAAGCGGACTGCCATCGCCGCTTTCCGCCAATATCTGCCCGAGCGGATTTCACACTGTATCGCCGCGCACCCCATTGCAGGCTCCGACCGCAGCGGTGCATTGGCGGCGCAATTCGGGTTGTATCAAGATAAAAAACTGATTATCACCACACACGGACAAGAGCGTCCCGAAGGTATCGCTTTGATAAAAAGCCTATGGCAGGCGGTCGGCGCACAGACGTTTGAAATGAGTGCGGAAGAACACGATGCCGTGTTCGCCGCCGTTTCCCATATGCCGCATTTGACCGCTTTTGCTTATGTCCACCAAATCGCCGACCATCCGGACGGACAGGAATATTTGAAATTTGCCGCCAGCGGTTTCCGAGACTTTACCCGCATCGCCTCCAGCCATCCCGCCATTTGGACGGACATTTGCCTGGACAATAAAAACAGCCTGATCAAGCTGATTGCCGGACTGCACGATCAACTTTCCAAGTTGGAACGTATCCTTGAACAAGAAAACCGCGACGCGCTATACCGTTATTTTGAAGAAGCCAAGCAAACGCGCGACGAATGGTTGGGCAGCCAATAGCGGATTGATATCCAGCCTCACCTTGCAACTGCTTCTCTCCAAAAAGCAAAAAGGTCGTCTGAAAACCTATTTTCAGACGACCTTTTGTTGATTTCAGGCAGGGTTTACCAGTAGCCCAGCACTTTCCACCAGATAATGCCGATGGTGCCGAAAATCAGGATTTCGACCACGCTCATGATGAAGCCGGCTTTCCACCATTCGGTCATGCTGACATAGTTCGAGCCGTAGATGACGGGGGACGAACCTGAGGCGTAGTGGGTCAGCGACATCATGATGCCGGTGGCGGATGCCATAATTAGGGCGAACAGCATGGGCGGTGCATTCAAGGCGAGGCCTGCGCCGTAGAACGCGCCGAACATGGCGGTAACGTGTGCCGTGCCGCTGGCGAAAACGTAGTGGGCGTAGAGGTAGGCGAGTACCAACAGGGCGCAACCGGCTTCCCAGCCCAGCCCGAGATGGGAAATGCCACCCTGCATGGATTCGGACAGCCATGCAATCAGTCCCAATTTGTTGAGGAAGTTCGCCATCATGACCAAGGCGGCAAACCAGACGATGGTGTCCCACGCGCCTTTTTCTTTCAGCGCGTCGTCCCAAGTCAGTACGCCGGTGAGCAGGCACAGGCTCAGACCGAGGAAGGTGGTGGCGGTGGCATCGACTTTCACGCCGAACAGCATTTCGGGAACGCCCGCCCACAAAAGCAGCAGAATCACGAAAATGCCGAGCATGATTTTTTCGTCACGCTTCATCGCGCCCATTTCTTTCAGTTTTTCTTTGGCAAGGGCGGTCGCGTTAGGCGTTTGTTTGATTTCGGGCGGATACAGGAAATACAGCACCAGCGGCATCAGGAACATGGCGATCAGGCCGGGGACAACCATGGCGGCGAACCATGTGCCCCAAGAGAGGTGGATTTTCGAATCGGTAGCTTTGGCGACTAATTCGACAACCAACGGGTTGGGTGCGGTTGCGGTAATGAAGATACAGCAGGTGATGATGTTGGCGTGGTAGTTGACCAGCGCGAGGTATTTACCGATTTTGCCTTCCGTGCCTTTTTCGGGGTCGGAATCGAAACTCAGGGCAATGGAACGCATAATCGGATGCACGATGGCGCCGCCGCGCGCGGTGTTACTTGGCGTAACCGGGCCGATAACCAAGTCGGCCAAAGCCAGGCTGTAACCTACGCCCAGCGTGCGTTTGCCGAAGAGGGAAATCAGAAGGTAGCCGATACGCATCCCCAAGCCGGTTTTCAACAAACCGCGCGAGATGATGATGGCGATACCGATCATCCAGATTAACGAGTTGTTGAGGCTGCTCAGAGCGTCTTTGGTTGCGTCGGCTGCTTTTTCGTTGGTCACGCCGGTCAGCGCGACCAAGGTAATGCCCAAAATCGCCATTGCGCCGATGGGCATGGCTTTGCCGATGATGCCGGCGATGATGCCGACGAACAACGCCAAAAGGTGCCATGCGTCGGGCGACACGCCCTGCGGCACGGGTATGACGAACCAGATAATCAGCGTCAGCGCGAGCGCAACCGCAGCAGGAATTGGCTTGAAGCCCATGTTGAGTCTCCTAGTTTGAGGTATCGGGGAAATCGGATTTCAGACGACGTGTGCCTGATTTTGATGGGAACAGGTCGTCTGAAACGTATTTGGCAGCAGTTGTTTTTTATGTTTTTCTTTTGGTGGTTTGGGTAATGCGTGTTTGTGTTGCCATCTTTTTCAGACGACGTTTTCTTAAGGTTATTGCGGTTTGCCCTCTCCCTAGCCCTCTCCCACGGGGAGAGGGGACAGCTTGCAGAAAGTCCGATAATGGTCGGTTTCAGCGCCATTATTCCCTTTCCGTGGAAGAGAGAACAGATTGCAGAAAATCCGATAATGGTCGGTTTCAGCACCATCATTCCCTCTCCCCGTGGGAGAGGGCTAGGGAGAGGGTAAAACCCTAGGATGCACCGTATCGTTTTCTCTGATGGCAAATCTACCGATAAGTTTTAGTCAGACGATGTGTGTCCGTTTTAGTGGGGAGGGGTCGTCTGAAACGTATTTGGCAGCAGTTGTTTTTTATGTTTTTCTTTTGGTGGTTTGGGTAATGCGTATTTTTTATTGCCATCTTTTTCAGACGACGTTTTCTTAAGGTTATTGCGTTTTGCCCTCTCCCTAGCCCTCTCCCACGGGGAGAGGGGATAGATTGCAGAAAATCCGATAATAGTCGGTTTCAGCACCATTATTCCTTCTCCCAGTGGGAGAGGGTTAGGGAGAGGGCAAACCCTAGGATGCGTGTATCGTTTTTTCTGATGGCAAATCTACCGATAAGTTTTAGTCAGACGATGTGTGTCCGTTTTAGTGGGGAGGGGTCGTCTGAAACGTATTTGGCAGCAGTTGTTTTTTATGTTTTTCTTTTGGTGGTTTGGGTCATGCGTGTTTGTGTTGCCATCTTTTTCAGACGACGTTTTCTTGAGGTTATTGCGGTTTGCCCTCTCCCACGGGAGAGGGGACGGGTTGCGGAAAGTCTGATAATGGTCGATTTTTAGCACCATCATTCTCTCTCCGTGGAAGAGGGGCAGATTGCAGAAAATCTGATAATGGTCGGCTTCAGCACCATCATTCCCTCTCCCCGTGGGAGAGGGCTAGGGAGAGGGCAAAACCTCAGATTTAGCGGTTTCGGTTGTGAAATCCAACAAATACTTAAACCCTAATCATCATGTTGGTTCATGCCCCAATCTACAGGTATTTTTCAGACGACCTCCCATAATAGAAAAGGTCGTCTGAAATCCCGTATCGGATTAATCCTGCTCTGCCGGCAGGCCGTACTCTTCGGGGAAGGTACGCAGCGAGCTTTGCAACACGGTAACCGCGCCGTCAATCAGACCGCAGCGGCCGCTTCGTGGCAGCAGTTGGCACAGGCTTTGCAGGGCGCGGAGGTCGTCTGAAGTGCCGATGCCGGTATCCACACGGTTGAGCAGGCGCGAGAGTTGGAAAGTGCCGCCTTTGCACGGCGGGCATTGTCCGCATGAGTTGGACGCAAAAAATTCCACATACTCGGACACTTTACGCACCACGCTGGTGCCTTCGGAAATCACAATCATCGCGCCCGTACCGAGGCTGGATTTGCGTTCGCGCACGGACACGAAGTCCAAAGGCACGTCCAAATCTTTCGCGGTCAGAAGCGTGTTTGACGGGCCGCCGGTGAAGACGGCTTTAAACGTGCGCCCTTCGAGCATACCGCCGCCGTGGTCGAAAATCAGCGATTGCAGGGTCGTGCCCATCGGCAGTTCGTACAGGCCCGGATTCAATACGTCGCCGGAAAGCGAATAGAGTTTCGTGCCTGCGGCATCGCCCAAACCCAGCGATTTGTACCATTCCGCGCCTTTGGCAAGGATTTGCGGGATGTTGGCGAAGGTTTCGGTGTTGTTGATTAAGGTCGGTTCGCCTGCTACGCCGCTTTCGGCAGGGAACGGCGGCTTGCGGCGCGGGAACGGGAAACCGCCTTCCAACCATGAAATCACGGCGGTTTCTTCGCCGCCGATGTAGCGGCCTGAAGTTTCGACCAATTTCAGGTCTAAAGGTTTGCCCAGATAGTTTTCGATGCGGATGAACAAATCGCTTTTTTTCCACTGCTCGATGGCGGGCACGATGGAGGCGACGGATTCGGTCTGGTGCGGGTTGACATACATAATCGCTTTGTTGGCGCGGCAGGCGACGGCGGCAATCAGTACGCCCTCGATGACTTGGTGCGGCGTTTTCGCCAGCAATACGCGGTCTTTAAACGTACCCGGTTCGTCTTCGTTGGCGTTACAGACGACGTATTTGTCGCCGTGTTTGCTTTGGGCTGCGACGGCCGCCTCCCATTTGCGCCAGGTCGGGAAACCTGCGCCGCCCATGCCGCAGAGATTGGCGTCTTGCAGCTTGGAAACGATGCTTTGAGGATCGGCAAGCGCTGCCAGCAGGCCTTCGCCGCCGCCGACTTTGCGCCACGCGGCCAAATCCACGCCGACTTGGCGGGACGGGTGCAGTAAGTTTTGATTGGCTTGGTTCATGATTGTTGCTCCTGCAAACCGGCGTGTTCGCGCAAATCGAATTTGCCGTAGTCGGGATATAAAACGGGGGCTTTGATGTCGCTGGTCAGACCGGCGCGGGTCATTTCGCGTTGCAGATCGTGGACGTGTCCGACACCGCCGCGCACTTTTTTCAGCGGTAGGCCGCAACCGGCGGCTGCTTTACCCGCGCGGCGGCCGAAGCTGATGATGTCCAAAAGCGCGTTGCCCATCAGGCGGTTGCGGCCGTGGATGCCGCCGGTTACTTCGCCGGCGCAATAGAGGCCTTCCACGCAGGTCGCGCCGTCGCCGTTGATTTCGACGCCGCCGTTTTGGTAGTGCAGGGTCGGATGAATCATTACAGGCTCAACAGCGGGGTCGATGCCGCATTTGTGGGCAACGTGGCCGAGCGTAACCAAACGGTTCAACACGTCAGGATCGTTTTCAATCAGGCGCGGGGTGTCGAGGAACACGCCGACCTGTCCGTCGCGCACCACGCCGCGGCCTTCGCGGCACTCGCGCAAAATGGCGGCGGCAACGACGTCGCGCGGCTGTAATTCGTCAACGAAACGCTCGCCCAAACCGTTGACCAGTTTGGTGCCTGCGGAACGCACGGCTTCGGAAATCAGCGCGCCTGCCAAGTGCGGCGGATGGGCGACGCCGGTCGGATGGTATTGGAAGGAATCGATGTCGCGCAGTTTTGCGCCGATGCGGTATGCCATCACCAGACCGTCGGCGGTTGCGCCGTAGTGGTTGGAAGTGGCGAAACCCTGCAAATGCAGCCGTCCGCTGCCGCCGGTTGCCAAGACCACGGCTTTGGTGTGAACCAATACCAAGGAGCGTTTTTCCAAATCGTACAAAATCGCGCCGACGCAGCGGCCGTGTTCGTCCGACAATAATTCGATGGCGGGGTGGCGGTTGAGCTGGGTAATGTTTTCGTCGAGTTCGACCGCCTCGCGCAGTACTCGCATCATTTCAAGGCCGGTAAAGTCGCGGTAGCTCAGGATGCGCGGCACAGTCGTACCGCCCGCACGTTTGCGGCTCAACATGCCGTTGCTGTCCGCACCTTTGGCAAGGTCGAAAGTCATGCCCAAGCCGATCAGCCAGCGGATGGCGGACGGCGCGTCAGTAACCATTTGTGCCACCAATTCTTTTTTGCCTGCGTTGTGGCCGCCTTTGATGGTGTCGTCAAAGTGTTGCTGCAAGCTGTCTTCCGCGCCGACCGCCGCCTGAATGCCGCCTTCGGCCATCACGGTATTGCTGTCGCCGATACGCAGCTTGTTCGCCATAATCACGCGCGCGCCTGCTTCGGTTGCAGACAATGCCGCTGCTGCGCCCGCACCGCCGCCGCCGATAACCAGTACGTCGGTGTTCAAATGTTCCGCGCCCGACAAATCATAGTCGTCAATCAGGGGATGGCTGATCAGCAGTTTCGCCAAATCAGGATGGCAGTAATCGCCCGTGTTCGGGCCGATGGGCAGTTTGACGCGCGCATTTGCCTGATAGTCGGGGTGAAACTGGCTCAACAATTCGTTTTTTTCCGGCAGGTCGCCGCGCAGTTCCAATGAGGAAGCACGCAGGTTGGCAAGGGCGGTTTCGTAGTCTATGCCTTGGATTTCGTTCGCCATCACATTGCCTCCTCTTCAAATTCGACTTTCATTTTGCCGCTGTCGATTTCGCGCAGGCGGCGCATCAAATCCACCGGACGCAGCGTGCGCGCCGCTTTCATACGACGGGCGAACAGACCCAAGTGGTTCGGACGGATGTGTTCGGGGCAGGAAAGGGTGCAGAGGTTACACATCACACATTGGTCGAAGGTCAGCGCAGCCGCGCCGAAATCGCCGGATACTACTTGCGCTACGCCGTTTTCCACTTCCAAACCTTTGGGGCAGGCGCGGTTGCAGCCGCCGCAATGACGGCAGTGTTGCGCTTCGGGGAAGGCTTTGGCGGTGTCGTCCAGCCAGTTCCAGCCGTCGCCGACCTCGCTCACGTCGTAATATTGGATGTGCTCAGGGATAAAGTAGTCCAAGAAGCTGACCTGCATCCCTTCTTCGACTTTGGTTTCACACGCCAACGCAGTCGTTACCTCGCGCTCGCCTTCCTTGCGGATCATGCAGCGGCACGAACCGCACACGCCTTGTCCCATACAGCCGACGTTGGCGGTAATCGCGCTGCCGGCACGGGCATAGGCCTGAATAATTGACGAGTCGGCGGAGGCCTTGACCTCGTGGCCGTCTATGGTCAGGGTTAACAAGTTTTCACTCATGGTAGTGTCCTGTGGAATGGGATAGGGGAAATCGGATGTGTGTATTTTTATTACAAATTTTTAAAATGCAGATATTTTTCAGGAAACGTCTTATAAATCAACGTCTGACTGTCTTTTATTAGTGTATCAGAATTTGGTTTTTTTGATGATGGCGGAGTCGTAAAGGCAGGGTGGGGGCGGATTGTGAACAAAAAACAGCGGTTTTCAGACGACCTTTGTGCCATCTTGTTATTTTGTAAGATAAAATAAACTTACGATAAAGGAATAATTGCTAAAAACCGTTTTGAAATACGAGTAAATATCATTATTAAGTGTTTGATATAAAAGCATATATCTATGTATTTATTGGATAAATTTGCGAAATGTAAGTAAATGCAAATTGTGTTATAAAATTTCATAAAAACGGCTAAGTTTGACTTCCGTCAAAAATCATCGTGGGTAGAATGACACGGCTTTTACATTTGTGTATGGTTGAAAAAAGAAAGACAGGTCGTCTGAAAAGTAATTGTTTCTTTTTAAATTCATGTTATTAGTAGGGTTCATTACAGCGGTGAATTCAGCCTTTTCAGACGACCCTTGGGAATTTTAGTGGACAGATTAATTGTAGTTTTATTTCTACTGGTAAATATTGCCGACAATATCCGTTATCATCATCCGAGTGAAATGATAGGTTATTAAGTTTTATGAAAATCAATAAATTATAAAAATCATATTGTCGCCTCATATCGATTGACAGCACTATTACACTGATTAAGGTCGTCTGAAAAACGGCCTCTATAAAAAAGCTAACAAACCTTCCCTACCATATGAAAAGGAACACAATCATGACCGTCATCAAGCAAGAAGACTTTATCCAAAGTATCTGCGATGCCTTCCAATTCATCAGCTATTACCATCCGAAAGACTACATCGACGCGCTCTATAAGGCGTGGCAGAAGGAAGAAAATCCCGCCGCCAAAGACGCGATGACGCAGATTTTGGTCAACAGCCGTATGTGTGCGGAAAACAACCGCCCCATCTGTCAAGACACCGGTATCGCAACCGTCTTCCTCAAAGTCGGCATGAACGTCCAATGGGATGCGGACATGAGCGTGGAAGAGATGGTTAACGAAGGCGTGCGCCGCGCCTACACTTGGGAAGGCAACACCCTACGCGCGTCCGTCCTCGCCGACCCGGCCGGCAAACGCCAAAACACCAAAGACAACACCCCCGCCGTCATCCACATGAGCATCGTACCGGGCGACAAAGTCGAAGTAACCTGCGCGGCAAAAGGCGGCGGCTCTGAAAACAAATCCAAACTCGCCATGCTCAATCCTTCCGACAACATCGTCGATTGGGTATTGAAAACCATCCCGACCATGGGCGCGGGCTGGTGTCCTCCCGGCATTTTGGGCATCGGTATCGGCGGTACGCCCGAAAAAGCCGTGTTGATGGCGAAAGAATCCCTGATGAGCCACATCGACATTCAAGAGTTGCAGGAAAAAGCCGCGTCCGGTGCGGAATTGTCCGCCACCGAATCCCTGCGCCTCGAGCTCTTTGAAAAAGTCAACGCGTTGGGCATCGGCGCACAAGGTTTGGGCGGACTGACCACCGTGTTGGACGTCAAAATCCTCGATTACCCGACCCATGCCGCTTCCAAACCGATTGCCATGATTCCGAACTGCGCCGCCACCCGCCACGTTGAATTCGAATTGGACGGCTCAGGCCCGGTCGAACTGACCCCGCCGCGCGTTGAAGACTGGCCCGATTTGACTTACAGCCCCGACAACGGCAAACGCATCGATGTCGATAAACTGACCAAAGAAGAAGTTGCCAGCTGGAAAACCGGCGACGTATTGCTGCTGAACGGCAAAATCCTCACCGGCCGCGATGCCGCGCACAAACGCCTCGTCGATATGCTCGACAAAGGCGAAGAGTTGCCCGTCGATTTCACCAACCGCCTGATTTACTACGTCGGCCCCGTCGATCCTGTCGGCGACGAAGTCGTCGGTCCCGCAGGTCCGACCACTGCCACCCGTATGGACAAATTCACCCGCCAAATGCTCGAACAAACCGGCCTCTTGGGCATGATCGGCAAATCCGAGCGCGGCGCAGCCACCTGCGAAGCCATCGCCGACAACAAAGCCGTGTACCTCATGGCAGTCGGCGGTGCGGCATACCTCGTGGCAAAAGCCATCAAATCCTCCAAAGTCTTGGCGTTCCCCGAATTGGGCATGGAAGCGGTTTACGAGTTTGAAGTCAAAGACATGCCCGTAACCGTCGCCGTGGACAGCAAAGGCGAATCCATCCACGCCACCGCCCCGCGCAAATGGCAGGCAAAAATCGGCATCATCCCCGTCGAATCCTAATGACTTGATGGTAGGTTGAAAAAGGTCGTCTGAAAACTTGAAACAGGGTTTTCAGACGACCTTTAATTTGTTTGGAGGCATTACGACTGCAAGGGTAGGGGGAATGGACGGTATAGTGGATTAACTTTAAATCAGGACAAGGCGACGAAGCCGCAGACAGTACAGATAGGACGGAACCGATTCACTTGGTGCTTCAGCACCTTAGAGAATCGTTCTCTTTGAGCTAAGGCGAGGCAACGCCGTACTGGTTTAAAGTTAATCCACTATAAAACAATACGCCGCAAGTCTTGATAAAGAACAAGCATCGCCCTGCCCCGACTGCAGAAGCAGCCGAAATATGTTATAAATAGCCCCTTCTACCGACCTCAAATTGGAGCATACGACATGGAATTGGTATTTATCCGTCACGGACAAAGCGAATGGAACGCGAAAAACCTGTTTACAGGCTGGCGCGATGTGAAACTGAGCGAGCAGGGGCTTGCCGAAGCTGCCGCCGCCGGTAAAAAACTGAAGGAAAAAGGCTACGAGTTCGACATCGCCTTCACTTCCGTCCTGACCCGCGCGATTAAAACCTGCAACATCGTTTTGGAAGAATCCAACCAACTGTTCGTGCCGCAAATCAAAAGCTGGAGGCTGAACGAACGCCACTACGGCCAACTGCAAGGTTTGGACAAAAAACAAACCGCCGAAAAATACGGCGACGAGCAAGTCCACATCTGGCGCCGCAGCTACGACACCCTGCCGCCGCTGCTCGATCCGAAAGACCCGTTCTCCGCGCACAACGACCGCCGCTATGCCAACCTGCCCGCCGATGTTATCCCCGACGGCGAAAACCTGAAAGTTACTTTGGAGCGCGTATTGCCGTTCTGGGAAGACCAAATCGCCCCCGCGCTTCTGAGCGGCAAACGCGTCTTGGTCGCCGCCCACGGCAACTCCCTGCGCGCATTGGCCAAACACATCGAAGGCATTTCTGACGAAGACATCATGGGCTTGGAAATTCCGACCGGTCAGCCGCTGGTGTACAAATTGGATGATAATTTGAAAGTGGTTGAAAAATTCTATCTGTAAGCTTTGCGGATAATAAAAAGGTCGTCTGAAAACTCGGATTCGGGGTTTTCAGACGACCTTTTGATTGATTGAAACGCTTGAAATATAAAATTTGAGATAGGTAAAGACAAAAAAACAGCCCGGTCAAAAATGACCGGGCTGTTGAATCTTTGGTCGGAGTGAAAGGATTCGAACCTTCGACCCCTTGCACCCCATGCAAGTGCGCTACCAGACTGCGCCACACTCCGACTCGAGAAGTTTGGGATTATAGTTTTCTTGTCCGGCTTTGGCAAGGGTAAAGCCGGACGGTTTCGGCTATCTGCTTGAAGCGGCTTTGAATTTGTTTGGCGTTAAGGAGGGTAGGGCTGCGGAATGGCTCATACTTGATTGGAAGCTGCGATGTTTTTCAGACGACCCCGGGGGTAAACGGATGTGGCGGAATTTAATGGCTGCTATATAATCTCAGCTTTGATTTTTAATAAAAAACAGGGCGGATGGACAGTATTTTGCATGATTTGTTTGCGCGTCAGGCGTTTACATCGAGCTTGGTGGAGCGCAACTTCGGACAGGTTTCGGGCTGGATAGAGCTGGTCGGTGTCTTGATGCTGATGGTGGCGGCGTTTTGGCTGTCAAACCGCCTCAACGACCGTTATTTCTTCTCAGAACACGGCAGCTTCGCGCTTTTGCGGCATATCGGCAGAAGGATTTTGTGGCCGGTACTGATGATGATTTTCAGCGCGGCGGCTTTGTTTGTCTGTAATCTGACGGAATTTCGCGCGGTATGGCTGCATCTGCTGATTTTGGCGGCGCGCTGGATGATTCTGATTCGGGTCAGCGTGGCGGTGGTTCATGCCGCTTTGCCGCAAAACAAACTGACCGACTGGCTGGAGCGGGCGGTGTCTATGGTTTTGTGGATAGGGTTCGTGCTTTGGCTGTCGGGTTTGGACGATAAGATTTTGGAGGTACTGGACGGCATCAGTTTCTCGGTTGGTTCGGGCAGGCTCAGCCTGCTGACGATTCTGAACGGGATTTTGTGGGTCGGCCTCCTGATGATAGGCGCGTCATGGCTGGCTCGAGTTATCGGCGGACATTTGGAGAAGAGTAGCTTGGATACCAATCTGAGCATGATTTTGTCCAAAGTCGTCAAAACGGTGATGATGGTGTTGGCGGTCTTGATTGCGCTGCCTCTGGTGGGGATTGATTTGACGGTATTGTCGGTGTTCGGCGGTGCGTTGGGTGTCGGTATCGGTTTCGGCCTGCAAAAAGTGGCGAGCAACTATATTTCGGGCTTCATCATTTTGGGCGACCGCTCCATCCGCATGAACGACCGTCTGACGGTCAACAACTTTACCGGCTATGTCACCAAAATCACCTCGCGTTTCGTCGTGCTGCGCAATGCCAACGGTACGGAGGCGCTGATTCCGAACGAGACGTTCGTTACCTCGATGGTGGTCAACGAATCCTATACCAGCCGCGAATTGCAGCAGGCGTTCAATATACAGGTTGCCTATCATTCCGATTTGATTAAGGCGCTCGACATCATTAAAAGTGCAGCCGCCGCGCAGCCGCGTGTTTCCAATAATCCCGCGCCTTTGGCGGTAGTCACCAACTTTGGCGACAACGGTATCGATTTGCGCGCGACGTATTGGGTGAAAGACCCGGAAAACGGTTTTGCCGCGCTACAATCGGCGATTTTTCTGGATATTTGGCGGCAGTTTAACGAACACGGTATCGAGTTCCCTTATCCGCAGCGCGAAGTCCGCATCCTGAACGAAAGCCAGGCACCGAGCAGCATCGCCATGATTAAGGCGGGAATGCAGGCGCGCAGCGATACCAAATCCGATCCCGCGATGGATTCCGGCAGAGACGATTGATGGCAAAGCCCTTGAAGTATCCCGTGTCCGCGCTGGTTGTCCTGCATGATGCTGACGGCAATATCCTTTTAATCGAACGCACTTCGCCGCCAGGTTTTTGGCAGTCGGTAACCGGCAGCATCGAGCCGGACGAAACCATAGAGGAAACCGCCAAACGCGAAGTTTGGGAGGAAACCGGCATCCGCCTTGCAGACGGACAGCTCTGCAACTGGCACGACAGCACGGTTTATGAAATCTACCACCACTGGCGGCACCGCTATCCGAAAGGCGTGTTTGAAAACCGCGAACACATCTTTTCCGCCGAAATCCCGCGCGATACGGCGATTGTTTTGCAGTCCGACGAACACGTCGCTTACGGATGGTTCGGTATTGAAGAAGCGGCGGAAAAAGTGTTCTCCCTGTCGAACAAAAGGGCGATTTTGGCATTGGGGAAAAGGTTGGGATTGGTGGTTTGATGAATGATGGCGGAGAGATGACCGACAACCGCATTTAAAGACCGATGGACAGCCTCTTTTATATCTAATAAAATAAACGATAATTGTTATTGGTTAATTTGGTAACATCAAACCGTAAAGGTCGTCTGAACGTTCGGCTTTCTGATTGGAAGCCTTTAAATTTTCTTGTTCAAACGGCCTTTTCCATATTTTCGTTTTATATCTGCTTGGAGAATCCATGTTACGTCTGACTGCTTTAGCCGTATGCTGCGCCCTTGCTTTGGGTGCGTGTTCGCCGAAAGATTCCGCTTCAAACCAAAACGCCCAAACCGCTTCCGCCGCCCAAACCGAAGGCGCGGGCTTGACCGTCAAAACGACGCGTGGTGACGCGAAAGTGCCGCAAAATCCCGAACGTATCGCCGTTTACGATTTGGGTATGCTCGACACTTTAAACAAATTGGGCGTGAAAACCGGTCTGTCCATCGACAAAAACCTGCTGCCTTATTTGGACGAATATTTCAAAACGACAAAACCTGCCGGTACGCTGTTCGAGCCGGATTACGAAGCGCTCAACGCCTACAAGCCGCAGCTCATCATTATCGGCAGCCGCGCAGCCAAAGCGTTTGACAAGTTGAACGCCATTGCGCCAACCATCGAAATGACCGCCGATACCGCCAACCTCAAAGACAGTGCCAAAGAGCGCATCGACGCGCTGGCGCAAATCTTCGGCAAACAGGCGGAAGCCGACAAGCTGAAGGCGGAAATCGACGCATCTTTTGAAGCCGCAAAAGCTGCCGCGCAAGGTAAAGGCAAAGGTTTGGTGATTTTGGTCAACGGCGGGAAACTGTCCGCCTTCGGTCCGTCTTCACGACTGGGCGGCTGGCTGCACAAAGACATCGGCGTTCCGGCCGTTGATGAAGCCATCAAAGAAGGCAGCCACGGTCAGCCCGTCAGCTTCGAATACTTGAAAGAGAAAAATCCCGACTGGCTGTTTGTCCTTGACAGGGGCGCAGCCATCGGCGAAGAAGGACAGGCGGCGAAAGATGTGTTGAACAATCCGCTGGTCGCCGAAACGACCGCATGGAAAAAAGGACAGGTGGTTTACCTCGTTCCCGAAACCTATTTGGCGGCGGGCGGCGCGCAAGAATTGCTGAACGCGTCCAAACAGGTTACCGACGCGTTTAAGGCTGCGAAATAATTTAATAAGTCGGTTTAAACAATCAAAAGGTCGTCTGAAAACAAGCATTGCGGGTTTTCAGACGACCTTTTGATTTCCAACTTTGTTTCTTAATCTGCCAACAGGTTTTCAAGCCCAAAAATCGCGCGGTGGATCGAGGACGGGTTTGACGATGCCGGTACGGACGGCAAAATCGCCGAAGCCTTCGTCGTCGAGGCGGTTTTGCGCCCAGTTGCCGACCCAGCCGTCGACGATTTCGAGGATTTCGGGTTCGGTAATGTTTTCTTTAAAGAGGCGCGGGATGCGGGTGCCTTCGCGGTTGCCGCCTGCGTAGAGGTTGTAGCGGCCGACGGCTTTGCCGACCAAGCCGATTTCGGCGAGCATGGCGCGGCCGCAGCCGTTGGGGCAACCGGTAACGCGCAGGACGATGTATTCGTCTTCCAAGCCGTATTTGGCGAACATTTCGTCGATTTTGTCGGAGAACGACGGTAGGAAGCGTTCGGCCTCCGCCATCGCCAGCGGACAGGTCGGCAGGGCGACGCACGCCATGGAGTTTTCGCGCTGGATGGTGATGGATTTGCTGATTAGACCATGTTCTTTGGCGATTTTGTCTATGGTGTCTTTCAGCTCGGGCGGAACGTTGGCGACGACGAGGTTTTGGTTGGCGGTCAGACGGAAGTCGCCGGGGTGGATTTTGGCGATTTCGCGCACGCCGGTTTTCAACGGTCTGCCGGGGTAGTCGAGCAGGCGGCCGTTTTCGATGAACAGGGTCAGGTGCCAGTTGCCTTCGAGGCCTTTAACCCAGCCGATGTGGTCGCCGCGATGGGTGAAGGAGTAGGGGCGGATGGGTTGGAACTTGATGCCCATGCGCTTTTCGACTTCTTCTTTGAACACTTCGACGCCGACGCGCTGGAGGGTATAGCGGGTGCGCGCGGCTTTGCGGTCGCTGCGGTTGCCCCAGTCGCGCTGGGTGCTGACGACGGCTTCGGCGGCGTTGAGGGTATATTCGAGGGGGACGAAACCGAATTCGTAAGAAGTGTTGGGATAGGTTTTGGTGTTGCCGTGTTCGCTGGAAAGCCCGCCGCCAACAAGGACGTTGAAGCCGACAAGTCTGCCGTTTTCTTCAATGGCGACAAAGCCTAAGTCGTTGGAATGGATGTCCACATCGTTGTCAGGCGGGATGACGACGGCGGTTTTGAATTTGCGCGGCAGATAGGTTTTGCCCAAAATCGGCTCGACATCGTCGGCGATTTCTTTGTTGCGCGGTTCGGTCGGTTCGGTGGTGAACACTTTTTCGCCGTCCAGCCAGACATCGGCGTATGCCATAGTGCGCGGCAGGAGGTGCATACTGATGCGTTTCGCCCATTCGTAGGCTTCTTGGTGCAGCGGGCTTTGAACGGGATTGCTGGTGCAGAGTACGTTGCGGTTGACGTCGCTGGCGGTGGCGATGGAATCGAGGCCGAGTTTGTGCAGGGACTGGTGCGCCAGTTTCAAATCGGTTTTTAAAATGCCGTGGTATTGGAAGGTTTGGCGGTTGGTCAGGCGGATGGAGCCGTAAATGGTGTGGTCGCCGGCAAATTCGTCTATGCCCAACCACTGCGCCGGCGTGATGATGCCGCCGGGCAAGCGACAGCGCAACATCATGTTTTTTAAGGGTTCGAGTTTTTGATCGGTACGCTCGGCGCGGATGTCGCGGTTGTCCTGCTCGTACATGCCGTGGAAACGGATGAGCTGGAAATTGTCGGCGGTAAAGCCGCCGGTAAAGTCGTCGGTCAAATCGTCTTTGATGGTACCGTGCAGATAGTCGCTGCGGTCTTTCAGGGCTTCGTTGCCGGAAAGCGGGGTGTCGGGCAGTTTGGCGCGCGGGTCGGCGGTGGTAGTCATAGGGTGCTCCTTATTCTCAGTTTGGAGCTACTTTAATCAGGTCGTCTGAAAATGGGAAAGAATGGTTTGTTCGATTTAAAGATGATTTCGTTATATGAATCTGATGTTTTCAGACGACCCCGGGTAATCTAAATTTTGCCAATCGCACTGTTTGTTTGGAAGCCAACACATTCATTTCAAAGTCAAGTTAAGCTATAATACCCGCCGACACATACCATCTCTCCCCCTTATCCCATGCAACTTACCGCCGTCGGACTCAACCACCAAACTGCGCCTTTGAGTATACGCGAGAAGCTGGCATTCACCGCAGCAAGCCTGCCCGAAGCCGTCCGCAACCTTGCTCGAAGCAAAGCAGCGAAGGAGGCAGTAATTCTATCGACCTGTAACCGCACCGAGCTTTACTGCGTCGGCGAAACCGAGCAAATCATCGAATGGCTGGCGCAATACCACAACCTGCCCGCCGAAGAAATCCGCCCCTATCTTTATACCTTGGACAACAACGAAACCATCCGCCACGCTTTCCGCGTCGCCTGTGGATTGGATTCTATGGTATTGGGCGAGCCGCAGATTTTGGGACAGATTAAAGATGCCGTGCGTGTCGCCCAAGAACAAGAAAGCATCAATACCAACCTCAACGCATTGTTTCAAAAAACGTTTGCCGTTGCCAAAGAAGTGCGTACCGACACTGCCGTCGGCGAGAATTCCGTTTCGATGGCTTCCGCATCCGTCAAACTTGCCGAACAGATTTTTCCCGATATCGGCGATCTGAACGTTCTATTTATCGGTGCGGGCGAAATGATTGAATTGGTCGCCACCTATTTCGCCGCCAAAAGTCCCAAACTCATTACCGTTGCCAACCGTACCCTGCCGCGCGCCCAAGAGTTGTGCGACAAACTCGGACTAAATGCCGAGCCTTGCCTGCTGACAGAGTTGCCCGACATCCTGCACGAATACGATGTCGTCGTTTCCTCTACCGCCAGCCAGCTCCCGTTGGTCGGCAAAGGCATGGTGGAACGCGCATTGCGCCTGCGTCTCAATATGCCCATGTTTCTGCTCGACCTTGCCGTTCCGCGCGATATCGAAGCCGAAGTGGGGGAACTGGGCGACGCTTATCTTTACACTGTTGACGACATGATGGGCATCGTTCAAAACGGCAAGGAGGCCCGCCAAAAAGCAGCTGCCGAAGCCGAAGCTATGGTGGAGAAAAAGGTCGGTGAGTTTGTCCGCCAACAACAAAGCCGCCAAAGCGTCCCCCTTATCCGCGCCCTGCGTGACGAAGGCGAACGCGCCCGCAGGCAGGTTTTGGAAAATGCGATGAAACAGCTTGCCAAAGGCGCATCGGCGGAAGAGGTATTGGAGCGGCTCTCCATCCAATTGACCAACAAACTCCTCCACTCTCCCACTCAAACCCTCAATAAGGCAGGCTCGGAAAACAGCAATCTGGTCGATGCCGTTGCCCAAATTTATCAATTGGATCAACACGATTAACGATTGGAAAGGTCGTCTGAAAGTTTTCAGACGACCTTTCCGTATGCCTATCCGCCTTATCGATTAAATCCCCAAAATCCGTATCTCAAATATCTGAAAACTTATGCAGACACTTTATCTTGCCTCCGGCAGCCCGCGCCGCCGCGAAATCCTTGAAAACTTAGGCTACCAAATTCGGCGCATTTCCACCGATATTGATGAAACGCCATTTCCTGACGAAAATGCCGCCGATTATGTTCAGCGTATGGCGAACGAAAAGAACGCTGCTGCCGTCGCCCAATGGTTTGCACAACATGATACGCCGCCCGAATTTCCCATTCTGACCGCCGATACCACCGTTGCCTATCAAAACCATATCCTCGGCAAACCCGAAACCCAAGAGCATGCCGCCGCAATGCTTGGACAGTTGTCAGGACAAACCCATCAAGTGCTGACTGCCGTATGCGTGTATTGGCAAGGCGAAACGCGCAGCGTCTTGCAAACCAGCGATGTGCGTTTCAAAACCTTATCCCCTGACGAAATCCTTGCCTACATTCAAAGCGGCGAACCGATGGATAAAGCCGGTGCATACGGAATCCAAGGCTTGGGCGGCGTGTTTGTCGAGTATTTGCAAGGCAGCTTTACCGGTGTGATGGGGCTGCCCGTTTATGAAACCATCGGTTTGCTGAAGCAATTTGATTTGTCTGTTCCGCTTTAAATCTTATGACGGATTGAGGTTTTGTATTTGAAACAGCTGTGATAAGCCGAGACCTTTGCAAAATTCCCCAAAATCCCCTAAATTCCCACCAAGACATTTAGGGGATTTCTCATGAGCACCTTCTTCCAGCAAACCGCCCAAGCCATGATTGCCAAACACATCGACCGCTTCCCACTATTGAAGTTGGATCAGGTGATTGATTGGCAACCGATCGAACAATACCTGAATCGTCAAAGAACCCGTTACCTTAGAGACCACCGCGGCCGTCCCGCCTATCCCCTGTTGTCCATGTTCAAAGCCGTCCTGCTCGGACAATGGCACAGCCTCTCCGATCCCGAACTCGAACACAGCCTCATCACCCGCATCGATTTCAACCTGTTTTGCCGTTTTGACGAACTGAGCATCCCCGATTACAGCACCTTATGCCGCTACCGCAACTGGCTGGCGCAAGACGACACCTTGTCCGAATTGCTGGAACTGATTAACCGACAACTGGCCGAAAAAAACCTAAAAGTAGAGAAGGCATCCGCCGCCGTCATTGATGCCACCATTATTCAGACCGCCGGCAGCAAACAGCGTCAGGCCATAGAAGTCGATGAAGAAGGGCAAGTCAGCGGCCAAACCACACCGAGCAAAGATAAAGATGCCCGTTGGACAAAGAAAAACGGTTTATACAGACTCGGTTACAAACAACATACCCGTACCGATGAGGAAGGCTATATCGGGAAACTGCAGATTACCCCCGCCAATGTCCATGAGTGCAACCATCTGTCGTCTTTGTTGGAAGGCATTGCCGAAGGTACGACCGTCTATGCCGACAAAGGCTACGACAGCAAGGAAAACCGGCAACATCTGAAAGAGCATCAGTTGTTAGACGGCATTATGCGCAAAGCCCACCGCAACCGTCCGCTGACGGAGGCGCAAACCAAACGCAACCGATATTTGTCGAAGACCCGTTATGTGGTCGAACAAAGCTTCGGTATGCTGCACCGTAAATTCCGCTATGCCCGGGCAGCCTATTTTGGTCTGTGTAAAGTGAGTGCGCAAAGCCATCTGAAGGCGATATGTTTGAACCTGTTGAAAGCAGCTAACAGGCTAAGTGTGCCTGTTGCTGCCTAAAAGGCGGCTCGTATACCTGATTATCGGGTATTCGGGGAGAATTAAGGGGATATTTGGGTAAAATCAGGAGTGATTGGGGGGGGAAACAGCCGAAAACAGCCGAAAACCTGTGTTTAGGGTTTCGGTTGTCGGGAGGAGGGCTTTTTTGCAAAGGTCTCAAGCCGTAGATTTGGATAATGCTCAGTAATGATAAAAGGTCGTCTGAAAACGCCGACTTGGTTTTCAGACGACCTCTTTTTTGTTCGTCCGCTTACGTCAATATATAGTGGATTAAATTTAAATCAGGACAAGGCGACGAAGCCGCAGACAGTACAGATAGTACGGAACCGATTCACTCGGTGCTTCAGCACCTTAGAGAATCGTTCTCTTTGAGCTAAGGCGAGGCAACGCCGTACTGGTTTAAAGTTAATCCACTATACTCAAGCGATAACGCGGATATTTTGTCTGTCTTGTTTGAATTTGATCTTCAATATAGAGGGCAGCAGGTTGTCGAAATACCAGTGTCCGTTCGGCAGCTCCAAGGCTCCTCCGGCGCAACGCATGATGACGCTGCGGCCTGATAATTCGTCTGTTTCCGTGATTTCCACTTCATGCACTTTCCCCCAGTCGGCGACAGGCAGCTTGGATGCCATGGCATGAATTCGGGTATTTTGTTCTTCGATTCCGTCACCTTTATGGCATGTCCCATTGCACTTGCCGACAGCCTGCACGGGGCATAACGCTCCCTTTGCGTGACTGACCGGCAAAATGTTTAAGGCATCGGGACAGAAATGGTGTTCTTGCGCCCAGATGTTCAATGCGCGTTTTGCCGCTTTTTTGTGGATAAACAAACCGTAAGGGCGGGTGGTGCTGCTGCCGTTGTCTAACGGCACAATTCGTGCCTTCAGTACGCCATGTTCGTCGGGGATGAACTTAACAGTCATAAATGTTTTGGGATTCAATTGCTTGAGGGGAAATGGTGCAGATAACTCCTCTTGATATTCCTGCATAACCTGCGCTTTCAACCACAAGGCATGCAGGCTCCCTACTGCGGGGATGAATTTCACATCTGCGGCATTTTGAACATAGTGCAAGCCTTCTTTGCTGTGGAGTAGGGCGGCGATTTCGCTATACGTTTTTTCATAGGCTTCGACGGACAGCACTTTTCCTGAATGGTCAAACCAGACAAGTACGCCTACCGTATCGGGTAATGAATAGAGTTTTGCCGTCAAAGAATCGGATAGCTGCGTCGGCAGTATTTTCGGATTCATCAACGTACGGCAATGATTGTCCCATTCATCGGAGGTTTTCTCTTTCAGGCTGTGTTCCAAATAATCGGCGAGTGCCAAAACATCGGCCAATGCACGGTGACGATCGTCCGTTTGGATTCCCATCCTGCTGATAATACTGTCAAGATTGTGTTTATAAAATTGAGGGTACAGACGGCGGGACAGTTGGACGGTACACAATGCCGGAGCGGCAAAATCGATGCCTGCCCGATAAAATTCATGACGCAGGAAGGTGTAATCGAAACGGCTGTTGTGCGCCACAATCAAAGAGCCGCGCAGTAAAGGCAGTATGTCGGGAGCAATTTGGTCGAAAGCGGGAGCCTGCGCCACCATTTCATTGGTAATGCCGGTCAGTTGGACGACAAATTCAGGAATCGGCTTTCCCGGGTTGATCAATTGTTCGTAATGTTCTACCCGGCCGTTTTCAAAGCGCAGAAAAGCAATTTCCGTCACCCTGTCTTGATACAGATTGCCGCCGGTAGATTCTAAATCAACGACCACAACAGGGCGGTTCAATCGGGTAAAAGCTTCCGATAATCTCAACCAGCGAGAAAGATGAAACATCCTAAATTCCTGAAAATTCACACAACAGGGCAGTATTCTACACTTTGCACATCGTTTATCCAAGAAAGCCCTTGACAAGTCATATATGGGAAAATATAATCCAAATCTTTCTTTCAGTGCACCCGTAGCTCAGTTGGATAGAGTATCTGGCTACGAACCAGAGGGTCGGGCGTTCGAATCGCTCCGGGTGCGCCAATAGAAAATTTCTGCGCCCATCGTCTAGCGGTTAGGACATCGCCCTTTCACGGCGGTAACCGGGGTTCGATTCCCCGTGGGCGTGCCAGATTTTGACAAGCCCCTGATTTTTCAGGGGCTTGTCTTTTTTGTATCTTCGAAAAAGATAAAACGCTGGTTGTTTGTGGTCATAAATATTTAGATATAGTGGATTAAATTTAAATCAGGACAAGGCGACGAAGCCGCAGACAGTACAGATAGTACGGTAAGGCGAGGCAACGCCGTGCTGGTTTAAAGTTAATCCACTATATATCAGGCAGATATTCTTTTGATTAGGTTGACGGTACAATAGCCGAACTTTGAAATGATTAAACTTTTGTTTGCCTGCTTATGAAAAATCCGAAAATTATCTTCTTTGATATTGATGACACCCTCTATCGGAAATATACCGATACCCTGATGCCTTCCGTTTATAAAGCAATGGCGGCGTTGAAAGAGAAAGGGATATTGACCGCGATTGCAACGGGTCGTCCTCCTGCGGCTATTCCGAAAAAAGTGCAGGAGCTGATCCGTGAAAGCGGAATCGATATGCTGGTGACCATTAATGGGCAATATACGTCGTTTCACGGGGAAGTATTGCAGGAATATCCGATGGATTCTGCGAATATGATGGAAATATGCGCGTTGTTGGACAATAAAAATATTGATTACGCCTTTGTGAATAACAATGAAATTGCGGTTTCCAGCCCTTCATCGCTTGTTAAAGATGCATTGGCGCATATTTTTCCCGATTTTTTGGTGGATAAAGAATATTTTCATCGGGCAAAAGTGTATCAAATGCTGATCTTTGCAAATTCCAATCAAGAACGCGCCATTGAAGATGAAATTCAACAAAACGGATTTAAATTGGTTCGGTGGCATGAATGTGCCATGGATATGCTTCGTTCTGAAGGTTCTAAGGTAAGGGGAATTGCTCATGCCGTAGGCAAGCTGGGGATTGAAATGAAGGATGTTATGGCATTTGGCGACAGCTTCAACGACTTGGAAATGTTGTCTACTGTCGGATTTGGAGTGGCAATGGGGAATGGCGAGGCTGAGGCAAAGGCTGTGGCAAAGTTTGTATGCCCGAGCGTGGACGAGGATGGGGTGTTGCGGGGATTACAGGAATTGGGCGTTATTGACTAAATAGGTCGTCTGAAATTTCAGACGACCTTACGAGAAAGAGTTGGTAATGGTGATACGACATTTCTGTTCTGCTGCCAGTATATCCTGAGTAAAACAAAAGACCGCTTCGTTTTTGCGGTCTTTTGTTTTATATGGCAGAGGGTGCTGATCAGTTATCCAGCTTGCCGATGATTTCATTTAACGCTTTTTGCCAATCAGATGCCTTGATGCCGCATTCTTTTTCAATTTTTTGGCAGTCCATAATGCTGTAAGCAGGACGCGGAGCGGGTAGGGGGTATTGGTCGGTCGTGATGGCGTTCAGTTGTGGAATTTTAAAATCAGGGTCTTGCTGTTGCGCTGCTTGGAAAATGGCTTGGGCAAATTCATACCATGTTACCGATTTATTGCCGCCGTAGTGATAAATACCCCGTGGGGCAACGGGTTGCTGCAGCAAAGTAATGATGGCTTGGGCAAGGTCACCGGCATAAGTAGGGCTGCCTGTTTGGTCATGAACGATGGAGAGGTTGTCCCGTTCTCCTGCCAGTCTGATCATGGTTTTGACAAAGTTGTTGCCGTATTCGCTGAATAACCATGAGGTACGGATGATGACGCTGTCCGGATTGGCTGCCAAAGCGAGCAGTTCGCCTGAGACTTTAGTGCGCCCATACACGCTTTGCGGGTTGGTATAGTCTTGCTCTTTGTATGGGGTCTTGTTTGTGCCGTCGAACACATAGTCCGTAGAGATATGGATAAAGCGGGCTTGGCAGGCGCGGGCGGCAGAGGCGAGGTTGTGGACGGCGGTGGCATTGACGGCAAATGCGGTGCCGACATGGGCCTCTGCTTTATCGACTGCGGTAAAGGCCGCTGCATTGACTATGGCGTCGGGTTGGAAGTTTTGAACCATATTGCGAACGGCTTCGGTATCTGTAATATCCAAGGATGTCGAATCTGTGGCAATCAATTCCCAATTTTCAGGCAGGCGGTCGCGAAAGCAACGCGCCAATTGTCCTTTTGAACCGGTTAACAGGGTTCGCATATGGTTTCTCCTCGTTTGAAAGTTTTAAAAAAGTATTGCCGGATTAAAAGGACGGCAATTGGAACGATTTGGGCAAGCGTCCGAATTCATTATTCGGGAACGCTGAAACAGAACATTCAAGACAAAACAGATTGGAAGACGGTTGGGCAGATGTTTGACCCGCCAATAAGACCATTTTGTGAAATAACCCTTTTGCAAATTCAGGCTGGGATGCCTTTACTGCATCATCCTTGCGTAGAAATGAAGGCAGAAGATGCTTCCCATTTTCTATTTTCAGACGACCCCGCCTGTTTTCGAAAAAGATGGAAAGCGGATTTAACCCTGAAATCATGCTGATTTTTGCAAGAGGAATAATAAAAATCCGATGCGGTAGGGAATCTGTCAATGCCTGATATATTATAGTGCAAACTTCGCAGCGATACCGATTATCTGAAAATAATTTTGTTTGTTTGATTTTTATCCGGGTAGGGGCAGCTTAGAGATATACTGCTCGATGGTTTTCAGACGACCTCTTATACAGATTGGGGTCGTCTGAAAAAATGAATACGGTATGGAATGTTGCGTATATTCACGGAGTATGTGGTTGATGTGGAAAAAATGGTGGCCGATAGTATTGGCAGTATTGGTAATAGGTATTGTCGGGCGCAGCTATTATGTGATGCATGCTCAAGCACAGGATATCAAACATGCTTGGGTGGAAGTGATGAAGCAATACGGTCAGCGTTCGGCATTGGTGTCCGATTTATCGAATGTCGTTAAGACGTATGCCGGCCCTGAAGAGGATATTTTGTTCAAGTTGTCTGACGTTCAAAGTCGGGCGGTCCGTATGAATCTGAATTTGGAAGAGGCTGCCAATCCGGCGAAATTGAAGCGTTTTCAGGAGGTTCAGGGAGAATTGAGCGGAATTTTGACGCAAATGACGCTGATTTCAGACCATTATCCGCTTTTGGCGGAAAGCTTGGATTATCAGCGTCTGACTACGCGTCTTGAAGAGGCGGAAAACCGGATTAATCAAGCAAGGAATAACTATATTCAGGCTGTCCGCACCTATAACGCTACGTTGAGGCGTTTCCCGCAAAGTATGACCGCGAAACTTTTCGGGCAGTATGTAAGGGCAAATTTCAGTATTGAGAATGAACGTGAAATTTCCAATGCGCAACGGGTGCAATTTTGATACGGTTTTGCAGCCAATGGATTTGAGTGGTACCCAAAAGGGTCGTCTGAAAAACGTATTTTCAGACGACCCTTTTGTCATTTTGCAACGGATTGTTATATGGTAATCAAGATTGATATAGTTCGGCGATTTATCTGTTTGTTTTGTAAGATGAAAATTAAAGTGTAAGAAATTTTAAATTATGTTCGTATGTCAAAATAAATGATAATGCA